>JAJXWH010000025.1 GCA_021781745.1 Bacillota bacterium | reverse complement strand
AAAACACATTCGCAGGATTTGTCTTTTTAATTATCATCTTCATTCCATCTTTTAGTTCTTCCACACGTTCTTCATCTAAAGGACTGTCAATAATATTTAAAGTTATCGCAATACTTCCATCTTCATTACACTTTATGATTTCTGGTCTGTTTTCTGATGGATATTTAAATTTTCTTGCTTCTAATGGCATGTCCTGAAAATCCTTTGGAATATACATATTTAACCTTTCTTCAAAAAATTCTGTTTCCTCAAATTCATAGTACCTATTTCCAATTTTTATTGGACTGCTACAAATATCTTTTTTAGCTTGTCTTTGTTCTACTTCATTTATAAAATCTAAGATTTTCTCATCAACTCTTTTATCCACAATTTTAACTCTCCTTTTGTAATATACATTTTTTTATTCTTGTTACAATAAAACTCTCATAAGTAAATTTTTCACAATTATTATACCTTACTTTCCAATTAATGTATACTACATTCTAGTATATTTTTAACTTATCATTACTTAATTTCATTTTTATTTAACAAAAAATTGCAGCATCTTCCTTGATGTTACAGTTATACCTCAACTATACTTATATATTTTTCTTTAATGCTAATGAGCCTTTATCTAATTAAAAATTAAAGCCAAAAAAACTTATAATCCTAGTTTTTTGGCTTTCTTTATTTCTTACGAATTTCTCTAATATTTAAAATATATACTAGATAATAATCATATAAATTTTAGATTATTTACTTTTTTGTTTTTAATAAAAAATATTAAGATCCCTGTAGTCCAAATAATTTCTATACTTCTAATCACCTAGTATGATATGATTATATTAATACTAATTAATTATAAAAATCCATAACAATTGGAGGTTAAATTATATGCTTAAAGTAGACTTTCATGTTCATACTACTGCTTCAGATGGCACACTTTCTCCAAAAGAAGTTGTTCAAAGAGCTTATGAAAATAATGTTAGATATTTGGCAATAACTGATCATGATACTCTGAGCGGATTGGACGAGGCAATTGAAGAAAGCTATAAATATGATATTACTTTAATTCCTGGAATTGAACTATCAACTCAACACAATAATGAAAGCGTACATATTTTAGGCTATTTTAAAGATGATAATTTTAGAAATGAAGAACTTATTAAAGAATTAACTAATATTAAAAACCACAGAGTTATTAGAGCAAAAAAAATTATTGCTAAGCTTGCAGAAGAATTCAATATAGAAATTAATTTTGAAAAAATTCTTAGAGATGCTAAGGATACAATTGCAAGACCTCATATTGCTAGAGAAATTATTAGCAGTGGTTATCCATATTCTATGGACGAAATTTTCGATAAGTTTATAGGTAAAGGTCGTAAAGCTTATGTGCCTACATTAAAATTATCTACCAAAGATGGTTTTGATATTTTAAAAAAATATAATGCTCTTGTATTTTTAGCTCACCCTAAATTAATATTAAATTCTAATATTAATGAATTCTTGCACATGAATTTAGATGGTTTAGAATCTATTTACTATCAAAATTTAAATGAAGAAACCATAACCTTTGTAAAAATAGCTAATGAAAATAATTTATTAATTTCATGTGGTTCAGATTTCCATGGAGATTTAAATACAGACTTAAGACATGGTGATATCGGTTCCATGGAATTACCGTATGAGTATTTATCTAAATTCCTTTCATCATTAGATTTAACATTTTCAAATATTTAAAATTATTCTTAGAAAAAAAGATGTTATCAAACTACTGTAAGATAACATCTTTTTTAAATAATTTAATTAAATCACATTTTAATTGTTTTATGCCTCAATTAGAAATGCTTTATACCCTTTCATTGTCTCATATATATCTACTTTACTTGCAACTTCCCAAGGTGCATGCATATTGTGAAGTGCCACTCCACAGTCTATTACTTCCATATTATATTGAGCCAATATGTATGCAATGGTTCCACCACCACCAGCATCAACTTTTCCAAGTTCTGCTGTTTGTATTGAAACATCGTGTTTTTCCATTATGCTCCTAAGTTCAGCCATATATTCTGCACTAGCATCATTGGAACCAGCCTTTCCTCTTGCACCCGTATATTTATTAAATACCATTCCTTTTCCAAAGAAAGCAGCATTTTTCTTTTCCATTACAGAAGGATAATTAGGATCATAAGCTGCACTTACATCAGAAGATAGCATTTTCGAATTAGTAAGACATCTTCTAAACTTAAGTTCTGTATAACCATCAATTTTATCTATTATTTCTGAAACTATATTTTCGAAAAATCTTGAATGCATACCAGTAGCCCCGATACTGCCTACTTCTTCTTTATCAACTAATAAACAACAGCAAGTTTTATCAGTTTCTTTTATTTCAAACATAGCCATTAATGAAGTGTATGAACATACCCTGTCATCATGCCCATATGCCATTACCATACTTCTATCTAATCCATAATCTCTAGCTTTTCCAGCAGGCACAACTTCTATTTCTGCAGATAAAAAATCCTCTTCCTCAAAATCATATTTATCTTTAAGCAATTTTAAAATATTTGCCTTTACTGCATCTTTTTCAGATCCTTTTAAAGGCATACTTCCTACTAATACATTAAGGTCTTCACCTTCAACAACTTTATCAGCTTTCTTCCCCATTTGCTCTCCAGCTAAATGAATTAGTAGATCAGATACACCTACAACAGGATCATTTTCATCTTCACCAATGCAAATATCTATTACAGTTCCATCCTTCTTAGCTACAACTCCGTGAAGAGCAAGTGGCAATGTCACCCATTGGTATTTCTTAATTCCACCATAATAATGTGTATCTAATAACACCAACTCACTATCTTCATAAAGAGGATTTTGTTTTAAGTCTAATCTTGGCGAATCAATATGAGCTCCTAATATCTTCAACCCATTTTCCATAGGTTCTTTTCCTACAATAAATAGAGCTATTGCTTTTCCTTTATTATTTGCATAAACCTTATCCCCAGGTTTTAATTTCTTTTTACTTTTAATAATTTCGTATAAATCTTTATAGCCTTGGGTTTCTGCTAAACTAATTACTTCTTTTACACATTCCCTTTCAGTTTTGCATTTTGACATAAAATTTTTGTATCCCTCACAAAAATCAAATATCTCTTTCACCTGCTTATCATTATACTTATTCCAAGCATTTTTACTTAAATCTTTTTTTTCATTTTTCATAGCCATTCCTCCTTTTGATCATGACCTTTACTAATCATTTAGATCGTTCATTCTACTTTCTATTACATCAACTGGTGTAACCTTGGACATTAATGCATGCCTATAATTTACTGCTGCTGCTTCTATAATTACTGCTATATTTCTTCCTGGTCTAATAGGTACAGTTAATTTTTTCACATTAATACCTAATATATTCATGTATTCATTATCTATTCCTAATCTATCGTAGTCATTATCATCTTTCCAATGTTCAAAATGCATAACTAATTTTATTTCTTTTTCTTGAACCACCGAGCTTAAACCATATAGTGTCGTAACATCAATAATTCCAAGCCCTCTTACCTCTAGCATACCCACGGTTATTTTAGGTGATCTTCCTATTAATTGTCCATCAATATCTTTTATATCCACAGCATCATCAGTAATAAGTCTATGACCTCTTTTTATTAATTCTAATGCAGTTTCACTTTTTCCTATTCCACTTTCCCCAGTGATCAATATTCCTATTCCCGAAACATCCACTAATACACCATGCAATCTTGTTTCAGGTGCAAGTTTATCCGCTAAGTATATTGTAGTTTTACTTATAAACTGTGTAGTCACTAAGTTACTTCTAACAAACCATATATTATGCTTTTTTGCTTCTTTTATAAATTCAGGATGTGGCTCTAATCCTCTAGTTATTATTAAACAATTTATATCGAAACTAAAATATTTTTTTACTCTTTTCTTTCTTAGTTCTATCTGCATATAATCTAAGAAACTCCATTCCGCTTTACCTATTACTTGAATCCTCTCAGGAGCAAAATAATTATAAAATCCTGCTAACTGTAGTCCTGGCCTATTTATATCGTTTACCGATATCTCCACATCTTCTTTTCCTTCTACCAAAACCTCTAAGTTTAAATCATCTACTAACTTTTTAACTAAAACACCCAAATACTATCATTCCTTTTTTCTTTTTTTAGGTTCTATTTCATCAAGCTGTGCTCTAAAATTTTTCTTAACATTATCAATATATCTTTTTCTAAGTTTTCCTTGTAACTCTTTCTCATCTTCAGTTAATTCTCTTTCTTGACTAGTCCTGTATAATAAATTAATTTTTTCTACAACTTGTTCTATTCTAGCATTTTCAATATCCATCATATTTTCATCCTTTCTATATTCTATCAATAATTTTACCATTTAAATTAATATAATCAATATGAATTTTTTCGACATAATCTAATTATTTTATATAGTATGTGTCGAACAATATTTTTGTAAAATATATACAATTATGTTTTCATGTTACATATTGAACCTTGAAAAATATATTATTTAGAGATTTATACCACTTTCTTGAAATTTATTGTCATTAATTGTAATATGAATTATTTTTACAAATTTTACTTTTGTGTTTATAATAATACCATATTAATAACTTATTATTGCAAAAGGGGTGTAATTATGAAAACTTGGGTATTTTTTAAACTTAAATGTAATATTTCTTTTAGAAAACATTTATTAAATTTATTATTATTATTTTTTTCACCAAGTAAACATTTTATGATTGCTCTATCTCAAAATTTGGACAAGTACATTGTTTTATATCAAAAAGAATTATCTTCTATATATAATAAGCAACATAAATCCAAATCCATTAATGAGATAGCTGCTTAATATACATAAAATAATTTCAAAGTAGCATTATTTCTATTTTATATGTTGTGTATTTCAAATTTTTATTTCTCATTTTCATGATTAAATTACTAACTAAAATAAAAATAGTTAGTTTTTTCTATATTTTTACTTTTGTATATAAAAAAACACCTCAGTAATGAGGTGTTATACTCAAATCATAGCTCCCAACATGCCGTTCACCTATATATTCAAATCCTGCGCCTCGCAGGTGGGTTAAACTCAACTCACTTCTGCCTTCTACTGCCACTATTTAGTGATTTAAATGAAGCCTGACATTTATGAATTTATTGCAAATCCCGATTATATAATGTAGGTTGAATATCATAAGCTTTTCGCACATCTCAGGAAATCTATGATTTAATTATATCACAAGATACTATATTTTCAATAGTATTTTAATTCCAACTGTGCATTTTACTCGTAGTAATCGTTTAAAATATCTTCCATCTCAGAATCTGTTAACTCATCTGAAAATGCTGCAATAAATTTAAAATATCCGCTTTCCACATTTTCAATTCCAAATTCTTTATATTTAGTTTCTAGTTCAAATTCTTCCATTGTTTCTTCTAGTATTGCTTCAACATTATCTACTGCAATATCTCTTAAATATGGAATGTAATATTCTTTATACCATTCATCACTTTCTGGTTCAAAGTCACTTTCTTCATTTGAATAAGCTTTTGCCGCACTTAATTCTTCCTTATCAAAATCATAAAAAAATTTTATTATAACATAATTGCCTTTTCGTTTAATCTCTTCTACATCAGCCAAATCATTTTCTTCTAAAAAATTTATAATTTCTGAACTTTTCATTTATCTCACCTCGTTTACTTAGTATAATAATTTTTTATATTCCTTTTTAATTAATTCAAATTCCTTATCATCTTCTACAAGGTTTAACTCTTCTTTTCCCTCTTCATTTATATCTATTCTAAAAGCAAACATATCATCATTATCTTCATCTAATGGTGATAATAATAAATACCCCTGTTCCTCTAAATAAATTTTTGCTATTGCTTCAAAATCAATTTTATTTCCATCTTCATCTCTAAACGACATTACTTCTTTTTCTTCCAAAATGTTCACCTCATCTTATTATTAACTTAAAAATCACACCATATCCATTTTCCCTATATTCTATTTTTGGATATTTGAATCAAAAGAATATGCACTCCCTAGCATAATTCCCCCTAATCAATATTTTTAAGCTATTCTAACCTTATTATATGATATTTCATATTTTTGTCTATATATTTTAAGTAAATTTTCTATAATTTCTATATAATATCATATAAAAAAATCGTAAGCGACTGTGGAGCTGGAGATTTTTTTTACGCATCTGCCTTTTCGAACGCATGTGAGAAAAATCTGCACATTCGAAATAACAGCTATGCTGCATATAAGAACATTTTATGCAGGCGAATAAGATTTCTTTTTTATTCTTTTTCCATACAAAACCTAATTAAACAGCCTTTTAAATAAGTTATCCACAGATTTTACTGCAGTATAAATTCCTAAAGAATAAAAAAGCCCACTGCATATTTATATATGCAAATGGGCTTTTAGATAGAAAATTTTCAATTTACAGTTTAATCATTATTATATTTTAATTTGAATCACTATTTCATATAACTATATTGCTGTTTTCTAAATTCTCCAAAAACATTATAAATGCTTTTATTCCTTGCTTTTGCAACTGCCTTAACTATTGCATAGGCAATAATACTATCTGCTGAATGATGTAACATTGCACCAACAACTGTGGTTATTAATATTATATAAACACCAGGCCCAAATCCTACAAAAGGTATTGTTACTAAAGCCTCTAAAATCCCATGAATAGGCGCTGTAATTGCTACTGCTTTAACGTAGCTTTTACTTTTCATAATTATCAGCGCTCCAACACCTCCAACTACAATGTGTGTTGCCGCTCTTGCCACTACAGGTGCTGGTGTTCCTGCTATTAAAAAGCCGATTGTTGAACCTATTCCAACTACCACTGCAACAAACGGTGATATTAACATAGATAGCATCATTGGGACATGTGCAGCCAATGTTGCTGTAAAGTATGGTGGAATAACTATCTTTAAAAATCCAAATTGAATAGGGATTATAATTGCTAATGCTGTGAGCAATCCTGCATATACCATTTGTCTTATCTTATTATTCATTTATCTTATTTCCTCCTCACTCAATTGTCTGTATATACACTAGTATATATCATGTATAGATATAAGTAAATGCTTTTGATTAATTTTATGGACAAACTTTTAGAACGAAAAACTGTATATAGTACTTGTAATTGTCCTATATAATTTCTATAATTATAACTAATTAAATTAACAACTAATGATTTTAGATAAGAAATACCCTTAATTATATTATCTTTTATATTCTTATCTTTATGCGAGGAGATTGAAGATGGAAAAAATAAATATACTTGGTACAGGCTCTGCAATGGTTACAAAATGTTATAATACATGTTTTACTTTATCAAAGGATGATGAACACTTCCTTATTGATGCAGGCGGTGGTAATACTATACTTGCTAACTTAGAGAAATTAAATATCTCAATTAATCAAATTCATAATATGTTTATATCTCATAATCATAATGATCATATATTGGGTAGCGTTTGGGTTATTCGTGCTGCGGCTCAAGGTATTTTAAATGATAAATACACCGGAAACTTAAATATTTATTGTCATGAAACATCTATAGATGCTATAAAAACAATATGCTCATTTGTCCTCCAGAAAAAATTTTTAAAGCTATTTGACAATAGAATAGTTTTTAATAAAATAGAAGATAGTTATTCAACATCTATCTTAGATAGACCTGTAACTTTTTTTGATATACATAGCACAAAGGATCTTCAATATGGATTTAAAACTTTACTTTTAAACGGTAAATCTTTAACCTTTTTAGGGGATGAACCTTACCGTGAAGCTGTTAAAACTTATTGCGAGAATGTAGATTACTTACTTCACGAAGCATTTTGCCTTTATTCCCAAAGGGACATATTTAAACCTTACGAAAAACATCACGCTACCGCAAAAGATGCCTGCAAGAACGCTCAAGAATTGAATGTAAAAAATGTTATTCTATATCATACAGAAGATAAAAATTTAGAGAATAGAAAAAAATTATACATAGCAGAAGGTAAAGACGAATTCCATGGAAACATATATATGCCAGATGATTTAGATGTAATTGAGTTATAGCATATATCTCAACCTTTTCATCTTAAACTAAGAAGGACAGAGATTCTATTGTTTAGTGTTACATTAGAGAATAAGTTAATAGTAACCCAATCAATAGAATCTCTGCCCTTTCGGCTGCCTAAGTTATAATTAAAATAATTCTTGCTTAAATATTATCCTAATACCTCTCTTGCGATTTCTACTGATTCTTTTGCATCTTTTGCATAGAAATCTGCTCCTATTCTCTCAGCAGTATCTTTAGTCAGTACTGCTCCTCCAACAAACACTTTTCCTACATATCCATCTTCTTTTAAAGCTTGTATTGTTTCTTCCATGCTCTTAAGGGTTGTTGTCATAAGTGCACTTAGCCCAATTAAGGATACATTATGATTTTTAGCCTCTTCTACAACAGTTTTAATAGGAACATCTTTTCCTAAGTCTATCATCTCATATCCATAATTCTCTAAAATAACTTTAACTATATTCTTTCCTATATCATGGATATCACCTTTTACAGTTGCCACTATTATTTTTCCCTTTGAAATGGTCTTTGAATTATTCTTTACAATTTCAGCTTTTAAAATGCCAAAAGAATTTTTTACTGTTTCAGCAGCCTGTATTAGTTGAGGTAAAAACAATTCACCCTTTTCATATTTATTTCCCACTTCATCTAGGGCTGGAATTAAATACTCATTAACTATTTCAAGCTCGTTCTTTTCTTTTAAAAGCTCAATTGTAGCCTGCTTAGCTTCTTCTTTTAATCCTTTGACAACAATATACTTCAAATCATGTTCTTCGTTTGAAGTACTATTATTCTTAAAAGTCCCATTACCCTTAACAGTAACTTCTGTTGCTAACTCTACATTAGCATAATTATTAATGTATACTTCTGCACCTTTGTCATAGTTATATAAAACATTATAAGAATCAATAACTCTTGTCATTCCACTTACATTAGGATTGATTATAGGTAAATCTAGTCCATTTGCAAGAGCTAAAGCTAGGAAAGTTTCATTAATTAATTCCCTATTGGGAAGTCCAAAAGATATATTCGAAACTCCAAGTACTGTTTTGACTCCTAACTTTTCCTTAACCATCCTTACAGCTTTTAAGGTTTCTTGAACTTCTTCTTGCTGAGCCGATACAGTTAAAACTAAACAGTCAATAAACACATCTTCTTTCTTAATTCCATATTCTGCTGCTCTACTTATAATTTTCTTAGCAATTTCAAATCTTTCTTCTGCTTTCGCAGGTATACCTCTCTCATCTAAAGTTAAACCTACAACACTTGCACCATATTTTTTAACTAAAGGAAGAATTTTATCTAGCACTTCATCTTCGCCATTAACTGAATTTAATATAGGTTTTCCATTATAATATCTAAGTCCAGTTTCTATTGCTTTATGATCTGATGAATCTATTTGAAGTGGTGTATCCATTATACCTTGTATTTCTTTTATAACCTTATGCATCATGCTTGGTTCATCAATTTCAGGCAGCCCAACATTTACATCTAAAATATGTGCACCCGCTTCAATTTGAGAAACAGCTTGATTTAAAATATAATCTAAATCTCCATTTTTTAATGCTTCTTTAAATATTTTTTTACCTGTTGGGTTAATTCTTTCACCTATTATCCTAACTCCATCTATTCTAACAACCTTTGATGGTGTGCAGATTGCGGAGTAGTTGTTGTTTCTTTCTATTGGGGTAACTACTTTGTCTTTAACTCTTATACTTAATTCCTTTATATAATCTGGAGTTGTTCCGCAGCAGCCTCCAATTACTCTAACACCTAAATCAATAAAACTGCATACTGTATCTGCAAATTCCTCTTTTGTCACATCATATTTTGTTTCATTTCCTATGGATAATGTTGGAAGTCCGGCATTTGGCTGAATCATCACTGGAATATGTGCCAAGCTGCATATTTCTTCTATAACAGGTTTTAACTGCTTTGGTCCAAGAGAACAATTAACACCAAGTGCATCTACCCCTAACCCTTCTAATACAAGCACCATTGCCTCAGGTGAGCATCCAGTAAATGTTCTTAAGTTTTCTTCAAAAGTCATAGTACAAAATACAGGCAGATCCGAATTTTCCTTTGCCGCAAGTATAGCCGCCTTAAGTTCATATAAATCAGTCATTGTTTCAATTAAAATTATATCTGCACCAGATTTAACACCTTGAACTATTTGACGTTTAAAAATTTCATATGCTCTATCAAAGCTTAATGTTCCCATTGGCTCTAAAAGTTCTCCAATTGGTCCAATATCTAAAGCAATGTATGTGTTACTGCTTCCCTTTGCCTTTTTAGCTATTTTAACTGCTGCATCTACTGCATCTTCAACTTCCAAATTGCAAAGTTTTAACTTAAGTTCATTGGCTCCAAAAGTATTAGTTGTTATTACATTTGCTCCACTTTCTATATACTCTTTATGGATTTCTTCTATTATATCTGGTTCTTTAATATTTAGAAGTTCTGGATTTTCTCCAAGTTTTAATCCTTTCCTCTGAAGCATGGTTCCCATTGCTCCATCAAATATTAATATGTTATTTTTTATATATTCTTTAATCTCCACAACTTTCGCCCTCTCTTCTAAAGCTGCAATTTTCATAATTACTGCATTCTTTACAGCTTCTTTTATTTTTTCTATTTCTACTCTCTACAATTCCAATTATTGCAGTGACAGATTTTCTAGGGAATAATAAATTGTTTTCTGATACTGTAAGCCCTATCCTTTTTTGTGCATCTAATGCTCTTAAAAAGCTACTTTGAATATCTAAAGACAGATCTCCATATCCAGGACTATACCTATAGGTTATATCCATGCCCTCGGCCAGAGCCTTTTCTTTAATTTCTTCTTCTACTGCATCACAGATTTCTTCAACTGCTGTTGTAGCACAAGCATCAAATATAAGTGCTTTTGTTAAATTAGTCTTTTCATATAATCTAGTTCTTTTTTCCACATCATTTCCTAAGGTTACGGCCATTAATGCACATACCTTTGAATCCTTTAAGTGCTCTGTTATATCCTTGCCCTTTAAAATTAGATTAGTAGAAATAACATCTATACTATCACCATTTGATTTTATTTCTTTATAGCTATAAATGACTCTGGGAGTTATAACTTTTTTAATTTCTTCCCTGCATTCATCAATTATTGTACTTAAATTTTTGTCTATGTACTGTCCTTTATACCCTAGATATCTAAGTACTTCGTCTTTATTTATCTCTATTTCTATCCCCCCATTTGTTTATTGTTTTTAGCTAATAAAAAAAGCCTAAAGGCATTCCCTTAGGCTTAACATTCCCTAAAACACCTTATCTTTCAGCTCTTCAGCTGCAGGATTTAGCACCAAGTATATTTTATACTAAAATACACCGGTTGCTGGGTTTCTTCGGGCCAGTCCCTCCACCGCTCTTGATAAGTTCTTATTATTAGTCATTATATATTATAAAATCTTCTTTGTAAAGATTTTATCTTATCATAAAACTCAAGGTTGTCAAAATATAGAAACATATACAATTACTTTTTCTTCAACTGCCAATTGTATTACCGCTTTATTAATAACAAAATTATAGAAGCTATACTAAATGTTAAACTTACTAACATTATGTAATTAATAACTTGAACTTTTGTAAAACCTTTTTCTTCTAATCTAAAGTGTATTTGACTTCTATCTGCCTGATATACAGGTTTTCCTTCTAGAAATCTTTTAAAGATCACAAACAAATTATCAAAAATAGGTACTGCTAAAGCTAATATAGGTATAAATAAGCTCATAACTGTTGCTTGCTTAAAGGCACCGTCCAAGGCAGTAATGCTTAAGATGAAGCCTAAAAAATTTGCTCCTGAATCTCCCATAAATACTTTTGCAGGAAACTTATTATAATATAAAAATCCCAAAATAGTTCCAACTAAAATTACTGATACTAATGCTGATTGATTTTGATTTAATATAATTGCTGCTAAAAAAAATGTAATTGCTGATATTAATGATAAACCTCCTGCTAATCCATCCATACCATCAGACCAGTTTATCACCGTTGTTACTCCAAATATCCATGTTATTGTAAGAATAAATTGTATAGTTGAATTTAATTCTACATAATAACCTGTAAAAGGATTAGTAAACCCCACGAATGCGATATTGGCTTTAAATACTAAAATTGCTGACAATAATTGAATAACTAATCTTGGAAATATAGCAAATTCTTTTCCTCTTGATTTATACCAATCATCTATTAATCCAATTAATACTATCATAGTTGCTGCTACAAATATTGTTATCTGCTGATTTGTATCATCTTTATAAAATATAAAATACGGAATAAAAAAACCAATATATAAAGCTACACCTCCGCATAGTGGTGTTGGTGCCTTATGCTGCTTTCTTTTGTTAGGCTTATCTGTAAAGTGCAATTTATTAGCTAGTTTCATAAGAAATGGCATGGCAATTAGCGCAATTATAAGTGAAACTACCATTGCTAAAATATAATCCATATTTCCTACTCCTTAGTAAAGTATCTGGAAGTAAATTATATCCAAGTATGCCATATACGTTTACTTCCTATTTGATTATACTATTAAAGATATCTTATATCAATTACAAAATTATTAAGGTTACTTTATACTAAGCAAAATCAGAGATGCTTAGTATAAAGTAACCTTAATCTTAATCATGTTCTATATAACAAATAAAATTGCATAGTAAATAATCATAATAAGCAGCCCAAGTGGAACACCTAATTTAATCCATTCATTGCTTTTGATTTTTAATTTCCCAGCGGAAATAATATTAGGTATATTGCCTGGAATCATCATTCCCCCACTAATAAGAAGTCCCATCAGTACCGCTTTAATTTGTAATTCTGACATTTTAACACTTACCTCAGCAGCAGCTAATGTTGCATTATCTAGAACAGCAGAACACATATTAGCCCAATATAAATAACGAGTATCAAGAGCTATTATATATGTATCAATAATAGGTTTAAATCCTTCACCCAGTAAATCTAACGCTATTACAAATAGTAAAATTTTAAGTGCTCTTACCACTATAGTTTTATTTGTTTCCTTGAAAACAACCTCTTCACCTTTTTCTTCCTGAATTTTCTCTTCTTTAGCAAACAGTACCCCTATTATACCTAGAATTATTATTCCTGGAATAATATAAATGCCAAACTCATTAAATAGAAACCAAAAATCTGCATTAAGCTTGGAAACTAGAATTGTTGCTAGAGGTTCACCTATGGGAGTTAATACTGCACCAAGACCAATAGAAAAACAAGAAATTATATTAATATTTATTTTATTCTTTTTACTAATAGGAAGCATACTGATTATTTCCACTAGGAAAAGTGATGCTATAATTGCAGTTATTACACTTGAGAGGATTCCCAAAACTACAATTACTAAAAAAACAAAAATTTTTAGCGGGACATATTTTAACACATTTGTTAATACCAGATTTATATGATCAGTAAGTTCTTTAAATAAGAATCCACCTATTAATACAGCTACTACTATTGCATACATAAATTTATTTTGAAAAATATTGAAAAAAAGATCTTTATTTAAAACTCCTGATGTGATAGCAGCTAAAATTCCTATCAAAAACAGAAAAGGTTCAAGATTTTCTTCTACCTTCTTTGATATAATTGGTAACACAAAAGTTATTAATAAAAGTAAAATCAACACGTACAACATTATTTTCTCTCCCTTACTTTAGACACATGTTACTTTAAATCCAAGATAAGATATCATCCTATCAAACAATATTTCTAATCTTAAAAATAAATTATTGGGAATTAATCTTTTTCTTTATAACATATATCTTTATTTTCAGTTATTAGACATAAAAATAAAGCAAAATATATTATTTCTTTATATAGTATTAATTACTTTATTCTGTTTATTGTACATGCTATGATTATTTTTTTCAATGGTTTTAAGCTTAAAGTTTTAATAAAGTTATTTTATTAAGATAAGTTCTTTATAAATACGTTAATCAAATTCCATCTTATTTACTTTTTTAATAATATTTACACATATTCCTATAAAACTATATTTCTAGAAAAATATAATTAAAGATTTCTATGTACATATTTAAATAGAAAAGTATTAAAATATATACATATATAAATATTTATAGTAAACATCAAGGTTAAAGACCTCAATAGGTCAAAATTATAGACCAATTGTATCTAATACTATACTCATTCTTAAAACTCCAATATTATACTTCAAATTGGAGTTTATTAGGAATTACAACCCAGCCTATAGAATTAAAGGTTTCATCCATATCGTGGGTATTACTTTGTGTAAATATAAACCCCTTTTTTATACCAGCTTCTTTGAGTTTTGATAAAGAACGCTCTAACATTCTGTTAGTAATTTCATTAACCTTATATTCATCATGTACTGCAATATGATAGATAAATCCCCTTATACCATCATGACCACATAGCAAGACTCCAATTACTTTTCCATCATCTGTACATGCTACTGAGCTAACGTCTGGGTTTCTTTCAATATACTGTATTAACTCTTCTTTTGTAACAGAACTTTGTAAAAATGAAGAGTTCAATATTTTATTCCATAACTCTATTACTTGATCTATATCAGACTCTTTCATTGCTTCAATTACTATCTCATCATTCATTTTCTCTCCCCCATCTCATCTAATCACATACCATATTTCCTAAAACACGTTAAATATTACATTACATATTTTTTATATATTAAATTTTTTAGATCATATACAAAAAAGAGTTATAAGAAAATCTTATAACTCTTAAAATAACAAAACTATCTTCTATTATTTTGTTGCTTTCTAGCTCTTCTACAATCAGGACATCTTACAGGTTCGTTATCGAATCCTTTTTCTTTGTAGAATTCTTGTTCTCCAGTTGTGAAAACAAATTCATTTCCGCAATCTTTACATACTAAAGTCTTATCTTGCATATTTAATTCCTCCTTTTAAAATTCAAAGATTAATATCGATTCATATAATTCTCTAAAAGGAGAAATGCATAATATCTATAAAAAACCTTTTCTTATTACAATATTTATTGTATCAGCTTTCCTTTTAAATAGCAACCTTTTTTTATTAAAATTTATATTAATATTTTTTAGTTGCCTAATATTTGTAATTTATGAATGATTAAATTATAGAAAAAGATTGTAAGATAACTCTTAATATAATACATTATAAATAGTATTTTAAACATTCATAAATTTATTGTAGTATACACTATATTTTGCTTAAAGTATAGTATTTTTATATGGAAATGCTCTATTAATTTCTGTCTTTAAAATTTCACTTGGCGGGTATGATGAAAAGTTATAAGTTAGCTTGACTAAACCGGATACTGTTATTATTTCTTTATATATAGTGTTTATTTAAATTGTTATTTGTATACAAGTAATTTCGTGAATTGCCCTTATTCCCTTTTGTATGAGCGGGCAAATAAACTTCTCAAATTCTTTATTTCTTGTTTCGTTAAGATTCTCACCAGTTTTTAACGAGATTATAACATTAATTAGCCATCTTAAGGTTGAAAATACTTTAAAATATTCAAAATTATTAATACTCTCATTTTTTAGTTCTTTATATTTTTCTAACACATTTTGGCTAAAGTCGTCAAACCCGCTTCTTTCCATTAGTGTACACGTCCATGCTAAATCAAATCTATAGTCTCCAATCCCCCACAGTAAATCAATTACATAGATTTTTTCATTGTTATCAACTATTACATTCCATGGATGATAATCTCTATGGATTATAGCTAATTTCTCGTCTATAATATTCGCCTTCTCCTTCTGTAACCAATCTATTATTTGAGTAAAATATTCCAATTTATTTTCTTCTGCCAATTTTTTAATCTCAATGATCTCTTTTTCAATAAAAGAGATTGTAGAATCTTTTACAAGTTCCTTATCTACTATGGAAACATCTAATCTATGAAGTTCAAAAAGAGCCTCTACAAATGTTTCCAATAATTGATCTTTGCCTTCTTTAGTCAAAGTCTCATAACAGGTCCATAAATTTTCTCCTTCAATTTCTTCCATAACTATATAAGGCTTTTCATTTGCAAAGTCACTCATTATTGGCCTTGGAACTGGATAATTTACATTATAAAGCAAGTTTAGCCCTTTCCATTCTTGTTTTATGTTTTCAAGTCCATTTTTACTACTATTATAAGTCTTAACTACATATTTTTGAGTATTGTCTTTAAATTTTAAGGAGATTATTTCTCCTGCCCATCCTGATTTTAAAACTTTAATATCTTGTATTTTACCCAATCTATTTTCAATATCTTTATACATAGCTTTATCTCCTCTTTAATATAAATAGAAAAAATATTAGCAGAAGATAATTAATAATGAAATTTTTTCAGAGCCCCTAGGGCTCTGTTTTTTATATGGCTATTTTTTAGTTTAATTTTGAGAATATAGTGATCTAGTTCTGCAGATATGTGAAACTTTATATATTCTGCAAATAAACATATTCATTATTATTATTAAACATATAATATGAATCTTCCTCTATTAATTCACCATTTGAAATATATTTTTCTAAATTTAAGCTAAACTTCTCCAAATGATATTCTTTAAAAGAATATTGCTCTTTAAGGTTTTCCTTAATGCTTTTTTCTTCTTCTTTTTCCATATCACTTCTCAAAAAGTCAGGTAATCCACGTTTTTTATTAAATATTAAGTAATTAAATCTGATAATTTCTTTTAAATATTTATTACTTTCTTCTAATACTTTTTCATTAAAATCTAAAAATACTTTGTAATATTCTGCATTTCCTATATTTTTATTAAAATATCCTTGCTTTTCAAAGAACATTCCTAAGCTATAATAAAAATCAAAAGGTTTCTCAAATTTATTTTCAAAATACTTAATTATAAGCTTAAACTTTTGAGAATTGTAATACTTATCAACCATTTCTTCTACTTTTTTTAATTTTAGAAGTTCCTCATATGATATCTTATCTGTCTTTAAAATTTCATATGGTGGATATGGTGAATATTCCATTCCATATTTATCTGCATCTTCTCTCATGGAAGACCCCTTTAATAACTTTAAGAAACCAAGTTGTATTTCTTCTGGTTTTATTTCATACATATCATTAAAAGACTTTTTAAAAGATTCATAATCTTCTCCTGGAAGTCCTGCTATTAAATCTAAATGCTGGTCTATATTTCTTAATGCTTCAATTTCTAAAACTTTTTCTTTTATATCACTAAAATTAACAAACCTATTTATATTTCTTAAAACCTCATCATTAGTTGTTTGCACCCCAACTTCAAATCTAAATCTTCCTTTTGGAGCCTTTGATAAAAGCTCAATTTCCTGAGGTTTTAATATATCTGCTGATATCTCAAAATGAAATTGAGTATTTGTATCTTGCTTTATTAGAAACTCCCATATTGCCATAGCAAATTTAGAATTACAGTTAAATGTACGATCAACAAATTTAACTAATCTAACCTTTTTATTTATAAAATACATTAAATCCTTTAATACTCTATCGACATCTAAGAATCTAACTCCATGACTTGTAGATGAAAGGCAGTATTTGCAATTGAATGGACATCCCCTTGAAGCCTCATAGTAAACAATTTTATTGCTTAAATCTTCATCTTCCTCATATGGAAATACTATTTCATCCATAGACATAAGAAGACGCTTTTCATTTGAATAAACCTCATCATTTATTTTATAATGAATTCCTCTAACATCTTCTAACTTAATTTTCCCTAATTTATATAAAATGAAGTCCCTATAAGTCTTTTCCCCTTCTCCTTCAATAACATACTCTCCTACATTATTTTTTAGAAAGCTTCTCGAATCAAATGAAACTTCTGGCCCACCATATAAAATTTCTATATTAGAATCTACTCTTTTAATTAAGTTGGCAACTCTTGAAATAAGTTCAACATTCCAAATATACGTTGAAAATGCTACAATATCTGGCTTTTCCTTAATTATCTCTTCTAATATTCTTCCTTCTCTATCATTTATAGTAAATTCTTTTATCTTTCCTTCATAGTCAAGATCCTTTGTAAAATTCTTTAAATATCTAACAGCTAAATTACTATGAATAAATTTAGAGTCAATTGCTGTAATTAATACCTTCATAATTAACTTTCTCCTCTACTTTAACTTTTATCTTCAATTTCTTTCCTTTTATAAAAAAAACATCTTCCCATGCTTTAGTTTCTTCTATTTCGAAGTATTTTTCAAGAATTTTTTTTATTTCTTCAATATTTGAACTTGAAAGTATGTTTAAATTTTTAAACATAAATTCTTTAACTTTTTCATTTGGTAATATGACCTTTATTTTATTGTTAAATACTTTTCCTCTTTCCTTATTTATATCCCAAATATATATTTCACCATTCTCTTTCAAATATGAACTTATTTCTTTAATCAATTTTTCTTTTTCTAAGCTAGTCCACATTTTGTTTAAATCAAAAAAGAATGTGCAAGCATCATATTCTCTACTTTTCAATTCTATCTTAGTATCGCTAGATACGTAATCTAGTGATAATTCATCCTCTACTTCTTTTGATATACTATATATAATCCCAAGATTTTTTTCCCCTACATCTAATACATCCCCTTGTAAAACAACATCTTCTAAATTTATTACTAATGTTTTACCCATAGTTATTCCTCCATACCTCTCAATATCTATAATTACATTCTACCACTATTTTCCATAATTTTAACTATGAAATCTTTTAAAGTTTAAAAAAACTGCCCTAAAATATATCTTTTAAAGCAGCTTTATAATTCATTTAGTTATTTTCATTTTTTTAGAATACAATTTATAAATAATCAAACAAGTTAATATAAGTAACAATACAAATATAAATATCCAAATCGACATTGGTAAGTTAAACTTTAGATTCAAATTCTCTGATTGTAATTTATATATACAGCCTACTCCACTGTCTAAAATATAAATATCTCCTTCTGAATATTTTATTCCTTTTATATCGCTTATATCTTTTAATTTCAATAAGTTATAAACAACATTATTTGTTCCAATTGAAGCTATAACATTTTCCTTACTATCAAAATATATTTTTGAATTTTTATCTAATATTCTGCCTTCTTTATCTATAGCCAAATATCTTATTATCCCTACATCCGAATATTGATAAACAGGTGCTTGAACAATCTTGTTTGGAGGATTTGATATAAGATTAGAAACTAACTTATCACCCTTAAACCTAGGGGAAGTAATAGGATCTCCACCGCTGAAATCTGGCCATCCATACCATTTACCTTTATCTATTTTGTAAAGGTAATCTGAGTCTCTATTAATAGGCCTTTCTCCAGTGCTTTCCATACCTCCTACAATACCATATAAAACTCCTTCACTGTCTAAATCCCAGCCTTTAATATTTCTTATTCCTGAAGAATATAATGCTGCCTTATTATTACTTAAGTTTATTTCAACAATACAGGCATTGGCTAAACTTTGCGCTTTTATTCGTTGCCCCTGCTCACTAGAATTCCCGTAAGGCATAAAAGCACCTGTTTTCTTTTCTCCATAATTAAATCCATTTAATGTAATATCTATTGAGCTTTTATCATAAGGAATCTTATCAGGGGAATACTTGCTGTCATAGGTAGCCACACCAGAATTTGTAGCACTTCCTATGGATAAAAGAAGTTTTGAATCTTTAATAATTAGATTTCTATCGAGATATTTGCCTTCAGACGGTATTTTATCTAAAATTGATTTTAAATTTTTACTTCCTAAATCATATTCATATAAACTAGAATTTGAAATAAAGTATAACTTACTCTTATAATAAATTATATTTTCTATTTTTAAGGATTTATCTTGCAGTAAAGTTTCTTCCCTTCCGTCATCTCTAATAACCTTAATATAATTATCATAAGCTACATAGGTGTTTTTATTTTCATCCTTATCGAAAGCTACAGAATTTTTACAGTTTTTATATGCAACACTCCAACTAATGTTATTTTTTAATGTGCTCATTCTATATTCATTAGAAAATCTAAATACTCCAAATGCTACCACAACTATTATGACCGAAACACTTAAAAATTTTAGAAACCTTCTCACTTCACTCTCCCCTTACTGATTTAATGTAATTATGTAATTTTATAACAAATAAAAATTTCCTATTAAATTTATATTGTAAATCTATTAAAATAAGACCTCCCTTTTCTAATAACTTAAAAGATTTAATTATGAAAACTTAAGTAAATTAATTTATTTCGTAAAGGTCTCATATTTTACACATTATATGAATATGTTTATAGTGGTTTAAAGGAAGGAGGGAGTGAGCCGTGGATAAAGATAATTTTGTTAAGAATTCTTTTTTATTAATATCATCAAATGTTACTACTGGTATATTGGGCTTTATTTTTTCAATATATCTTTCTAAAGTCTTAGGTGCTGAAGGAATGGGACTTTATAATTTGGTCATGCCTATTTACAATTTATTTATATGTCTTATGACAGCAGGTATAGTTGCATCCATTTCTAAAATAACCGCTGTTTATTCTCAGAAGAATGACCATAATAATATAGTGAAAACTATTAGAGTTGTATCTTTATTTAACATATCTTGGGCATTTTTAATAGGCATTATAGTATTTCTTTGCGCTCCGTTACTTGGAAAATACGGTGTGAACGATGTAAGAACTATAAACGCCATAAAAGTTATCTGCCCAGCTATGGTTTGCATAGCAATTTCAAATATACTTAAGGGGTATTTTTACGGAACCTCTAGAATCACAGTACCTGCCATAATTGATATTTGCGAAAAAGCCATGAGGATTTTAACTGTAAGCTTACTTATTTATTTAACTAATGCTCAAACCTTAGAAGGCATGGTAACCCTAGCTACTGTTGCACTATGTATAGGCGAATTTCAAAGCCTAATTTTTCTTTATATTTATTATAAGTATTCTATAAACAAAATGCCGATTTCTCACGAAGTACCTGAAAGTGGTTTTCAGCTTCTTTTTGATGTTGTAATTATTGCAATACCACTTTGCTTAAATGGTTTCTTAACTAATATTTTAGGAACACTATCTACCTTAATTGTTCCCAGGCGATTACTAGCTGCTGGTTTTAATTATACTGAAGCTCTAAGTATGATAGGAAAATATACAGGCATGGCACTTAGCATAATAACCATACCATTAATTGTGGTTTCTACAATTAATACATTATTAATTCCTGACCTCTCACAATCTTTAGTACTCGGAAAACAATACGAAGCTTCTGTCAGAATAAGAAAAGTACTAAAAGTTGCATTTTTACTTGGAATAGCAACTACAATTATTTGTAACGTAATTCCAAATTCTCTAGGTGAAATGTTTTATGGAAGAAATGATTTAGGCCAATATATTAGATTTGCTTCACTTACGGCACCAATATTTTTTCCAGCTGTAACTATGTTCGGGGTATTGAACGGTCTTAATAGGCAAAGCATAATTCTCAGAAACTCATTAATTGAAGCTGTAATTGAATTAATATGTTTATACATATTTACTGCCATTCATTCTATAAATATATTCGGATACAGCTTAACCATGCTGATTGCATGCACAATAGGCTTTATTCTTAATATGTATGAGGTAAATAAACATATTGAACTTAATTTAAATCAGTCAAATATCGTAATCTATATACTACTTGGCTTTCTCACCTTCTTGATTATAAATATATTTTCAAAGCACATGTTAACCCACTCCCTAATTATTAACAATTTTGTTATCATGGGTCTTGTGTTTGCGGTTTTTGCATACCTTGGAACTTTTGGAGAAAGCGGAGACTAAGCAAGTACCTATTCACCTACTATAAAAGAAATAATACTCTATTGCGTATCGTCGCAAAATATTTTACAACGCCACGCAATAGAGTATTATCTTCTTTCAATCATTAAATAACTATTTTAACTTTTTTCTTAAAAATCTAGGTAAGTAGGTAAAAATACGAGATGATATACTATTAATATCGCTCTTTGTAATTCCTCCCAATAATACCATTAAATATAAATACACAAATCCTCCAGCAGAAATCATTACTAATGTTGATATTCCCTTTATGATAATATTTTGGTTTGTTATTATTAGTATTTCTGATACAGGTACTCTTATTGCTAATATTGTTCCAGCCATTACTATTGAAGCTGCAAGTGGTTTTATTATATTTCTTAACATTGGTATTTTCACTCTAAGCGCTTTTTTTAAAGCCCTTTGGTTTAAAATAAATGGTATTGCAAACCATAAGAAATTCCCTACTACTACTCCTAAAATATTTATATCTGGCATTCCTACTAATATATAATTAGCTACTATTTTAGCAATAATACCTATGCTAAATGTACCAAGAACAAAATAAAGTTTATTCATACTCTGAAGTATAACAGTTTGAATAGATACAACGGCCATAAGAATTAATACTACTGATCCCCATACCATCAATTCAAAGCCTTGGGTTGTTCCATATAATAATTCAAAAACTTCTTTAGCTAAACACGCAAGCCCTACTGCTGCAGGTATTGTAATTATAAACGTTATTCTAAAAGCAAAAGTAGTTTTTCTTCTTACTTCTTTTTTATCTTTTAATGCCATAGCTGCAGCTACTGCCGGCAATACGGTTGTCCCAAGGGCTGTCACTATTATTAGAGGTACAGAAAGTAAGGTTTTATATCTTCCTAAAACTCCATAAAGGACATGTGACTGCTCTGCAGTGAATCCCGCAAATGCTAATCTGCTGTTAACATTCACCATATCTACTAAGCTACCGAAGTTCTGAAGCCCAGAACTCAAAGTAATCGGTAGTCCGTATTTTATTAATTTCCTAATTATATGCTTAGTCCTTACTCTCTTAGTATTATGATTATGCTGAGCTTCTATAGCTTCTTCTTCAAAATTATTCTTACCATAAATATAAACCATATAAAGACATGCAATAAGAGCACCTACTGAAGTACCTACAGTACCTCCAGCACTGCCATATTCAACACTTACTTTCATTAAAATATAAGCGCATCCCAAACTAATCACAATATTTATAACTTGTTCTATTACTTGAGATACAGCAATAGCCGTCATACTATTTCTACCTTGGAAGTATCCCCTATAAGATGATAAAAGTGATGTAACAAATATGCTTGGAGCAAGCATTAAAATTCCATAAGATGCTGAAGGGTTGCCTATCGCTTTTCCAATAGGAAATGCAAATATCATTAAGAAAATTGTTAATATACCACCAGCTAAAGCCAAAAGAGTTCTAGATATCTTAAGTGCCCTTATTGCATCATTAGGTTTTTCTAGGGCCATAAGTTCTGCAACTACTTTTGCGATAGCCGGCTGAGTTCCTAAATTTGTAACTGCATATACAAATAAAAATACTTCATAACAATTTTGATATATACCATATCCATCAAGACCTATTATTCTTTGAAGGAGTGGTATATAAAATACTGATATTACTTTAGATAAAATCCCCGCTACTGAAAGAATTAAAAAGCCCCTATTACTACTGGCTGATCTTTCCTCCATAATTACCTCCTATCTAAGCGAAAACTTAAACACATCTTGTTTTATTTTTTTTAACATTGGAGGTAGTGCAACTGCTATAGTCTTATTTTTCAAATATTCAAGCTTACCATTAATCTTTCTAAAATTTAATTTATAAGCATATAAATATTGATAATTTAGACCATATTTATTCTCAAAAAATGAATTTAATTTCTTATCTCCATATTTATTATCTCCAATTATCGGATTTCCTAAATGAGCCAAATGTGCCCTAATTTGATGGCTTCGTCCTGTTATTAAATTAATATCTATAAGCGAATATGCACCATTTGTTTCCACTGTACTTATTTCCATTGCTATTTTTTTAGAATTCTCAACTTCGCTGTCATAAATCTTAGATACATTAGTTTCTGGATTTTTTACTATGTACGCTTCATAAAGTCCGTTTCTTATTTTACCTTTTGCTAGAGTATAATAATACTTCTTTATTTCATCTTCTCTTATAGCTTCATTAATGCATTTTAACCCTTCAAAAGTTTTTCCAAAAATAACAATACCAGCTGTATTTCTGTCTAACCTATTGCAAGCTGCTGGTGTAAAAGTCAGTTCATTTTCTGGCACATAAGCTCCCTTATCATTTAAATATGATAATACATAGTCTGTAAGTGTTGGTTCCTCGCTATCTTTAGTATCTGAATGAACCAAGATATTCGGCCATTTTTCAAGCACTAATATATTTTCATCTTCAAATGCAATTTTAATTCCTTTTGCATTAACTTTGATAAACTTGTCAGTTTTATCTTCCTTTTTACTTTGAATGTATCTAATTTCTACTATATCTCCTTCTTGTAAAAAGTATTTTTCATTTTCTTTTTTATCATTAACTCTTATATCTTTTTTTCTCAAAGCTTTAAAGATTGCACTTAATGGTACATCCTTTAATAATTTTCTTAAAAATTTATCTAATCTCTGACCTGCTTCATTTGGACCTATTTCTATCTTCAAATACAATCACTCCTAATTTTATTACCCTTAGCATTATCTAGTTTTTTAAGGATATTGTCAATTTTATTTACAGCAATATCCTTAAATGTAACTATTCTGTCAAATAATTAAATGCTGCTAAAGCTTGAATAGAAGCTCCAATTGGAAGGCAATCTTCATCAATATCAAATAAATTACTGTGTGCAGGCTCTGTAGTTCCTTTATTTTTATTTCCACTACCTAAGAAATAAAACGCACTTGGCCTTTCATTAGCAAAATACGCAAAGCTTTCAACTCCCATTTTAGGTGCTTTTTGCTCTAAAACATTTTCTTTACCTAAAATCACACTTGCGCTATCACTAACTAAATCTACAAATTCATCACTATTATAAAGACAAGGATAGCTTTCCTCTATCTTAATTTCCGCCTTAGCTCTCGACATTGTTGCAATTCCATTCACAATTTCATTTAATCTTTGTATAGCAAATGCCCTATCCTCTTTTGTCATAGTCCTAATCATTCCGCTTAAAGTTGCTTCCCCTGGAATAATATTTTGAGCAGTCCCTGCATGTAACGTTCCAACAGTAATAACTATAGGATTTACAGGGGCTATTTCTCTACTCACTATTGTCTGAAGAGCTACTACAATATGACTTGCAATAACTATGGGGTCAACAGTTGTATGAGGTGATGCTCCGTGGCCTCCCTGACCTGTTATTTTTATACTAAATGGATTAGAAGCTGCATTAACAACCCCTTTTTTTATTTTTATAGTTCCACATTCTGTTTCTTCATCTACGTGAAGACCAAGAATACAATCAACTTTAGGATTTTCTAAAATCCCTTCATCTATCATTGGAGTTGCTCCGCCTGTAGTTTCTTCTGCAGGTTCAAATAATAATTTTACAGTTCCTGAAAACTTATCTTTATTATTATTTAATATCTTTCCAGCTCCCATAAGTATTGTAGTATGTGCATCATGACCACAAGCATGCATCCTTCCATCTATTTTAGATTTAAATTCACAAGTTTTCATATCTTTAATAGGAAGACCGTCTATATCTCCTCTTAGCGCTATAGTTTTATTATTCCCTTCTTTTGTTCCTTTTATAATTCCACATACTCCTGTTCTTGCTACTTCAATATATGGAATATTATTAGCCTCCAAGAAATCTTTAATTACCTTCGATGTTCTTACTTCTTCAAATCCAAGTTCTGGATGTTCATGTAAGTCCCTTCTTATTTTTATAAGTTCCTCTTTTATTAAGTTAGCTTCTTTTTTAAAATCTATCACTTTCTTGGTTCCTCCATAATTACATTAATCTTTCAAACTAAAATTTGGGGTAATTAATTATCACTCCAAAAAACTTCAATAATATCTCCCTCTTTTATTGTGGCAGTATAAGCTGCTTTTTCTCCATTTAGCTTTAAATTTATTATGCCTTTTGCCACAGTTAAATCAAAATCTATATAATTAAATATATCAACAATAAGATATTGCGTTTTATCTTTTAATGTTACATTATTTCCATTAACAACTACTGTTATACTAGGTAGCTCTTTTTTTGTAGCTGCAATCTCCTTTTGTCTTTCATCAATATTATTGTCTGACTTATCTTCATTATTTAGATCATCATATTCACTAGCATTTTCTTTATTTATTTCTTTTATTGTGTCCTCTTCTACTATAATTTTTTCATTAATCTTATTTTCTTCTTGTACCTTAGCTTCTTTTATTAAATGACTTCCTTCTGATATTTCATAATCATCTTCAAGAAGGTTACCAGCTATATAAATATTTACATCTTCATTTAAAATATATCTTTTGAAGTCGTGAGCTTTACATGGTAAAAAAACATTTACTTCGTCACCATTTTTTATTATATAATCTAAATCTTCTCTTTCACCATTAACAAGTATCATTGGTTCAATATTAATTATTTCTTTATCTAAATATACTGATATAGAGTTTATATTCCTAATATTCTCTGATAATTTTGGAGCCGCATCTTTTCCATTTTGGGCATATTCTAGAATTATGTTATCATTTGCCTTAACTTCAGTTTCAAGTGTAGCCTCCTGCCCATTAATTGTAATCTTTGCATTAACTCCATATTCGCCAAAAACAATTCTTTTACATCCATTATAAGTAAACCTTACACTTTTCCCATTCTTGCTTATGAGTAAAGAAGGATTTATTCCAGCTTGAAGCAGTACATCCATTATAGTATGTTTATGAGAATTAAATAAACTAATTGGATCATTATTTAAATTTACATCAATAAAATCATTTCCCAAGCTTCTTATTGCAGCTAGTGCTATTCCAAGCACAGTAACTCCAGCAGAGCCCAATTTATTATCTGAAATGCATTCAGTCACTGATTGCCTATCTTTTATTGCAATTCTTTGTGGAGGAAGCTTTAGTTTCTCAGAAATCGCCTCCAATATTCCCGGTGTATGCGCTCCTCCCCCTACTAAAAATACAGCACTAGGTGCCTTGTCACCATTTAATTCTAAGATCTTTTTAGATACTTCTTCTGCAGTTTTTGAAACAATATTGTTAATTAGTTTAAACACATTTTCTGAAGCTAATATATTTTCTAATCCTAAAACATCAATATATGTTACTTCTTTTTCTTTTACTATAGATCTTTTTATATTTTCAGCAGTATTAAAATCTACTAAATATTCTTGAACAATAGCTTCAGTAATTTCATCTCCTGCCATTGGCACCATTCCATAAGCAGAAATGCTTTCCTTTGAGCTTATGGCTATATCTGAGGTACCTGCACCAATATCTACTAAGGCAATATTTAATAAACGCAAGTTTTTTGGTATGGTAGCTTCCATTGCTGCTATTGGTTCTAGAGTTAAGTTTACCACCTTTAAATTTACCCTATTCATTACAGCATAAAGAGAGTCAATTACGGATCTTGGTAAAAATGTTGCTATTACTTCTGCACCAATATTCTCACCTTTGTGTCCTATTAGATTAGATATTAAGAAACCATTTAAATAGAAGTTCTTTACTGAATATCCTACGCAGTATAATTTACCTTCAGTTGTAGCAGATATTTCTTCCTCTGCTTTTTTCACAGCGCTTAATTCCAGGCTTCTTACTATTTCTTTATTTACCTCTTCATCTTCATTAAGATCAATATCTGATCTTACATCAATTGTTCTTAAGAATCTACCAGCAGCTGCAATAGATACTTCATTTAATTGTATTTGTAGTTCTTCTTCAAGATAGTTCTTAACCTTTTGAACAACAGACGCAACTAAAGTGATATCATGTATTTGACCGTCCACCATAGCTCTTTCTTCATGTTCTAAATATTTTTCGCACACTACTTGGAACTTCTTATCTTTTATAATGCCTACTGTTCCTATAATAGATCTTGTTCCTATATCTAATGCAAAAATTATATCTTTTTGATTAAATCTTTTTAATTCCATAATAAACACAACCTTTATTGTTTTATTTATCGGAAGTATGCACTCCATTTGAAAATTCTAAATTAATATTCTTAAACTTTTACATAAATATACTATAAATTATATATTATAAGCTAATTTCATACAATGTCTTAAAATATTTGTTTGGATTTTTTATTAAGATACAATTTAAAAAATAACAAGTCCATTTACTGATGCTATTTTTCATCATAGCTTTTTGGACTTGTTATTTTATTCATGTGATTTAAGTTAGCTTGTTTACTTATTCTCTTACCTCTGCTAAAATGATATAAGATATAATGTTTAATTACAAGATTATATATATACTCCAAACATTACAAATTTAAGAGGTGGATAATATGCAAAGCAGACCTGATATATCTTTACTTAAAAATACTTATCTTGAAACTTACCGCTCAATAGAAGCTTGTTTAATACAAAATAATTTTAGTCTTCTGCTTCCCCAAAAAGTAGAATCTCAAGTTTTTGATATTGTATTTACAGCTCAAAAACAAAAGGTTCCACCCAAAAAACTCGAATGTAATAAAGACTTAACTAAATTCTGTAATAATTTAATTTATGAATATAATAAATCTGTTTCATTACTCCAACAAATATTTGAAGGAATATTTATTTATTCCTTAATTATTTTCTTTTTTGCATCATTGGATGTATTTTTTGAGAAAGGCATTCTGATAAACACTTTAATAGTTTGTACTTTAATTTTTCTAGGATATTTTGTGTCCTTTTCAGTCCTACGACATAAAAATACCTATAATCCTAAATTGCGTTCACTTTTAGTTTTTGGGCTTATATTGATGCCATTTGTATTAATGACTTTTCTAAAATCTAAAGTTGATTTTCTTAATTATACTGTTCCTTTTACATACAGTTTATTATTAGTATTATTAACCTGTGTACTAGCAGTAATTTCCTATGCAATACTTTCGAAAAAATACGATTTATTTGTTTTCATCAAAAGTAGATAATTATATAATTTCTTATACTATGTAATCATTTAAACAAATAAAGGCTAGGGATCATTCTCTAGCCTTTGAAATACTTTCCTTTTTATCTAATTAGAATAAGTTGCAGATATTGTTTCTACATCAATTACATGTCCCTCCATAGCGGTAAATAATTCATTTACAAAGAAACCATTTTTGAGTTCTAATTTTGTATCAAGTGCGTAAACACTAATGTGGTACTTATGAGGTTTATCAGGAGGAGTCATTCCACCATAACCTATAGCGATTTCTTTATCAAATCTACCTGCCGCCCCATACCAGCTATTTACTCCTTGAATAAAATCTTTAGCAGCTACACTTTCATTTTCCTCTATTACATTTTTTGTAAGATTTGCAACAGACCAATGTATCCATGAAAATCCACATACTGGTATTGCATCTTTATCTTCTATAAAAATGCAAAATGACACAGTATTATCAGGCGCCTCCTCAATTTTTATAGGAATAGATCTTATTGGCATACATGCATCTTCATCAAATTGTAGTTTTATTTCACCACGCTTGTTTTTAAATTCTTCTCCCCTTTTACCATACTTATCTTTGATAATTCCATTTACAATAGCTGAACTTGTTATTTTCATAATCATCTTCTCCTTCATAATTATTTGCTCTGATTTATTAAGCACTTCTTAGAATATCTAAATTATAAATCAGGGTCAGCTACTCGTAAATTACCCACTTTTTTGTATGTATTCAAGAATATTAAGAGTTTATATTTCTATAGTTTAAACCATATTTCTCTAATGTTTTCTTCTTGACCCTTTTCAACCATATAATTCATCCCTATTTCTTGCAAAATTTCTAAGCATTCTATCATCTTAGTTCCTTTTCCAGGTGTTAAAAAGTATTCTACTTTTAATGGGTACCCCTCATACTTTACTTTATCAACTAGGCCATATTCCATTAATTCATTAATATGTTGAAGTAACATTTTTTGAGTTATGCCTTTAATATCCTTTTCTAGTTTAGCTAATGATGTTCTTCCAAGACGTAATCTCCATAAAATAATAGGCTTCCATTTTCCTTTTATCATGTCATGAGCTAATTCTAAAGGACATGTAAATTCTTCTCTTAATATCATATCTTTAATATCCTTTCTAAAAATATTAATTTGTTGTTATGATGCAATTTTACCATCTTTTATAAGTACAAAAAATAGAAATATAAATTTTTATCATTTAATATATTTATTAACATCAATTTCACCATTATTTTACTTCTAATGATATTTTTGATAAAATTATATAGAACTTATATATAACTTTAAATGCAATTTAATCTTAAAATTTATTAATCATTATACACAAAAATGAAAGGGGACACTATGAGATTATCTAAATTATCATTAATTGCGACTTCTTTACTTTTAATTAATAATATACAATTTAAACCTTTAGTGACCTATGCCCAAACTACCCCTGATAAATGGGATCTTACCTGGAGTGATGAGTTTAATGGCCATGAAATTAATCCTTCAAATTGGACTTATGATATTGACGGACATGGTTGGGGAAATAACGAGCTTGAATATTATACCAACAGACCTGAAAATGCTAGAATTGAGGATGGGAACCTTGTTATCGAGGCAAGAAAAGAATCCTATAACGGCAGTCAATACACTTCGGCACGCTTAAAAAGTGAAGGTTTGCAGAATTTTCTTTATGGTAAAGTTGAAGCAAGAATGAAACTGCCAGAAGGTCAAGGTTTTTGGCCTGCCTTTTGGATGTTAGGATCAAATATGGCCTCCGTAAAATGGCCTGATTGCGGTGAAATTGATATTATGGAACATATAAACGATGCAAAAAATGTTTTTGGAACTCTTCACTGGAATGCAAATAATGGAAATATGTATGAGTCTCATGGTGGACAAACAAATATAGATGTGAGCCAATATCATAATTATTCAATTGAATGGAGCCCTAATTATATAAAATGGTTTGTTGATGATAATGAATATTTTGAGTATGATATTACTAATAATGTTAATGGAACCGAATCACTTCATAAACCGTTTTTCATAGTTTTAAATTTGGCTGTAGGTGGAAACCTGCCTCAAAATCCAGATGCATCTACAAATTTCCCTGCAAAGATGTATGTTGATTATGTTAGAGTATATAACAGGCATTCTGATTCTATCTCAATAAGTAAACCAAGAAATGCTTGGTATAAAGATGAAAGGAATGGCTATAATTATTACCTAGATGGTGATGGAAATCCTTATAAAGGTTGGCTATATCTCAAGGATTATTGGTACTATTTAGATTCAGATGGAAAAATGAAAACTGGCTGGCTAAATGATAACGGAAATTGGTATTATCTTAATGAGCAAGGTATTATGCTAAAAAATACAACTATTGATGGCTATACTTTAGATTCAAATGGAGTTTGGATTTATTAAAATTATGAAGACTAAGATTACTCCTAGTCTTCATAATTTTTATTTTTTACTAAAAAAATTCTTTTTTAAAATTTCTGCTATAGTTACTTTCTTTACTGGCTCACTATTGTCCTTAGCAATTGGATTTTCTTCTTTTTCTAATATTTTTGTTTTATTTATAATATCTTTATTATTAATATTCAATAATTGATCGAAGGTTTCTACAAAATCATTTAGTTCCTTTTGACGATTGATTTTTCCTTGTAATATTTCATTATCCTTCCTTAAAATTTCATTTTCTTTTTTCAACGAACCATTTTCCTTAGAAATCTCTATTATTTTATTCATAAGTTTAGTATTCATTTGAACTATATTTCTCCTTTTGCAATCTATTGGGTGCGAACTCGTTTGAATTCTATTTATCTACCCTAATAGTTGTTATATGCAATAATATTGATTATGGTTATTAAGAAAATGACTTAACAAATAGTTTGTCAGTTAATTATTATTTGAAAATTTATATTTTTGTAACACATTTGTAATATTTACGGTTTATAATAAAAATTGTAAAGTAGTTAAAGCATTATTATTTACCCTTATTAAAAAATACTTATAAACTAAAAAGAATGACTTATTCCCCTAAGTAAGTCATTCTTTTTAGTTTGTTTACGAATCGATATTTTTTATTCAATTATTTTAATACTAGTTCCTGCTGGGATAGTATCATAGATATATTTAGCATCCTCTAAAGAAAGTCTAACACATCCATGAGATACTTCTTCACCCAAACAATTATCAATAGCTTCTCCAATTTCATTATAAGGAATACTGTGGAACAAATAATTACCACTTATTTGTGTGAAGTATTTCACATAAGTTTCATTTATTCTTAGCTCTTTGCCTTTTAATCCACTATAAAAATCCCCTTCTATAGTTGGGGTTCCAGGCGCTCCTATATTACATGAAAATGCTTTTATATTTACCCATGACTCAATTTCTTTATGATAAATATATACTTCTCTTTGAGATTTACTTACAGCTATAAAATAATTAGTATCTGAATTTATTTCTTTTAAATTTAGTTTGGAATTTATTATTTCCTTTACATTTGTTACCTTTACTTTTTCTAACCCGTTTCCTATTTTTGAATTTACAATATTTATTTCAGGTTTAGTATTAATGCTTAATAATTTATCTGCTGTTTGTTTACCTACAATACCATCCTGCTTCAGTCCATTTTTTGCTTGAAATTTAGTTATAGCATTATAAGTCTCAGCTCCATATATTCCATCCTCCTGAATATTATAACCTTCCAATGAATTCAGTAATCGCTGGATACTTCTAACAATACTACCCTTGGAACCTATAGATATTATTTTTCCACTTCCTTGCAGTGTAGATATTGTAGCCATGCCATTAGAAGTATCATTAGTATTTGAAATGGTTGTAGCATGTGCCTTTGATTGCATACTGCAGCTTATTATAACTTCTGCTACTGCTAAGCTTAATATTGTTTTTTTCATAATTATTCTTTCCTTTTCTCTTTTGCTCTTTTATGTATTCTTGGAATCTTCCTTTGTATAAAAAACTTCATATAACTATGCTAATTAAGTAAGATTCAACATTAATATACTTCGTAATCTTATTAAAAAATCTGACAAAGTAAATGGTAAATTAATCTAAAGATATTTATGAATATATTTTTGTTCTCTTAAACTTTTTATATATATTGCCATAATATTGTCACGAATTTTATTTATAATAATATCATAAACATTTTTCATTAATTGTTCTCCTATAAAATATTTATTATAAATCAGTATTTGGATAGCTTATTTGCGTATAATAAGTTATCCTTTTTATTTTAACCATTTTACCTAACTTATCAACTGCCTTAAATTTGCCACAGCTTTGTAATAATTCCGTTATAATTTTAAATTATAATATTGCTTGTAAAGTAGTTAAAGCATTATTATTTACCCTTATAAAAAATGCTAACAAACCCCTAAGACAACCTATTCCCCTAAGTAGGTTGCCTTTTTTATGTGCTAAATATATATTCAGTAAAACAAAAAGAGCAATTAACACTATTTTCACTGTTAATTGCTCTTTATAAACTACTATTTAGCTTGTAAAAACTTTTCATAACTTTCGATTTTATCCTCTCTGTGAGTCTTTTGTAACCAGTTATTATAATTTGAAATATTTGCTTCTAAATTTTTAAAATCTAGTACATATCCTTTTCTTTTATTTAAATCAGCATATATATTTATCTTTATTAAATTTCCCATTCTCATTCCCTCCTTTAAGTATCATATTTAATACTATTTAATCTTAAGTAAATTATAACATTTTATTATATAATAATCAATATTAATTAATAAGAGTTTTATTCATAATTTTAATCGCTTTAATCTCTCTCATCTAACACCATATGAATTAATAACGTAATATTTAATTCAAACAAAAATTAAAGGTAAATTAAGCATTTCTACCTAATCTACCTTTACTCTTGATTCGATTTTATGTTTTAATTATAACTGCTTGTTGCAAGCGGATTGCAATACATTAAATTCTTCTGTAGCAGACTATAGACTTTAGATTGTTTTGCTGAATTCTAACTTTTATTAACAATACCTTTTGAAATCTTTACTACTATTTTTATCCATACTGTTAATATAAAGAATATAATTATTAATGTTATCTTCCAACTTATTATTTTCAATCCATATTAAATATCCAGTAAATAGTTCTAACACTTTAAACTCTATCTTTTCCAAAATAATACCTCCAATAATAATTAATAACAAACTCATTATTGGCCGGTTGCACCACTAACTCCAAATTCCCCAGGTGCCCAAATAAAGAGAATTTTTCACAGTTTCCAATTTTTAATCCTATTAATGTTACGAACATATAAATGACTTGTATTTTTTACAACTTTATTATCATATGTATAATATTAACATCAATGTATTTATTATTCAACACACGTTCACAACGCAATTCCACATGATTTTTATTTTATTGTAAATAAATTACATAATCACACTTTGCAAAATATATAAAATCCAATTCTCTATCGAAATAATGGAATTTATATACAAAACTAAAACTACGCTTTTAATCAAAAGTTTAATATTTATTTAAAATAAAGAACATTCCTTACAGTTCACTTTCTAACATAATTTGACAACAGAATATTATATTAACATAATTTTAATACATTTTTTACATCTTCCTCTTACCAATGCATGGCTTCTTTTGTAAACGTAAAAAAGCACCTTTTTAAAAAGTGCTTTCTTAATATGCTCCCTAATTAGCTCTACGAATAAGGTTATTATCAATCAAAACCTTCAAAGAAAAACTCCTAAAAGTCCCATCGTCAAATTTAAGCTTAATCTTATCTTTATCCTTTTCATCAAATTCTTCTACCTCTGCTATACCATAAGCTTTATGAGCAACCTTATTCCCAACCTCATATCCATAGGTATCTACAGGCATATCATTTAACTTGCCTTCAACTATAAATCTTGAAACCTCTTTAAACTGCCCTTTCCTGTTTCTTGGAGAAAATAGATAAAGATTATCTATTGCCCTTGTTATTCCAACATAGAACAATCTACGTTCCTCTTCTATGTTGTCTTTTATGCTGGATGCATGGGGTATAGTTTCTTCTACACAATTAATGACATAGACATTTTTAAATTCCATGCCTTTTACTCCATGTATGGTACTAAGTATAACCCCTTCTCTCTGAGTTTTTTTCTTACTAGCTTCTATTGTTTGTTTTATTTCCTCTACATGCTCTAAAAATTCAAATATGGTTTTAAACCCTTCTGCTGATAATTTAAATTCTTCTATTATTTCTTCTAAGTCTTCTAAACTTTGATTAACTTTTTGAGCATAACCTTTTAAGTGGTCTAAATACCCTAAATCCATAACTATATATGCAATTGCAGATGATAATGATATTTTATTTAAATAGTTAATATCTTTCCTTAAATTATCAAGATTTTTCTTTTGAAATGGTGGTATATCACTTTTACTCATAAGCATATTAAATGGACTTTCTTCTTTTATATAATTCTTTATATACGCAAAGTTACTTTTGCTTATATATCTAAAGGGTTTATTTATTATTTGTAAGAAACTATCTCTGTCAAATTCATTAATTGACAGTTTTAAATACGCAATTAAATCCTTACATATAAAATGTTCGAAGAAATTATATTCACGATCTAGTAATGTAAACGGAATTTTTCTTTTTGCCAGGGTCTCTATAATCATCATTGATTCTATATTAGTTCTATAAAGTACAGCATTGTCTTCATAAGGTATACCAATTTTTTTATTTTCACATATTATATCACTTATGCTTTCAACCTGCATTTTTTCATTGTACGGGCTAAACCATTTGATTATTCCTTCACTATCTCTATTCCACTTAATTTCCTTATTATTTCTCTTCTCATTAAAGCTTATTACTGCTTTTGACTTATCTACTATGTTCATCTTACTTCTATAATTAATTGATAAGTAATACTTCTTTCCGCCTTTAAATATATTATCAAAGCTGACCATATATTCTGGCTTTGAACCTCTAAATGAGTAAATACATTGATCCTCATCTCCAACTGCAAAAAGATGATTATCTTCTCCTTCATTTATTAGTTTTAAGAAGTCAATCTGCATCTCATCACAATCTTGAAATTCATCTACTAATACATATTTAAACAACTTTCTATATGCTAAAAGCATACTTTTATCTTTTTTAAGTAATTCCAATACTTCTATAGCTAAATCATCAAAATCTCTTTTATTATTTACTTTTTTATACTCTTCATATTTCTCTAGAGCTTCTTCAAAAATCTCTTTGGAAAGAGACGGCTTAAATTCTTTTAAAGATACTCTTGAAGTTTTATATAATGAAATATTATTGATGGCTTCCTTTATTTTATCCTCATTAACTTCATCAAAATATTTACTTAATACACTGCTAACTATTTTGTGCACAATTGATCCATCAACTATATCTATATTTTCACCACATCTTAAAAGCATCTTATAGAACAAGCCATGGAATGTCCCAAAAAACGGTGATCTATCTGCTTTAAACATTTTGGCATATCTATTTTTCATATTCTGAGCTGCTGCTTTTGTAAAAGTAATAACTATTATATTCCCATTAGGAATTTTTTTATTTTTAACCAAATGATTAACTTTATTTATTATAACGGTTGTCTTCCCGGAACCTGGCGCCGCAACAATTAATGTATTCTTTTCCTCTGCATTTACTGCATTCATTTGATATTTATCAAGGTTGTACCCCACTTTATAATTCCCTCTTTCTTCCTAGCCAAACAAAGTTTGTAATCATATCTTTACTAATTAAATTAGTTATTATAAATTTTATCCACATTTATAATATAAATTTCAAATTCATATCAAAATCCTGAATATTATAATTTTATTTTTAAAAAATATAGTATGTCTTAATTTAAGTTAATCGCAACTATATTGTAATCAAAGTCCTATAGATGTACAATAGTTTTATATATTTAAATTTATATTGAATAATATACCAATTATTAAACTGAATGTATTTTATGTTTTTATTTAAAGGAGATTATTATGAATAATAGACCTAATTTCAATGTAAAAGATGAAAGAAACTTAACAATGCTAGTTGATTTTTATGAATTAACTATGGGAAACGGTTATTTTGACAAAGGACTTAAAGACAAAATAGCTTACTTTGATATGTTTTTTAGAAGAGTTCCCGATGGTGGCGGATATTGTATAATGGCTGGTGTTGAACAACTAATTGATTACCTAAAATCTTTAAAGTTTACCCATGATGATATTACTTATTTAAGATCTAAGAACATGTTTTCCGAAGAATTTCTTGAGTACTTAGAAAACTTTGATTTTAGTTGCGATGTATGGGCAGTTCCAGAAGGAAATCCTGTCTTCCCAAATGAGCCTCTTGTGACTGTTCGCGGTCCTGTAATTCAAGCACAATTTCTTGAGACAATGATTCTTCTAACTATAAACCATCAAACATTAATTGCTACAAAAGCTAATAGAATTTGTAGAGCTGCCGAAGGTCGTCCTGTAATGGAATTTGGTTCAAGGAGGGCTCAAGGGTATGATGGTGCAATTTATGGTGCTAGAGCTTCCATAATAGGCGGCTGCAGTTCAACAGCTTGTACGATGTCAGATAGAATGTTCAATATTCCAGCTGTAGGTACAATGGCTCACAGCTGGGTTCAATTATATGATACTGAATATGATGCTTTTAAAGCTTGGGCTGAAATTTACCCTGATGACTGTGTATTACTTATTGATACCTATAATGTAATAAAATCCGGTATTCCAAATGCAATAAAAGTGTTTGATGAAATTTTAAAGCCACAAGGTAAGAGACCTCGTGGAGTAAGAATTGATTCTGGTGATATTACTTACCTTACAACTAAGTGTAGAAAAATGTTGGATGAAGCAGGATATGAAGATTGCGGTATTGTAGTCTCAAATTCCCTCGATGAGCATATTATAAAAGCTGTACTAGAACAAGGTGCATGTATAAATTCTTTTGGTGTTGGCGAACGTCTTATTACAGCAAAATCCGAACCAGTTTTTGGCGGTGTATATAAATTAGTGGCATTAGAAGGCAATGATGAAATTATACCTAAAATTAAAATAAGTGAAAATGAAGAAAAGATCACTAACCCAGGATTTAAAAAGATAGTGAGAATATTTGATAAGACATCTCATAAGGCATTAGCTGACTTAATTGCTTTAAGAGATGAAAATATTAATGAAAATGAACCTTTAGTTTTATTTGATCCTATTCATACATGGAAAAGGAAAAAAATCAAAAATTATTATACTAGAGATCTTCAAGTTCAAATTTTTAATTCTGGTAAATGTATATATGAATCTCCTAGTGTTTTAGATATAAAGGAATTCTCTAAAAATGAGACAGATAAGCTATGGCCTGAAGTATTAAGATTCGAAAATCCACACACTTATTATGTTGATTTATCGCAAAACTTATGGTCATTAAAACATTCTCTACTTCATAAGTATACAAATTCATATGAAGTACAGGATTAGTCAATTAATTATATAGGTAAATTACTTTTATTAATATTTTTCTGTATATCCAAAGAAACATTTTTTGAAATTAAAGTAAAAGAGGATTAAAATGTATTATACATTCTAATCCTTTTTATTTTAAGGCACACGAAAATAAATAATAGACCAAAGATGCGCCGAATATTTTGTATCAGACAATGAAGTAAAATTCTGCTCATAGTGGCTATTAGTAGAATTTGCTGACGCATATGGTGCAAAATATGCAAGCATACTGGCCTGTTATTTTTTTGAATGTGCCTAATAATTCATTATACTAGTTTCTTCATTATATGCAGATAAATTTAAAAAGTTGTAATCTTCATTTACGATATCTTTGAAATGTAAATTATTTGCTTCTGTGCAATCATTAAATATACAATGTGAGCTATCTTTTTTACCATGAGATTCATTTGTTAATAGAGGGCACTCCTTATAACATTCGACTCTTTCTCTATTTGTTGACCAAAATGGACACCTACTCATAATATTCCCCGCCATCCTTTTCTTTTCCTTATAATTTAAAAATTTAATAAATATTAAAATTCATGAAACCATTATATTATAAATTGTATATAAAGTAAAGATTATGCAAATATTTTTATATAATATTCAATTTAAATAAAAAAATATAAAAAGAGACCTTTTAAATTAAAGAGGTCTCTTTCTTATTAATGTTAAAACTTATTCTTATTTACAGAAATATCAATCACTTCATTTTGGAACGCTCTAAGTAATGCTTTTTCTAAAACTTTCTCTTTATCAAAATTTTCTATATCTTTACATACTGCAAAAACTTTATTCTTTTCACCATTAACATTTTTATAAGTTAATGTTACATTCGGTTTATCATATTCTACCCCTAATATCTTAATTCCCCATGATATTTGAGCAAAATCACCATCAACAGTTAAAGTAGTTAGTTCCTTTAATTTTGCATTATCTTTGTTTGGATCGTTGACAATAATTAACTCGTCTCCAACTTTATATTTTCCCACAACAATACGCCTCCTTATTAATTCTATTACTTTTATTTTTATCATAGGCTATAAATTTAAGTCTGTAATAAAAATTAGTATTTTCTCTGTGGAATATTTTAGATAATATACAATTACAATAGAATGTTAATAAATTAACATTCTTTATCTTATTTTTATTTTAACAGACTTTTCCTAACTATACAATAAATTTTTATCATTTTATGTTTAATATATACTAAAATTAAGTTAACATTCTGTAAACCATATATTTATTGATAAAGCTGTAACTTATTAATAATTATTATTTATAAATAGCATTAATTAATAGCGTTGACTATTTATTTATTTTTATGTTATAATTTGTTCATAAAATTATAATAAGTGAGGTAATAAATATGGATTATATAGCTTCTATTTTCAAAGAAAAAAAGCTAAAATTAACCCCTCAAAGACTTGCAGTATATAATTATTTAATTAATACAACTTCTCATCCTTCGGCTGATGTTATTTATACAGATATACATGTTCAATATCCAACTATGAGCTTAGCTACAGTTTATAAAGCGCTAAAAACATTGGTTGATGTAGGATTGGTTCAAGAAATAAATGTTGGTGAAGGAAACTTTAGATATGATGGAAATGCATCTCCACACCCTCATTTGCAATGTCTAGGTTGTGGTAAGGTTGATGATTTCAAAGATTTATCTCTTGATAACCTCAACATTTTAGCTTCAGAACACACTGATTATCAAATTGTATCAAATAAAGTTTATTTTTATGGATACTGTGCAAATTGTCAATAATTTTTTTTATTCGACTATAACTTTAAATAAAAGTATATTAAGCGATTACTTTTATTTAAAGTTATAGTCTTTTTTTTGTAATGTGTCTCTGTATGATTAATATGAACATAATTATTAACATATAATTTATTGAGGTGATACATAATGAAAATCTTAATAATTAAGAAAAAACTTTTAATAAATACAATATTATATATAGGCGCATTCTTTGGAATTATTACTCTAGTCTATTTTATCTCAAATAATTTTGAGACTTTACAAACTATTTCTCCAGTAAATATCTCACAGGATACCTACTGTGATTTAACAGGTGATGGCACAAAGGATACTTTAGAACTATCAAATTCTCAAAATAAAGTTGATTTTAACATAAAATGTTCAACTGATAATTATTATCTTTCCGAAGAATTAAAAGATAAAACACTTTTCACTAACAACACTCATTGGGAACCTAAAGTATATCTTCATGATATCTCTAGAGATAATATACCAGAAATAATACTAATAGGTTCTAAGAATAATAAGCCAATTTCTTACGTATTCCATTGGGATAAAAATAAATTTGATTTAGTTTCATCAAATGAAAATAATATTTTTGGCATATTAGATTGTAAGAATTCTAAAACGCCTCAATGTTTTTCAATATCCTCCTCTGAAGGACTATCTTCTTTAAAAAGTTTTATGCTGATTAACAATAAAGTCTTAGATACCAGCAAAGATAATTCAAATATTCCTTCTTTAGATTCAGTAATTAAATTTATAAACATAATTGAACTTCCATATGTGCTCGATGATCTTCCAGATATCTTTATTTCCGAAATAGATAGAGATAATTTATCTTTACTTTGGAATTTGGATAAAGATAACTATTCTTATGCATTTCAAAATGCTTTCTTTTATGATTATAAATGGACTGATTCAGGAGAGCCTTCATCTATAAGATGGAGAATATCATTTGAAAAAAGTAAACTTAGAAGTTCAGATAGTAATAAAACCGAATTAATACTCCTATTAGATTTAGAAAAGGTTGATTCATATTATAAAATTAATAGTATACAAAAAGTTTCATAAGGCACATAAAAATAAATAACAAGTCCAAAGTTTCCATGAAATGTTCTGTATATGCAGCATAGCTGCTTTTTACTATTAATGTTCTATAAATGCAGCATAGCTGCTTTTTACTAATGTGTATATTTTTCATCAGGCAAGGAGGAGGTGAATCGTTCTCATAGTGGACCTATTAGGACGATTTGCCGATGAGCAGAGAACCCAAATCTGTGATTTGGTGTGAATCGCTTAAGCAGACATCTCAAATCTATGATTTGATGGTGGTCGCTTACTCTGTGAGTACTCAGCGAGCATATGCGAGTCGAGCGTCAACTGATGGAAAATAGGCTGGAAAATGGGCTTGTTATTTTTTTGAATGTGCCTAAAAATATGAAGGCCGCATACTGCGGCCTAAAGGGGGATGAGGGGTTACTTAATGAAGTAAAAAATCTATAATTCATTAAGTTTGTAAGAGAATGCTTTCTCTATTACATTAATATTATTAACATGTTTTTCTTTTGTATACACATTTATAGAAATTATTTTGCTTTTTTTTAAGCATCTTTAAGTTCCCCTCTTTTATATGCTTCAATGATCTTATCGATAAACCTTATTCTATCTGGATGAACAAAATTTCTGAGTGCCATTAAAAATTCTAAATTAACATCATTGTCTTTAATATTTTTATTTACAACATTCTTTTTATTATTCTTATCAGCGTTTTGATTTTCAGCACTCTTTGAATTAACAGGATTTGTGTTGACAGGATTGGATTGTTCTTTCATGTTTTGATTAAAATTTGGATATAAATTTTTATTAAAATCATTATTTTGATTATTCACATTCCCTTGGAAAAGATTATTATCTAAATTTAATCCCATCATTTGAGCAATTGAGCTTAAATTGCCCATATTAAACCCATTAGTATTCATTGACGCTAACATATTCCCCATATTATTCAAATCAATATTTCCACCTAACAACCCCATTAACTGCATAGGATCTATACCAAAAGGTATATTACTATTTCTACTAGCATTCATATTGTTGTTAGTTTCATTTCTTGCTGAATCTTGTTCTCTATGTTTATGCTTAGCCATTTTTAAATCCTTTCAATAATAATTGCCTCTTTTTAATATATGTACATTACTATAAAAATGTTTGCGTTTTTGGGCATTTTTTTAGAGGGCTATAAGCCCTCTATCCACTATCCTAGCAGCAAGTATTATAGTCTTGGTTTCCAGCACCGAAAAAGTCTGAGAAACATCCACCACATAATAAGAATAGTAAAATAATTAAATATGATTTATTACAATTTAATAATCCTGAACCACATGCTATTAATAGAAATATGATTGGTGTGCAGCCATTTCCTCCGCCAAATAAGCCTGAGCCATAAGATCCAGATTCGTAACAGCAACACTCTTGATGTTTCTTTTCACAGCAGCATTTATTCTTCTTTCTAGACATATTTATCTCTCCTTCCTAAAAATTAAGAATTTTAGCAACCTATGCCGTAGCCAAAATTGCCATTACAAGAATTAAATCCTCCACCGAAGCCTCCGCCAAAACCTGTATTACATCCTCCGCCTATACCGCAACCATTGAAATTGTTATTGCAAAGGAATAGGATTACTAATATAAACAAGTATGGTGAGCAGTTGCTTAATAATCCACCTCTAGGGCTTCCACCACCGCAGCAGCAGCATTCTTTTTTCTCACAGCAGCATTCTTTTCTTTCACAGCAACAATCATTTCCTCTTCTATTATTATTTCTTCCGCAACCACAATAAAACAATATCAATAAAATCCAAATCCAGCTACCAAATCCGCAACCACAATTATTGAATCCACCACCAGCGCCTCCGAATCCTCCTGGAAATCCTCCGATTCCTGGTCCTACAAAGTTTGGTCCGCAACTACAATTGCTAGTAGATTCACTACAATCATCATCACATGAATTTAAACCATTTAGGATATCATTCATCTCCATATTTATTCCTCCTTGGAAATATTTTTTCTTTTTTATACTATATATTATTCGTACTAAAAACTTTTGACACAATTTTTTGCAATATCCGTTTTTATAAATTATTACTTATATTTGAATAATAATTCTATGAAATTTCAATCTTAAATGCACAAAAAATAACCCTTCTACAAAACATTTATTGTAGAAGGGTTATTTTTTTCTTTCTATTTCTTCAAATAGACTTAATCATAAAAGGATATATTTCAAGATAAATAATTAATCTAAATCCGTTGCAAATTCTAGGAATAGATTATCAATTAATTCATCTCTCCCATTTCTATTTAAAGAGGAAAAGAAATATAATTTATCTTCTAGATTTAATTTTAGTGTATCTCGTATTACTTTTTCATTTTTATTAAGTTCATTTCTTGTAAGTTTATCACTTTTTGTAGCAATTACTATAACATCATAACCAAAATGCTTAATCCATTCATGCATCATTATATCGTCACCTGTTGGCTTATGTCTTGAGTCTACAAGTAAAACAACTCTTTTTAATTGCTCTCTATCATTTAAATACATCTCAACAGTCTTTCCCCAGCTATCCTTTTCTGCTTGTGAAACTTTCGCATATCCATATCCAGGTAAATCAACCAAATAAAAATCATCATTAATAAGAAAAAAGTTAACTAATCTTGTTTTACCAGGAGTCTGACTTACCTTTGCTAATTTCTTCCTATTAGTTAAAGAGTTAATTAGAGAACTCTTTCCTACATTTGATCTTCCAACAAAAGCTATTTCTACTCTATTATCAATAGGATATTGATTTTTCTTTACAGCTGAGGTAATAAATTCTGATTTTTTAATTCTCATTAGTATCCTCTCCAATTAGTGCATTTTTCAATACCTCATTTACTTCTTTAGCAGAAATAATATTCAAACTATTTCTAATTGAATTCGGTATCTTATCTATATCTTTCTCATTTTCCTTTGGAATTATTATTGTATCTACTCCAGCCCTGAATGCTGCTAAAGATTTTTCTTTTAAACCACCAATTGGAAGTACTCTTCCTGTTAATGTTACTTCGCCAGTCATTGCTACGTTATGCTTAACTTTCTTACCTGATAAGGCTGATACAAGGGCTGTAACCATTGTAACTCCTGCTGAAGGACCATCTTTAGGAACAGCACCTTCTGGGGCATGGATATGAATATCTTTTTCCTTATAAAAAGTTTCATTTATTCCATACTTTATAGCATTAGCTCTAACATAACTATAAGCAGTTTTTGCAGACTCTCTCATAACATCGCCAAGTTTGCCTGTAAGCTCTAACTTACCTGAACCAGTCATTACCATGGCCTCTATAGGTAAAGTATCTCCACCATAAGCGGTCCACGCCATGCCAGTAACTACACCAACCTTGTCCACTTTGTCAATTTTATCAAAATCAAACGTTCTTTTTCCTAAAAGGTCCTGAACATCTTCATAATTTATTATGAATTCTTTTCTACCTTGTTTTAGCATTTCTGCCAGAGCCTTTCTTATTAGAGAACTTATTTTTCTTTCCAATCCCCGCACGCCTGATTCTCTTGTATATCCTTCTATTACTTCTCTAATAGACGAATCTTCAATCTTAATGCTGTTTTCTGGTATATCTAATTCTTTAAAAACCTTGGGAATTAAATGATTTTTAGCTATATTAAATTTTTCTTCATAAGTATATCCTGATACTTCAATAACTTCCATTCTATCTAAAAGTGGTCTCGGAATAGTTTCTAAAGTATTTGCCGTTGCTATGAACATAACCTTTGATAAATCCATTGGAACTTCTAAATAGCTATCTCTGAAATCCTTATTCTGTTCACTATCTAATATCTCTAATAAAGCATCAGATGGGTCACCTTTATAACTTGAATTAATTTTGTCAATTTCATCAAAAAGCATAAGAGGATTCATTGATTTTGCTTCTTTCATTGCATAGATTATTCTACCTGGAATAGCACCAATATATGTCTTTCTATGACCTCTAATTTCTGCTTCATCCTTCATTCCACCAAGAGATATCCTTGTATACTTTCTATTGATAGCATTAGCTATAGATTTTGCTATAGATGTTTTTCCCACTCCCGGAGGACCTACTAAGCAAAGAATTGGTCCTTTTTGAGACTTACTAAATTGTTTTACTGCTAAATATTCAATAATTCTATCTTTAACATCTTCTAAGCCATAATGTTCTTTATCTAAAACTTCCCTTGCCTTAGTAACATTAATACTTTCTTTAGTGTACTTGCCCCAAGATACATCTAAAACCCAGTCCAAATAAGCTTTAACCACATTACCTTCTGATGAAGTAGGACTCATAGTTTTAAGTCTGGATAATTCGTAATTAACTTTATCCTTAACCTCTTTAGTAAGTTTTGCTTTCGAAATTCTTTCCTCATATTTTTCTATTTCTTTTTTATCTTGATCATCTTCGCCTAATTCCTCTTGAATGGCTCTTAACTGTTCTCTAAGGTAAAATTCCTTTTGCTCTTTAGCCACAGTATTTTTTACTTTATTAGCTATCTTACGCTGTATTTTTGCTATAGAGATCTCTATTTTAACTCGTTCTAAGACTTTTTCTATCCTTTTTGTCAAATCTATAGTTTCTAATATCTCTTGCTTTAACTTCTCATCAGTTATGGCATAAGAAGCAACCATATCTACAAATTGACTTGGCTTTTCTGAAAGATCAATCGTTTTAATAGATTCTCCATAATTATCTTCACTAAGCTTTAGCAGACTTGTAAATTCCTTATTCAAATATTTTATATAAGCATCCAACTCTTCATTATTAACAACTTCATCATCTAATTTTTCCACTGAAACTTTTATATAATTTTCTTCTTCCTCTATATATTCAACTATTTTACCTCTTTCTTGTCCTTCAACAAGAACTCTAATAGTATTATCTGACATTTTTAATATTTGTTTTATTCTACATATAGTTCCAATTGAATAGATTTCATCTTGATTAGGTTCTTCTATAGCTGAATTTTTTTGGCCTACAAGAAATATTTCTTGCTCATCTAACATAGCCTGTTCAATAGCTGCAATAGATTTTTCTCTTCCCACATCAAAATGTACAACTACATTAGGAAAAACAGTCAATCCTCGTAAAGGAATTAGTGGAATTGTATATAACTTTTTCATAGTACTATTTCCCCCCACATCATAATCACATTATTTATTTGACTTATCTAGTATACACATAATATATAATTTTTTCAATGATTGCTCATATAAAAACTTACTATTATATTATGTTTATTACATAATAAGTAAAACAAAAAAATTTCGTTTTTAATATTTTTGTCATGCGTTTCAATTTGAGTTTCTTATTGATAATTATACTTAGTTTATCTATTATAACATATATATATTAATTAGCAAAAGAAAAGGTGTAAAATAAAAGAAATTAGGCATATGAAAAAAATAATAGACCAAAGATGCAAGCATACTAGTCTATCATTTTTTTGATTGTGCCTTAATATATAATATACATTAATAGTATATTATATTAATTTTAGAATACCTTTAAATTAAGTGAATGAATTTTATAAATTTATATTACCTTCGGCTGATAATATTTCTCTATCATTTTCGCAAGTAATTTCCTTGTCTTCAAGAGCAATTTTTATTACCTCTCTAAAATTTGATACTGGAATTATATTTATTTCACATAGTTCATTTAAGCTTTCATCATAATTATCTTGCGGAATAATTACTTTTTGTGCACCTGCTTTAAAAGCTGCAGTTATCTTTGCTTTTACGCCTCCTATAGCTTTAACAGCTCCTAATATACTTATCTCACCAGTCATTGCAACAAATCTATTTACTTTCTGCTTTGTTATTGCACTGTATATTGCAGTTGCTATACTTATCCCTGCTGATGGGCCATCAACTGGCATACCTCCAGGTATATTAACATGTATATCATAATTATCACTGCATAAATCAAATAGATTATCTAAAACGGTAAGTACATTTTGTACTGATGCATAAGCTGTACTTTTCATCTTTATCTTCTTATTATTAGTAGTAATTTCTTCTTCCTCAACTATCCCTGTTACCTTAAGCTCTCCTCTTCTTTCCGTAACTCTCTTACAACTAACTTCAAGGGGCATTAACATACCAATATTTGCGCCATATACCGCTAATCCATTTACAACTCCCACCTTTGATTTAACCGGGATTTTATTATCAACAATCTTATTGTACTGCCCGTTTTCTAATACCCATTTAATATCTTCTAATATTATTTCCTTCCTTTTTTCATTTATTGCAATCCCTGAAGCCAATTGAATTAAATTTAATACTTCTCTACCATTAGTACAATATTTACTTACTTCCCTAATTCCATCATCTGTAATTTCAAGTCCAACCTTATTAACACAATTTTCTGCAATTTTTTCTATTTCTTCAGGTGACAATGCCCTAAAAAATATTTCTACACACCTAGATCTTATTGCTGGTATTATCTCTTCAGGTGACCTTGTTGTTGCTCCAATTAATCTAAAATCTGCAGGAAGACCATTCTCAAATACTTCCTTTATGTATTTAGGCATATTTGCATCCTCAGAACTATAATACGAACTATCTAAAAATACTTTTCTATCTTCTAGTACTTTTAAGAGTTTATTTAATTCAATTGGATGAAGTTCTCCAATTTCATCTAAAAACAGTATTCCACCATGAGCCTTAGTTACTGCACCAGGTTTTGGTTGAGGAATTCCAGCAATACCCAGCGAACCAGCTCCTTGATATATTGGATCATGAACTGATCCGATAAGTGGATCAGCTATTCCTCTTTCATCGAATCTCAAAGTAGTTGCATCTATTTCAACAAACTTTGATTTTTCTGTAAATGGTGATAGAGTTGATTTGCGTGCTTCTTCTAATACTAATCGCGCAGCTGCAGTTTTACCCACTCCTGGAGGACCATAAATTATGACATGTTGAGGATTAGGTCCACATAAAGCTGCCTTCAAAGCTTTTATCCCCTTTTCTTGACCTATTATTTCATCAAATGTTGAAGGTCTGCTCTTTTCTGTTAAAGGCTTTGATAGGCTTATCTGCCTTAGTTTATTCAAATTATTCAACTCTTTAGTACTTTCTCTATCAATTACAATCTCTCTATTTCTTTGGGGTTTGTTTATTGCATTACACATAACATAAACCATAAGTATTAGAACTATTATTTGAAAAATCATTAATATATTTGCCATATCTTTATAATATATTTACATTTAATAATAAACCATCTATTTTTCATGATTTATTACACTAATCGTAAATATATTTATCCTCCTTTTATTATTGCTAATAGTATTATTTGCTTAATATTGCAAATATATTCTTGATTTATAAATATATTTAAGAATAACCATATTATTTTGTAAAATCTAGAATTCAATTACAGAATGCTATTCATTTGTGCTATCAAGTTGATAATATATTTGTTCTTGCAATTTTATTAGTAAACACATAAAATAAACCAGCATGAAATCATATGCTGGCTTGTTTTGAATTTATAAAAATTATGCTGATTCTATATCTTTTTTAGGTCTAGCTTTAACTAAAGTAGGTCGAATTTTACCTTCTTCTACTCTTTCAATCTTAGGCGCTTTTTTATCTTTAATAGCATCTTCAGTTATAGTAACCTTTGTTATTCTATTATCAGAAGGTATTTCATACATAACTTCATTCATAATATCTTCTATAATGGCTCTTAGTCCTCTAGCACCTGTTTCTCTGCTTATAGCCTCTTCTGCAATTGCATTTAAAGAATTATCATCAAATTCTAATTTAACATCATCAAGCTCAAATAATTTCTTATATTGCTTTACAAGAGCGTTTTTAGGTTTAGTTAAAATTTGAATTAATGCATCTTTATCTAAAGATTCTAATGTAACAAGTATTGGAAGCCTTCCAACAAATTCTGGAATCAAACCAAATTTCAATAGATCTGCAGGCATAATTTCTTTAAGCAAGCTTCCAACATCTTTTTCGTTCTTAGCTTGGATTTTTGCGCCAAATCCCATTGAACTTTTTCTTGTTCTATTTTCAATTATTTTATCTACTCCATCAAAAGCTCCACCACAAATAAATAATATATTAGAAGTATTTATTTGTATGAATTCTTGATGAGGATGCTTTCTTCCACCTTGAGGCGGAACTGAGGCAACTGTTCCCTCTAATATTTTTAATAGCGCTTGCTGAACACCTTCGCCTGATACATCACGAGTAATAGATGGATTTTCAGATTTTCTTGCAATCTTATCTATTTCATCAATATATATTATTCCTCTTTCAGCTTTCTCAACATCATAATCAGCATTTTGTATTAATTTAAGAAGAATATTTTCTACATCTTCTCCAACATACCCTGCTTCAGTTAATGTTGTAGCATCCGCTATTGCAAAAGGTACGTTTAAAAATCTTGCTAAAGTTTGAGCAAGTAATGTTTTACCCGAACCTGTTGGACCTAGTAATAAAATATTGCTCTTAGACAATTCAACATCTATATCTTCTTTATTAGTATTAATTCTTTTATAATGATTATAAACTGCAACTGCTAAAGATTTTTTTGCTCTTTCTTGCCCAATAACATAAGAATCTAAATATTCTTTAATTTCATTTGGTTTTGGGACACTTTTAGGATCAAAATCAACAGTTTCTTGGAATTCATCTGCAATAATTTCAGAACATAAATCAATACATTCATCACAAATATATACTCCTGGCCCTGCAATCAATCTTTTTACTTGCTCTTGGGTCTTACCACAAAAAGAACACTTTAACTGTTTCTTTTCATCATACTTAGCCATATACTCACCTCACTTAATCAATAAATCAAAACTTTAGTCTTATTTATCTTTTCCTATTTTATGATTAGTTATTACGTCATCTATTAATCCATAAGCTTTAGCTTCTTCAGCAGTCATGAAATTATCTCTTTCAACATCTGCTTTAATTGTTTCTAAAGGCTTACCTGTATTCTCACTTAAAATTCTATTTAAAGTATCTTTCATTTTTAATATTCTCTTTGCATGAATTTCAAAATCTGTTGCTTGACCTTGGAACCCGCCTAATGGTTGGTGTATCATAACTTCAGCATTTGGAAGTGCAAATCTTTTTCCTTTTGCTCCAGATGAAAGTAAAAACGCTCCCATAGAAGCTGCCATGCCAATGCATATTGTTGAAACATCACATTTTATATATTGCATAGTATCATAAATTGCATTTCCAGCCGTTATTGATCCTCCTGGACTATTTATATATAAATAGATATCCTTATCAGGATCTTCACTTTCTAAAAAGATTAATTGTGCCACTATTAAATTAGCACTATCATCATTAACTTCACCACTTAACATAATTATTCTTTCTTTTAACAATCTAGAAAATATATCATAGGAGCGTTCTCCTCTACTTGTTTGCTCTACGACCATTGGAATTAATCCCATGTAAATCCTCCTTTAACTCTTATACTTTTTCCTAATTTTAATTATATCGTTATTTTATTAGTTTGTTAATTAGTATTTGAATAAATTGCCAGAAATTTTTTTATCCTGGCAATTATTAATTCATATACTTATTTTATATTATATCTCAAAATAAATTATTTGCAATTTTCTTTTATAAATTTAAGAGTATTCTCTAAAACTATATCTTTTTCAATCATATTCTTTTGAGATTTAGCTAAAATTCTAGCCATTTTTTCTGGATCTTTAGGTCCATATATTTTTCCAAGTTCTAAAGCTCTCGCGTTTATTTCTTCTTCAGTAGCCTTTATATCTTCTGCTTTAGCTATTGCTTCAAGAACTAAATCTGCTTTAACTTTTCTTTCAGCATTTTCTTTCATGAAATCTCTCATTTTTTCAGTTGTGTTACCTGTGAATTCCATGTATTGATCTAAGCTTAACCCTTGATATTTTAACCTTTGTTCAAGATCTTGCATCATAGAATCAATTTCTTTATCTACCATTACCTCAGGAATATCCATTTTAGAGTTTTCAATTACAGCAGCAATAACAGCTTCTTCAAATTCTCTTTCAGCTTTTTCATCATTATTTTTTTCTAATGTCTTTTTAAGATTTTCTTTTAACTCTTCAAAAGAATCAACTGCAGAAACATCTTTAGCAAATTCATCATCTAATTCTGGCAATTCTTTAACTTTGATAGCCTTTATTTCAACTTCAAACATTGCAGGCTTTCCATTTAAATCTTCTTTTCCATAAGCTTCTGGGAAAGTAACATTTACTTCTTTTTTATCCCCTACAGTTAAACCAATTAACTGATCTTCAAAGTTATCAATGAAAGTACCTGAACCGATTTCTAAAGAATAATCACTTCCTTCTCCGCCTTCAAATGGAGCTCCATCTATGTATCCTTTAAAGTCAATAACAGCTATATCACCTTTTTCAATATTTCCTTCTTTTTTAGTTTCTATTCTAGCATTTTTTTCTTGCATATCTTTTATTTGCTTATCTATTTCACTAGCTTCAACTTCATAAACAGGTTTCTTTATATCTAAACCTTTATATTCACCTAATTCTATTTCAGGATAAGTAGTAACTGTTGCAGTATAAACTAATTCTTTACCTTCTCCTAATTCTACTACATCAATTTGCGGGTAGTCTACTGGTCTGATATTTTCAGTATTTAGTGCTTCTGGATATGATTCTTCAATTGCAATGTTAACAGCATCATCATAGAAAACTTCTACTCCATAGAATTTTTTAACCATTGCCATCGGAACTTTTCCTTTTCTGAATCCTGGTATATTATATCTGCTCTTATTCTTATTATAAGCTTTTGATAATGCCGCATCAAATTTTTCAGCTTCAACCCTTATCTCTAATTTAATAACATTCGTTTCCATTTTTTCCACTTTAGCTTTCATTTTATTCTTTCCTCCTAAATAGTGTGCATCTAATTTAACTAAGTCATTATACCATAAACCTTTAAATCTTATCAAATAATTTATTATTATTATCTTTATTGAATATAATTTCCATTTACATCTATATAATATATCTTACCATCAACAGTAACTTTTATTCCTTTTTCTTCTCTAGTTCCGATTTGTATATTTGTACCTGATAATTCCCAAAATATTTTATCTTCATTAGTTTTAACATTAGTCATCCACAAATATTGTTTTGTAGCGGAACTTCCAAAATACGGCCTATTACTTACAAAAATCATATTGTCTTCATTTATAAATTTAGGATTTGCATTCCATAAATATTGTAGTTGAGTTTGCATAGTAGCTTCTTTTGTAAAAACACTCCCGCTAGTAGAAACGTATTGATCCTTTGATACTATTTTATTAGTACCATCATCTACATTATATAATGTAATTACTGAGTTTTTATCTTCTATAATCATTTGTTTTCCTGAGGGACTAATATCAAAGCTTACGTCTTTATCAGGACTATCCAAAGTTTTAAATATCTTTCCACTATTAGTATCATTTATATAAATCGCTTTTGCAGCATTTCCACTTGCTAATGTAATATTTAGATATTCTTCTGCAGGCTTTTGCGACTCTTCTTTTGCTTCTTCTTTATTTATAGTTCCGTCATTAACAGATTCCTTTTGTTCAACTTCACTTTTCTCTGAAATAGCAGTATTATCACTATCAATCCAGGCTTGTATATTCTTCTTAATATTCGAAAAATCGATAGGATAGTATATAACCTTAATTGCTAATGCTGATATTACTAAAATTACAACAATTGAAGTTACTAAAATGTTTCTTCTTCTTCTCCTCATTTTCTTTTGATATTCTCTACTAAAAATACTTGGTTTTCCCAAAGATGGCCCCTCCAACTCTTTTTAATTTACTGCAAAATAATAAACATATTTATTATATATTATTCCTTTTCATAAATCTACAATATATTTCTTATATTTATATTAATAAAAACATAAATCTAAAGCTATTTCTTTTTGCAGCTATTTTTGTCCTTACATTTATCACATTTACTTTTTTTTGTATCTCCTTTTAAGCAGCATCCTCCACACTGCAATAGTCCTTCTTTTCTTAATTCCTCTGGTGTAAGTTTATAAACATTTTCTGAGTATTCTTCATATTCTATTGTATTTTTTAATAAATCTTCTTTATAAATTTTAATCATACTTTTTCTCCTGTACATAATTCTTATTTTTTATGCTAATTGTAATATATAATTCTTGTCTACTGTTAGAAGTTAATTTTAACATACCTATAAGATTCAAACTTTAAAGTATATATTTAACTTTACCAATATATGATTTTATCATAACAAAATATATTATATAGTTTTTATTTTATGAATTTATTTTATAAAATAAAATTTTTGTTTGTTTTGACAAAATTTCTCAATAATATTTTAGTTTTTAATGTCGGAATATAAAAAATTATTTGTTTTTTCATTAGTTTATTATATAATAAATTTAGTAATAGAATTTATGCCCATATACTTTACAGTATATTGCTGTAAAGTTTTATAAACCCACATTATTTTATGTTCATTTACTCCCTTTCTCAAATGAACATACGAAAACCTGTACTATATCATACAGGTTTTCTTTTTGCTTATTTAATATACTCATATCTGTTTTTGCCTAACCTTTTAGCCTTGTATAAACATTTATCAGCATTATCTATAAATTCACTTATATTTAACTTTTCATTGAGATAACTATGTGAAATTCCAATAGAGCACGAAAGTAAATTTTTTGTAGGAATATCTATTTTAGTTCCCAAAACTTTGTTAATTTTCTTTTTAAATCCATCTTCTGCCTCAAGTTTATCATAAATTTTTCTAACTACCTTTATTGCTTCTTTTTCATCGCATTCTTCAAGAAGTAATAAAAATTCGTCGCCACCATATCTAATAGCTGAACTTTTTTTAGTTGATACGGCTTTTAAAATCTCCCCAAACCATATTAATACATAATCCCCTACTGTATGTCCAAAATTGTCATTGTAATATTTAAAATTATCTAAGTCTATATAGAATAAATATAGACTTTCATTATAGCTTTTAATATCTTCTTTACTCTTCTCAATCAAATTTGACATTCTATTATAAAAATATTGTCGATTAAATAAGCTAGTAAGCATATCAGTTGATACACTTGCTATTAATTTTTCTTGAGTTTGTATTTTTTGAATTGTTTCGCTTAATTGTCTAATAACAATGTTAATTATTCTTAAATTTGAGGAATTTAAAACTATATTATTGTTTACCAAATCATTATCTATCTGAGTGGCGCATAAATATACTACTTTTAATTTATCATTCTTTATAATCGGAATATATATTAATGATTTTATCTTTTCATTAGTTATATCTTCTATATAGTTATTTAGCTGCACATTTTCATTTGATACAAATGGTAGTTTATAGTTACAAATAATTGATTCTAAATATTTAAGCCTATGGTTTGATATCTTCCTCTTATTGCTTGAATACATTATCTGTGGCGCATTATTATCATATAATATTAATAAAGAATAATGTAATGAAAATTTATTCTCCAATAAAGTTAGACAGCTACTTATCATGTTCTGATTATTATCTGCAGACGCTAATATTTCTTGAAAATTGTTGATAAAATTAATTTCTTCCACCTTATCATTTAATAGTCTAATAGAAGCTTCCTGCTTAGCAGCTTCACTAATCCATGTGAGATCTGACAAATAACTTCCAAAACTATAGTTTTCACTTTCTTTACCCTGAAGTAAATTTAGATAATATTCCAAACAATTATCTCTACAGTAATTGTACCCTCTACGTATAATACTATCTGAATCAAGAAACTTTTCACATTTTATTAATAGCTGCTGATATTCTAAAGTAAATTTTGGATATAAGCATTTTAACGACCCCTTAATTTTACAGAGGTGAAACCAAGCCTCTTGGAAAAATTCTTCTGCCTTATCTAGCTTCTCTTCTTTTATAAGCAGCAACCCTTGTGTAAAATTATTCAAAAAGTATTCATCATCATCCTCATAAAATTCATTTGGACTAATAACAGTCTGCATCTTAGATAAAAAAGAATAGCTTTTATATGAATTTCCTAAATAAAAATGGTTCAGTGCAATAATTCCATATATTCTTGATAATGTTGTTAATCTTAGTCGTGATAATTTTAGTTCTTTGATTACTGATAATAAAATTTCTAATTGCTTTTCAGCCGAAATATAATCCGAGACCAATATCGCATTTATGCTTTTATTAACTAATGTAATACATATCTCATCAAAATTCCACTCTGTTTTTAAATGTTGAAGAGCTTTATCATAATATTTATTAGCATCTTTATATTTTCCAGCTGTTAAATAGTAATATCCAATGCCATTATAAGTTTGAGCCAATCTGAAATCATCTTTCATTTCTATTAATAGCTTTTCAACTTTTTCATAATATTGATTACTAATGTTATGAAAGCCATTAACAGCGTAGACAAGTGCAGTTTTTAAATGAGCAGATAAGATACAATTCTCATTTTTTAATTCTTCAGCCAAAGCATGGCCGTGATTATAATAATCTTCTCTCTGATCACTTGGCCCTCTAAAAGATAACGCATTAAAACTATGAGTCAGAAAATATGCTAATGAATTTTTCTTATTATACATCTTTGCTAAAGTAATGAATTCTTCTTCAAAACCCAAATTTTCTATTGTTGTCCTATATTTCCCCAACTCATTAATCCAAAAAAGTAATTCATATGCTTTAAGTTTTAAATAATTATCTTTAATTTTTATAGAAATTTTATAACTCTTTTTTGCAAATTCTTCTGCCGAACTGAATTCCCGTTTTAAAATATCTAACATTGATAATCTTTGGTATGCTTTAATTTTCAAATGTTCATTACTTAATTCAACTGCTTTATTAAGTAGCAAATCATAATATATATAGGCATTATGATAATCATCTTTTAATAAATATATATCACCCAATCTACTAAATATAGACTCCAATTCTTTATTCTCTATTAATCTTTCATTCTTTTTTATAACTTCATACCTTTTATTAAAACAGTAGAGTGCTTCATCTAATGCTAAAAATTGATAATAATTTTCTCCAGCATTTATAAAGTCAATCTCAGAGTCATTCTGACTACTAAATACATTCTCTAATTCCTCATTCTTTTGCTTGTTATCTACCTGTAATAATGAATATCCAGCTTCAACGGTTTCAATAAAGCTTTCAAACTCATCTTGCATTTCGCTCTTATAATATTTATAAGTGCTAATAGTTAAAATAAATCGAAAATTATATGTTTTCTCATTCTCAACCAGCCATTTTAACCACTGCAATGAAGAGTATGGCATATAATTTATGTTCTCAAACAATACAAAAACTTTGCTCTCATTACTATATTTATTAAAGATATTAAAAAACGATTGGTACAGTTTATTTTTTTCATATTGATAATCGAAAGGAATCATTTCTTCCTCTCTAGATGCTAAGCCAGTACTTATAAAACTGTAAAATATATTTCTTTGACTTGGATATATACTATTTGAATCTAAAAAATCCGATACCGTTCCTCCTGATTCTATTAGTTCCTCTTTTATAAATGATAAAAAGGGGTAAAAAGGTTCAAAAGAATAGTTTTTCTTTAAATTCATATAAAAGCACTTATCACTAAGATTTGTCTCTACTACATACTTATGAAATTCACTTAAAGATAAGTCGTTGCTCCCTTTTAATAATATTATCTTATTATTTGATTCAGCAATTGCATTCGATAAAAATGAAATCATATTTTCACTATCAATAAACATATGTTACCGTTTCCAAAAATATGTAATCTCTAGGACTTGCTAACAATTTTCAAGTTCTATTTAATCATAATTTCAGTAAACGCTCCCCCCTTACTTTTATACTGTATATCATTTGTGCAAAAAAACTGTTACCTACTATTGTCTACCATTATAATGCTTAAAATATAATTTAACAATAAATCAGTTGAATTTTACAAAAAACAAGTCTCAATATTATAAATATAAGAAAAAAGGATTGCTTTTAAAGCAACCCTTTATAATAACATTTTCAGTGAAGATTTATAATCAAAAACCTGCAGTTTTCAATACTAATCAAACCTCTGTAATAGGCTTTCTTTCACCTTTAAAGTTATTAATTTTACTTTTTCTCTTTTCAAGCTCAGCAGATACTTCTTCAACAGAAATATTCATTTGAGCCATTAATACTAGTAAGTGATAGGTAAGATCACAAATTTCATTAATTTGTTCTTCTTTATTATCTTCCTTACAACTTATAATAACTTCCGTACATTCTTCTCCAACTTTTTTTAATATTTTATCAGTACCTTTTTCAAAAAGGTAATTTGTATAAGACCCTTCTCCGCCTTCAGTTTTCCTCTTAAGAATTATTTCATATAAAGCACTTATATTTCCATCCATGTGTTAATCCTCCAACTTACTCAGTTAACAGTTAACAGTTAACAGTTAACAACGAATATTTATTTTATATTATAAATCTCGGTAAAAGCAGCTAATATTACCTGTATGACATGCTGCTCCCACTTGTTCTACAAGCATTAAAATAGTATCATTATCACAATCTATTTTTATTTCTTTCACATATTGAAAGTGACCAGACGTTGCTCCTTTATTCCAAAGTTCATCTCTGCTCCTGCTATAAAACCATGTAGTTTTTTCTTCCAATGTCTTTTTCAAGCTTTCTTTTGACATATAAGCAAGCATTAATACTTCTTTAGTTTTATAATCTTGAACAATTGCAGGGATTAGTCCATTTCCCTTTTCAAAATCAACTTGCTCTACCCTTTTGCAAATTTCCATATTCAGCCCTCCTTATAGCCTTTAATTATTGCATTATTATTTTCTAAATCTTATATTTCATAAATAATTCATTTAATATAGTCTATCATAAATATTTATTCCAAACTATATTAATAAAATATATTCTTAATATTAGCTATTAAAGACGTACTGCAATATTTCTATCTTTAAGATATTTTTTAACTTCATTGACAGTTAATTCCCCATAGTGGAAAAGCGAAGCCGCAAGAGCAGCATCTGCTATATTATTTTCAAAGACATCATAAAAGTCTTCTAGACATCCGCAGCCTCCCGATGCTATTACCGGAACGTTAGTTATGTCGCTTACTGCCTTCGTTAGCTCTAGATCAAACCCTTTTTTTGTCCCATCTGCATCCATTGATGTTAAAAGAATTTCTCCAGCTCCAAGTGATGTCGCCTCCTCAACCCATTTTAGTAAATCTATCCCAGTATCAATTCTTCCACCATTTATTACAACATTCCAACCAGTATTGTCGACTCTCCTTTTTGCATCAGCTGCTAGCACTATACATTGATTCCCGAAATAAAAAGCACCTTCTTTTATAAGGTTCTTATTTCTAACAGCGGCTGAATTTAAGCTTACCTTATCAGCACCAGCTCTAAGTATTGATTTTATATCCTCTAAGTTTTGAAGACCTCCACCCACTGTAAAAGGAATAAATATTTTTTCAGCAACACTTTGAACGACCTTCTCCATTATGCCTCTTTTTTCATGAGTAGCAGTAATATCTAAAAATACTAATTCATCTGCACCTTGCTTATTATAATACTCTGCAAGAGCAACAGGATCACCTACATCAACTAATCCTTCAAAATTAATTCCCTTAACAACTCTACCTTCTTTCACATCTAGGCACGGAATAATTCTCTTTGTATGCATAATCCTATCTCCCTTCTTTAGAAACCTTTATTGCTTCTTCTAAAGATAATGTTTTAGCATATATTGCTTTGCCAGTAATTGCACCATATAAATCTATATCAACTAAATCTTTAATATTTTCAATATCTTTAATTCCGCCTGAAGCTGTAATATCAATATTCACAGTTTCTTTTAATTTTTTAAGCATTTCCACATTAGGCCCTTCTAAAGTTCCATCCTTACTTATATCCGTAACAATTATATTCTTCACTCCTAAATTTTCCATTTTCTTAGCAAAATCTATATAATCCAAGTCACTTCCAGCAAGCCACCCTCTTCCATAAACTTTGCCATCTTTGCAATCTATACCAACTGCTATTTTATCACCGTATGTTTCTATAGCTTTCTTCAATAGCTCTTCATCTTCCATAGCTATAGTTCCTAGAATTACTCTTGCTACGCCATTATCCAATAAATATTTAATAGTCTCAAAGGATCTGATTCCTCCGCCAAGTTCTACTGGAATTTTAAGTTCTTTTGCAACTTTTATTACTAATTCATGATTTTGATTGCTGCCACTCTTTGCTCCATCTAAATCAACTAAATGTACGTATTCTGCACCCATATCTTCAAAGGATTTCGCTGTTTCAAATACATCTTCTGCTACTACTTCTTTTTTATTGTAATCACCCTGATATAATCTTACTGGTTTCCCATCAATTATATCAATTGCTGGTAAAATTATCATTTAATCAACTCCCCAAAATTTTTTAAGATGGTTAACCCTACAGATCCACTTTTTTCAGGATGAAATTGAGCTCCCATTACATTATCTTTTCTAACAACACCTGGAATCTTATTTTCTCCATATTCACTATAAGCAACTAAATCTTCGTCATTATAATCTTGTGCAAAATATGAATGTACATAATAAACGAACTTGCCTTCTTCTATAGAATCAAATAGTTCATTTTTTTTCTTGTATATTAAGTTATTCCAACCGATGTGAGGAATTTTTATATTTTTCTCCTTATCATCTTTCATTTTAATAATATTACCTTTTAGTAACCCAAGGCCTTTTCTCTCAACACCTTCATATCCGTTTTCAAATAATAATTGCATTCCAAGACATATACCAAGAAGAGGTTTATTCTTACCAACTTCCTCCTTTATTATCTTATCTAAAGATAATTTTTCAATAGTCTCCATTGCATCTGGAAAAGCTCCAACACCTGGCAATATTAACGCTTTCGCATTTCTTATATCCTCTATATCTGATGATATTTTATTTTCAAGGCCAAGAAAATCAAGAGCATTCTTAACGCTCTTTAAATTTCCCATTCCATAATCTATTATAACTATCATTTAAACACCCCTTTATTCAGTTAACAGTTATCAATTAACAGTTAACAGTTGATGATGAAATGCTTAAGCATTTCTTTAATTTATTTTTACAGCTATTCTTACCTCAATTTGCATTTATATAACTATTGATTATTCACAGTTGTCAGTTAACAATTTACATTCATTTAAATACTGAAAAACATTTCCCAAATCTCCCAAAAGATTTGTTCCCTAACTGTAAACTGTGCACTGCTAACTGCAGACTGTATTAAAGGCTTCCTTTTGTAGATGGCACCCCATTTTCAGAACTTCTAAATTTAGCCTCTTTAATAGCTCTTCCAAAAGCTTTAAATAAAGCTTCTATTTTATGATGATCATTTTCACCATATAATACTTTTAAATGAAGTGTTATTCCTGCATTAAAAGCAAAAGCTCTAAAAAACTCAACTACCATTTCAGTAGCCATTTCTCCAACCTTTTCTCTTTTAAGGTCACAATCAAAAACTAAGAAAGGTCTATTACTAATATCTAATGATGCTAATGCTAAGGTTTCGTCCATTGGCACATAGAAAGTTCCATATCTATTTATTCCTGACTTATCTCCTATAGCTTCTTTAAAAGCTTCACCAAGAGTTATTCCAATATCTTCAATTGTATGATGATCACATATTTCTAAGTCACCTTTTGCAAATACCTTTAAATCTACTTTGCTGTTAAATGCAAATAAGTCGAGCATGTGATCAAAAAATCCAACTCCTGTATTTATTTCACTATTTCCGCTTCCATCTAAATTAATTTCTAACTTAATGCTTGTTTCTTTTGTTATTCTCTCTTTTTTTGAGCATCTATTTATCATATTAATCCCCCTTAAAGCTATAATTGCAACCTAATTATGTATAAATTTACTTTGTAAAATAATCAAAATCCTTACATTAATATACGAAAATTTTTCTTATTCCATCTACAACTTTTTTGTTTTGCATTGGTGAACCTACAGTAATTCTAAAGGTGTCATCACTTAAATTCCTAATTACAATACCAATGTTTTCAAGTCCTCTTATAAGAGCCTCTTTATGTGGTGTTCTTCCGTATATATAATTCCCATTTGAAGGATAAAATTGTATCTTCATTGCTGCATTTTTTTCAACCTCTTTAAGACTTTTATATAACGCTTCTCTTTGCTCTATTATTTGTTTTGCATTTTTCACAACATTTTCTGGATACCTCAATGCAATAGACGCTAAATTTTGTGAAAAAGAACTAATGGAGTATGGTACCTTATAATTTAATAATTCTGGTATATTTTCTTCATGAGTTATTAAAAATCCTACCCTCAGGGATGCAAGTCCCCATGCCTTCGAAAGAGTTCTTGTAACAATTAAGTTTTTGTACTTATTAATATATGGAATCATTGATTTACCATAAAACTCATAATAAGCTTCATCTACTAGAACCGTTTTATCCTTAAATGCTTCTAATATGCTAATTATACTTTCAGTATCTATAGCAATTCCAGTGGGATTATTAGGATTTGAAAAAAGAATTAAATCAACATTTTCCTTTTTACCAAGTTCTATAAATTCTTTCACATTAAAATTCATAGTCTTATCTATATTATAAGTTATAAGTTCTCCGCTGGATCTTGAAACAAAAAAGTCAAACATTACAAAATCCGGCCCTAAACTTAATACTTTTTTCCCGTGACTAATTTCTTTACTCACCACAAGCTCCAGCATTTCATCTGACCCATTTCCTACAATGATATTTTTACTCTCAGTACATGAATATTTTGCATATAGTTCTTTGATTGTCTTCATTTCATTAGTAGGATATCTATGAAGTTCTACGCCATTTAAGCAAGATTTCATCTTCATTAATATATTTTCATCCATTTCTAGATATATTTCATTGCTATCTAGGTGTATTATATATTCATCATACGCATTGATATATTCATTAAAGATTCCCATTGTTCAACCTCACCTTTACTGAATTAGCATGCGCAGTCAAACCTTCTTTATTAGCTAATGTTATAATTTTTTCTCCATTTTCCAAAATAGCCTCTTGAGAATAATATATAAAGGATGATTTTTTTATAAAACTATCAACTGACAGCGGTGAGAAGAATCTTGCAGTTCCACTTGTAGGAAGAACATGGTTTGTTCCACCAAAATAATCTCCTATTGGTTCTGGACAATATCTGCCTAAGAATACAGAACCTGCATTTCGAACCATACCTAAATATTTCATCGGATCATCTACCATTATCTCTAAATGCTCTGGAGCAATGACATTAGAAATATCAATACATTCTTCAATACTCTCACAGATTATCGCACTTCCAAAATCTTCAAGAGAAGTTCTTATTATTTCTTCTCTTTCAAGGGTTTTAACTTGTCTTTCTAATTCAACCTCAACCTTTTCATACAATTCTTTAGACGTTGTAACTAATATAGATGAAGCTAATTTATCATGTTCTGCTTGAGACATTAAATCGGCTGCCACAAAACTCGGATCAGATTTTTCATCAGCTATCACCAGTATTTCACTAGGACCAGCAATCATATCTATATCAACTTCTCCAAAAACCAGCTTTTTAGCTGTTGCCACGAAAATATTTCCTGGTCCTACAATTTTATCAACCTTCTTTATACTTTCTGTCCCATAAGCTAAAGCTGCAACTGCTTGCGCTCCTCCAACTTTATATATTTTATCTATTCCAGCAATTCTTGCCGCCACACCTATATATGGATTAATTCCACCATTTTTATCCGGAGGAGTTACCATTACAATTTCATCTACTCCTGCAACTTTAGCTGGAATTACATTCATAAGCACTGATGATGGATATGCTGCTGTTCCTCCTGGAACATATACTCCTACTCTTTCTAAAGGAAGAACTCTTTGTCCTAAATAAACTCCTTGATCTTTTGTCATCAAAAATCCATTTGATTTTTGCTTTTTATGATAGTCCTCTATGTTAATCTTGGCTTCTTCTAATGCTTTAATAAAATCTCCCTCCACTTTATTAAAACACTCATCAATTTCTTCAGCTGAAACCTCTAAAGTTTTAAGCTCTACCTTATCAAATGATTTAGTAAATTCAAATAAAGCTCTATCTCCATCTTTTTTAACTTTTGATAAAATTTTATTAACACTTAATAGTACTTCTTGTTCAGTTTCAGTAACTCTACTTTTAAGCTCATCAATTAAGATTTTCTTATTGCTTTCAGTGATTTCCATCAAATTTAACATATAACAATGGGCCCCCTTTAATTTGATATCGAAATAATAATATTTTTTAATTTTCTTATTTATATATTATCATTTTTTCAATATATATTACTTATAATTATCAACATTTCACGATTTTTGTCAATTATTGATCACTTTTTTAATTCTATCTATGAATTCCCATATTTCATTTTGCTTCATTTTAAAACTTGCTTTATTTACTATTAATCTTGCACTAATTTCGCAAATTCTATCCAATACTACTAAACCATTTTCCTTTAATGTTGTCCCAGTTTCCATAATATCCACAATACCATCACATAGCCCGAGTATTGGTGCCAATTCTACTGATCCTTCTATTTTTATAACTTCAACATCCATGCCCTTGTTTTTAAAATATTCCTTGGCAACCTTTGGGTATTTGCTTCCAATCTTAATATGACCAACTTTTTTAAAAATATCATTTTCAGGTAACGATGCGACTATAAAACCACATTTTCCAAAGCCTAAGTCCAGAACTTCGTAACAATTATTATCACTTTCTAAAATTGTATCTTTACCAACAACTCCAAGATCGGCTACTCCATGTTCCACATAAGTTATAGAATCAGCGGCTTTTACTAAAAAATATTTTATATCTTGTGTTTTATCTTGAAACACAAGTTTTCTTCCTTTATTTTTCAATTCTGATGGGTCAAAATTGGCTTTATCCAAAATTTTTATTGTTTCTTGTTCTAATCTTCCTTTTGTTAATGCTATACTAATGCTCATTTTACAATTCCCCACCCTTAATAATTTTAATTTCTAAAATATCATCTTTTGGTAATAAATCAACAATAAATCCTTGATTTCTAAGCTCTTCACTTTGCTTTATAGCTTCAATTCTATTTTCTTCATTATAATATATTTTATATACATCATCATTTAAATTCTTATTTAGTTTCACATTTGGTATTACTGAATTAATATCTATTGAGAAACCTATAGCCGGAACATACGTATCCGAAAGATAAATTAATTTATCATATCGGCCTCCTCTTAAAAGGGTATTACCTACTCCCTCACCATATCCTCTAAAAATTATTCCTGTGTAATAGTTAAGACTTGGAACCATTCCTAAATCGAAAGTTACATTTTCTCCATAACCCAATTCCTCTAGTTGAGAATATAGTTGTTCTAAATATTCAAGATTTTCCCTTAGATCTTCATTAAAGGCTAACCTTTTTGCATCTTCTAAAATCTTTTTATCACCGAAGAGCCAAGGTAATTTATTGAAAAACTCCTTATATTCCTCTTTAATATCTATGCCAGTCAAGTAATCTTCAAGGTTCTTTAAGTTTTTATCTTCAATAAATTGTGCAATAACTTCTTTATATTCTTGATCTATTTCTAAATTTTTAAATGCTCCATTAAAAAAGCCAATATTACCTATTTCAAGTTTAAAATCATTTAATCCTAATTTTTTTAAAGCTTCTAAGGCTAATACCAAAACTTCCAAATCAGATTTTTTGTCTTTAAGACCTATAAATTCAACACCACAATCCGTATATTCATTTCTTTTTCCGCCAAGACTTTCATGAACCCTAAATACATTAGATGTATACCTAAGCTTTATAGGTAATTCTACATCTTTTAATTTAGTTTCAACTACTCTTGCAATAGGAATTGTCATATCTGGTCTTAAAGTTAAAATACGCCCTCTATTATCAAAGAACTTGTACATATCTTCTTCTCTCAAAGTTTGAGAGTTGTTATTAAATGTTTCATAAAATTCTAGTGTTGGTGTTATTACTTCTTTATATCTCCACTTTTCAAATAGTTTATCTATATCTCTTTCTAAATTTCTCTTAATTATACATTCATCTAGTATTAAATCTCTTGTTCCTTCCGGAAGCATATTTTTCTTACTCATACTACACCTTCCAATCATTTATCGCTATACCATTGTATTGTTTTATCATTTTATCAATTTAGCACGGTAAATCGTTGTTAAATTTATAATATATTATTTTCCTCCTTGTGTCAACGATTCTAAAAAACTTTTCCAAATATCTTTTGGTTTTGGAAAAATAATCTTAAAATAATATAATATTAATTATACTCTAAATATATAAACAACTTACAATTCATTAATATACATTCGTAGTTATCTTTCTCAATTATATTGATTTTTATTATTTATTTAACTATTATGATATAAGGATTGAAAAATAATATCTTAAGTCAATTTATCAAATAATATATATTATGAATATATATTTATTGAAAGGAGATACATGAATTTTGATTACAAAAGATATACATAACAAGGATATTCAAAGTGAGACTTCAAACTTTAAGATGAAGATCTATGCTAAAACATCTGAATCTGTAAAACTCGGATTTCTTCTTGCAATAGTTGGGGGATTTTTAGACGCTTATACATTTATTTGCAGAGGAGAAGTATTTGCCAACGCTCAGACAGGTAATATTGTTTTACTTGGAATAGAACTTACCAAAGGAGATTTTGTACAAGCATTAATGGCTTTTTTACCTATTTTAGCTTTTATAGTTGGGGTAATTGTTGCAGAAATGATAAGAGATTTTAAATCTCCATCAATCACTTTTGTCTCAGGGGCTGAACGGATAATTTTAATTATAGAAACCATAGTACTCATCATTATTGGATTTATACCAACTACGGTACCCCACATATTTGTAACAGTACCAATATCATTTGTATCCTCTGTGCAAATAGCTTCATTTAGAACCTTAATTGATTCTCCTTATTGCACAACTATGTGTACTGGCAACCTAAGATCAGCTTGCCATGAAGCCTACATAGCTTTAACACGAAAAGATAAAAAATCAGCTGCAAATACTACTAGGTATGCAATAATAATACTTTCTTTTTTACTCGGTGCTTGTATTGGTGGAATTCTCACTTTGCGCATAGGCGTTAAATCTATATGGTTTGCTGCATTAGTGCTAATATGTTCCTTATGTTTGTATAGTATAGATGAATATAGATTTGCAAAAAATAATTTAAAATAGATAATAGATATGTAAATCCAATAATCCTATTTAAATTAATGACTTCATAAATTTATTAAAAATATAAATAAAATTAGATACATATTTGTAATGAACAACTACAAATATGTATCTAATTTTTTTAGAGTTAAAATATAGTTTAGGCACATGAAAATAAATAACAAGTCCAAAGTTGCCATGGATATTTTTCATCAGACAAGGAGGCAAGTTGCCCTCATAGCGGGCCTATTAGGTCAATTTGCCGACGCAGCATGGTGGAAATAGGCTGGCAAAGGACTTATTATTTTTTTGATTGTGCCTTAAGTACTAAGAATTTTTATTGAGCAGTAACATTAAAAAATAAAGCTTTTCCAAAAGGAGTATCTTTTATTGCTTGTTTAACTATGGGAGCTGCTTTTTGATCATCACCGTAGCTAGAATCAAAAATAATCTTAAGACCTTCTTTTTTTACATATTTAAAAACCTTTTGATTTTCAATTTCAATGTTTTCAACAATTTGAATTATGTCGTCTTGTCTCAATGCACAGTTAACTATTATCATTTTCTTTACCTCATTTCTACTATTCTTTTACTAAAATAACATAAGTTATATAGTAATTAACTTATCTTTATTTTGTCATATTAATATTATAAATTTAATATAACATATAGTTGTTGTTTTTTCAATTTTTTCAGTTAATAAAATATATAAATTAATAAATAAATGAATGTTTTTACTCATTATTTAAACAAAAGAGGCTATTACACAACAATTTTAAGTTATGTAATAGCCTCTTTTCCTTGTTAAAATATCACAACTTCTATATTTTCTATTGATTTTTCAATCAATTCATCTATTTTTAATTTCTCTTCTTCTTTTCTTATAGCATCAAGCTTCGGATTAGTCTTTGGATGTTTTGGAACAAAAATTGTACAACAATCTTCATATGGAAGAATTGAAGTTTCATATGTTCCTATTTGTCTAGCAATTTCCATTATATCTGTTTTATCCATAGCTATTAATGGTCTAAATGCTGGCCTATCAGCACAATCATCACTAACAACAAGTCCATCCATAGTTTGGCTAGCAACTTGACCTATGCTCTCTCCAGTACTTACTGAATTTATTCCATACTTTTCCGCAAGAACACAAGCTATTCTCATCATAAATCTTCTCATTATAATAGTAAGCTCATCCTCTCTACAATTTTTTATAATTTCCATTTGAATGTCGGTAAATGGAACTATGTATAAATTTATTTTTTCTGTATATTGAGCTAATATTTTCGCTAATTCTTTAACCTTATCTTTAGCTCTTTCTGATGTGTAAGGATGACTATGATAATATACACAGCTAACTTCAACACCTCTTTTAGCCATAAGGTATCCTGCTACAGGAGAATCTATACCTCCAGAAAGCATAAGCATTGTGCTACCATTCATTCCATAAGGAAGACCAGCCGCGCCCTTAGTTGCATCTGAATTTGACCAAACATAAGCATAGTTATTTCTTATTTCAATATTTATTAGAATTTCTGGCTTTTTAACATCAACACTTATTTCTCCATCATAATTAGTGAGAACATATGCGCCAACCTTTCTTGATACTTCCATAGAGTTTAACTCAAATTTTTTATTAGCTCTATTAGTTGTAATTTTGAAAGTGCTTCCCTTAGCCCCGTTAACCTTATCTAAGGCAACTTTTTGTATGCTGTCAAAATCTATTTCTACCTCTCTAACTAAACATACTTCTAATATTCCAAATACTTTACTAATCCGCTTAATGCTTTCCTCTATTTCATCTGTTTTAATAAAATATCTTCCACTATCATGTATAAACTCTGCTTTTATTCCCTCGAGTTTTTTACCTATATTGTCTCTTAATTTTCTTTCGAATTTACCTCTATTTAATCCCTTTAAAAATATTTCTGGGGCATACTTTACCAAAATAAGTTCTTTCATTATTTTTTTATCCTCCTTAAAAATTTAAGTCCTTCATTTAATGTTTCTATTACAAAATCTACTTCTTCTATATTATTATCATCAGAAAAAGAAAATCTAATTCCTCCTGATATTTCATCTGAACTTAATCCTAGTGCTTTGAGTACATAACTTCCACCAATTTTTTCTCTTTCTTTTGAAGAACATGCTGAACCTGTTGAAACATATATTCCAGATTCCTCCAAAAAATGAAGAAGCACTTCCCCTTTTACGCCTTTAAATGAGACATTCAATATGTATGGTGAAAAATCTTCACTTAAACTGCTGTTTATTCTTATTCTATCTATACATTTAAGTCTTTCGATAAATTTCTTCTTTATTTCAAAAACTTTTTCATAATTTACTTTTAAATTATCATTTGCAATCTTAGCTGCCAAACTCATTCCCATAATACCTGGTATATTTTGTGTTCCAGCTCTTATTCCAAATTCTTGAGATCCACCTTCTATTAACGGAGCTATTGTATTAGGTTTCTTTATGTATATAAATCCTACACCCTTAGGACCATGAAATTTATGTGCACTTACAGTTAAAAAATCTATATTCGTTTTTTTCACATCAATAATAAATTTTCCATAACTTTGAACAGCATCAACATGAAATTTTGCTCTATTACTACTTTCTCTTATTATCTTACTTATTTCACTTAAATCCTGAATTACTCCAACTTCATTATTTACATGCATTATTGAAACAAGTACAGTTTCTTTAGTTATAGATTCTCTTAGATGATTTAGGTCAACTTTCCCATCTTCATTTATTTTTAAAAATGTAATTTTAACATTTTTATCTTCCAGCTTTTTTATGGTATTTAAAATAGAAGCGTGTTCAAAAGGAGTTGTAATTAAATGAGAACCACTTTTCAAAATCCCCTTAAGCACCAAATTATTTCCTTCACTTCCACCTGAATTAAAATGTATTTCACTTTCATCAGCATTTATAGTTTTTGCTAATACTTCTCTACATTCCTTTAGCTTTCTTTCGCTTTTTAAGCCTAAATTATGTAGAGAAGATGGATTTCCATAAAATTCTTTCATACCAAAAACCACTTCATCTATTACTTCTTCAAAAGGCTTTGTTGTTGAACTATTATCAAAATAAACCTCCATTATAACACCTCTTCCTTTCGAGTTTATATCCTAAAGTAATATTATTCTTTATTTTATCACTTTTCTTATAAACTTACTCCACAAATACATGTCTTATTATAACAAAAAAATGACATCTGCATAGTCTTTTTTAATATACATATAAATAAAGCAGTAAACAAGTTTTTCTTATTTACTGCTTCAGAGAGAGAGAAAATTGTTAAGGGGTAATTATTTAGTATTTATTTAGTATTTATTAGGGTTAATTGTATTATATCATATTTTGACAAAATAAAACATATTTTATATAAAATTTATTTACTTTTCTTGTTTTTCTTTATTATTAAAATAGAATAATATTTAAAATAAAATTTATTATTTAAAACATTATCCTAATGTGTTAGTTAATTGGAATTTGTTACTCCCATATTTTTTATTAAATAACTATAATCTATGCCTAATATTACTATGTTTTTTAAATCAAAATTATTGTTAAGATCTAAAACTTCTCCACCAATAACTTTAATTACAGGCCTTAATGGATTATCTGTATTTCTTTTAATAATATTTCCGGCTCTTCCGTCACTTAACTTTACTCGTGAACCAATAGGATATGGTTCAATCTTTCTCAAAAAAGCTTTCACTACATTATAATCGAAACTTGTCCCCGCACCACCCATTATATACTCTATTGCCTCAAATGGTTTTATTGGCCTCCTATAAGGTCTATTAGCCGTTAATGCATCGTAAACATCTGCAACTGCAATTATTCTTCCAAAAAGAGGAATCCTGTCTTTTTTCAAACCATTTGGGTATCCTGTTCCATCAAATCTTTCATGGTGACTGATTATTCCAAAATATATTTCATCATTCACTTCTTTATTTCCACTAACGAAATTTCCTCCTAAACTAGCATGTGTTTTAACAATATCAAATTCATCTTCTGTGAGTCTTGCTGGCTTTGATATTAATTCAATTGGTATTTCTACCTTTCCTATATCATGCAACATTGCACATACCCCTAGGTCGCACAATTGTTTTCTATTCAAGCCCAGTTCTGATCCAATAGCAATAGATATTACTGTTACACTTAATGAATGTAAATATGTATTTTCATCATATGATTGCAAATCAGAGATTCCTATTGTAATACCTTTATTTTTATTTATATTTCTAACAAGTTTGTCTGATATCTTTTCTACTTCTTTTATAGTATCATCACTTAGGATTTGGTGAGAATTCTCACAAACCTCAAAGATTTTTTTAATTGCTGATACAGATTCCTTTCTAAGCTTATAATCAAGGATCTCATTTGTTCTGCCATCTTCGATATATACTCCTGATATATCAAATGTAATTAATTTATCAATTTTTTCTCGTGTTAATATTGTTCCCTTTTTAAACAAAAACGCCTCTGATCTTCTATTATGACCAATTTCTACATCAGAGGCCAACATCATACCATTTTTTAATTTATACTGAGGCACAAAAATCATTTAAATACCTCCTAAAATTTTATTATTTGTATAAATTATATAAAAAATGGTTAATTATAGTCAAGTAAATATAATAATTACATTTATTGTATTTTATCTTTTAATCTACTTATTTCAGCCTCTTGTTCCTGAATTATTCTTTTATAGCTCACTTCTTTTTCTCCCCATTCCTTGCTTAAATTATTAATTAATGATGCCATTTCATCTGCACTTCCTACTATTCGATTAAACAATAACAAATTAGATTGAAGAATCTCAGGAATTTCACTATGTGAATATCTTAGCCTATGATCTATTTCTCCATAACCTTCTTCAAAAATTGTTCTAACTTGTATTTCTGCAATAACCTTTTCATTTGTTGGGTAAAATTCTACTAGGTAGTGAACCGAACGATAACCGGATGCTTTTGACCTCACCTCTATACTTGGATCATCAAAAACATCAATATTATCTCCATCTCTAACATTTGCAGTTATTTCAATAACCTTCCAGGTCCTCACAATGAAATCATGTATTTCCGACCATTGATCTTTAAATATATGGATAACTCTTATTCCTATTAAATCATTTATCTCATTTTTATAATTGCTTACTGTAAACTCAAAATCATTTCCATATTTATTTTTTCTATCTTCAGTTTTTCTTATAATTTTTTCTACCAAGCGATTTGGTTCCTTAATTCTTGATTTAACAGAGTGAACCATTTTTTGTGACCTTAATATATTTGCTATAAATTCTGCTTGGGTTTCATATGTAATTTTATAATTTATATAGTCTTCATAAATTTCCTTAAGACAATCAATGTTAACATTATTTCTTAAAATCGTTTCTTTTGCATGTGGATATCTTTGCAAAAATTCATCTTTATTAAAACTTCTTTTCATAGGATATACTCCTTAAACTTAATTATAATAATTTTTAAAGAAAAAAACTTACAGTATTAATTCTAAACTAATTCAACTAAAAACTTCAACCAATTCACATGTTGAGTTTAATATTAATTTTTAATTAAAGACACTAGTTTTTCATCATATTTTATGTAACATACTTCAACAAAACCTGTATCATTTCTGCATACCTCTTCATAAATTGGATTTTCTGTTTTTCCGTTTGCATATCCCACTTCAGTTACTAACACTCCTGGTATCATAAAAAAAAACTTTTCCACTCCCCAGAAGCATCCTCCACCTAAAACTATCTTTTTCATTTCAAGCGCCTCCTTAATGCATAGTAATTTAAGTTATGCTTTTAATATAATATTTCCCCCGATACTTTTTAAAGATTAAAATTAATTATATAATATCTTTCCCAACTTTCCAACTTTTAAAAATTTAGTTCTATAATTAAATATAAATTTGTATAAGAAATTTATTCTACTATTTTTTCAAAATAAAATGCCTCAAAAGTTATTAATTTTAACTTTTGAGACATTGCGTTCTATCCTTATTTTTAATTTCTTTTGAAGAGTGTTTCTAGATTAGAATCTCTTATAAATTTTAATTAATTTTTAGCAGCAGTAACTATTTTATTCACACCTTTGATACTAACATCTATATCCGAAAAAATTCTTGATAAGATATTCTTATCCTTTCCATGAACTAAAACTTCCTCTAATTGCTGATTTAACATTTGTATTTCATTATTTAAATTATTGATTTCTTTTTCTTTTTCACTAATTCTACTATCTTTGAGCATTAACTGTTCCCTTAGTATCGTTAGCTCTTTTTTAATCGTTTCTATATTATTATAATAAATCGTTTGCAATTGATCACTCGTAATTCCTAGCTCCGTATCCCTATATGTTTTTTGCTTTATACAATCAAGTAACTTATTTACATTATCATATTCCATACGACATATATATTTCCTTTCAATATCATTGCAACTACTTGAAACTCTATAAATGATATCATTTATTATGTTGGACAATTCAATACATGATCCATATGTTTTACTTTTTTTCTCACATACCATAAATGTATTAATCTTTTCTTTAATATCGCCTAAGATACTTAAATTCACATTTCTTTCATTATATATATTAAAGAAATTCTGTTGCATTACATAGCTGTCTCGATTATTTCTGGCTTCCAAAATTATTCCACCAGCTTCTCCATTATTGCTTATAATAAATGAATAGAATTTTTTTAACAACTTCTTAGCTGCAATGGAATATGAATCATTTGATTTAGTAATACCTTGTTTTATTGTACTTGCTATTATAGTAAATTTTAAGTTGTTAATTAGTTGTGGTAATCCATCAATAAATTTCTTTTTTTCTACCATATTAATACTTTTGTAAACTTTTTCATCGAGAAGGATATCATCAAACGGTATATGGAAACTGCCATGACTAAAGATTTTTTCTTTGTATTCACGTAACTTTGCCCTCAATACACACATTTCATTTTTAGAATCAATGCAGTAATCATATTCAAATACTATTCCAATCAGTGTATTATTCTCATTATCATATGAATTCAAAAAACCTCTCTCATCAACAAACATTACATACCTTTTTTTCATATTATTCTCCCCTTTAACAATTATTACGTAACCTTACATATCTAAATATTTTTCAATTTAGTATATTAGTACTTATGAGAATACAAATATACTTATCTATTTAGCTTTTTTCTGTTATTAATGTTAACGTCATTATGCAAAGGAAATTTGTTTGAAGCTCTTAATACTCTTAAATTTTTACTTTACTAAACCATTGTTTTCATCCCCTATCCATATGCTTCTATAATTATTATTATTCTACATCAAATCAAATTTCCCTTTATTTTCTTAACATTAATTCCAACAAATAAATACAATTGCAAAATAAAAACATTTTACCTTACAATTGTATTTAACAATTACAAATTAATATATGCAGCATAATAATGATATTATAACTTATTTTAGAATTATTTTCTATATATTTCCATAAAAAATAAAATTTTCTTATAGTCATCAATATATACAACCTTTACTAGACTCAAGTATGTATCAAAACATAGAAATTAGGTACATGTGTGTAACCTCAAGGGTCATAATATGAAATAGACATTTGAAAATAAGCTGTTGAATGTTCTTAAGTAGAGAACCTAAATCTATGATTTGGTGTGAATCTCTTACTCAGTGAACGTAGTGAATCGAGTTTCCTCTATTGGTTGTTCCGCTTTAGATTGTCCAACGAATAATTGGAGCAAGCTAAAGTGGACGCAACCCTGTATTTAGTACTTTCAGCGAAATTTTCATAGTTCTATGGAACACACATGTACATAATTTAGGTTGATACACGCTTAAGTCTAGTTACATGCTGTATATGTTCACTTTCGTGTTTTGCGTATTATTTATTTTTGCCTTTACCTTGGCTATTACCTTTTGAATTTCCATTATCACTTTTTTCTGACTTTGAAGAATTACTATCCTCTGCTCCATTATTTTTCTCTTTTTCATCTGAATCAGAAACTCTCTCTTCTTTCCTCTCAGCATTTTCTTCTTTTTTTATGCTTCCATTATTAGTTTTATTATTAGCTGAATTATCATCTTTTTCTGAATCGTTTGAAATCTGCGATACTGTTTCATTCTTTTGGATGTCATCTCCACTTCCTCCTGTATAAGTTACAGTAGTTGTGTTAGCACCAGCCGAAGTATTAGTATCATTGCTAGTATTGGTATTAGTTGTTGTATTGTTATCAGTACTTGTATCATTGTCATTCTTTATTTTTCTCAATTCCTTAACTTTCTTTTGTATATCCTTTACAGAACTAGACTTATAATCTTCTACTTTTATAGTTGGATCCAATGCTTGAAGTTTTTGAATAAGATTTAATTTTCCTGGAGTTATTCCAAGTTGTCTTGCTTTATCTCTTCTTGCAAGAGCTACCTTATCAGTTTCAACACCTGCCTCTAAATTATTATTCTCTAGAGTTTTATCAGCAACTTCTTTTAAAGATTCTTCTAATTTAATTGCTACCTTTTCTTTATCTGTAGATACTGTAATTTCAACTGCTGCAGTCGTAGTTGCAGTTGTACTTGCTGTGTTGTCTGCCAATGTATCATCTTCTTTTATGTATCCATCAGAAACTGCATTGGATATTACGGTTTTTACAGCTTCACTAACATTACTGTCTACTAAATTAGTTCCTTCTAAAACCTTTTGACCATCTTCATTATATGCTTCCACTGATATTACCTGGTCAAATGTGTTTACACCTAACTCAACACTTGGATTAATATCTAAACTGACATATGCAACAGGAGTGGTTTTAGCATATGCATATCCTCCGCCCCCTAAACCTAGCGCAACAACTGCCGATAATACTAATGCTATTTTTCTCTTCATAAGTATTCCTCCTAAAATATTATTTATTTTATCTGATAGTGTAATTGTATTGGCTGAATTATAATATCCTGTTTTTTTCATTACAGATTCCTCTATTCTTTTTCTTGTAGAAGAATTCAGTAATAAATTTATTTCTTCATTTAACAAAAGATCAGTACTGCTAATGTCTAAATTCTCTAATTCTTCAAATAACTTATCCTTCAATTATAATATCCCTCCCAACACATTTTTTAATTTTTGCATACATCTAGATACTTTTTTATCAATAGTATTAACTTTAATACCCAAATCACTTGAAATATCTTTTGAACTTTGATATAAGTAGTATTTTCTTATGATTATTTCACTATCAGGTTCTCCTAGTAACTTTATGGCATTAATTAAAACCGAATTGTCTTCTTTTAATAAGAGCGAATGCGCTGCATTATCTGCTATACTGTATAAATCTTGAGCTACATCATCTATTGGTATATGATTATTATTCTTATTTTTTCTATACATATCTATTGCTTTTCTTTTTGCTATAACTGCTAAAAATGCTTTAATAGATCCCTTTTCTAAATCAATTCTATCTTTATAATTAAACACCTCAAAAATTACATCACTTACACATTCTTCTATGTCTTCTCTTGAATATATTCCAGAAAGTTTGTTATGTATTATTGTATAAATAAGAGCCATATAGTTATCCATCATCATTTTCAGGCCTGCTTCAGGTTTATTATGCAAAAGCTTAAGTAATTCAATATCCGAAATCAAAGCGCACCTTCTCCCCCTAAAATTCATTTCACTATATAATTCGTAATATAACCAAATAATCTGACAAATAATTTATAAAAAATAATAATATATCTTATTAAGATAATTATTGTTAAAAATTCATACTTTTTTTCTCATATTATTTAATAGAAATATATAGTATATTGAAGTTTATGATTATTCTTGTTATGACCTTTTAAATTAATATAAAAAATTTAGCTTGTATAGTAAACTAGTAATTAATATCAAATTTAACATTAGCTGCTGATTTAGTTTTGCTAATTTGTATACTCTTTGTTTTGAGCTATATGTTTTACTATATTTAAAAATACTTTTTACTGTGTCTTTTTAATACAATAACCAATTATTCGAAATAGTTATTAAGTGCTAACTTTTAAGCAAGTATTCTTAAAAATAAAAAATAAGTAGCTAACATTGAGTTCAACACTAGCTACTCTCTCAATTTAATTAATTGTTCTTATTTTTTTCAGCACTATTTCCCTTATTTTGTGAATTTGAGTTGCTGTTATTATTTTGTTTTTCAGATTTACCTGCAGTATCCTTTTCTTTATCACTTTCATTAACATTATCTTCTTTTTTACTATTTGAATTACTATGTTCTTCTTTTTTAACAGTTCCATTGTCATTGGAAGAATTATTAGTGCTTTCTTTAGCAATTACATCAGCATTAATGTTAGTGTCTGTATTTGAGCTAGTATTTGTGTCTGTATTTGCAGTATCATCATTTTCATTTTCTTTTTTTAATTCGTTAAACTTCTTTTGAATATCCTTTACCGAACTATCTTTATAATCCTCTACATTTATACTTGTATCTAATGCTTGAAGTTTTTGTATAAGATTTAACTTTCCTGGTGTAATTCCAAGTTGTCTTGCTTCATCTCTTCTTGCAAGAGCCACATTGTCAGTTTCTACTGTTGCTTCTATATTATTGTCTTCTAGTGCCTTATCAGCTGCTTCTTTTAAGGATTCATTTAACTTATCCGCTAAACCGTCCTTATCTGTGGCTGTTGTAATCTCAACTGCTGCAGGTGTGGTTGCAGTTGGATCAGCTGCATCCTTTGAAATTGTATCATCATCTTTTAGATATCCATCAGAAACTGCATTTGAAATTACAACGTCAACTGCATCCTTAACCTTAATATTTACTAAGTTAGTTCCTTCTAAAACTTTTTTACCATCTTCATTGTACGCCTCAGCAGAAACTACTTCATTAAAGGTATTCACACCTAATTCAATACTTGGATTAATATCCATACTAACATATGCAACTGGTGTTGTTTTAGCATGGGCATATACTCCTCCACCTAAACTTGAAACTGCAACAACTGCTAATGCTATAGCTATCTTTCTTTTCATAATAATTCCTCCTAAAATATCATTTATCTTTTCTATAAATAAGTTGTTTGAATTATAATAACCTGCTTTTTTCATAACGGATTTTTCAAGCCGCTTTATGGTAAGGTGATCTAATTCTAGATTTATATCTTTCTCTAACAAAAAATTAGTTTCGCTAATATTTAAGTCATCTAATTTTTCATATAATTTGTTGTCCAAATTATCAAATCCCTCCAAATAATTATTTAATTTTTCTTGTATCTAGATACTATCTATCGATTTTATTAATTTTTAATCCATGGTGTTAAGAAAGACTTTTTGAAAATCTATAAGGACTTTGTGACTTACATAATACAGTTCGCAGTTCAAATTTAAAATCTGACATCAGAACAGATAATTTTTATATTTTTTTAGTTTCATATTATTATTCCGAAAAAATTTCTGAGGATTTTAAGTTTGTTATTGTTCTAAAAGAACAAAAGTGTCTGCGACACGCTCCTTCGGAGAAATAATTAATAGTTAAAATCAAAAACCATAGAGATTAGTGTTTCCCTATGGTTTTCTCATTACAGTTTATAATTTTTTCCGTATACACCTTTGTATTCTTTAGGTCTCATAGTACCACCGCATTTTTCGCATGAAAAACAAGGCGGTTCATCTATATTACTTTGATCCATCTCATCAAAGCATTCTACAACCTCCCTAGGTATATTTTCTGTTATTCCACATTTTAAGCATTTATATGGTATCATCTCTTCCACTTAATATCCCTCCAACTAAGTTGTTGTCGGCTTTATTTTACCATATAGAACTCCTTTTGCAACCGCATATATTTCCATTGTTTTTTCTAACTTGTCTTTACCTTCCTGTATAAATTTCTTTTTAAAATATTCCCGCATCGAGCCGTATCGTGCATACACTATATCATTGAATCTCATCTTACCTCCACATTTAGGACATTTACATGCATCAACACCAAAAGATGCAAGAAGTCTATATTCCCATTTTTCTATCGATTTTTTAATTTGTACTATTTTCTTATCTATCATCTTAATAAATTTATCTTTATCTTTATTTCTTCTCGAATATAGCCCAAAGTATCTCACCATTTTAAAGTTCTTGTCTGGTATGTGTATTATAACTTTTTTTATAAACTCAAAAACTGGCACTTTTTCTATTATCTCTTTATTATTTTTATATATCTTATTTCTTAATCGCTTAAAACTCTCTTTATTACCTTCTCTTTTTATTATTTCATCTAGTAATATTTTTTGCCATCTCTTTCTTAATGCATCATATGAAAAATATTTAAAATTTCTCCATATCGTTATTTTTCCCTTTCCACCTTCTGTAACCATCATATGTACATGCGGATTCCATTTTAAATCTCTACCAAAAGTATGTATCACTGAAATAATTCCAGGTGTAAATTCCTCTCTCTTATTTTGCCTATACATCCAACTCGTAACAGCTTTTGCTGCACATTGCGGAAGTAACTTCAATCTATCTCTGTCTCTTCCAAAATAATTTCTAAGTTCCTCTGGTATTGTAAATACCATATGCCTATGCTTCACATTTATTAATTTTCCTAGCATTCCATTAACCCAATTATCAACATAAACCTTCCCACATGATGTGCAAAATCTACTTTTACAGGTAAACCCAACTTTCTTTATTTCCCCACAGTCCTCACATTTTAATTCAATATAACCATTACTTATATCTTTGCATTTCATAACTTTTTTTACTTCTGAAATAACACTAGGCTTAATTCTGTTTTTATATTTTTTATAAAATTCATCCCAATTTTCTTCTAATATTCTTCTTAATTTACTCTTAATCATTTTATCAATTTACCACATATATTTCCCTAATGCAAGTCTACACCGCGCTTTCAGCGGTCGCGATTTTTATACTTTCCTAGACATGAACAAAGTGGCTGCGCCACATTTCAATTGGCAATTGTCAATTATTAAAACCTTAAGACTTGGTTCTATCAAACCTTTCAAACTTTAAAAATTTTATACTTTCCTAGACATGAACAAAGGATTGTACCACGCTCTCTCAGAGAAATTTTCCATAGATTAAACATAGCAACTCATATTGTTTGCACTTACTGCTACATATTTCTTGTCAAAACACAAAAAATATTGACTTTGATCTTCACCTTTCTTCACCCTATCTTTTTAAAATCCCTCTGCTATGTATCAAAATAATGTTGTTACTTAGCTTAAAGTACAACATACAACGTACAAGCACTTGTTAAAACGTTACCTAAAATTACCACTTAAACGTATTTCTAATATCTCTGATATATCAGATATATCTAATATATTTAATACATATAATTTTCTATCCTTCTTACTTTATTGGTTTTAATAAATCTATCTCCATTTAACAAATTACTGAGCATTATTTGAACATAATCCAATTCTTTATCTAAATTATATAAC
>JAJXWH010000024.1 GCA_021781745.1 Bacillota bacterium | reverse complement strand
ATTCAGGAGAAAAGAAAACAGAAGAAGGTTCATATTGGGTTGCTGAAGATGAACCTTTCCCGTTTTAAATTCACAGAACTCACAGTCCCCGCTAGGGGATTTTTTTATACAATTAATACAATTATATCTTTTCCCCACTTAATAAACACATCCTTTTCTATATCTATTATAACGTCTTTTCTATACGTCTATCAAATAGGGTATACACCATTGCTGGATTAGAAAAGGTTACTAGTGGAAATATATTTTTAGGTAACAAGGAGATAATTTCCCCAGGAATAGATAGAACGGTTCTTTTTCAGGAACATGCTCTTTTTCCTTGGTTACGTGTAATTGATAATGTTTAGTTTGGTATGAAAATGTTAATAATTTCCAAAATGGATAGGAAATCTAAAGCTTTAAAATATCTAGATATGGTTAAATTAAAAGGTTTCGAAAAGTCTTTCATACATGAATTGTCAGGTGGAATGAGGCAAAGAGTTGCACTTGCAAGAGCTTTGGCAGTTGATTTAGATATACTTTTGATGGATGAACCTTTCTCAGCATTGGATAATGAAACTAAGAATATTTTACTTGATGAATTAAATAATATATGGATTGAAACTAAAAAGACAGCTATTTTTGTAACTCACAGTGTTGATGAAGCGGTATACTTAGCAGATAAAGTTGTAGTAATGTCAAAATCACCTGGAAGAATAAAAAAGGTAATTGATATAGATATAGACAGACCAAGGAAAAGACTTAGTCCAGAATATATTGCTATTAATGACGAAATATTTAAAGAAATAAGTGAAGAGAAAGAAAGTTGGGGAAGATAATAGCGAATATGATAAAAATATTAAAAAGAATTCTATTTTATCTTATATTAGTAGCTATTTGGGGATTAACTTACAAATTAAATGTTGAGTACCTTCAAATTTGGAAGGCATATTCTTTCACATCCCCAATTGATGTAACTAAAACACTAATAAATCTTATAGGGGATAATACGTTAGGTATTGCAATTTTAGCTAGTTTAAAAAGAGTACTAATTGGATATATAATTTCTATTGTTATAGAGTTAATATTAGGAATAATTATAGTGAAATTTAAGTATATAGACGAAAACTTAACTCCATTAATATTAAGATTACAAACATTGCCGAGTATTTGTTGGCTTCCATTTGCTATACTCTGGTATGGATTAAATGAAAGTTCAATAATAGTTGTGATTGTAATAGGTTCAGTCTTTTTAATAGGAATTGCTATTGAATCAAGTATTAAAAATATTAACCCTATTTATATAAAAGCTGCAAAAACTTTAGGAGCAAAAGGAAGAAGAATATACATAGATGTTATAATTCCAGCTTCTCTTCCTGAAATTGTATCAGCAATGAAGCAAGGATGGTAATTTGCCTGGAGAGCATTGATGGCTGGAGAAATGTTATCAACAACAGGATTGGGGCAAATTTTAATGATGGGAAGAGCTTTGTCTAATATAAGCCAGGTTGTGGAAATTATGCTGGTGATTATAGTTCTTGGATTAATAGTAGAAAAGTTGCTTTTTCGACAATTAGAGAATAATATAAGAAATAGATGTGGAATGAGTATTGAAAGTAGTAGAGCATAGGATGAATAAGTAAGGAGATAAACATTATGACAAAAGAAAATTTAGTGTGGCAAAATGGAAAAGTGGGATATGGAGATCGATGTAAACTTATAAATCAAAAGGGATTGGTTATATGGTTTACAGGTCTTTCAGGTTCTGGAAAATCAACTATTGCAGTAGAGCTTGAAAAAGAATTAATCCAAACGGGCAAATTGGCATATAGGTTAGATGGAGATAATATAAGACATGGATTATGCTCAGATTTAGGATTTTCGGAAGAGGATAGAACAGAAAATATTAGAAGAATAACTGAAGTAGCTCAGCTATTTAAGGATGCCGGAATAATTACTCTTGTTTCATTTATCTCACCGCTAAAATCAATGCGTAAATTGGCAAGGGATAAAATAGGTAGTGAGGCTTTTATCGAGGTATATGTAAAAGCAAGTGTTGAAGCTTGTATCAAAAGAGATCCGAAGGGCATGTATAAAAAAGCAATAGACGGACAAATTAAAGATTTTACAGGAATCTCAGCTGCATATGAAAGTCCCCAAAATCCTGATATTGTTATTGACACAGAAAATTTAACTATAGATGAATGTACAAAAATAATAATAGATTATATAAAAAATAAGATTTTATAGGTTACATATTTAAATTATATGATTGGAATTAAAGAAGATAGATAAGGTAAATTAATGGAATCTTATCTATTTTTTTATTATAATTGGATAGGAATATAAAAGTAAATTATTGAAAGGATATTAAAAAATAATGTTATTAACAAAGTTTAATAGATTTTAGGAGGAATTATTATGAAAACTGACATTATAAAGTCCTATATTAATGTCAAACAAAAATTATCTATTAATTATAAAAAAATTGAGGAAAAATATTTTTATAATAATTTAATTAGAAAAAAATTATTTATATTTACTATAATATTTTTTGCAATATCTATGTATATTTTAAACTACTTAACACCGTTACTTGTAGATGATTATGCATTAGGATATATCAATGGAACCGGAATACATATTAAAAATTTAAAAGATATTATATATTCTATGCATAATTATTACTTCTCTTGGGGGGGAAGAGTATGGGGGGAATTTTACCAACAATTATTCACTTTACTCGGAAAGCCGATTTTTAATGTTTGCAATACTATTATTTATATTATTAACACATTATTAATCTATCATATTTGTAGCGAAACAAAGAAAATTAAGATTTCTTTATACATCGGAATCAACCTTTTAATTTGGTTTTTTACTCCTAATTACGGACAAGTAATGTTTTGGTTATCAGGATCTTCTAATTATTTGTGGCTTATAACCCCGATTTTGATTATGATATTGATTTTTAGAAAGTACTCAATTAACCAAAATATAATTAAAAATAATTTGGTTAATACTATAATGATATTTATTCTTGGGATTTTAGCAGGCTGGTCTAGTGAAAATGCCAGTGCAGGTATGTTAGTTGTATTAACCTTATATCTTGCCTATTATTACATTAATAATATAAAAATATCTAAATACATAATTAGCGGATATATTGGAAGCTTAATTGGATTTATATTTCTTATTGGTGCGCCAGGAGCATATGTAAGAAAGGCAGTTGAAGAATCCGCAGTAAACACAACAATTGTTTTTAGAATTTTTATGATAACTTATTTTTGGGTAAATTTTGTGCTTGGAATGTTTATAATATTAGCTATTGTATTTTTTATAGGAAGAAGATATTTTAATTTAAAGAAAAATAACAGTGTATATCAATCAATTATATTTGTAATAGCATCCCTTGGGGCAGCTTATGGTATGATAGCAGCGCCAACTTCACCAGAAAGGACTTGGTTCTGCATTGTGGTATATCTAACTATATCAATTGGAATCCTTTATGAAAAATTTGATTTTGAAGTAATAAACCTTAAGAAAAACACAATATTTATGCTTAGAAGATTAGTATTAGCTGTAATCATATTTGCCTCATGTAACTTTATGGTTATGTACCTTGACACTATTATGTCTACTTATGAAATATTAACTCAAACTAAAGAACGTGAACAATATATATTATCAGAAAAAGCTAAAGGAAATTTAGATATATCAACAGTTATAATGTCACATAAATATCCATTACTAGCTCATCATGATGCTTTATATGGTTTAGATGACATTACACCAGATCCAAATCATTTTTCAAATAAAGCTGTGGCACAATATTATGGACTTAAGTCAATTATAGGAATTCCAGCTAAAGAAAAGCAATACTTAAATTAAAAAATGCCTCAGAAGAAATGCCCATTTTGTAGCAGGATTGACAGCAGGAGACTTTAATGTATCTGCTAAATTAGATGGACAGGATTATACTTTACAAGATTTAGATTATGACGCTAATGATCAAAGATTCACTTTCAATCCAGTACCTTTAGAAGGAAACATTGGAAAGACACTACAAGTTACTATAACCCCAGCATCAGATAAAGTAACTGGTTCAGCACAAGCAATTCCTAATGATACTAGTAATGAAAATGCACGTTACTGGTTTGTTTTTGATATGAATGTATCAGATAATGGTCAAACAATTAACGTAACTGGAATAAATGAGTTAAGAAAGAGTCCAATTTTTAAATTCAAATAAATGAATAGTAAAAAAGCAGTAGAAAAACAACACCTCAGAGCATAAATGACTCTGAGGTGTTTATTAAATTCAAGCTGCTTCATACTTAGTAACTTTTCTTTCAGTTAAAGAAATAGGTAAGAAATTTAATATAATTATAAATCGAAAGAAGAAAAGTCTATTTTGAGGTTTTCATATATATTGACCTTAACCTTATCATTAAAAGTATAAGGTGTAGGAGCATCATACCCATTATCAGTTAATACATAAACTAAAATAGTTTTTTTAATTGGATTAATAATCCAATATTCTTCAACTTTAAATTTCTCATATAAGTTTAATTTTCTTACATAGTCGTTACTGGGATTAAATGGAGAAATGACTTCAACAATCATATCAGGTGAACCAGTGCAGCCCTTATCTGTCAATTTACTTTTATCACAGATAACAGATATATCTGGTTGAACTACATTTTTACTACTTTCTATATCCTTATCATCATTTTTCAATATTACATCAAATGGAGCAGGATAAACCTTGCATGAACCACTATTTAATTTTATGTAATTTCTTATTTCAGAGGATATTTCCATTATTATTTCTTGATGTATTCTACTTGGAGCTGGGGACATATTATATATTTCTCCTTCTATGATTTCTATTCTTTCGCCTTCATCATAAGATAAATAATCTTTATAGGTATAAGTTTTTAATGGATCTATTAACATGAATAAAACCTCCTTAAGGTTACCAGCTCTAAACCTTTCCTATTTATATTATAATTATAGTAAATTTTAAACAAAAATAAACATTTATTTTTTGTATTAAAAACAATTAGTAAAATTAAGGATGGTTATAATATATTAATATGATAGAATTAAAGTATGCTAAGATGAAGTTTATAAAGGAAGGCGGATTAAAATAAAGATGCATTTTGAATTAAATCAGTGTAACAGATAAAAGTGGTAAGAATAGATATTAGGTTTGCCAAAATGTTAGAAGAATATAAATAATGAATAAGGAGTGTTTTCATATGCCATTATCAAAAGAAAATAAAAAATATACTTATTCTGAATATTTAACTTGGCCAGAAGGAGAAAGGTGGGAGATTATTAATGGGGAACCTCACATGCAAGCAGCTCCATCCTGGCAGCATCAAGCAATATCAAGAGAATTGATGCTGCAATTTGGTGAATATTTACGTAATAAAACATGTCAAGTATTTGCAGCTCCATTCGATTTAAGATTACAGTATGCAAATGAAAATGATGAGGATATAACTAACGTATATCAACCAGATTTACTAGTGATTTGTGATAAAAATAAATTAAAAGGAACTGGTTATTATGGCATACCAAGCTTAGTTATTGAAATAATATCTCCATCTACAGCTAGAATAGATAGGCTTTTGAAATTTAATATGTATGAAAAAGCTGGTGTAAAGGAATATTGGATAGTGGAACCTGATTCTAAGCTTATAAGTGTATTTACTTTGCAAGATAATAATAAATATGGAAGACCTGAACTATATACTGAAAATGATAATGTAGAAGTATCTATCTTTCCAGATTTTATAGTTGAACTAAATACAGTCTTTAATTTTTAGCAAGCTTAGTTATACTTCCCCCCAATGGTCAGATCTTGTGTATAGTTATCATATACAAGTTTATAATAATTTAAAAACAAAAATAACAGGTAAGATTAATTAAAAAATCTTATCTGTTTTTTTGTTTTAAGGGAATTAAAGATAGGTTATAATTAATGTAATAGATGTTACTTAATTGAGAGGGTGTGTTAATTAATGAATACTGAGAAAGATAAATATATTTCACCAGAAGAATTTGAAATTATTCAGAATTCTTATGAATATAAGGTTGAATATGATAATGGTAATATAATAATGCATTCAGACACATCAGATTATCATAATGAAATAGTTGGAAATATTGCCGCATATTTAAAACTCTATCTTAAGGGAAGTAAATGTAAAGTTCGCATAGAACAAATAGAAGTTATTTTTGATGAAAATCATAAATATAAACCAGATGTATTTGTCGTATGTGAGGAAGAATCTATGAGAGGTGAAAGTTATACTTCTGTGCCTAAAATAATTTTTGAAGTGATTTCTAAAAGCACAGCAAGGCATGATAGAATTACAAAATTGGAGTTATATCAAAAATATGGAGTATTAGAATATAATATGGTTGAACAAAATGGTAATATAATTCAATGTACATTAAAAGATGAGTATTATTCAATAAGCACTTATCATCATGGAGATATTTATGCTAGCTCTGTATTTCCAGAATTGAAAATCGATTTAAAAGATATTTTTTAATGATATGAACAAGGAGGCGTAATTGTGGAATTCGATAAAACTATACAATCTCTACTGAAAGAGGAATGGATTGATAATATAAAATATATGTCTCCAAGGCCTAGATATAATCATATAGAAATATAAGGAGAATTATATTTACAATTAAGAAATTATTTTAAAAAATCGTGTAATGTTTCAATAGAAGCTTCTTTATTTTTAACTAAAGAGGATCCGTCAATTATTAAAGCTGATAAAAATTCCATTGATAATTTAATAAAATCAAAAAAAGCTGAATTAGCCCCTGATGTTGCGGTTTATCGTGACAAGAGCCAAGTTTTTTATAGAGGTTATATAGGCATACCTCAATTAATTATAGAGGTATTGAGTCCATCAAACTCAGATGATGATCTTATTGTAAAAAAAGATTTATATGAAGAATATGGAGTGCCAGAATATTGGATTGTATCACCAATGAGTAGGAAAATATGGATTTATTCATTAGTAGATAATAAATATGATTTAAAGCATAGTTGCACATTAAATGATAAATTTAACTCTATAAGATTTGAAGATTTAGAAATAGATCTATCGGAAGTTGAATTAATAGATGAAGAGTAATAAATAAAATACAGGAAAGCAGATGAGCAAGTTGCCCGTCTGTTTTCTTAATTTGATGAGATCTATTTTTTTAAAATTCTTAATACTATACCCAAAATAAAAAAAGAGATTGTATATATTATAGGTGGCAAGATTTAAATCTCAAGGAGATTGTAGATTGATAATTATGTCGAATTGTTTAAAAAAAAGTCGAATCGTTAAGCTTTTGTTAAGGTTAAGATAATAAAATAATATCTGACAGGAGAAATTATAGCACCAAAAATATAAGGAAGTGTTGTATATAATAGAGTAATAGGTTGTTTTGAATAAATATATTTTTAATGTCTATGTAAAAGTATTATTATTATTTTCAAGTGCGTATATAAAAAAGTAATATTAATTAGACTAATATTTGTAAAAAAGGTCACCTGAATTTAACAGAACAGTATATAAATTTACATGATAAGGATAATTTTCAGGGAATAACAATATTTAATTCAAAAAACAATTAAAAAAACTCCACTTAAATACAAAAATTCAACAAAAAGTATGGACAACATTATATAAAGTTGCTATAATAATATTCGTAAACCAAATTAATATTCAAAAACCAAAATATTATTTATAAACTAAATAATTACTAATAAACCAAAAGATAAAACTTTAGGAGGAATATACAAATGATAAAAAGAATGAGTAAAGCAACATCAATCTTAGTAGCTGCAGCAGCAGTTGTTTCATTAATACCTGCGACTGGAGTTAGCGCGGCAACTCAACAATTAGAAACAAAATCAGGAACTATTGAAAATGCTATAGCATTCAGCGGTGGAAAATATTTATATGATGGATACAAATCAGATAATGATCAAACAGCTGTATACTATAATGATGGAACTGCAGACAAGCAAGTAGAAGATTTCAGTGCTGACTCTATGACTAAATTCAGTAATGGTTATGCTACGGTTACAAATGGATCAGATGAATATCTAGTTGATTTATCAAACGGAACAGTTTCAGATGACACTGCTTCAGATAAAGCAGATACTGTAAAAACTAGATTAAAATCAACTTTAAGCAAAACTGACAGATATGGAACAATAGATACAACAGATAAATTTACAAGATTTAATCAAGTTGCACAAGGACAATTTGGAGATACTTGGTATTCATATTCTGTAACTACAAGTGGTGGAGCAAACTATAGTGGTTATGTAAGTGATTCAGGAAAATATATAGATGCTGACGATACAGCAAATATAGTTGTAAAAGATGGAACTAACGATAAGACAATTAAAGTTTCAGAATTTGGTAAAGCAAACTCTGGCAGCAACATTATTGTAACAAAAGATGATAGTAAGACTAAAGATCTTGCAGAAGATAGTGATTACATATATAGAGAAATAACTGTTAACATTTCAGGATCTACAACTCCATCAGCAGTTTATATCCAAAAGATTTCTAAAGCTCAAGGCACAACAAAAGATGGTGCTTATCTTCCAAACAGTGTGACTTCATATGAAGTATCATCTGCTTATAATTCATCAGATGCTACTGATGCAGCAACTGCTATTAATGAAGCTACTGATTTTAGAGTAATAAATGGAGTTCTTTATGCTACTAAAAATGCAGGGGATAAAGTTACTGTAACTACTATAAAATTAAAGCAAGATAAAGTTGCATTAACATCAGATACTACAAATACTAAATTAGATGTTAATTTAGCAGAACAAGATGTTCAAAAAGATTATGACATTGAAGCATCAAGTGCAGTATCAATAGACGTTGATGGAAATACTTGGGCAGTAGATAAGGGAGAAGTTGTAAAATTTGATGGAACAGATTTCGTACCAGTATACAGCGTAGATAGATCATTTGATAGTTTAGATGTATATAATGCAGACAGTTTAATTACATGGGCAAATGGACAAGATGCTTATGCAACAGTAGATAATCAAGATACTACTAACACTGGAACTGGTACTGATACTGGAGCAGGAACTGGAACAACAGTAACTGCTGGTTGGGTTAAAAATGCAGATGGAACTTGGTCATACAATAAAGCAGATGGAACTAAAACTACAGGCTGGGTTCAAGATGGAAACTGGTACTACTTAAATGCTAACGGAATCATGGCTACAGGCTGGGTAAATGATAACGGAACTTGGTACTACTTAGCTGACTCAGGTGCAATGAAGACAGGTTGGGTAAATGATAATGGAACTTGGTACTACTTAGCTGGTTCAGGTGCAATGAAGACAGGCTGGATAAATGATAATGGAACTTGGTATTACTTAAAATCATCAGGAGCTATGGCTACAGGCTGGGTAAATGACAACGGAACTTGGTATTACTTAAATGCATCAGGTGCTATGTTAGCTAACACAACTGTTGATGGATACAAATTAGGAGCTTCAGGAGCTTGGATAGGATAATATTCTGAATTAAAGTTTCATTCATAAACTAATAAAAATCTTTACACAGTTAGTATAAATTTAGAGTGGTGAATCGTGAGTTGAGTTTGTTTGCTCTTTCTTGAACTCACCCCTCTGCCACACTAAAGATAAAGACTTTAAGATTTTAGTCCTTAAAGTAAAGGAAATAAAAAAATCCACCTAGAAGCGATTTCTGGGTGGATTTTTTTCAGAAAATAATATTATGAGCTGAGTGTTATAATATTGATAGTATTTAACTTGTTTAGAAAAAGTTAATATAAAATTAAGGTTTTTTATCTAGAATCACAGTTTAAAGTGAAGTATTATTATGATAGCAGTATTAAATAAAGGTGGGAATAAGGGGTCGGCGTATGAGTAGGACTATAAAAAATACACTAATGGCTATGTTTATTATTAGCGCATTTACAGTTGTACAACCAAGTTGCTTAAACTTAATAAATACAAAAGTTTATGCAGAAGAAAAGCCACAACTAAGAAGCATCTACTTGAGTGAAGGTAATAATATTAAATTTGCAGCAGACAAGTACTCTTATGTTGTTGATGTAGATAAAGATACTAGTGAGGCGTTTATTAAAGCAAAACCAGATGATCCGCAAGATACAGTGAAAATTAACGGTAAAGTAGTCAGTAAAGATAATTATTATAAAGGAGATTTAACCATAAAAAATGGAAAAAATACAGTGAAGATTGAAGTTCAAGATAATAAAACTAAAAGTACAACAACGTATTTTGTGTATGTATATAGGGGTGGAAAAGATGCTGTCTATTTAGATGATATTAGAATAAATGATAGTAGCATTGGCTTTGATGAAAGCAGTAATTTTTATAATGTAGAATTAGATGACAATACAGATATAGTGGAGCTTGAAACATACCCAGTTGATGGAGATTATTCGATTACTGTTAATGGGAATTTGCTAAGCGACACAGATTTAATTAAGCTGAAATTTAATGGTGTAGGAAAATACACTTTAAATATAGGGGTTACGGATAATGATACCGGTAGAGCAGGAACGTATACTATAAATATATACTTAGGGATTCCTGTAACTCCAAATGTCTCGGATTCAATTAAAACGGTTTTAAAACCTAATCAATGGGTTATAGTAAATGGGCGATGGAGATATAATGATATACTTGGAAACAATTTGAAGGATACTTGGTTTTATGATGATAATTATAAAAGTTATTTCCATTTTAATAGTAGAGGAAATATGCAAACAGGATGGATTGACGATGGAGGTAATTGGTATTATTTGAAGCCTAATGGTGAAATGCAAACAGGTTGGATATTTTATAATGATAAGTGGTATTACCTAGATGATAATGGAGTAATGAGGATTGGTTGGATTGAAAATGATGGCAAGTGGTACTATCTAAGAAGAGATGGAAGTATGGCTACGGGATGGATAGTTAATGACGACAAATGGTATTATTTAAATTCAGCCGGGGAGATGGAGACTGGATGGATGTATTATGGGAAAAAATGGTATTTGCTCAGTTCTTCTGGGGCTATGCAAACAGGCTGGGCTGAATATAATAGTGAATGGTACTATTTAAATCCAGATGGAAGTATGAAATCTGGAGAATGGGTATACGATGATGGCAATTGGTACTATATAAATTATTATGGTAACATGAGACGTGGATGGTTAAATGTAGACGATAAGTATTTTTATTATTTTAATGAAGATGGAACAATGCAGACAAGTCCTAAAACAATAGATGGATATACTTATTATTTCAATAACGATGGTTCAGTCAATTTTGGTTAAGTTAATCTAGAATTAAATCTATGATTTTGTACAAATTAAACTTGGTCAAAGTACGTGTCGAATATTCATTAAAAATTTAGAATAATAGTTAAAAAGGAACCAAAATCTCCAAAAGTATTTGTATAATATAATAGAAATTATGTTAAGGTGTGGATAAAATCTAAAATAAAGTATAATTTATTTATGGTTTTAAACCATACCTTAAATTGTATATACAGTTATTTCTTGCAAATTAGTGATTTTTATTTATTTTATAATGGTAGTATAAATTTTTATAGAAATGTCTATGTAAATTTAGGCATTTATTAAAGAGTAATGGAAATCGGACGATAATAATGATATTATGTACATATAAGTGTTATTTAAAATATCAAAAGATATTATAAAATAAATCGTTATACATTTAAGAAGCGTAAATAGGGGGATACATCAATGGGAGTAAAAAAATTTGATTTTAAAAAGATTATTTCTTATTTGTTGATTTTTTCTGTATTTTTTACAACGATACAGATTGGAAATTTAGTGAAAGCTAGTGCTGCTGATACTACTCAAGTAACAGGATTGGAGTTTCATATAGGCGATGTAAATGGAACTACCAAAAATATTGATGGAAATAATACTGATGGATATACATGTACGTTACTTCCTATAGGTGAAAATTTTACTTTGACGGCAGATTCTGGATATACTATTACAAGTGTTACTAGTAGTAATGCTAGTAATATGACTATTACTACTGTAGGGAGTTCAAATGGTAACAACTATGTGATTTCTTCTATAAAGGACTATAGTGATTTTACTCTTACAGTTGTAATAAAAGATAGTTCAGGAAATTCAGTAACATATCCAATAAAAATGAGTTTTGAATCAGACTCAGCTCTTGAATTTGCAAATTTAAGAATTACATATAATGGTAGTGATCCTATTACTTTACCTTTTACTGAAACAGATTCGAATGGTGATTATTCACTTAATGCTGATTCATCTGTAACAACTGCGAAAATTGAATTAGTGGATAGTACTGGTACGCCTATGACATGTACTATTAATGGAGGCAGTAGTAATACAGTAAACTTAGTGGGCGGAGAAAATGATATTATTATAACTAGAACTTATTTAAATATTTCAAAAAAATATAAGTTGATAATAACTAAAAAAGGGGAAGCAAAGCTAAAGACTTTGATGCCATCTGCTGGTACTCTTTCGCCAACATTTAATTCAGATACTTATGCTTATACAATGACTGTACCAGCCACTCAAACAACAATAGCCTTTACTCCAACATCAGTAGATAATTCATCTACTATTAAGATTAACGGGGCTGCTGTAAAAAGTGGGAGTAAGAGCCAAAGCATAGATTTAGATGAAGGAGATAATCAAGTTAGTATTGTTCTTACCACTAGTGATGGCGATACTAATACATATACTGTAGATGTGACAAGGACAGCGGTATTTAGGAGTGCACAACTTACTGCATTAACTTTGACATCAGGAAGTATTACTCCAACTTTTAATAAAGGAGTATATCAGTATAATACAACAGTTGATAATTCTGTTACCTCAATTGGTGTAAAACCAGTGGCAGAAGATTCTAATGCTACTATTACAGTTAATGGTACACAAGTACCAAGTGGAGCAACTTCATCTTATATAAGCTTAGACGAAGGTGCAAATGTTATTAATGTAAAAGTAACTGACACTAAAGGCGAAAGTAATACCTATGTATTAGATGTTACAAGGAGATATCCAAAAAACAATGTTAACTTAGCTACCCTATCAGTAACAGATGGCACTATGTCTCCAACTTTTGATCCGGAAACATACCTTTATAGTGTTAAAGTGGCTAGAAGCGTAGAGAAAGTAAAAGTGTTGTATAGCTCTCAAAATGATAAGTCAAAGATTTCAATAAACGGAACACAGTATACTAATGGACAATCTGATTATATAAAACTTGATATAGGAGCAAATCTTGTGGTGGTGCAAGTTACCGCTGAGGATGGAAAGACAACTACCACGTATAAATTAAGCATAATTCGCGGCGATATAGAAGGCACAGACCAATGGGTACTTGTTGCTGGAAATTGGACATTTTATAATGCGGTAGGCATGCAGGTGAAAAATCAGTGGGTTAAATATGATAATCAATGGTATTTTTTAGACATAAATGGATACATGCAAACAGGTTGGATTCAAGATGGTGATAATTGGTATTACTTAAATCAGAATGGAATTATGCAAACTGGCTGGTTCTACGATAAGGGATATTGGTATTATCTTCAAGGTGATGGCTCTATGAGGGTAAATTCATGGGCTACGTATAATGGCAAATGGTATTTCTTTAATCAATATGGTCAAATGCAAACAGGTTGGACATTATATTGTGGAAAATGGTATCTATTAGATGATCATGGTATAATGCAAAAAGGCTGGACAACATATGATGGAAATAAATATTACCTAAATGATGATGGTAGTATGAAAAATGGCTGGCTATACAGTGGAAAAGTGTGGTATTATCTAGATGACAGCGGAAAAATGATAACAGGATGGCAGACAATAGACGGAAAGAAATACTATTTTGATGCAAGTGGAGCTATGAAGACGGGAATGATGTTCCTTGATGGTCAATGGATAAACTTAAATAATGTCTAAGCAGTGAACCAAAAAGTGAGAGTCCAAATTTTATATTTGGATCCTCGAACTTTCCCTGTGGGCATCTATGATTTTGTATGAATCGCTTACTTAGCGAACAAATTTGAGTCGAGTTTCTCTAAATAAAATAGAAGTGATGGTTAATATAAATCATCACTTCTATTTTTAACTTAGTAAAATGTAATTTGTAAGGTTCATCAGCAATACTTGAGATTGAAATGAATGATTATTTATGTAGATGTTTAATCAAGGAAATATATTGCTATTATTAGTTGAATATAGAAAAAAATAGTGATAATATATAATTTAGTATTACAGGAGAGTTGTTAAGGGGGAAGAGAAATGAATAATGACAAGAAAAATGTGTCGCTGAAGTCCAAACTTATATTTTCATATGCTATTATGTGTATATTAACACTTGTATCAGGAATTATTAATTTCAAACAACTTTATGATATCAAAAGTGGAGTGGCTAATGTTGATAGAATAGGCAGAGATATTGCTACAACATCATTTGTATGTGTTATAAGTTTGACAATTGCCATAGTTGCAGCAGTATATATGCATAAAAATATAATATCAAGGTTATATACACTTAAGAATTTTGCTATAAAATTAGCTAAATATGATTTTGCTGAAGATGTAAAAGTAACTAAGAATGATGAAATTGGAAATATTGGAATGGAGCTAAATAAAGCTCAAAGGAATGTTAAGGAGTTGATTTCTACAATCCTTAATGAAGCTTGTAACATAAGTGCTTTAAGTCAAGAGTTATCTGCAAACATAGAACAAGTTTCTGCAAAACTTGATGAAGTTGATAATTCATCAAAGAATATAAATTCTACAATGACTGAAACAAGTGCTACAGCTGAGGAAATTGCAGCTTCAATTGAAGAGGTTAACTCAAGTATGGAAAGTCTGGCAAATAAAGCAACAGATGGAAGTGCAAATGCGGAAAAAATTAAGAGAAGAGCTGAAAAAGTTAAAGAAGATAGCCAAATGGCGATAGCAAGTACAACACAAGTTCGTGAACAAAAAGAAAAGAATATACTAAAAGCAATCGAAGATGCAAAAGTCGTGGAAGAAGTAAAGGTTATGGCTGATGCTATAGCAGATATTGCAGAACAAACTAATCTTTTAGCATTAAATGCAGCAATTGAAGCTGCAAGAGCAGGAGAATCGGGAAAAGGTTTTGCTGTTGTAGCAGAGGAGGTTAGAAAACTAGCAGAGGAGTCTTCTCAGACAGTTATAACTATTCAAAGTACAATAACTAAGATACAAGATGCAGTTAGAAACCTTTCTCAAAACAGTAGTGATATACTTAATTTTATGTCAACTGAAGTTGATAACCAACTACAAGCTTACGCTAAAATAGGAGAAAAATATAGCAGTGATGGAGACTTCGTAAGTTCAATGTCAGAAGAATTAGTTTCTATGGCACAAGAAGTTGAAGCTACAGTTGAACAAATAAACCAAGCGCTTCAAAGCACGGCTGCAGATGTTCAAAAGTCATCATTAAGCAGTGAAAAAATACAAAGTGAAATAGAGGGAAGTTCAGCAGCTATAGTACAAGTATCTCAGGCTGCAGCTGAACAAGCGCAAATAGCAATGAAGTTAACTGAATTAGTGCAAAGATTTAAGTTGCAATAACATAGCTAAAAATAAGTGGAGAATTTTGGGAATATCAATTTTACATAAAGATTATATTTTAATAGCCATCAAACTAATTTGTATGTAAATTTACAGATAGTATGATGGCTATTTTAAAGTAAGGAAAATACCCGGCAAAAATACAATTTATCATTATATGCTTAAAATGCTATGACAATTTAATATAAAATTATATTAGCATTCAAAAGGGGGACGGTTTATGAGTATAAAATATAAAACATTTTTAATAGTTATTTTAAGTGTCTTATTGATGATAGGCACAACTATTTTGGTTTTTTATTTTTCATACTTTGGTTACATAAGTAAAGACCGAGAGGAAGAAATAAAGAGAAACTTTGAAGTAGTAAACTATATAATTAATAATGAGAAAGATGATATTAAAAGTAGGCTTGTTGACTGGGGACAATGGGATGATACTTACAATTTTATAAAAAATCAAAACACAGAATATATTGATTCAAACCTAGAAGGAAGTTCAGTAAAAAATTTAGGTTTGGTAAGCATTGCATTCTTAGATGAAAATAAAAAACTCATTTACTCAAAAGAGAGCGATGATAAATATAAAAATATAAGTGAAGCAATTGTTAGCCAGCTTTCACAAAATAGTGGGAATTTTGAAAGAGCAAGTAATGGAAATATAGGTCTATTATCATGGAACGGAAAAGTATATATCGTCGGAATTCTATCCGTAACTCCATCAAGTGAAAGTATAGAAAGTGATGGATTTTTAGTAATGATTCGGGAAGTTGATGATAAATTGTTAAATTATATGGACCAGGTTACCAAGGTAACTTTAGGTTTTGAAGAGCCTAATAAAGAAAGGTTTGAGACGAATAATAATACATCTTATATTCATACGGATGATGGGGATATTGCTTATAATAAAGAGATTTCTGAGGCATATAAATTATTAAAAGATATTAATGGCGATGATTCAATCGGAATTGAAATTACTGGTATGGACTATAGTGACGAACATATAAGTCATTTTTTAAGTAATTTTATAATTCAATTTATATCTTTGATAGTTATAATTATTATTTTAGATATAATAATTGTTAATAAATATATATTGAAAAGGTTGTTAAGATTAACAAAGTTTATTGAAAAAGTTGGTGCAACAAAAGATACTTCATTATCCGTTGATATATCTGGGAAAGATGAAATTCATAAGCTAGGAAATGAAGTTAATAAAATGCTCTCTGAGCTTAATCATGCTCATAAGGAAATATTGTTTTTAAGCTATTCAGATAAGCTAACAAATTTAAGAAATAGGGCATATATGGAAAAAATGTTTAAGGAACTAGATGAAAGTAGTGAAAATAGTTATTTCATTTTAATGGGAGATCTTAATGGATTAAAACTTACAAATGATGCCTTGGGACACGTAGAAGGTGATAAATTGCTCTGCCTAGTAGCCAAAATTCTTAATGAAAATTGTGATATTGATGATGTGATTTCCAGATGGGGTGGAGATGAATTTGTAATATTGACTAAAAATAAGACAAGAGCTTATGTGAATGATTTAATAGATAGGATAAAGGAAAAATGTGAAAGCGAAACAGAATTTCATTTTAAAATAAGTATTGCTTGGGGATATGCAGGATCTTATGAGGATAATTTAGGTACCGAATATGTTATGAGTTTAGCGGAAAAGAGAATGTATAGGAATAAACTTATGCAGGAAAAAAGCGCCAGAAGTGCTGCGATAAATTCACTTTTGAGAACCTTACATGAAAAAGATAGCGAGACAGAAGAACATACTATAAGAATTAAAAATTTAAGTGTTAAATTAGGAAAGAGAATAGGACTTCCAAAAGAAAAGTTAGATGAGTTAGAATTATTATCTTCACTTCATGATATTGGAAAGATAGGGATACCTGAGCATATTCTTATGAAACCATCCAAGCTTACTGATGCGGAATGGGCTATAATGAAAACACATTCTGACATTGGGTATAGAATTGCAACTTCGACACCAGAATTAGCTCACATTGCAAATAATATATTAGCTCATCATGAAAGATATGACGGAACAGGTTATCCAAACAAGCTTAAGGGAGAAGAAATACCATTATTATCAAGAATTATAAATATAGTAGATTCTTTTGACGTAATGTCTCATAAAAGAATTTATAAGGAATCTTTCGATAAGGAGTATATTATTGAAGAACTTAAAAGATGCTCAGGAACTCAATTTGATCCATTTCTTGTAAAAGAATTTATTACATTACTTGAAGAGGAAAACTTTTGTTAAGATAGTATTAATTTTATTAAAGTATTTGTACTGAGCAGTACAAAAATGGTATACTAAGAGTAGATATTATGGAGGCGATTTATATGGTGAGAAAAATTAAAAAAATACTAGCGTTAATACTTACTATCATAAGTGTTAATGTAATTACACCTAGAGGAATACCTAGTGTAATAGCAAATGCAGCAACTAATGATAATAATTCTCAAATTAATTTAGATACAAGTACAAATAACGTGACGCTAGCTAGTTCGAATGAAGAAGCAACGCTGGAAACTGTAGAGGAAGCAATGATACCTGCTAAGCTAAATGCAATATATAGCAATGTTAGCACAAATGCTACTGTTTCCCAATTTGAGAATTGCGGAACACTTTCGTATACGTTAGATGACTCAGCAGCCGAAAATATTGCTACAATATTAAGAAATAATATGTCTCAAATAAAAGGAGGAGTAACAGCAGTAGAGACTGGTGGAAGTCAGCTGATTGTCTATGGACAAAGTGTAGGCTCACAGGAATTAATAGCTAAAGGAACACAGTTAAAGCTATCAGCTGAAGGGGTGCTGAGCGAGTTGTCATCTATAGGAAGCTTATCAGATGCAGAACTTGTGACATTAATTAAGACAGAAGCTAAAGATATACCAGTATATAAATACACTGTAATAAGTGGAGGGAACACAGTTGCGCAGGGATTTGCTGCAGGAGGAACTTTAGGATTAGCATTGAATCCGGTGGACACTTATAATGGAATTGAAAAAGATGCTATATATAGTAGTTTAGCATTAGTGCCATCTTTACCTCTAACGGGTAATTCTGCTTATGATAAGGTAATGGATTTAAATGCATCTGGCATTAATATTATTTGTGATGGTCTTAACATAAATATTATGGATTATACTGGTAATAAGGTTTATGCGATAAATAATCCAGTCTATAATATGCTTCAATTAAGCGCAGGTGCTAAAGGTTCCACTTCAAAAGATATATTAAATGTGGTAGATTTTTCAGGTGTAACTAACTTAAAAGGGGCTACATCCAGTATAAATTTAAGTTCCCAAGGCATAAGTACGACAGTATTGAGTATATCCCTTACTACTAGTGATTCAAAAAATAAGGATTACGAATACGCATTGCCTGTTGAAGCTTATGAAAAGTCCATGCTGGATAGTGTTATTGATAGTTTGAACTTAAGCACTGTTGGAGATACCTTAAAAGGAATGATAAAAACTGGAACATATACAATGATTCCGAATACAGGTTCTGTAATTGATGATGCAATAGATAGTAGTGGATTAGGTACAGCTGTTAATAATGTTACTGGTGCACTTAATAATGTTAGTGATGCATTGAATGATTTGACAGATGCACTTGAGGATAAGAATAATGATGTTAACGATGCTTGGGATAAGGTTTTTGATAGATTTAACAATGACCCGGGTTGGGGAAAGAAGGACGGATATAGATATTATTATGATAAAGATGGTGTAAGTTTAAAGGGTGTTCAAACAATTAATGGAAAAACTTATTATTTTAATAGAATTGACGGCGCAATGGAAACTGGTTGGCAAATAGTTGATGGTAAGAAGTGTTACTTTGATAAGAAGAAAGGTTATGAATTACTTAACCAATGGATTCAGGATGGAGAGGATTGGTATTTTGTTGGAGAAGATGGAGCAGTTAAGAAAATGGAATGGGTTAATGATGGAGGCAAATCATATTATTTAAAATCTGACGGCAAAATGACTAGAGATTGGCTTAAAATTGAAGATTATTGGTATTATTTTGGTAATAATGGTGCTATGGAAACTTCGGTTTGGAAGTGGTCTAATGGAAAGTGGTACTATTTAAAAGATAATGGACAAGCTGCTAATAATTGGCTTCAACTAAATGATAAATGGTATTACTTTAAAGATCCATCAGGTGAAATGCAAACAGGATGGTTTAGAGCAGATGGGAATTGGTATTGTGCAAATGACGATGGATCAATGAAAATCGGTTGGGTAGATTCAAATGATGGCTGGTGTTACCTGGATGATATTACAGGTATAATGAAGAAAAATGAATGGGCTACTATTGATGGTAAAAAATATTATTTTAGTATTAATGGAGTAATGGTAACGGGTTCAAGATATATAGATGGAGTAAAATACGTTTTTAATGCGGATGGAACTTTAAGTGAATAAAATTAATCTAATAAAGTAAAATGTTTAATTTGAATAATCTCCTGCATAAATATATAGATGCAGGGGATTATTTAAATTTACTACTTTTAATGTTATATTAAGTATTTATTTTAGGATAATATGGTATTATAGCTATATAGTTACCTAAAAATATTACGATAATATATTTAAAATGAATTGTAATTAGAGAAAATTTACATAGGGGGAAGTTTTTGATGAAATGTAAATTTATAAATAAAATAATCACTGGCATTTTTGTTTTGACAACACTATGCATACTGATACCTGTTAAAGCTTCAGCTGAATGGGCAAATGATTATCAAGGGAATTGGTATTATATGCAGGATAATGAGAAAATGACTGGCTGGAAAAGAATAGATGGACAGTTATATTATTTTGATGAAAATGGGAAAATGCAAACAGGATGGATTAAGGCGGGAGATTCATGGTATTTTTTACAAAACAATGGAGCATTACAAAGTGGATGGATTAATTACAATAGAAATTGGTATTATGCTGATTCAAGTGGTGTAATGCAAACAGGTGTTATAGAAGTATCTGGAAAGATATACATTCTTGATGATAACGGGATTATGAAAAACAGCAATGCAGTTATTGATGGAGAATTTTATACTATCGATTTAGATGGAGAAGTTGTTGGAAGTAGAGTACCAACACCTAGTAAGGAATTTGATGATTTTGGGAAATGTATTCAAGTCTTAAAAAATACTGACAATACAATTGTTTCACCAACTATTTCAAAATTTAATGAAGTTATTGAAGATCAGAGTGAATCAAATGATGACCCTAATGAAGGAAGAACATTTAAAGTTGAATATAAAGATACTAATGGAGGAGATATTAAAACAAAGACAGTTAAATATGGTAGAACAATTGATTTATATGAACCAACAAAAGATGGATATACTTTTTCAAGCTGGAATACTAAAAGTGATGGATCAGGAACGAGTTATGATTCCGGAGATAGTATTAAAATAAAAGGGGATATTATACTATATGCCCAATGGAGTAAAGACACATATGTTAATGGAATTACCATAACAGGTAATTCAAGCGTTGCTGTAAACCAAACGATTCAAATGACAGCAATAATTTCTCCAAGTACTGCTACAGATAAAACTGTTACATGGTCTGTCACTAATGGTACAGGAACAGCTACAATTAATAGCAGTGGAGTGTTAACGGGAGTTTCAAGTGGAACAGTTATAGTAAAAGCAACAGCAGCTGATGGGTCTGGTGTATGTGGAACGGCAAATGTAACTGTAAGCTAATGATAAACTGTATATTATAAAAACAAAAGAAATTAGTTAAATTGCAATTTGTAATTTGGATAATAAAATAAGCAAGTTGAGGAGGAATAATAATGAAGCATAAACTTATAAAGAAGTTAGTTGCATTAAGTCTTGCGGCTTCAACATTGATTGCACTAATTCCTATAGGAGTTTCAGCTGCCTGGATTCAGAATTATGATGGCAGCTGGAGTTATACTGAAGGATATAGCTATGCTACAGGTTGGAGACAGATAAATGGTATATGGTATTTTTTCGATTCTTCAGGACTAATGAGAACAGGATGGATTTATGATAGTGGTGAATGGTATTATGCAGATTTAAGCGGGGCTATGCAAACTGGAGTAATTCAAATAGAAGGAAAGATTTATTTGTTTTCAGAAAGTGGAGCGATGCAAAAAGGTGATTGCATCATTGGTGATAAAGTGTATAATTTTAATGATAATGGCACTTATACAGGCAGTGATTCTTTGATGCCTTCTAAAGGATTTGATTATAATGGAAATAGTGCAATTCCATATATTCCAAGTCAAATAATAAATGAAAATGCGACCATGTCAAGCGATATTCCATCAGATGGTTCAAAGCAGGTAAAACAATATAAAGTTAAATTTAAAGATCCGGATGCTGATGAGTCAGATGAAGAATTACTTGGTACAAAAACAGTTGATGAAGGTACAGTAATTACTTTATATAAACCGTCTAAGAGCGGCTATACTTTTGTAGAATGGAATACGAAAAGCGATGGCGATGGTACAAGTTATGAATATGATGATAGAATAAATGTAAAGGAAGATATGACTCTTTATGCGCAATGGGAAGAAAATACTAGTTCAAGTAGTACTACTACCACTGATACTACAAAGGTTACATCTATTACACTTTCAAATACATCAGGTTTAACTGCGGTAGATAAAGGAAAAACTCTGCAAATGACAGATACAGTGTTACCAAGTGATGCGACTAATCAGGCGGTAACTTGGTCAGTTACAAATGAAACAGGAACAGCTACAATAAGTTCTACTGGCAAATTAACTGCAGTATCAAGTGGAAAAGTTATTGTAAATGCAACTGCAACTGACGGATCAGGCATAATTGGAAGTGAAGAAATAACAATAAACTAATCATAAATAGTAAAATTATGAGAATACCTATTAAGTATTATAAATAAATAATTATACTTAATAGGTATTTAAATATGTAAATTGAAGTATATTTAATACAATATAAGGGAATGTTGAGTACAATGAGTGAGGAGAGAAGTAATTTGGAAATATTAAATATTGCACATAGAGGTTATAGTGGGAAATTTGATGAAAATACAATGTTAGCTTTTAAGAAAGCAATTGAATATAATGCAGATGGTATAGAAACAGATGTTCAGCTTACAGAGGATGGTATACCTGTAATTATTCATGATGAAACTTTAGATAGAACTACTAATGGACATGGTCTAGTTAAAGATTATACTTTAGATGAACTTAAGATTTTCAGAACCAGGAGTACTCCAAGAGTTCAAGCGTTAAAGGATAGAGCATTGCAGGAGGCGGAATATTTAAAGTTAAAGGAGAAAAGGCAGATTTATAATTCCCAAATAGGGGAATATAGAGTTGAAGAAGTTGAATATTTTGAAAAAAAATTAGGTGAAGAAATACCAACATTAAGGGAACTATTAGAACTTATCTCTAAATCTGATTTGAAAATATTAAATTTAGAATTAAAGAATAGTATAGTTGAGTATAAAGGTTTAGAAAAAAAGGTTTTAGAGATGATTGATGAGTTTAATTTAAGAGAGCGGATTATAATATCAAGTTTTAATCACTTAAGTTTAGCTGAAATAAGAAAAATTGAAGGTAGCAAAAAAATAATGTTAGGAGCTTTAACTGAAACAACACTTGTCAATGTTCCCCAATATTTAAAAGCTATTTCAGTAGAATGTTACCATCCTTATTTTACAAGTATAACAAATAAAGAGTACATGAAAGAAATAAAAGAAGGAGGAATACTAGTAAATACTTATACAGTTAACGATATTGATGATATGAAGAGAGTAATAGAGGCTGGTGCGGATGGTATTATTACAAATGAAGTTGAGGTATTAAATATTTTAAAAGAAAAATTATCAAAAGATAAGTCTTATGGGTGAAAAAATAATTTAAGTATTTCAGTTGACAAATGTGTTAGTATCGTTGATTATTAGTACAAATTAATTTGGAAAGCGTTTTGTTTATACAGTTGTATCTAATGTATATTCAGTATACATAACATATGGGATGTGATATAATAATTTAGTTAATAATGAAGGGTTTATAATGGTTAGGGAAATGCATAAGCATAATTGATGATAGAAAAATTAATCAATTAAAAAGTTACAAGTATAAAAATAAGCATTACTTAATTATCCATAGTAAACACTAGTTGATAGTTTAATAGGAGGGCTTAGATTTGGCTGATTATATAAAAGAAATTGAAAAGAGAAGAACCTTTGCAATTATATCTCACCCTGATGCAGGTAAAACAACACTTACCGAAAAACTGTTACTTTATGGAGGAGCTATAAGGCTTGCCGGTTCTGTTAAGGCAAGAAAGGCTTCAAAACATGCAGTTTCTGACTGGATGGAAATTGAAAAGCAAAGAGGTATCTCTGTTACTTCTTCAGTTATGCAATTTAACTATAATGATCATTGTATTAACATATTAGATACTCCAGGTCACCAAGACTTCTCTGAAGATACATATAGAACTCTTATGGCAGCAGATTCAGCAGTTATGGTTGTGGATGCAGCTAAAGGTATAGAGGATCAAACGAGAAAGTTATTTCATGTTGCATCTTTAAGGGAAATGCCTATTTTCACGTTTATAAACAAAATGGATAGAGAAGCCAAAGATCCATTTCAATTACTTGAGGATATTGAAAATGAACTTGGAATTAAAACTTACCCAATGAATTGGCCAATTGGTTCAGGTAAGGAATTTAAGGGTGTATATGAAAGAGGTAATAATAGAATTATAGCTTTTAATGGTGGGAATCATGGTCAAAATGAAGTTGAGGCTATAGAAGGTTCAGTAGATGATCCTAAATTTAGAGAAATTTTAGGGGATGCATTACATGACAAGTTAATGGAGGACATTGAACTTTTAGATATTGCTGGAGATGATTTGGATTTAGATGCTGTAAGAAAAGGGGAATTGACTCCAGTATTTTTTGGATCAGCTTTAACAAACTTCGGTGTGGAACCATTTTTGGAACATTTCTTAGAAATGACTACATCACCGCTTGCAAGAAATTCTACAGTTGGAGCTATTGATCCGTTTGAAGATAAATTCTCTGCTTTCGTATTTAAGATACAAGCAAATATGAATAAGGCCCATAGGGATAGAATTGCGTTCATGAGGATTTGTTCAGGTAAATTTAATAAGGGCGAAGATGTATTCCATGTCCAAGGTGAAAAGAAAATTAAATTAGCTCAGCCGCAACAATTTATGGCTCAAGATAGGGAAATAGTTGAAGAGGCATATGCAGGAGATATAATTGGTGTATTTGATCCAGGTATATTTTCAATTGGAGATACTTTATGTACAGCATCAAAGAAATTTAAGTTTGAAGGAATTCCGACTTTTGCACCAGAACATTTTGCAAGAGTAAGACCAGTAGACACAATGAAGAGAAAACAATTTATCAAAGGTGTTACTCAAATAGCACAAGAAGGGGCAATCCAAGTATTTAAGGAAACTCATATTGGAATGGAAGAAATAATAGTTGGAGTTGTTGGTGTACTTCAATTTGAAGTTCTAGAATATAGATTAAATAGTGAATATAATGTTGATATCAAAATGGATAGACTATCCTATAGGTATGTAAGATGGATAGAAAATAAAGATGTTGATATGGATTCATTAAATCTAACGTCAGATACTAAGAAGGTTAAAGATTTTAAAGATAGAAATTTACTTATATTCCAAAACGATTGGGGTATAAGCTGGGCACTAGATCATAATAAAGGATTAATTTTATCTGGTGTTGGAAAGAGTGAAGAATAAAAGTTAATAAATTTAAATACAAGAGGATACACTTATGCATTAATATAAACTTTTATGTTTATAATGCATGGAGGTATTCTTTTTTTCGGATGAATATGAAATTTACAACCATTATAATAAATGATTCTCTTAGAAAGTAACAAAAATAAACAATTAGTCATATTATTATTATATATAATATTGCTGTACATGGAGAGGAAGAAAATGAGTAACTGTGACTGTGACTATAGTGATTCTGGTTTTGATACTCTTGGAGCTACTGCAAATAACCCAATAAATGATTTGACCTTATCTACAATGGTTGTGGGGAATCAAGAGGCAGTGTTATGCCGATTAGTGATGGTTTTATTATTCTTATATGCGTTTACTAATCAAAACTTTATTTGTTATTTAATAAATATGAATGAGAAACTGCTTTGCAATCAAATGTGTCTTACAGATAAAATGGTAGATAATTTAATGGACCAACTTGCAAATTGTCAAGACAATTTGGAAAATTGCAGAAGAAAGAACCGTAATCACTAAAAGAGAGCACTAAAACAGGCTCTCTTTCATTTTGGGTTATTTTACATTAGAGTCAAATAGATGGAGTGGAATATTTATCATAAAAATCAACTTTGTACGAATATATGATAAAAAAAACTACATTTTTTCAAATTTACCTTTAATGCCATGATGTTTTTTGTTAAAATCAAATATAGGGAGGTGGCAGACTGTTTTGAATATCAAAAAGAAACTTATTACTTTTGTTTTATCTTTTGCAATGGTATTAAGTTTGATTCCGACATTAAATGTACAAGCAGCAACTACTGATTATAAAATAATATCAGACAGTAAGGTTACTGCTAAACAAGCTGAAAAATGGGCTAAATCTAAAGGAGCAACTCAAACATTTATAAATTTAGCAGATCTTTATTTTAAGTATGCGCCAGATCATGGTGATGTTAACCCGGCTATTGCATATGTTCAAGCAGCAAAGGAAACTGGGTATGGAAACTTTGGAGGAGTGTTAGATGAAAGTTTTCATAATCCATGTGGATTGAAAACTGAAGCTGGTGGAGACAATACTGACCCAAATGCTCATCAAAGATTTGATACTTGGGATGAAGGTGTACAAGCGCATTTAGATCATTTAGCGTTATATGCAGGAGCTAGTGGGTATCCAAGGGATGATACTTATGATCCAAGACATTTTGTAACTATTAAAGGAAGGGCAACTACGGTAAACTCTTTAGATGGACAATGGGCTCCAAGTGCTACATATGGTGATGACATAAGCAAATTATATGAAGATTTGATGGATTATTCTGGTGTAGATTATCCAAAGGACAATGACACTACTAATATTAATATTGGAAAAAACACTGATGGATCTTCGTCAAATGCGGCACCCAATCCAGGAAAACCTGAAAGTAAGCCAAGTGCACCTAGTGCTACTGATGTTATTCCAGAAAATAAACCTCAAGGTGGAAGTAAACCTCAAGAGGGAAAACCTAATATAACATCAACAATTGGATGGAAAAATGAAAATGGGGATTGGTATTACTATAAATCAGACAATACAAAGGCAATTGGTTGGATCAATCCTGACGGAAATTGGTATTACTTAAAAGATGATGGTAAAATGGCAACTGATTGGATATATGATGGAAGTAGTTGGTACTATATAGACAAATCAGGTGCAATGGCCAAGGGTTGGAGACAGTTAAATAATGCTTGGTATTTTCTAAAGGATTCAGGTGCAATGGCAACTGGAATTCAATATGATGGATCAGATTTGTATTATTTTAAAGATTCAGGAGTTATGGCCACTAATAATGGATGGACAAAGATTAATGATAAATGGTACTATTTTGAAAAAAGTGGAGCAATAAAGACTGGATGGTTTAAAGATAATTATAATTGGTATTATCTTCAAGGTGATGGAAGCATGGTAACAGGTCTTGCTAAGATAGATAATAAAATCTATATGTTTGACAATAGTGGAACTATGGAAACTGGATGGATAAAATTGAACAATTATTGGTATTATTTTAATGCTGATGGCAGTATGGCAACAGGATGGATTGTAGATAACGGAAATTACTATTATTTATATGATACTGGAGCTATGGCTAAGGGATGGATCACTCTAAGTGGAACATGGTATTACTTAAATAACAGTGGTGTTATGGCAACGGGATGGGTTACATCTAATGGAGATTCTTATTATTTAGATACTGCAACAGGAAGAATGCTTACTAATACTACAATCAATGGTTATAAAATTGGTTCTGACGGTAAGAAACAAGCTTTGTCTAATCAAAATGATAAAAGTAATTCAGGAACAAGTACTCCAGCCAATAATAGCCCTTCAAATGGTAAAAAGACTATAGTAATAGATCCGGGTCATGATTATGGTAATGATTATGGTGCTGAAAGCACTATTGATGGGGTAACTTATAGCGAAACAGTTTTAAATATGCAGGTTGCAGTTAAACTACAAAAGGAACTTCAAAATAGAGGTTACAATGTTATAATGACAAGGAATGATGGTGAGACACCTTTATATGGTTCATTAATGGCAAGTCTTACTCATAGAGTTGATGTTGCTAATAATGCAAATGCAGATTTCTATATAAGTATTCATCACAACTCAGCTGATGCATCTGCTTATGGAGTATTATCTTTATATAGTTCTGAAGCACAAGATAGTGATTTTGGTGGAAAATTAGATAATGCAAGAATAGAAAAAAGTAAAGAAATGGCTACTCTCATAAATAACAATATTGCTAATAAACTTAACTTATACAACAGAGGAGGCCAAGAACAAAACTTGTTTGTATGTAGAAATACAAATATGCCAGCAGTACTTGTTGAAGTTGGATTTATTACTAATAAAGATGAAGCAATAAGATGTGCAGATCCAGCAAGTCAACAAAAAGTAGCAGAGGCAATAGCAGAAGTTATTGCAGCAAATATTTAATAGATATAAAACTATAAGCAATTTATCAAAAAAGAACATGATTTCGTAGGTATCAACTTATGAAATCATGTTCTTAATTTTTGTAAAAGGTAATTATTGTTGTATTTAGCCTTAATGTATTTTTGTGTATTTAAGTTTTTTCAATTTCCATAATTTACACTTGAGAATTGACATATTTTTTAATATATTGGGACCTAAAGTAAAGTATGGGTTTGTATTATATAAAGGATAAAGATTTTACTATCTAACCATTAAATTTGGAATTTTTGTTCATAAAAACTAAATAGAACGGAGGAAAACTGTTTTGAAGGCTATTAAGAGATTGACTACATTTTTGTTTACTTTTGTTATAGTTTTAATATTAATTCCGATAATAAATGTTAAAGCGGCTATCACTGATACTAAAATTATATCAGATACAAAAGTAACAGCAAAACAGGCTGAAGAATGGGCGAAATCTAAAGGTGCAACTGATACTTTTGTGGGTTTAGCAGAGCTATATTGGAATTATGCGCCTGCTCATGGAAATGTTAACCCTGCTATAGCATATGTGCAAGCTGCTAAGGAGACGGGGTATGGAAATTTTGGCGGAGTATTAGATGAAAGTTATCATAATCCATGCGGACTGAAAACTAGTTCTGGCGGAGCTGATACAGATCCAAATGCTCATCAAAGGTTTGAGACTTGGGATGAAGGAGTACAGGCTCATTTGGACCACTTAGCACTCTATGCGGGAGCTTCTGGTTATCCAAGAAGCGATACATATGACCCGAGGCAGTTCATCACTATTAAAGGCAATGCAGTAACAATAAATGCATTAAGCGGGAAATGGGCTCCAAGTTTTACATATGGACAAGAAATTAATGAATTATATAATAATTTATTAATAGCAGCGGGGATTGTGTCTCAATCAGAAGTTAATGCATCTAATGTTGCCAGTAATTCAGGTATTAGCACAGCCGCAAGTTCAACTACAAGTGCAGGAGCAGTGTTAGACACAACTAATGCAACTAGTAAACCACAAGCAACTCAAACAGGACCAGCAGGAGTACAAGCAACAGAGCCAATTAGGCTATCGATTGACAATAATGCAAATATCTCATCATCAATTGGATGGAAATTAGAGAATGGGAATTGGTATTATTATAGATCAGATGGCAGTAAGGCAGCTGGTTGGATTAAACCAGATAGTAATTGGTACTACTTATATAGTGATGGAGTTATGGCGAAAGGCTGGATTAACCAGAATGGAAAGTGGTATTATCTTAAATCAAGTGGTGCAATGGCACTTGGTTGGATAAATGATAATAATAAATGGTATTATATTCAAGGTGATGGCAGCATGACCACTGGTCTTAAACTTATTGATGGAAAGAAATATTTCCTAGACTCAAGTGGAGAGATGAGAGTAGGCTGGACTTTAATTAGTGGACAATGGTACTTTTTTAATACTAGTGGAAATATGTTAACAGGTTGGATTAATGCAAACGGTAATTGGTACTACTTATATTCAAACGGAATAATGGCAACAGGCTGGATTAATCTAAATGGAAATTGGTACTATTTAAGAAGCAGTGGTGCTAGAGCAACAGGTTGGATAGTAGATGGTAAGGACTATTATTATCTACAACCTAGTACAGGTATTATGGCTAAAGATACGACTATAAATGGCTGGAAAATAGGTTCGGACGGAAAGCGTGGAAGTCGAATACCGGGAAGTACTTCGGGAAAAGTCATAGTACTAGATCCAGGCCACAATTTTGGCGGAGATGATGGAGCTTATGCGACTAGTAATGGTGTTACATATTCTGAAAGAGATTTAAATATGCAGGTTGCAGATAAGTTAAAGGCGAAGCTTGAAGCATTAGGATATACAGTAATTATGACAAGATATTCATCGGATAGAAATACTGATGATGTGAATACAAGCCTTACTAACAGGGTGAATATTGCAAATAATGCCAAGGCAGATTTATTTGTAAGTTTGCATCACAATTCAGCATCTCCAGCAGCTAATGGAGTAGAGGTTTATTATAGCTCAAGACCTCAAGACGATAGTTTTGGAGGGGCATATAGTGATTATAAGCTTTCAACAAGTATGAGCCTAGCATCAGCTGTAGCATCATCCATTACAAGTAGTACTGGTGCTCAAAATAGAGGAGCTAGAGATAGTAACTATTTTGTTTGTAGAAATACGAGCATGCCGGCAATCTTAATTGAATTTGGATTTATTACTAATCCAGATGAAGCTCAAAAATGTGCAAATTCATCTTATCAAGATTTAGAAGCAACAGCAGTTGCAAGTGCAATATCAGCAGCATTTTAAGTACGGGAATCGATTTAATAATAGGAATGACTTTATAAAAAAGATGTTTTGAGATGATTGAAAAATTATTTTAAAACATCCTTTTTTGTTATCTATTAATTATAAGATTATGCTAAAGGATTTGTAGAAACCACAAATGTAATAGAATCAGGTATTTCTATTAATTTAATTTCGTTTGTAAATAAATTATGAATAGAAGAACAAGAAAACAAAAGATATAAGAAGAAAAAAATAAATTTTTTTCTGAGAGTTCAGAAAATTAGAAATCACTTTTTTAAAGATTTTAATAATCATTAAGTGAGTTTTTGAGATTAATTTAAATTTTACATGTATTGACATATAGTTTCGATCAGGGTATTATTGTAATGTAAGTTAAATAATTCAATATATTTGTGTCGAACTGTAAAATAAGATGTGTCTTATAATTGTGTATTTTTTGTTGTATTTAAAAATAAAAAAAGATTTACTTCAATATAGATACTCCAACTATAATGTGGACTCATATGCTAACTTATTGAAATAATAAACATTTTATGACTTCAAGGGTTAAAATGTTTCGATGGATAATGAAATTGTTGCTGAAGGTTCTAAGTTGCAATTTGCACTCAATTCAGTTATTCCTACTTTCAGCGTGACAAGCTAAATTGGAACAACTTATAACCAGTATCCTTAATACTTATTTTCAAATGCCTTCCGCATAAGAATATTTATTATTTCTGGTAGGGGTATCCATATTAAGATTTAGAAAGTGTGTAAATATGTTTATCTAATAGGCCAAATGCTTAATTTCTAAGGATTGAATATTTAACTTATATAAAGTTCAGTTTTAGTGTTAAAATCCTTTCTATATTTTTGAGAAAAGTATGAAGTTTATAACTATAGGCTCTGAAAGAATTAAAAGAGATGAGGGGGAAATAAAAGTGAATATTCTAAACAAAAAGAGGGGAATAAAGTTAGTTGCACAAGTATTGGTCGTAATAAGTATATTAGGAATGGGAAGTATGTATAATTTGGTATTTGTTGGGCCGATTCGAGTTAATGCAGTTACTACATCCACAATAACAATCAATAAGTTAACTTATGCTTATAGTGGAACAACAGCATCATTAACCGATTCAACTGCAAATGGAAATATAATTATACCTTCAACAATTACAGTGAATGGGAAAAAGTATACTGTAACATCAATAGGTGATTGGGCTTTTAATAATGGATACGCACATCAAGTAACATCAGTAACAATTCCAAGTACAGTAATATCGATAGGTAATTATGCTTTTGATAATACACAAATAACATCACTAATAATTCCAAATTCAGTAAAAACCATAGGTGACAATTGCTTTTATAATTGTAGTAAGTTAGCATCAGTAGTAATTCCAAATTCGGTAACATCAATTGGAAATTCTGCTTTTACGAATTGCAGTAACTTAACATCAGTAACAATTCCAAGTTCAGTGACATCTATAAGTCCCGATACTTTTTATCAGTGTATAAATTTAAGGTCAGTTACAATACCGAGTGGGGTAACATCTATAGGTGAGTGTGCCTTTTCAAAGTGTGCAAACTTAACATCAGTAACAATTCCAAGTTCAGTAAAATCTATAGGTGATTATGCTTTCTGGAATTGTACAGGTTTAAAATCAGTATATTTTAAAGAGCAAAATATTCAGTCAATATACAATGAACAATCTGCTGAAGCATTTAGTGGATGTTCAAATGTAACGACATTTGGGGTTGGAAATATAATATATATACTAAATAACTCAAAATTAACAGCAACGACTTCAGCTAAAACGACTAATACTTTAATCCAATTTGATGATAAATTCTATAATGTTGTTGTTTCTAAATAAAATGTAGCATTTATAAAGTGAAAAAATTTAAGTTTAGATTTAAGAAGATGATTTCTATATAGAATAGGAATCATCTTTTTGGCAGTGTAACCGGCATGGGTAATAACTTGCCGGTGAAAGTCCGCTGTTGACTTAGGATCCATCAGCCAATGAAGAGGGATCAATCGTGAGGTGAACTATGAAGGAAGTTGAAGGCAAAATCTCGGTTTGAAGGATATGAATCACATATAAGGTTTACTAGAAACGGACGAGTTTTCTATACAAAACAAAGTCCAACATTACCCTGATTCCCTGGAGTAAATGTTGCAGGCATATGAGATTAAGGTTGATGTTCTTACCTTGTGAGGTCTGATAGATACATTGTTTATAGAGTGGAAATTATAAAATATGCATAAAAAATTAAAGAAATTGATCATAACTTGGATTTATCAAAATAAAGGAAAGTTAATCTAGTTGCTATATTTTGTATAAGTTAGCTTTGGGCTATGCCTTTTGGAGGGAAGGCTGGCTATATAGGTAATTAAATATCTTACTTCATAACTAACAATTTGGTATAATATAGTTGGCTTTGCACATACATATGCTTATGTATGCGTATTAGATTTAGTTATTTTATCAATAAAAATGGTCTATAGTTAGAATAGAAGTGAAAAATTTAGCCCGCAGAATCTTATAATTAAGTTATAGTAAAAAATATCATGAAAGGAAAGGTATAATAAACTTTTATTATACAAGCAGGTGAAAAAATGAATTGGCTAAAAAAATTTATGTATGGAAGATATGGTGGTGATAATTTATCAAGAGCATTGGTTATAGTCTTTCTTGTTCTAGTATTGATAACAAATTTTTTACCGAGATTTTTATCTGGGTTAATATTCGTAGCATATATTCCTGTAGTTCTATGTGTTTATAGGATTTTTTCTAGAAATATATATAAGAGGCAGCAAGAAAATTATAAATATTTAAGAATGAGGAATTCAATAATATCGTGGATCAATCGTAAATTAAGCAGAACAAAAGATTTAAAAACTCATAAGTACTTTACATGTCCAAATTGCAAACAAAAACTACGAGTACCAAGAAATCAAGGGAAAATTTCCGTAACATGTCCGAGGTGCAAAAATTCATTTAAAGGAAAATCATAAAATTTGTAATAGTTGAACTGGCACATATGTATAAAACAAAAACATTGCAAATAATAAAGTAAAAAATTAATAAAATATAGGATAAAAGTACCTTCCATAATATATATTTCTTGTATTATATTATAGAAGGTCTTTGCTTTTTAGAGCCAAAGTGGAAGGTTAAGAATGTATCTTTTATAATTATAAGTCTGTAAGCAAGAAAATGGAGGTTAATGTAATTAATTTTTATAATGTATTATTTGACTAAAGTGAAGAATAAATGGTTCGATAATAAAAATATAGTATATTTAATTTGGTGAAAAAGTTGTAATTTGATATTAAATTGAAATATAAGCTAGTATGACAATATTAGGAAGAATAAAATCATAAACTTTAAAATAAAGTTTTTAATTTTAATACAATATAGGAGGACGACAAAATGAGTAAAACGAAAAAGAAATTCATAGGGTTACTAGTTGTATTTACAAGCATAGTATCATTTCTGCCTGTTGGTTTTAGTGGACAAGCAGCTAGGGCAGATGATGTTGCAGATGCTACAACAGTACGAGTAAATGTAACAGGAGAAAATACTCAACTAACTTCTACTGTGGATCCTACCACCAATGAAACAATTTATTCAACTACAGATATAGTAACTCCAACTAAATCACAGCCAGATAAAGGATTTGATATTACAGTTAAAGATGTGATTAAATCAATACCTGATTTAGAAGTTCAAGCAAAAGGGAATGGGAAGCAAGCAAATTCTGCAACAGGTGTTGTTGCTCAAGGAATTCAAATAGTATCAATAAATGATGTGGCTATAACTGATACGGCTTCATTAACGGATTTAGGGTTGAGTTGTTCTGATATTACAGGAACAGGTCTTAATGGGGAAAATGTAATTGGAAAGAGGATTGTAGGATTATCTCTTGGTATTAACGAAATTTCATATAAAGTAACATATCAAACTCAAACAGTAACATATACTCCTACATTGGACCCTACAACTCAGCAGCCTACAGGTAGTGGAACATTTAATGATGGTTCACCAGTAGACCATGCTAGTAGCAGTAATTCAAATATGACAATTGAACAAGCAACTACATTTGTAACACAACAAATAACATCATTACTATATAAATCTTATGTAGGTAAGGTGTCAGATTTCGGGCCAAATGATGAAATCTCAAATGATAAAAACAATGAACCACCATTTTTGTATACTCAAGCAGGAGAGCCAGATGCAAATATGCCTCTTAGATATAATTTTAACGTACCTGACTCTACTAATATATTAAAATATGTAATAAATTTTAAACAAGATTTGACTAATGCACAAGTATATAAAAATGGAGTAAAGGACACTGGTATAAATATAACTAATAATTCCTTGGAAGGTAATTTGAACAACTTAGGTGATTCAGCACTTCTTGTATTAAAGATAGGTGGAATTGTAGGCGATGAGACTATCGCGAAATCATATGCTATAGAAATGAAATATAATGGTTTAGATGCTAGTAAGGATTACAGCATACAGGATGCAGGCATAACAAAACTTGATTATAACGATGATGATAGCGTGGAAGCTTATATAGGTAAAAAGTTTACTACCACTAAAAATAGCGCAGGATTTTCAGTTTATTCTGGACAAATTTACATAGACCCACGTGCAAGAATGATAAGCATGGATCCTAAACTTGTAAAGGATCAGTCCACGGTGGCATATGTGGTGACCAACAATTATAAGGATTCAACAGGGACTACTAAGGTTGAAAAATCGCAGCTTAAAGATGGGAAGCAATTTGTTGATTTTCAGGCTGGTGCAGTAAGTAATCAGATACAGGTAGATGTTTATGCAGGCTCAAATGGAAGTATAACAGATTCATCACAGATATTAGCAAGATATCTTTTGGATGTTGTCCCTGTAAACAGTAATAGTAATTTCACTATGAATTTAGCATTTACTAATTCTGCTGGACAAAATTTGACATTAACACAACCTGGTGTAAAATCAAGCGTTTTGAGTTTTGATGCTTCTAGACGTACGTATGATCTATATTATAATGGTTCAAATCCAATCAATGTAGCATTTACTGGACACAGAAGTGATCAAAATGAATATATAAGAGTTTATCTTGGAGATTATGCGAATAGTAATAATACTACAGAGGCAGCAGCATCTATAGCTAATACCTATAGCTATGATTCAGCTAGTGGAGAATATTTGAGGAATACCAGTCTTAGTATAGATGTTGGAAAATCTCAGAAGATGGTGATCCAGGCATATTATGATAAATTTGAAGATAAAACATTAGCAGATGGAACTACAACAAAAGTTTTTGTTGGAAGTTATCCAGTAGGAGATAGCTATATATTTTATTTACCTGAGAATGGTAATGGTTCAACTACTCCAACAACAGGAGAAGATTCAACTAATGCATTGTTAAATTCATTAAAAATCAGTGGGTACACTTTAACAAGTAGTGATGGAACTTCAGGTTTTTCAAGTGATAAATTAGATTATACAACTACAGTTGCTAAAGGAGATACAACTGAAAAATTGACTGTAATACCACAAGATTATAATGTTCAATCAATTGTTGCAAGCGTTGATGGAAGTAGTACAACTTATAGTTTAGCTTCAGGAGTTGCAAGTGAAATTCCTTTAAATTCAAGTGGTACGACAACTATAACGATAGTTGTAACTGCACAAGATGGAACAACTACAAAGACATATACTGTAGTGGTAAAAAATAATTCAAAAGGCAGTGATGCTAATTTGAAAAATGTAGTCCTTAATCCAGGAGATTACACATTTGATTCTACAGCTGATATTACAAAGGTTCGTGTAGATCCAACTGTTTCAAATATTAGTGTAACGCCGATGCCAGATGACTCTAAGTCAACAGTAACAGTAAATGGACAAGAGTATACAGATACCGCAATAAGTGTAAGTCTTAAAGGAGCTCAAAAAACAGAGATTAGCATAGAAGTTACCTCAGAAGATGGTACAGTAAGCAAAACATATACTTTAGAAGTTTATAGGGTTGATGCTACTGATTGGAATAATACTTCTAGTGGTAGTGATAATACTGATGATCAGTACTATGATGAATATAATGATTGCTGGATAGATTTAACTAAATATGATGAATGGGGTAGTGTGAATGGAAAGCCAGCCTACTTTGATAAAAATCATAGGCAAGTTAAAGATGCATGGATTTCTACAGGAGGAAAATATTATTATTTAAATAATTTAGGATTTAGAGCTTCAGGCTGGAAAGTAGATGATACTACCGGACAAACTTATTATTTAGACCAAACCACTGGAGAAATGAAAAAAGGCTGGATAAACCTAAATAATACATGGTATTACTTAGGAAAAAATGGAATAATGAAAAAAGGTTGGTTGTACTTAAATGGCAAATGGTATTATTTCACTCCAAATGGACAAATGGTAGTTAATCAATCTATGTATGTAGATGATAAAGTATATAATTTCGGACAAGATGGAGCGGTTCAGTTCTAAATATTTTCCTTTATAGGAATTTATAATAAAGACAAAGCTATAAAATCTATAACTATTAAAAGCAGTGATATAACAATGTACAATGTGCAATTGACAATTAACAATGAAGGATGAAAAGCCTATAGCTTTTCTAAAAATCAATTAAAAAGAAAACCTTCGATTTTCAACTTTAATTGTACATTGTCAATTGTAAATTAAAAGGGCATAGCCCTTTTTTTGTTATTGACATCCAGAATTTTCAGGAATATAATTAATTATAGTTCAAATTTCGAACAATGAATAATTTTATTACTTAAAAAGGGGAGTTAAGAATAGCATGTTAGAAGATAGAATAGAAATTTTGAAAACATTAAATGATAATTTCAACATTAATCAAAGAGAATTATCAAAAAGGACAAACATATCTTTAGGTAAAGTTAATGCTGTCTTAAAGGAATTCACAGTAGATGGATTTATAGATAGAATCACTACTAATAATAGAGGAACCTTATACAAGGTTACAGAAAAGGGAATGAAATATTTGGAAGAAAATATAGCTTCTGCCAAAAGTACAAGGCTAAAGCTTCATGAAGAGGACAGAAAAATTGTAAAACAAGCTGTAATACTTGCAGCTGGAAGAGCAGAAGAATTTGGTAAGCCTGTAGGTATGCTTGAAATTGAAGATTTTAAATTAATAGATAGAACTTTAAATATATTAAAAGAAAATGGAATAACTAAAACTGTTATTGTTACTGGTTATGAAAGTGAGTATTATGAAGAGTGCTTTAAAAATAGTAAAAATATTATCTTAGTAAAAAGTGATACATATAAATGGACAGGGACTATGCATTCATTATCTTTAGCTAAAGACTATATTGATGATGATTTCTTACTTATTGAAAATGATCTGATATTTGAAAAGAGGGCTATTAGGGAATTAGTTGAAAGTCCAAATCGTGATTGTATACTTTTTACAAATGAAAGTGGATCAGGAGATGAGGCTTTTGTTGAAATTAGAGATAATCATCTATTTAAAATGTCTAAGGATATCCACCAATTTAACAGAATTGATGGGGAAATGATAGGATTAACTAAAATATCTTATAAATTATATACAATGATGCTTGAAGAATTTAAGGGAAATGTTAATCCTTACTTAAATTACGAATATGTATTATTAGATGTGGCAAGAAATTATAATATAGGATTTGTTAAAATAGACGATCTTGCTTGGGGAGATGCAGATAGCACTAAAGAATATGAAAAGATTAAAAATTATCTCTATCCAACAATAAGAAGAAGAGAACTAAGTTATGAGATTAACAATATTAAGAATATTGTTCGTGAATCATTAAAGGTAAATGATGAAGACATTACAGAAGTTGAACCAGCAGGTGGTATGACAAATAAAAACTACAAAATATGTGTAAAAGGTAATAGATACATATTAAGAGTTGCAGGTGTTGGAACGGAGCAAATGATTAATAGAAGTACAGAAATGTTTAACTCTGCAATTGCTTCTGAAAAGGGGTATAATGTAGAGGTACCATATTTTAATCTTGAAACGGGAGTTAAAATATCTAAATTTATAGAAAATGCAGAAACATTAACGCATAGAAGTATTAAAAAAGAGGAAAATTTAAAACAGGTTACAGCAATATTAAGAGATTTACATGAGTGCACAGATTTCCGTATGGACAATGAATTTAATATGTTCAGAGAACTTGAAAAATATGAGAATATTTTAAGAAAAGATGGTGGTGACTTCTTTGAGGATTATGATGAAGTAAGACCAAAAGTAATGGCGCTTGAAGAAGAATTGAAAGTTTGCAATAGAGTATTTATTCCATCTCATAATGATTTAGTTTCTGAAAACTTTGTTAAAGATACTGAAGGCAGAATTTATTTAATTGACTGGGAATATAGTGGAATTAACGATGACATGTGGGATCTAGCAGCTCTTTCTTTAGAAAATGAATTTTCGGAAGATGATATTGAGTTAATGTTTAGATTATACTTTAAAGGAAAAGAAGCTGATAAGGATTCAAGAAGAAGACTGCTAATTCACCAAATTTGTCAAGATTTCTTATGGGCAGTTTGGACATTAATTAAAGAAGCTGAAGGAGATGACTTCGGTACCTACGGAATTGATAGATACAATAGAGCAAAAGAAAACTTAAACCAGTTAGCAGTTAACAATTAACAGTTTACAGTTAAGGACAAAAATCCTTCAGGATTTTTTAAAAATATATTTAAAGAAATTCTGGAGGAATTTCATCCGCATCTGTTAATTGCGCACTGTCAACTGTTAACTGAATTGACGAGGTGTAATATGAGAGCAATTTTAATGGCAGCAGGAATGGGGACGAGGTTAAGACCATTAACAAATAACACTCCAAAGTCACTAATAGAAGTTAATGGAATGTCTTTACTTGAAAGACAAATTATAAATTTGAAAGAAATCGGAATTGATGAGATTATAGTACTGACAGGTTATTTGCATGAAAAGTTTGATGACATAGTAAAAAAATATAATCTTATAAAAGTAATTAATGATAAATATGATGTTTATAATAACATTTATACTATGTACTTAGTTAGAGAATATCTTAAAGATGCATTTGTTATAGATGCAGATAATTATATTACTAGAAATTTTTTACCTAAAATTAAGCCTGAAACATCCATATATTATTCTGCTTGTAAAGAAAACATATCAGGGGAATGGATTTTAAAATATGATGAAGAGGGAAGAATATTTGGCGTTGATATCGGAAAAGAGGAAGATAAGTCAAGTTACATAATGTCTGGCGCATCTTTTTGGACAGCTAAAGACGGTGCTTTGATTGCTCAAAAAGTTGAAGAAGCAATAAATAAAGGTGATTTTAGAGATTTATACTGGGATAGTATTGCTGTAGATAACCTTAATCAGATGGATGTATATATTGAAAAAATACAGTCAAATGATATTTTTGAAATAGATTCACTTCAGGATTTAGAATATCTAAAAAATACACTAAGATTATAGGTTGATTGGTTTAAAATGGATTTTTAAAAGTTGTTAATGGAAGATTGTCTACTTTGTTTGCTTTAATAAATTTTTTGAGCAAGCACAAGTAAGATAATCTTCCATTTTGTTTTTTTATCCTAATTTTTATAGGGTAATAACAGCTATTGTGACTCAATTTATTGTTATAAAATTTTTAAATATTTTTACCATGGTGATAGTATACTTGCCTTTTCCAGCTATTTATTTCGATAACATTATAGTTGCTGCTAGTTCTAAGAGTAGTACTGATTTTTGGAGAAACTATCTTACTAAAGAGTGATGATTTAAAAGGTCGAGGGCTGAGATATAAATTTAATATTTTATATGAAAGTTTAGAAATTTGTTTACTTATCTGTTTTCTAGTTTTATAATCTGCATCTTCTAAGTTAGTCTCATAAAGGGTTTTATAAAATTTAAATGTATTACCGATTCCTAAATATTGCAAGCTCTTTTTTAGTGTTTTAGCAGTATAAGGCAGGCCGGCACCTGCAGAAGTTGAAATTACTAATCCAATTTTATTGTTCATTGATGAATTTGAACTACTTTCCGTTCTATGATTATATAAATTATTTAAGAGGATCTTCATTTCAGAGCTTATATCGCACATGAGTACAGTAGAAGCTAGAATTATTAAGTCGGAAGTATCTACTGATTTAATAATTGAATCAGTAATTGTAGTATTAGAATATATATTTAAATAATTTTTGGTATATGTATAATAATCATTGGCAAAGTAACTTTCTTGCAAAAAGAATTCATTAGTTTTTATCTTAATGTTTTTCTTAAGGGCATTTAGTAATAATTGTACACAATCATATGTATTAGTGTTCTTTATATTTCCATAAATTACAGTAACATTCACAAATTATCATCCTTTCGTTATATAAACATTCTTAAATTCTGAAATATGATTTTCTAAAGACACACGTTCTTTGTTGGTTATATTTTCTAATTTATAAAATAGTAAAAAAACTGGAGAGTAAAATTGAAGAGCTAAAGTGTAAGGATCTCTTTTGACGAATATATTTGCATTCATAAGCTCAGTAAAAACTTTCATTTGAAAGTCCAAAACATCATTAATAAATATTTTATTATATAAATTGGCAAGCCTTAAATTACTATACTGCTCTATTGTCAGCAATCTTCTTAATTTAATCATGTATTCATCTTCCAAATAAAATTTAAAAATTTCTGAACTCCCTTTTATGAATTCTTCCCCAGAAGCTTGATTAGCTTTATCATTTGAACTTGAAAGCTTACTTAACGAATTGCTTTCTATACGTCTGAAAAATTTAGTTACCCGTTCTGAATATCTTTCAATTATTGTATCTAAAATATCTTGTTTATTCTTAAAATGATTGTAAATAGAACTAGCCCTAATTCCAACAGCCTTAGCAATATCTCTGACAGATATAGCATCAAAGCCTTTTTTTGAAAAAAGATTTAATGATTCGTAAATTATTTTTTCCCTTGTAGTCATAAACAACTCCTTGCAAAGCTATATTTGTGATTTTTATATTATGGATAACAAATAATTTCAAACACTAAAACCTACAATGATTCAAAGTGTTTGAAAAAACATACTAATATCTAAATAAATACATTATTATATTCAAACTAACAATTGTTAGTTTAATTATAAACCATAATGAGGAAAAAGTCCATTAAATTTCAATATTTTGCATGTATTTGGTACGTAAATTGACAATAGATTAAGTAAAATGTACAATTGAAAAAGTGAAAATTTTTGTTTTCAACTATATATCTTAAATCGCATGAAATATACAATATTAATTAAAATATATATTTATGGAGGCTAAATAATGGCTAAATCTATTTCTAAAAATGCAATTTTTAAAGCTATGCTTAATTTGTTTAATATAATTTTGCCTATACTGGTTATGCCGCTGGTAACCAGATCAGTTGGAAAAGAACTATATGGATATATGGGATATGGTGATTCATTAACTGCATATTTTTTGATATTTGCTAGTTTTGGAATTTATCAATATGGTTTGAGAGAAATAAGCAAAGTTCGTGATAATAAAGTTAAACTAAAACAAACCTTTACAAGCTTATTTATTTTTACGAGTGTTACTAATATAGTAGCTTCTGCTGCTTATATGGCATTTGTAGGCATTTATTATAGGAATGAACCATATTTTTATACATGTATAATTATGGGGTTTAGCGTGGTGGCTAATCTTTTTTATGTTGAATGGATTAATGAAGGTTTAGAAAATTATGATTTCATTGCTATTAAAACTATGGTTATAAGGATTGTATATTCTGTACTCATTTTGTTATTTATAAGGGATCAGGGGGATTATTTATTTTATTTATATTTAGTTGTTGGGTTTAATTTTATAAACAATGTACTTAGTTTTATATATGTAAAGAAAAAGGTCAGTTTTGATTTTTCCAATTTAGAATTTTTTAGACATATAAAGCCTATGCTTTATGTTGTAATTCTCTCTAATACAAATATTTTATATACTCAACTTGATAAAATAATGTTAAAGGATAGTGTAGGCGGGACTACAGCAGTTGGATATTATTATATGGCTCAAAGAATAATGACTATTATAAATACATTGCTTCTTACAGTTATTCAGGTAACTATGCCTAGATTATCTAATTACCTGGGTAATGAATCTAAAGGGGAATACTTGGTATTACTAAAGCGGGTAATAAAGATTTATTTCTTATTCTTATTTCCAGCTTCTATAGGGTTGTTGTGTCTTTCAAAAGAAGCAATATACATATTTGGAGGAACAGAGTTCCTAGGAGTGGTTCCAGTAATGATAGTATTTGCTATATATATGCTGAGTATAGGTGTTGAAGGAGTAATAGCAAATCAGATGATATACCTTCATGGAAAAGAAAAAGATGATGCAATGCTGGTACTTATAGGTGGGATACTTAACTTAATATTTAATACGACTTTATTCGTTACAGGTACTTTTAATACGGTAACGGCAATAACAACAACACTTATAGCAAATTTAATAGTAATATGGTTAGAATATAGATTGGTTAAGAAAGTAATTAAGTTAGATATTCACTTATTTGCATTTGAAAATATAAAATATTTTTACTATTCGCTTACCTTTATCCCAATAACTCTTGGAATAAAATATTTCATACCTAATATTATAATTGGATTGCTGCTAGAAGTATTAGCATGTGGAATTGTATACCTAGGTATACTTGTACTAACTAAAGATCAAGTATTTTTTGAATTAGCTGATAAGATATTTATAAAATTAAAATTGAAAAAATAGATTCGAAAAAATTGTAGGTATCTCTTAAGTAGAAGTTGTTTTATCTTTGTTTGCACTGAGTCAATATTTATGGAAGTCAGCAATAGGTACAACTTCTATTATTAGAAATCTACAATTTTTTTTGAATAAATACAATGGTGTAGTCATTCTTTTGAGTCTTCTTGTAAAAGTAGTAGGAAGAAGTTGCTTAATTTGCAAAATAATAATTTTTAAAATATTTTTTGTCTGAACATATTGTCATGAACATTGAACAATGATAATATAAAGATGTTCACAAAATGAACTTAACAAAATTGAACAAAAATAGCAAAATAACTATATAATAATTATTTTTAATAATACATTAAAGAGGATAATTATCAAAAAATTATTGATAAGTATGTTATAGAAAATAAGGAATTATTATATGTGAAAGAATAATTAATTAAATTTAAGGGGGATTATTAAATGGAGAATAAAAAAAGTGACTATAGGGTAGGTGTATTGACTGGTATAGGTTCAGCAGTAACATGGGGAATAGATACTGTTTTAGTTGGATTAGTACTTGCTATGAGTCCATTTTCATCTGAAGGTGCAATAGTTTTAGCTCCAATTATAACAGCTTGCTTTCATGATGTATTTTCAGCAGTATGGACATTTATATATCTAGCGCTTAGGGGGAAATTAGGACCATTAGTTAAGGCTATGAAAACTAGGAGTGGATTAGTTGTTGCACTAGCAGCAATTATGGGTGGTCCTGTTGGGATGACAGGTTATGTAATGGCAATTCAATATATTGGACCATCTTATACATCTATAATATCTTCATTATATCCAGCAATTGGAGCAGTCTTAGCATATTTTATACTTAAGGAAAAAATAGGGAAAAAGGGATGGGCAGGATTGCTTGTTGCGATTTTTGGTATATGTTTAATTGGGTATTCACCAAATGAGGCTGGAATTAGTGTTGTTGGATTTATATGGGCTATAGTGTGCGCAATAGGATGGGGAAGTGAGTCTGTTATATGTGCAATTGGAATGAAGGACGATGAAGTATCTGCAGAATCAGCACTTCAAATAAGACAATTAACATCAGGTCTTGTCTACGCAGTTTTAATAGTTCCTATAGTAGGTGGAATTGGAATAAGTTTTGAAGCTTTAAAAACAAATTCAGTTTGGTGGCTTATAGCAGTTGCCTTAGCAGGAACAGCATCATATTTATTCTACTATCAATCAATTGATAAAATTGGAGCAACAAAAGCTATGGGATTAAACGCAACAAATACTATTTTTGCAATAATATTCGATGTATTAATAAATGGAACCCAACTAAGTTTAAAAACAATTGTATGCAGTTTAATGGTTATGGGCGGAGTTTACTTTGTAGCTAAAGCATCTGCTGAAGTAGCAGCAGAAGAGGAAGAAACTTCTAGCCTTGTAGAAGCTGAATAATATAGAAATTAGTATAATTATATAAGGGTGTTAAATAGGTTAGATAAAAATAGCTTATTTAGCACTTTTTTTGTATAGGTATATGCAATCTTCTAGGAATAAATATGATGAGAATCTTTGACTAGATAGAAGTTTTTTAATAAGCATAAAATATAGAAAATTTTTGTATTTGTTGAAATTTGATTGCATGCTGATATACTAGTTATATAACTAAATATAAAATAATTATAACAATTAATTAAACTAATGAATAATTTGTCAATTGATGAGGTGAAAAAGTGAACATAAGAAAAAAATTCATTATTTTTTCTATTCTATGGGGGATAATCCCTATGATTATTTTGACAAGTATATATATTTCAAATTATAATACTAAGAATTTAGAAATGGTTAAGCAAAATCTGGTAACACTTGTAAACGATCAATCAATATATTTGGAATCTTTCTTTGATCAAAATATCAGTGAACTTAATATTGATTCTGGTATTCCTGCAATAAGGGATTTGTTAAATGATTCAAATCATGGAAGAGTTAGTGAAGATTCAAAGGAAAGTACTAAAGTATTGGGAGAAATTTTTGATAGCAGAAAAAACCAACAATTTTTTTTGAATGTAGAATTGCTTATTGATAAAAGTGGAGCTATAATTGCATCTTGTGATAAAGAGTATATTAATAAAAAGGCAGCTCTTTCCGATGAAGAGACACAAAAGCTTGTTTGTGGAGAAGTGGTTGTAACTGATATTATTCAGAAAGGCGATGTTAATAAGGGGATAAAAAGTGTAATAGTTGCAAGTCCGATATTTTTTGATAATGAGTATCAAGGGGCAATAGTTAGTATAATAAATATGAATTATTTTGAAAAACTTGTGAATGAAGTTCATTCGTTTAAAACAGGAGAAATAATGGTTTTAGATAATAATGGTATGGTTGCAGCTAGCAGTAGTGAATATGTAAAAGATAGTATTAGCAAAATTAATGTGCCAAATAACCTATATGAAGAATGGAAGAATATAGATTTGAATAAAAATCCAAGTGGAACAATTGAATATAAAATAAATGGAGTGGAAAAGGTTGGATATTACTCAAGGATTAGTAATTCTGGATGGGTAGTATTTAGTGGTGTCGAATGGAATGAATTAAAAACACCTATTAATAAAAGTATTAAGGATATAGTTATATTTTTAGTTCTTATTGTACTACTAATAGTAAGCTCCTATGTTTTCACTATCAATTATTTTTCAAAGCCAATATATAAATTATTGCAAGCAATAAGAAAAATAAAGCAAGGTGATTATAAGGATAGATTTATATATAATGAAAATAATGAATTTGGAGAAATTGCTGGGGCCTTTAATGATTTAATTGATAATATAGAAAAAAATAATAAATATCAGGAAGAGCTAAGGATAAGTGAAGAACGTTATGGTATAATTATATCCCAAACAGAGGATATAATTTTTGAATGGAATATAAATAAAGATACAATATACTTTTCAGAAAATTGGAAGAAGAAATTTGGCTATGAACCTATTACAAGCAGTATTAGTGAAAATATATCTAAGTCAAATAGTATTCATAAGGATGATATTAAGCAATTAGGGAAAGTATTAAATGATATCATTAAAGGCGAAACTTATGCAGAAGCTGAGATTAGGATTAGAAAAGAAAAAATTGAATATATCTGGTGCAAAATAAGAATAACTGCAATGTTTGATAAGAATGGAAATATTTTTAAAGCTATTGGGATAATAATTGATATTGATAAAGAAAAAAAGAAAACTGAAGAATTACTATATAAAGCGCAAAGAGATAGTTTAACGAGTTTATATAATAAAGGAACTTCCCAAAGCATGATTGAAGAGTTTATTAAAGATAATAATAGTAGTGGAGCATTATTTGTGATAGATCTTGATAATTTTAAAGCTGTTAATGATAATTTAGGACATTTGGCAGGAGATGTTGTGTTGACTAATATTTCGAGTATGATTTCCAAAAACTTTTATGATGATTCTATTGTAGGCAGAATAGGCGGGGATGAATTTATAATATTCTTAAAGAATGTAGAATCAGAAGAACAAATTCGTGATAGCGCAGAAGAGTTATTAAATGTTTTTAGGAGAAATACAGCTAAAGAAATTTTGGATTATAATATTTCAGCAAGTATAGGAATTGCTAAATATCCGGAGCATGGTGAAACTTATAAAGAATTATTTATTAGTGCAGATAAAGCAGTATATTTAGCAAAGAACCGAGGGAAGGACAATTATTGCATTTTTAAAAATTTATAATATAGAGGGTATAGATTAAGTCAGTTAGCATCACAAATTTTGATAAATTTGAACTTTGCTTGGGGAAAGGATACATATTTTAACAGCTATTAATAGTCAGATAAGAGTACGAGAGTATTTTCATCTGGCTATTTTTAATTATAGAATTATTTTAAATGCAGATGTTTTTTACTATTTTCTATAATTATTTGTATAAAAACTATAATTACTCGTGTTTTAAATTTTTTCATTAAGTTTTATCATAGAAATAAAATTATTATTTATTTTACTGTTTCTGGTACTGCAGATAAGATTAATTAATAAGGGATAGGTGATTTTATGAAAAAATTAAAAAGCGCAATTATACTTATGAATGTATTAATTGTGGGAGTTGTAACGTTGTTAGTCAGCATAATATCTATTAATCAATTGAGGCAAAGCAATCAAGAAGCTATTCACCAATATGAAGTTACCCTTAGAGATGGCTATGATAAAAACATAAAAAATCAAGTTGATAATGTAATTACTCTGTTAAATGGAATAAATAAAATGCAAGCTGATGGAAAATTAACAGAAGATGAAGCAAAGAAACAAGCAAGAAATTTAATAAAAGATCTTCGATACGATGAAACAGGATATTTCTGGATAGATAATGTAAGTCCTTCTGTAAATGATAACTCAGAACTAAAAGCTGATGCTCAAAGTACAAGCGAGTCAAATGGATCTTCAACTAATTTTAAAGAAAAAATAATGAATGTTGTTCTTAAAGACGGTAGCGGGTTTACAAATTTTGATTTTCCAAAAGCAAATGGACAGTCAGCAACAAAGAGGGCATATTCAGCATTATTTAAACCTTTTAATTGGATAGTAAGTACCGGTAATTACATAGATAATATAGATGCAGAAGTAGCCGCAAAAACTTCCGAACTTAATGATATGCTGACAAGAACAATTATAGTACTAGTTATATCACTTGTAATATTGATAACCTTATCAATACTTATAGCAGTTAGAGTTTCTTCAAATATTACAAGACCATTAACGAAGATTAAAGAATTAGCTGAGAGATTATCTAAGTACGATTTTTCAAAGGATATAAACATAACTAGTAAGAATGAATTTGGACAAACAGCTAATGCATTAAACAAAGCTCAAAATAATGTTAAGAATCTAGTAAAAAATATAAGTAAACAAACTATGGAATTAACAGCTTCAACGGAAGAATTATCAGCTACAGCTCATCAAATTACTGAAAGGGTATTATGTATAAATGATTCTACTAAAAATATTGTCAGCGATATGAATGAATCAATGGAATCAGCAAAGCAAGTAAACGAATCCATGAAAGAAATTAACGGAAGCATTACAGAATTATCTAAAAAATCAAGTAATGGAAGTGAAATATCATTAGGATTTAAAGACAAATCTAAAAAAATTAAAAATGAAACAGGTGAAGCACTAGCGAATACTCAAAATATATATGAAGACAGAGAAAAGATGATTATAAGTGCAATTAAGGATGGAACTGTAGTGCAAGAGATTACAAAGATGGTAGAGGCAATATCTGCCATAGCTGAAGAAACTAATTTGTTAGCGCTTAATGCAGCAATAGAAGCTGCTAGAGCAGGTGAGCATGGAAAAGGTTTTGCTGTAGTATCTGATGAGGTTAGAAAACTAGCTGAACAATCGGCTAGTTCAGCAATGTCAATTCAAAATACAGTGGCAAAAGTTCAAGGAGCATTTAAGAGGCTCTCAGATAATAGTTATGAAGTCTTAAATTTCATTAATAACGATGTTACAAGACACTTTAATGAGTTTGTTTCATCTGGAGAATATTATTATGATAATGCTGATGAAATTAGCAAAATATCAGAGGATATAGCTGCAATGACAGAACAATTAACAGCATCAGTTCAGGAAGTAAATGCTATGGTTGACACTATGGCATCCAATTCTGAGAAAGTAACACAAAATTCAGCTGAAATATTGGATAGTATAGCTGATACAACTACAGGTGTTAAAGAAATTGCAGCTACAGTTAAAAGTCAAGATGTGCTGGCACAAAAGCTTAATGAACTAGTTGATGAATTTAAAATATAAATATTTGATTAACAAGAAATAAAGAAGGTGGGTATTCTTTTATAAATTTGATTACTCATCTTTTAAAATTTAATATAAAAAGGAGAGTATTGATATGATAAATAAAAAAAGCAAAATGTATTCTTGTTGGCTTAGTCACACAGGAATTGGGAATAGTAATTATAAAGAATATCTCGGAAACATTGTGATTCCTTATAAAAACAAGATTATTGAGTCTGTATTAACTGTATTTCAAAGAGCCTTTGAAGAAACTCATGATGAGAAAGCAGAACAGAGGATATGGGATAGAGAGGATGAAGTTGAAAAAGGCAAGTATATAAAATTAGAGAAATGTGAAGATGAAAGCTTAATTAGTGAAGGATATAATATAAAACATGAGATTTCATCAGAGACAAAACAGAGAATTATTATTTCAGCTAAAGATGATAGTGGCATTCTTTATGGAGTATTTGCATTGCTGCGTTTATTTGGGCAAAATAAACAACTTGAAGGCAGAGAAATTATAGATAATCCAAAGAAGAGCATTAGAATGATAGATCATTGGGATAATCTTGATGGAACTGTTGAACGTGGTTTTGCAGGAAGTTCAATTTTGTTTGAGAGCTGCCGCAACAAAGATATAACAAAGTATATTATGGAGACCATAGGTATACCCGCTAGTAATGATTTAATAAGAGAGGCTTTTAATGATGAGTATAAAGCAGCTTCAGATTTAGAAAGGATTAACGACTATGCAAGAATGCTTTGTTCCATTGGAATTAATGGAGTAGTAATAAATAACACTAATGTTCATACCTTAGAGACTTATTTGATTGATAAAAGAATTAATATTGTAAAAACTATTAGTGATATATTTGATAAGTGGGGAATTAAAACATATTTAAGTATTAATTTTGCAGCACCAATTACATTGGGTGAATTAGGAACTTCTGATCCATTAGATGAAAAGGTAAAGGAATGGTGGAAGAAAAAAGCTCAATTTGTATATAATATAATTCCTAACTTAGGTGGGTTTATGGTAAAAGCAGATTCGGAAGGAAGGCCTGGTCCGTTTGCATATGGACGTAATCACGCAGATGGTGCAAATATGCTTGCAAGTGCATTAGCGCCATATGGAGGAATATTAATATGGAGATGCTTTGTATATAACTGCAGGCAAGACTGGAGAGATCATACAATAGACAGAGCTAAAGCAGCTTTTGAGTGCTTCGATCCTTTAGATGGACAATTTTTGGATAATGTATATCTCCAAATAAAAAATGGCCCTATGGATTTTCAAGTTAGAGAACCTATTGCCCCACTTTTTGGTTCAATGGATAAAACAAATAAATTAGTGGAGTTTCAAATAACACAGGAATATACAGGTCAGCAAAGACATGTATGCTTTTTAGTTCCTTGGTGGAAAGAGGTATTAAGTACTCCAACTTACGCAAAATGCAATAGTGAAGAGACTTTAAGTTGTGTATCACAAAGAATTGATGGAATTGCTGGGATTGTTAATGTAGGAAATGATGAAAATTGGACAGGTCATTTCTTAGCTCAAGCTAATCTTTATGGTTATGGCCGTCTTACATGGAACAGCGACTTAAGCAGTGAAGAAATTGTAGAAGAATGGATTAAGCTTACATTAGGCGATAATCCAGTAGTTATGAAAAACGTAAGTGAAATATTAATGAATTCCTGGGAGACTTATGAGAAGTATACATCACCATTAGGTATGGGATGGATGGTATCACCAGGACATCATTACGGACCAGATATAGATGGGTATGAATTTTCTCCTTGGGGAACGTATCATAGAGCAGATTGCAGAGGAATTGGAATTGACCGTACGCTAGAAAGTGGCACATGTTATGCATGGCAATATAATGAACCGCTTAAAAGCCAATATAATAATTTAGAAACGTGTCCGGATGAATTGCTATTATTTTTCCATCATGTGCCTTATACTCATGTATTGAAATCTGGAAAAACAGTAATTCAGCATATTTATGATACGCATTTTGAAGGTTTGGAGATAGTGGAAAAGTTCATTAATAACTGGAAAGGACTAGAAGGTATTATAGACAAAAATGTATATGAGCATGTACTTGAACGTCTTAATATACAATTAGATAGTGCCAGAGATTGGAGAGATCAGATTAATACGTATTTTTATAGAATGTCTGGAATAGAGGATGAAAAGGCAAGGAAAATATACTAATGGTTTTGGTATAATCCTGCACTTTGAAATGGATATTCTTTGAATTATCAATTAAGGAGGAAGAAATATATGATGATATCTAAAGTAAAAAAAGATTCAAAATATGTACTTTGTTATACAAGAACACCACAGGAAAATTTAATTTATTCAACAAAACTGGCATATAGTATGCATATTGCATACAGCGATGATGGAGTGAAATTTCATGAATTAAATCATAATTCTGGAGTTTTGTTTGCTAAGGCAACAGAAAATGGTAATGGGTCTCTTAATGCAAAAAGCTTGAAAAACCCTTATGTTTTTTATTTGGTAGATGGTACTTTCGGCGTTGTTGCTATACGTACAGAGGCAGATGGCGAAAATGATGAACAGAGTAAAGGGCAAGTTCTTCTATTTACATCGACAGATCTTTTTCAGTATAAGGAAATTGGGGTGATTGATCTAAAAGGAGATACTTATGTAAGGGATGTTAAATGTCAGTATGATGACGATGAAAAAGCTTATGTTATTTACTGGAGTGATGAAAATGGGAATTATTATAAAAATATTATTGCTGATATATTTGATATAAATAGTGCTTCGATTCCTGAAAAAACGGAAGCTTTTACTATGGAACCTGTTAAAACAGAAATAGAGGGAGCGATACCAAGGAATATTATAAGTATATCCATGGAAGTGGCACACCACCTTATTTGTAAACTTACTGTTCCTACTAATGTGAAAATAAAAGTTCCTGAAAGTGCATGTATTGCTTCAGAAAAGGAATTGAAAGCTGTGAAGGCTACTGCTATTTATAGTGATGGAACAACAGCCATGAAAAATGTAGATTGGAATGCAGTAGAAATAGATTGGGATAGTCCAGGAAATTATAGAATAGTAGGTAAAGTACATCAAGATCATTATGAATTTCCCATTGCTATTAACCGAGCAGATCCGTGTATATCAAAGTGGAACGGAAAGTATTATTTTATTGCTACAAATGATGCTGACGGAAATCATACCTTATACATGAGGGAAGCAGATACAATTTCAGGTTTGGTAAATGCTGAGGAAAAATTAATACTTGATTCTAACACGTATGAGGATATTAGGGGGCTTTTATGGGCACCAGAGTTTCACATCATTGAAGGAGATCTATATATCTTCCATGGAGCGACAGCAGGAGAGTTTTTTTATGAAGAATCCCATGTAATGAAGTTAAAAAGAGGGGGGGACCCGATGATTGCAGCAGACTGGTCTAGACCTTACCGCATAGTAAAAAAAGATGGTACTTATTTATGTGAGGCAGGGAAGACCATTTCTCTTGACATGACAAACTTTGAAATAGAGGGAGAGTATTATGTAGTTTGGTCACAGCGTGAATTTTTACCTGTGGATCTTGGTGCGTGGCTTTATATTGCTAAAGTTGATTCAAAGGAGCCATGGAAGCTAATAAGTGATCCAGTGCTTATTTCTAAGCCAGAATATGGTTGGGCAAATAATAATGTATTTGTTGATGAAGGACCATTTGCCTTGGTAAGGGATGGAAAGATATTCTTAACCTTTGCTAGTGCAATGATTGATGCTACTTATGTTGTAGGACTGCTATGTGCAGATAAAGAGGCAGATTTACTGGATCCTGCTAGTTGGACAAAGGGAAACTACCCATTACTTACTTCCAGAAGCGCACTTGGAGAATATGGTCCTGGTCATAATTCATATGTTATAGATGATGATGGAATTGTATGGAATGCCTATCACGCAAGACCAGGAATTGATGGACCTAGATCATCTGGACTTCGTCGTGTTCATTTTGATATCGACGGTTATCCAGTATTGGATTTAACGGAAGATAAGGATTTGAATACGGAATTAGCAAATGTAGCTATAGATATTACTCTGAAGTAAATGAATAGCATTCTGATTTATATTGGACATTCAGTGATGTATTTGAGGAGCTGAATGTTCCTATATCAGTATTTCATGGAGAGGCGGTTTAATATATTAAATTTATTGAGAGGATGAGTATAAAGTATGAAGAATATTGATGTGATAGCTGTGCCTATTGAATATCAAAAGGCAGTTGTTAAGGAACTTCAGGGGACTATTTCTGAAGTTTCATACAGTGTCAAGAATTATATAAACCAGTCACGGCAGCTCGTAACAAATCAAAATATCAGTTCTGAAGAAGCAGGAAGAGAAACAGTTAAGGGAGTTCCAATTATAAAGAAATGTAACGTATATTTACCAGCAGGATATAATGAAGGCGACAAGAATGCCAAATATAATGTTTTGTATTTACTTCATGGGGTTGGTGGAAGTCGTTACGAATGGCTAGAGGGAAGCGGCAGTGTTGAAGATAATTATGTTATATGCAATATATTTGATAATCTTATTGCAAATGGTGATATAGATCCGTTGATTATCGTATTTCCAGATGGCAGAAGTGCATACGACTGGACAGATGATTCGTTTAATGTAGAGGGCATCAATATGCTTGGTTTTTATTATTTCGATTATGAGCTAAGATATGATTTAATTCCTTTCATCGAATCAAAGTACAATGTATATGCGGATATAAAAGATACGTCAGCAGAAGGAATAGCACATAACCGAATACATAGAGCTATAGCAGGTCTATCCATGGGTGGAATGCAAGCTTTAAATTTGATTATTGGAGGTTATAGATGCGATTCAAAAGTGTATACAGGAACAAAGGGAGGCTGGAGTAACGGATTTGATAAGACTGTTCTAGCACCAGGTATGGAAGACTTGTTCGCTTATGTAGGTGCTTTTTCAAATGCTCCTACATCCAGTGATGGTATGACATTGGGTTCTAGCATAACATCATGTGGTTATAGACTGCACTTACTTTATATTACTTGTGGCGATGCAGACGAAATAGCAAGTCAGGAAGGCTATGAGAAAGCGATTAATGGAATTATAGAGGCTGTAGAAGATAACTTAGATAAGCATTACCAGATAATTATAAAAGGTGGGGCACATGATTTTAATGTTTGGAACAATGGTGCATATAATTTTATTCGTTTATCTTTTAAAAAAAGCGAAGAATATTTAAAACCATATATTATTAGAATGAAACTTAATTCATATTAACAATTTATATTTTACATTAAATTTGTATTAATAAAAGGAGTAATTAAGTATGCTAAGGACAGTAAAAATTAAAAACGGTATCGTTCAAGGATTGCCAGCAGCTGATCCACGTATAACAAGTTTTAAAGGTATCCCATTTGCTGCGCCGCCAGTAGGTGAAAACCGCTGGCGTGCTCCTCAACCTGCAAAGGATTGGAATGGCGTTTTAAAAGCATTTGAATTTGCGCCAATATCAATGCAAGCAAAGACGGTTATATCAAAATGAGCCACACGTAGGAACTATTTTAGTCATTGTATAATTAAATTTTTCATGATTTTATAACCTATAATTATTAGTATTTTTTATATAATTTATTAGGTTGTTGGCTATATTCAATGATGATAAACTTTACATTGTAGAGACAAACGTTTACAAACCATAAAAATGTGTAATTAGAATTAAGAATAGGGGGAAAATAAATGAAAAAAACTAAGTTAATTGTAAGCATGCTTTTGACAGGAACTTTAGCTCTGAGCTTACTTGCAGGTTGCGGCAGTAAAAGCCAAGAAACAAGTAATTCATCAGGTGATGGCAAAATTAAGGAATTCACAGCATTTTTCGCAACAGCAGGAAAGGAACTTCCCGATAATAATAGACTAAAAAATGTTATAGCTCAAAAAATAGGAGTAAAGATAAATGAGTCATGGCTTACTGGACAATCTCCTAAAGAAAGAATTGGAGTAATGATTGCAGGTGGTGAATATCCAGATATGATAGATGGAGGAGAAGCAACACAAGCATTAGTTGATGCAGGTGCTCTTGTTCCATTAGAAGATAAAATTGATAAATATCCTAATATTAAGAACTTCTTAACTCCTGCTCAATGGGAAGCATTAAGAAAACCAGATGGACATATCTACTATATACAACAATTTGGAAATGTTAAAAATGAAGATACAACAACACAATTTAATGATGAAGCTTTTTGGATTCAAAAAGATGTTTTAGCATGGGCTAATTATCCTAAAATCACAACTCTCGATGAATATTTTGATTTAATTGAAAAATATAAAGCTGCACATCCAACAATAGATGGACAACCAACTCAAGGGTTTGAAATTTTAAGTGATGACTGGAGATATTTCTGTTTAGAAAACCCTCCTCAATTTGTAGCAGGATATCCTAACGATGGAAGAGCAATTATAGATAAAGCTACATTAACAGCTCATAACTATAATACAATTCCAGAAGCACAAAAATACTTTAAGAAGATTAATGAAGAGTACAATAAGGGAATTGTAGACCCTGAAACATTTACAGCAAAATATGACCAATACATTGCAAAACTTTCTTCAGGTGCTGTACTTGGAATGATTGATCAACATTGGGAATTCAATGATGCTGAATTAGCACTAAAGACAAGAAACTTAGATAATAGAACTTGGGTTCCATTACCTTTAACTATTGATAAAAGTATAAAGCCAAATTATAGAATGAAACCGGCATTTAATGCAAGTAGTGGTTTAGGAATTACAACTAGCTGTAAAGATGTAGATGGTGCATTAAAAGCTATCAATGACTTACTATCTGAAGATTCATTAAAATTAAGATATTGGGGAGAAAAAGATAAAGATTACGAAGTAGATGACAAGGGTGTAATGTACAGAAATGAAGAACAAAGGGCTAATTTTAGAAATAAAGATTGGCAAAATGCTAATTTATGCATGTACACATATTTACCTCAATATTCTGCAGGTTACTATGATGATAAGATTAATACAATTTTACCAGATCAACAATTAGGAGAGTTCCAAGCAACATTAACAGATATAGATAAGAAGGTTCTTGATGCGTATGGCTACAAGAAATGGACAGACTTCTTGGACCCACTTCCTGAAGAAAATGACCCGTGGTACCCAATTTATTCAGCAACTCAATCATGGTCAGCAGACGATCCTGCGATGATAGCAATGACAAAGATGGATGATATTAAGAGACAATGGTTACCTAAGGTTATAATGAGTAGTACAGACAAGTTTGATGATACTTGGAATGAATATCAAAAAACACTTACAACTCAAGCTGACATAAAGGTATATGAAGATACACTTACTAAAGAAGTTAAGAAGAGAGTAGAGATAGCTAATAAGGCAAAAAAATAGATATATAAGGAAGAATAAGGGATCTTTTTAGATCCCTATTCTTTAAAATTTATTATGCAAGATAAAAAAGGAGGAAGAACATGGAATTAGGAGTAAAGAATGCTGAAGGAAATGTAGAAATAAAAGTAAAAAAGAATATGCTAGAAAAAATGAAAAAACAAAAAGCCTTAATTATAATGTCTATTCCGTTTATTATATATACATTAATATTTAGCTATGCACCTATTATAGGGTGGGTAATGGCATTTCAGAAATATAGACCTGGAAAAGCTTTATTTAATCAAACTTGGGTTGGTTTCGATCAATTTAAAACACTATTTGCTGATCCAGTCTTTTTGGGTGTTATAAGAAACACTCTATGCATGAGTTTAATTAATTTAACCCTGGGTACTATTTGTTCTATTGGTTTTGCTTTACTATTAAATGAAGTAAGGCAGTTGTTAGCTAAAAAATTTATACAAACAATCTCTTATTTACCTCATTTTCTTTCGTGGATAATTGTAACAGGAATTGTTGCGGATGTTCTCGCTACAGATACAGGTGTTATTAATCAAGTTTTAGTTGCACTACACATTATAAAAGAACCTATAAATTTTTTTGCTGAAACTAAATATTTCTGGGGAATCGTTGGACTTACAAATGTTTGGAAAGAAGTTGGTTGGGGAAGTATTATTTACCTTGCTGCCATTACTGCTATTAATCCAGATTTATATGAGGCGGCAGAAATTGATGGTGCAGGAAGAATAAAGAAAATTTTATATGTTACTTTACCAGGAATTAAATCAACAATATTTATATTACTAATAATGAACATTGGAAATATTGTTAATGCAGGTTTTGAATTACAATACTTACTTGGAAATGGCCTTGTTCAAAGTGTATCTCAGACAATAGATATCTTTGTATTAAAATATGGAATCAGTTTAAGTAACTATTCATTAGCTACAGCAGCTGGTATATTTAAGAGCATAGTTAGTATAGCTTTAATATTTATAGCAAACGAATTTGCAAAAAGATCTGGTGAGGAAAGGTTATTCTAAAGGAGGAGTATTAATGGCAGGTTTAAAAAAGAGAAGTAAAAGCGATATTATTTTTGACAGTATTATAGGGGTATTCATGATATTATTTGTAATTGTTACCTTATATCCTATTTTAAATACATTAGCTGTTTCATTTAATGATGGTATTGATACAGTACGTGGTGGAATTTATCTATGGCCAAGAGTATTTACCATGAAAAATTATCAAACAGTATTTAATAATCAGAATCTAATGCAGGGTGCATTTATATCAGTTTCAAGAACTATAATTGCTACAGTGCTTAATGTGTTCTTATCAGCAATGCTTGCATATATACTAAGCAGAAAAGAGTTTCTATTTAAGAAACAAATATCAATCTTTTATGTAATGACAATGTATGTTAATGGTGGAATGATTCCAATTTATATTCTAATGAAAACTTTACATTTAACTAATAACTACCTAGTATATATATTACCTGGTTTAGTTTATGTATTTAACATGATTGTAATCAGAACTTTTATAAATGGATTACCTGATAGTTTAGTTGAATCAGCGAAAATTGATGGCGCAGGAGAATTTAGAATTTTTGTTCAAATTATATTACCTTTGTGTAAACCTGTACTTGCAACTGTTGCATTATTTGTAGCAGTAGATCAATGGAATGCATGGTTTGATGCAATGCTTTATAACTCGCAAAGTATAAATTTGACAACATTACAGTATGAACTTATGAAATTATTATCATCTGCAATGCAACAGGGAAGTGGAGCTGGTGCGGTAGATGCAGCTAAAAATGCAGGTAGTATGGTTACACCTAAATCTATTAGAGCAGCTGCCACAATTGTAACAGCCTTACCAATCGTTTGCCTGTATCCATTCTTACAAAGATATTTTGTAACAGGGCTTACTATTGGAGGTGTAAAAGAATAGATTTTTTCAATTATCCAATATAAGGAGTAGAAGTAGAATGAGTGCTTATGAAACAAATTCCTATCATAATGTCTTTGAAGAATATGGATATTCTGATGAGGAAATCGAGAAAAGATTAAAGTGTATTTATAATACTATTTTTTATGGAAGTGAATCAGAAAGGTTATATCATCCTGTTGGGGATGATATGGCTTACTTTGTTGATACAGGTAACAATGATGCTAGAACGGAAGGTATGTCTTATGCCATGATGATGTGTGTTCAAAGAAATATGAAAGAAGAATTCGACCGATTATGGAAATGGGCAAAAACATATATGTATATGGACGAAGGCTGGAATAAAGGTTATTTTGCTTGGTCTGTTACTCTTAATGGCGAAAAGAATTCAAATGGGCCTGCGCCTGATGGTGAAGAATACTTTGCAATGGCATTATTCTTTGCATCTAATAGGTGGGGTGATGGAGACGGGATTTTCAATTATTCAAAAGAGGCAAGAGAACTTCTTCATGAATGTGTCCATAAAGGAGAAAAAGAGCCTGGGTATCCAATGTGGGAACCAAGTAATAAGTCAATAAAGTTTGTTCCAAATCTTGACTTTACTGATCCATCATATCATTTACCACATTTTTATGAATTATTTTCTCTTTGGTGTAATGAAGAAGATCGTGAATTTTGGAAAGAAGCAGCGCAGTGTAGTAGAGAATATCTAAAAAAAGCTTGTCATCCTGTTACAGGCTTAGCACCAGAGTATTCGAAGTATGATGGAGTTCCTTGTGATTCACCTCGGGCTAGAGGCTATCATGAAAGATTTTATAGCGATGCTTATAGAGTAGCAGCTAATTTAGGTCTGTCTTATGAATGGTTTAGAAAATCAGAATGGGAATGTGAATGTGCAGATAAAATTCAGACTTTCTTCTGTGAAACAGTTAAAGGTAAGGCAAATTTAGTTTATGAGATAGATGGCACAATTATTGAAGAAAAAGCTTTGCACCCGGTGGCAATTATAGCAACTAATGCAATGGCTTCCTTAGCTAGTAAAGGAAAGTATAGGAAAGAATGCGTTGACTTATTTTGGAATACACCACTTAGAACAGGGGAGCGAAGGTATTATGATAACTGCTTATATTTATTTGCATTCTTAGCGTTAAGCGGAAATTATAAAATTTGGAAGTAGGGAAGTAAAAATGAATAAAATAAAAAATCCGATTTTATCAGGATTCTATCCAGATCCATCAATATGTGCGGTAGGAGAGGACTTTTATTTAGTAACTTCTACCTTTGCATATTTTCCAGGAGTTCCAATCTTTCATAGTAAGGATTTAGTTAACTGGGAGCAGATTGGAAACGTATTAACTAGAAAATCGCAACTTAATTTAGAGGGCGCAGGTCATTCACAGGGGATATTTGCGCCAACATTACGTTATCATAATGGGATATATTATTTAATTACTACGAATATTTCTCATGGAGGTAATTTTATTGTAACAGCAGAAAAGCCAGAAGGACCATGGTCTGATCCGTATTGGTTAGAAGGAGTAATAGGCATTGATCCAAGCCTATTTTTTGATGATGATGGAAAAGCATATTATATAGGAACAAGACCAAACCCAGAAGGTGTACGCTACAATGGAGATTGGGAAGTCTGGATTCAAGAATTAGATTTGAATAATATGTGCCTTGTAGGTGATAGCTATAAAATCTGGAAAGGTGCATTGAGGGATGTAATATGGCCTGAAGGTCCCCATCTTTATAAGAAAGATGACTATTATTATTTAATGATAGCTGAAGGAGGAACAGGCCCTGAGCATTGCGTTACAATTGCAAGAAGTACATCAATTTACGGAAAGTATGAAGGGTGTCCACGTAACCCTATAATTACTCATAGACATTTAGGAAAAAGTTATCCAATAAAGCATGTTGGACATGGAGACTTAGTTAAAACACAAGATGATAGGTGGTTTATGGTAATGTTAGCAAGTAGAACCTGCGACGGATATTGTAACACTGGAAGAGAAACTTTTTTAGCTAAAGTTATCTGGGAAGAGGGATGGCCAGTAGCTAATCCAGGATTTGGAGTATTAGAATTAGAGCAAGAGCACGAACTCTTAAAATATGAAGTAGAACCTAAAGAGTCTTGCTATCACTTTTATGGAAAAGAGTTAGATAATACTTGGGTATTTTTAAGGAATCCAACTGAAAATCTATATTCACTAACAGAAAAAGAAGGTTGTCTGCGCCTATACTTGAAAGAGCAGTCTTTAAAAGATTTAGATAACCCAGCTTATATAGGAATTAGACAAAAAGAGTATCATTATATTGTATCTACTATGATGGAATTTAATCCGAATAATGAAAATGAAAGTGCTGGAATAGCTATAGTTCAGAGCAATGAATATCATATTAGATATGAATGTACTCAGAGAAATGGAAGAGAAGTATTACAAATTATAGAGTGCAATAATGGCAAAGATATATTAATTAATGAAGTTGAAATAAATTCTAGTAAACTCTGTTTGAAAATGGTAAGCAAGGGACAGAAATTAGATTTATATTATGGAATAGATGGTACTAGCTGTAAAATATTACAAAAGGATGTCAGCACTAAAAATTTAAGTACAGAAGTAGCAGGCGGATTTGTAGGATGTACAATCGGAATGTATGCAAGTAGTAATGGAAAAACCACTGATAATTATGCAGATTTCTACTGGTTTGAGTATAAATAGTATACTTCAATAAGAGGAATTAACAGGCGGGAGTGGCTGGATATCAGCGACTCCCTCAAGCACACTAAGTTTTAGTGATATGCTTGGAGTATATAAGTAAGAAAGGTAAGAAGATAATATATGATTAAGCATTATTCAATAATAAAGGGAAAGAAAATTTCATTTAACAATAATGCATTGTTTTGTATTGGAACGGGAAGAATGGGACTTGCACTTCATAAAGCTTATCAAGAACAATTAAAATATGTTCAGGATAACATACATTTTTCCCATATTCGTGGGCATGGATTGTTTTCTGATGACATGGCAATTTATCAGGAGTATAAGGATGATCTTAGAAATATAGCTGCAGAGTATAATTTTACGTATCTTGATATGGTTATGGATTCTTATCTTGAACTTGGGATACGCCCATTTTTGGAATTAGGATTTATGCCAGAGAGACTGGCTTCTGGAGATCAAACGGTATTTTATTGGAAAGGAAATGTGACACCACCCAAAAGTTATGAGGGATGGAAGGCTCTTGTTCAGGCAACATTAAGCCATTTAATTGAACGCTATGGTAAAGATGAAGTGGTAAAATGGCCGATTGAGGTATGGAATGAACCCAATTTAAGTGTTTTTTGGAAAGATGCAGACAAGCAAGAATATTTTAAATTGTATGAGTTTACAGCAAAGGCAATTAAAGAGCTTGATAAAAGATTTAAAGTTGGAGGGCCTGCAATTTGTGGCGTTGATGATGTTAACTGGATGAAGGATTTCATGAATTTTTGCCACGAAAATTTTGTGCCCATAGATTTTGTGACAAGACATGCTTATGCAACAGAATCGCCGGAATTCATTGGGCACTATGGATATCAAGAGTTGCGTGAGCCAGAGAACTTACTTAGAGAATTGCAGATAACTAGAGGTATTGTAGATAGCTATGAAGAATATCGAGGCATTGATATTAATATAACGGAATTTAATACTTCTTACATTCCAAATTGTCCATTACACGATCAAAATGTAAATGCTGCTTATATTGCTAAGCTTCTTTCTAGCTTAGGTGATTGTAATGCCTCATACTCTTATTGGACGTTTGGAGATATTTTTGAAGAAAATGGAGTTCCATTTACTCCCTTCCATGGTGGATTTGGCCTTGTTGCTAATGGTGTAATCCCTAAACCAACCTTTTGGACATTTGCATTCTTTAAAGAGCTGCAAGGCGAGTGTGTACATCGATCTGAAGAATCTATTATTGTGCATACACAAGGTGGAAGTTATAAAGGTGTTGCATGGAATTTAATAAAAAATATTGAGGCAGACCAAAACTTGGAGCTAAATATTACGTTACCGATGAGCCGAGAGTCATGTCTATTAGTTAAAACTGTTGATGAAACATGTTGTAATCCACTTAAAATTTGGCATGATATTGGAGAACCAGCATGTCCGACACCAGCACAGAATGCATTACTTCGTGCAAGTTCAATGCCACTAATTACTACTGAGCGAGTGGCTGTGGATAAAGATAAGGTTACAATTACACTAAATCTAAGCAAAAATGCTTTAACATATTTCGAAATTTTTCCAGTAGACCAAAAAAGTGATAGAGGATATATATATTCAAAATAAGAGAGGAGACTCTAATATGAGAAATAATCCTATTATTTGGGCTGACTATCCAGATCCGGATATAATACGAGTAGATGATACTTATTATATGATTACTACAACAATGCATTTTATGCCGGGGGGCGTTATATTGCGTTCCTACGACCTTATAAATTGGGAAGTGGCAACCTATGTATATGAAGCTTTAGATGATACACCCGATCAAAAGTTAGAAGGTGAAAAACACATCTATGGAAAGGGTATGTGGGCAGCTTCCCTTCGCTATCATAAGGGCAGATTTTATGTTTGTTTTGTAGCAAATGATACGCAAAAGACATATCTGTATACAGCTACTGATATAGCTGGACCTTGGAAAAAACAAATAATAGAAGGCTTCTATCATGATTGCTCATTACTATTTGACGATGATGCCAGAATTTATATTATTTACGGTAACACTGAAATTCATCTCACAGAATTGGATGAGGAGCTTTCAGGTCCTAAACCAGGTGGAATAAATAGAATAATTGTGCGGGAGACGCAAGAGTTTTATCTTGGGTATGAAGGAGCTCATTTCTATAAAATTAATGGTAAGTACTATGCATTTTTCATTCATATATTAAAATCTGGATATCATCGAAGAACTCAAGCTTGCTTTGTAGCAGATTCTCTAGAGGGAGAATTTGTTGGAGGAGAGGTTTTTGATGATGATATGGGATATTTTAATTCAGGTATAGCGCAGGGAGGAATAGTAGATACTCCGGAAGGAAAATGGTATTCAATGTTATTTCAAGATCATGGCGCTGTTGGCCGTATACCTGTTCTTGTGCCACTGCGCTTTGAAAATGACTTTCCAGTATTCGATAAAAAAGCTCCTGAATACATTGAGATTCCGAGTACACGACTAGATTATAAATATAAACCGCTTGTTGGAGATGATGATTTTATTTATAAACCGGATGAGAAAGACAAGATTCATATAAAAGATATCTGGCAGTGGAATCATACACCTTCAAATAATTTATGGTCAGTAACAGAAAAGCCAGGAACATATCGTATCCATTCAGGAAAAATAAGTCTGAATTTAAATTATGCAGTAAATACACTAACACAACGTGCTATGGGACCTGCGTGTGAAGCAACTGTAAATTTAGATGGTAGAGAGCTTAAAAACGGTGATTATGCTGGTTTATGCTTCTTGATCAGTTCATACGGGTTGATTGCACTCACTAAAGAAGAAGACAAATATTATTTGGTAATGTTAGCAAGAGAGACTGATGACAAATCTATCATTGGAAACTTGATAGACAATGAGCCTGGAGTTGAATATGCTAGGGTTCCTATAAAGGGAAATAAAGTTATGCTTAAGGCATATGGATATTTCGTAAATAATAAAGACGAGTGTGAGTTTTATTATCAGGATGGAGAAGAATGGATTAAGTTAGGTATCACACACAATATGGTATGGAAAATGGATCAGTTTGTGGGATGCCGTTTGGGATTATTTTTGTTTTCTACAAAAGAAATTGGGGGAATCACTGAATTTTCAGAGTTTAGATATAGCATTTTAAAATAAAAGAGTAAATTTAATTAATAACAATGAATATTTAAAGTCAACTGAGTAAAGAGACGTTTTTATGTTACTAAGATAATGCTTATTTTAGCAAAAAACAAGTATTTGCCTATAGCAGTTTAATGTTATATCATAGAATGTAAGAGAGTGATGAATTAAAAAAGAGGTAATAGAATGAAGAACCTTAAAATACTGAATAATTATAGTATTAGATCAAAATTATTACTAATATATCTTGTTTGTGTTTTAGTTCCTATGATTGCTACTAACTCTATATTCTATGTTACTATAAGAAATAGTGAAGAAAAGGAACAGAGAATAAACATGGAGCATTCTATTGATAGAGTTAAGTATAATTTAGATGCAGTATTTGATGATTGTGTATTAGTATCAGATCACTTATATAAAGACATAACTTTAAATGATTTCATTAACAAAAGATATGATAGCCTTCTCACCTACTATGACCGATATATTTTTTTACTACAAAACAATGTAATAAAGTATTACTATGGGCGGCAACATGTATATCAAGTTACAATTTTTACAGACAATAGCACAATAAGTGATAGCGATAATTTTGTAAAGTTAACGCCCAAAATACGTGAAAGTGAGTGGTACAAACAGTTTCAGAATAATAAAGAGGCTATGACTATATCTGTGTTTTACGATGAGGATAAAAAATTATCTATAAACAATATGGCTAGGACAATTAGCATTATTCGAAAATTGGACAACTTTGATAAAACCCATGAAAATATTTTAAGAATAGATGTTGATTATAACGTAATATTGAATAATATTTTAAATGAAAAAATGGACGACAATATATATATATGTAATAAAAATTTAGTTTTATTTTCTAATCAAAAAGATGGTGTAGGAGCAGATGAATTTGATTCTATAGACTCCATAAAGGACGAGAAGGTCAAATTAAACGATTTCTATAAGTTTAAGATGTCAAAAGAAAAGTGGAATATAATGATTACTGAAAAAGGAACAAGCCCATTTTTGAAAATAATTGAAAAAAAAGAATTATTTATTGAATTGATAATATTAAACCTCCTGCTGCCTACAATAATTATAGCTTTAATTTCGCATTCAATTGGTAATAGGATTGCTTTACTTAATATATATTTAAGAAAAGTGGAAAATGAAGAGTTTTCCACAATAGAAGAATATAGTTATGGAAAAGATGAAATAGGTAAGTTAATTCGAAGTTATAATATGATGGTTTTAAGGATTAAAGAACTAATAGAAGTGGTATTTAAGAGAGATGCAGAAAAACAACGCCTTGAACTAGCTAAAAAACAGGCAGAATTAAAAGCACTCCAAAGTCAAGTGAATCCTCATTTTATGTTTAATACCCTTGAAAGCATTCGTATGAGAAGTTTAATTAAAGGGGAAGTTGAGACTGCTGGAATAATTGAAAATTTATCAGCATTGCTGCGAAAAACAATAAATTGGGGAGAAGATAATATTGCCATTGAAGATGAAATGCGTTTTGTAGAAAATTATCTCCAAATTCAAAAATACCGTTTTGGTGATAAATTATCTTATAGTTTTTATGTCATGGAAAAGTGCAAGAATATAAAGATTCCAAAACTGTCTATTTTAAGCTTTGTTGAAAATGCTTGCGTTCATGGAATTGAAGAAGTGTCTCATAATGCAAGTATTAATGTAGCTATATTTAGATATGATAATAATTTAATTATTGAAATTTCAGATACAGGAATTGGAATGGATAAAAAGCAACTCAATTCAATTAGGGAAAAACTTAATAATGCAGAAATAGAAACTCTAAATAATAGTAAAAGTACAGGAGTTCTTAATACCTACATGCGTTTACAAATGTACTGCAATAATAGTATGCAATTTCAAATTGAAAGTAAATTAGGAGAAGGTACAGAAGTCACCATACAAATTTGTCTTGATGAACTAAAGTTAAACAATCATGCAGTTAAAGAAAATGAAAATACTAATTGCTAATATTAGGGGGAGATTTATGATTAAAGTTTTAATAGTAGATGATGAACCATTTATTAGACAAGGCTTAAAGATTTTAATTGATTGGGAAGAATATGGATATGAAGTTGTTGGAGAGGCTGGAAATGGCATTGAAGCAATTAAAGAGTTAGAAGTAAAAGATATTAATTTAATAATTGCAGATATAAAAATGCCTGAAATGAATGGTCTTGAATTAATTGAATATGTACGTGGTAATATGTTAAATGAAGTGAAATTTATTGTACTAAGCGGTTATTATGAGTTTGAATATGCTAAAAAGGCGATAAAATGCAATGTAACTGATTACATTTTAAAACCAATTAATAGAGAAGAACTAATTAAGGTTTTAAGTGCGTTTAAGGAAGAGCATATTAAGCGGGAAAAAAGGAATATGATACAAAAAATAAAAGATAAAGCTATTTATGATAGATACTTAAATGAAATCATATATGGAAAATGCAATGATACTAACCTAGAATATATTAAAAGGCACCAGAATTTTTCTTCTGAATTACGATATATGATTATTGAAATTAATTATGAAATGAGCGTATCAGAGAGTGAAAAAAGAGAACAGCAATTAATTTTTCATAAAAATGTGGTCGAATGGCTAGGCGAAAATTATTACAATGTAATTATTGATGTAGGACAGTCTAAAGGCTGTTATGATATTGGTTTTATTTATGATAAAAGGTTAGCTAAAGAAAAGGAAATGAGTGAAAATGAATATATATTGAGCTTTAAAACTCATATGAAGCAAATTCAGAAGTACGATTTTTTCATTTATATAGGACAGAAAGTTAATAGTATTGAAGAAATAGCATTATCATATAAATCTGCATCTGTAGCTAAATTATTTTCTGATTTTTCAATTGGTAATAATATTGCATACTATGATAAAATAGCTGGGAAAAAGGAACTAAGCTATAGTGTGGAAAAACAACACATGGATTATTTAATTCATGAAATTGAAGATAACAATCAGGAAGAAATAATAAAGTGCGTTGATAAAATTTATGCAAGTTTTAGAGAATATAAGATAGATTTAGATATTATAAAAATTAATATAAATTATTTATTATGCAATTTAATTAATATTGCAAAGGAGTTAGATTCTGAAGTTGATCAAGAGGAAGTAATGCAGTATATTAGTTCAGTTTCTTTTGAACAAATGATAAGTAGAGGAAGTGCAAATCATTTAAAGGACTTTTCTTTAGTTTTTGCGGAATATCTAAGCCAGTTAAGACAAACCTCATTTCAGGGAATTCTATGTCAGATTGACAAAGAAATTTCAGAGCATTACATGGATAAATTAAGTTTAAAATACTTAAGTGAAAAATATTATATAAATAGTGCATACTTGGGGCAAATTTTTAAAAAACAATACAATGTATCATTTAAAGACTACCTAAATGCATATAGAATTGAAAAAGCAGCAGAATTACTCAAACGAGGTGATGAGAAAATTTATAAAATTGCAGAGAAGGTTGGCTATAATAATACTGATTATTTTATAAATAAATTTGTTCAATTAAAAGAAAAGACACCACTGCAATATAGAAAACAATTTTGTTGTAGTAAATGATAGTTATAAATGAAGAGTACGAAAAGCTTAATAATAGGAGTGATAATACTATGGCAAGTATATTTTTAAGATTTCCTGAAGGTAGAGCAAAAGCTCTTACTTTGAGTTATGATGATGGAGTAGAACAAGATGTTCACTTAATTGAAATTATGAATAGATTTGGACTCAAGGGAACTTTTAATTTAAACAGCGGAGTGTATGCAGAAGAAGGTACTGTTTATCCTGAAGGTCAAATTCATCGCAGAATGACTGAAAAGAAGGTTACAGAAACTTATATAAATTCAGGTCAAGAGGTAGCAGTACACTCACTAACACATCCATTTCTTGAACAGTTACAAAGTAATCTAGTTGTCAAAGAAATAATGCAGGATAGGGAAAACCTTGAAAAGCAATTTAATACAATTGTACGTGGAATGGCCTATCCTTATGGTACCTTTGATGATAAAGTTGTTGCGGCTCTTGAGGCATGTGGAATAGTATATGCAAGAACTGTGATATCAACAAATGATTTTAGAATTCCTAAAGATTGGATGAGATTAACTGCAACTTGTCACCATGATGCACCAGAACTTCAAGATTTGACTAGAAAATTTATAGAAGATAAAGTGTCTCATACACCATATCTGTTCTATTTATGGGGCCACAGTTATGAATTTGAAGCTAATAATAATTGGCATATAATCGAAGATTTCGGTAAATTCGTCGGTGGAAGAAAAAATATTTGGTATGCAACTAATATAGAAATTTATGAATATATTGATGCGTATAACAGATTAATATTTAGTGCTGATGGTAAATGTGTAAAAAATCCATCAAGTAGAAAAATATGGTTTGAATATGAAGGGAAGACTATTGAAATTGAAGGCGGAGAAGCGAAAAAGTTATAGATAAAATTGCGCCCCGTAAGGCACTCACGTGTTTCAAAAGTAGTATATTATCACCTATAGAAACAAACGTAAGTTAGTTCTATGGGTGTTTTTTAATGAAAACAACCTGTTACATAAAAAAACAAATAACTAAAAAGTAGAATGTGTCACTAAAATCTCAAAAATTAAGTAATTATTATTGATTTATGATATCTTTTAGGTAAAGAAAATTAAGTCAGTTTACAGTTAACAATTAACAGTTAGCAGTTAAGGAAGAAAAGCCACAAGCTTTTCTCAAATTAAATTTTCCGAAATCCCCAAAAGGGAAAAGTGAGAATCAAAATTTTATATTTTGTTATTCGAATTTTCTCTTTGGAGCTTCATCCATAACTGTCCACAGGATACCCTGGCGGGCATAAACTGTGCACTGTTAACTGTAAACTGATGAAGTGGGGGATGAGACTATGAAAAAAAAGAAAATCAAAATAGTTACTATTGGTGGAGGATCAAGTTATACTCCTGAATTAATTGAAGGATTTATAAAAAGAAAAGATGAACTTCCTATTAAAGAAATATGGCTTGTAGATATTGAAGATGGAAAAGAAAAGCTTGAGATAGTTGGAGCGATGGCTCAAAGAATGGTTAAAGCAGCTGGCCTTGATTGGAAAGTTAATTTAACTTTAGATAGAAGAAAAGCTATTAAAGGAGCAGATTTTGTATCTACTCAATTTAGAGTAGGTCTTTTAGATGCAAGAATAAAAGATGAAAGAATTCCATTAAGTCACGGAATAATTGGACAAGAAACTAACGGAGCTGGAGGTATGTTTAAAGCATTTAGAACAATTCCAGTAATATTAGACATAATAGATGATATGAGAGAATTATGCCCAGATGCATGGCTTGTTAATTTTACAAACCCATCAGGTATGGTAACAGAAGCAGCTATCAAGTACGGTGGATGGGATAGAACTGTTGGATTATGCAATGTTCCAATTAACTGTATAGAGGACGATGCTAAAAAATTAGGAGTGCCATCAAGTGAATTATTCTTCAAATTTGCAGGATTAAACCATTTTCACTGGCATAGAGTTTGGGATAAACAAGGTAGTGAAAAAACTGCTGAGGTAATAGATAAATTATATGATCCAGCTAAGGCGGAAGAAAAGAAGGATGCTGGAGTTGCTAACATTAAAGATATTAAATTTAATTATGAACAAATTAAAGATTTAGGCATTTTACCTTGCCCATATCATATATATTATTATATTACAGATGATATGTTACAAGAAGAAATGGAAAGCTTTTCAAAAGGAGAAACTAGAGCAGAAGTAGTTAAAAAAACAGAGGCAGAGTTATTTGAATTATATAAAGATCCAAAACTTGATTATAAACCAGAACAATTAACAAAAAGAGGTGGAACTCATTACAGTGATGCTGCATGTGAATTGATTGCTTCAATCTATAATGATAAGAGAACAACTATGGTAGTTAGCACAAAGAATAATGGAGCTTTAGAAGATCTTCCGTATGATTCAATAGTAGAAGTTTCAAGTATAATAACATCCCATGGACCAGAGCCAATTAATTTTGGAAAATTGGATCCAGCGTCAAGAGGAATGGTTCAAATAATGAAGGGTATGGAGGAAACAACAATTTCAGCAGCAGTTACAGGAAACTATAATAAAGCTCTTCATGCATTTACAATAAATCCATTAGTTCCTAGTGGAAAAATTGCAAAGGTATTATTAGATGAAATGTTAGTTGCACATAAAAAGCATTTGCCTCAGTTTGCTGATAAAATAAAAGAATTAGAGGAAAATAAATAACTTTTTACAGTTAACAATTTACAATTAACAGTTTACAGTTGAAGGATGAAAAGCCGTAGGCTTTTCTAAAAATATATGTTTAGGAAATCCCCTAAGAGGGATTTCTGCCTTTAACTATAAACTAGAATATCGGGGGGATAAAAATGTTTAACAATAAATTTGAAGGATTTCCAAAGGATTTTTTATGGGGAGGAGCAACAGCTGCAAACCAATTTGAAGGTGGTTATAGAGAAGGCGGAAAGGGTCTTAGTACTGCTGATGTTATGACAGGCGGTACACATAATATTCCAAGAAGAATAACACCAGAATTAGAAGAAGGAACATACTATCCAAGTCATGAGGCAATAGATTTTTATCATCATTATAGGGAAGATATAAAATTATTTGGAGAAATGGGATTTAAAACTTTTAGAATGTCAATAAATTGGAGTAGAATATTCCCAAATGGAGACGACTTGGTTCCAAATGAAGAAGGTTTAAAATTTTATGATTATGTTTTTGCAGAATTAAAGAAATACAACATTGAACCATTAGTTACAATTTCTCATTATGAAACTCCGTTCGGATTAACTAAGAAATACAATGGATGGGCAAGTAGAGACGTTATTGATTGTTATATCAGATATTGTGAAACTATATTTAAAAGATACAAAAATGTAGTAAAGTATTGGTTAACCTTTAATGAAATAAATATTTTAACTACACCTTTTGGTGCATTTATGGGTGGCGGGATTTTATTAGACGGAGGTGTTGAACTCTCATTTGATAAAGAAGCTGGCGATAGTAAACAAATAAGATTTCAAGCACTTCATCATCAATTCATTGCAAGTGCAAAAGCTGTTAAATTAGGACATGAAATTAATAAAGATTTTAAGGTAGGCTGCATGATTGCATTTATGACAGCATATCCATATACATGCAGTCCTGAAGATGTATTTTTAACTCAAGAAAGAGATAATTTAAACAATTTCTTATGTTCTGATGTTCAAGTAAGAGGAGCATACCCAGGTTTTGCAAAGAGATATTTTAGAGATAATGATATTGAAATAAAAATGGAAGAAAATGATGAAGAAATTTTAAAGGAAGGCTGTGTAGATTTCTATACCTTTAGTTACTACATGTCAAATTGTGCAAGTTCAGATCCAGAATTAGAAAGGACTTCAGGAAATATACTTGGAGGAGTAAAAAATCCATATCTTAAAGCAAGTGACTGGGGCTGGCAGATTGATCCTAAGGGCTTAAGGTGGACACTAAATAATATTTATAATAGATATCAAATTCCACTAATGATTGTAGAAAATGGATTAGGTGCTGTGGATGAAGTTCTCGCCGATGGATCAATCAATGATGATTATAGAATCGATTATTTAAGATCGCATATAGAAGAAATGAAAGAAGCTGTAAATGATGGAGTTGAATTAATAGGGTATACTCCATGGGGATGCATAGATTTAGTAAGTGCTTCAACAGGAGAAATGAAAAAGAGATACGGTTTCATTTATGTTAACAAAGATAATGACGGAAATGGAGATTTAAGCAGATCAAGAAAGAAGAGTTTTTATTGGTATAAAAAAGTGATAGAAACTAATGGAGAAGAACTTTAATATAAAGTTTATGAATAAAAAACCATGTGTATAAGGACAATTTTTTCCTGATTATACATGGTTTTTGGTTGGATTAAGGCAAAATTAAAAAAATTGTAATACATTTAATAAACTTATTAGTATATGATATAATAAATTTATATAATAATTGTCGATGTGGAAGTGATTAGGATGGATAAAATAAAACTTAATAGCTGCAATTTAGATTTATGTAAACTTAAAGATATTGTTTGTATTGCTACATTTGGAAGTTATAATGAAGAGTCCTTTAATAAGGATAGAAGTGATATAGATGTTATTATTCTAAGTACTAGGCAGCTAGAGTGGGAAGAGGAACTTGAAATTGAAGATTATCTACAGTTAATTTTAAAAAAGCATTTTAAACATGATAATATACATTTAACATTTATTAATGATTTTATTTATCCTTTCGGTGAATTGCTTATAGCAAGTAAAGATAAAATAATTTTATTAGAAGAAAAATATTTAGACTACATTTTGGGATATTCTTGTTTCAAAAGAGATAGAGAATACTTGGAGATAATTAGGGAAGAAAATTTGAAAGAGATGAAGAGGGATAAAAGTGGTTTATTATAAATATAAAAAAGAAAAATTAGAAGAAAAGTTTTCAGAGAGTAAGATTTTTCTAGTTAGAATAAGAGAGTGCTTGAGAAGAAGTCCAAATAGTGAGGATGAAATAGTTGACGAAGCAATGATTTCGTATTTTAATTCTTTTTGTGAGTTTGTAATTGATATGTGTGAAACATATTTAGTTTCAACAGATAATTTTATTCCTAATAAATCGGGTCCGGATATAGTCGCACTGTCTAGTGATTTTGGATTTATATCTCCAGACGATTCAAAAAAACTGCAAGGAATTATTAAATTACGTAATAGATATATTCACGATTATTACCAAAGAAAATTAGCACGAAAAAGAATTTTAGATGTTTGTCGAAATGAAATGAAAACTTTAGATATGTTTCTTGATATATCTGCTGAAAAAATAATGTTGGTATTAAAATAAAATATTATACGAATATTAAGTTGATAAAAGGCTAAGAGTAATTGAATTCTAGCCTTATTTTTTGCGTATTATAGTATATAATAAATATATATATTAAATTGAAGAATTTAGCTGAGCGAACGTGGAGGAATTTATATATGATAAAGCTTATCGCATCTGATATGGATGGTACGCTACTTGATAGTAACCATAAAATATCAAGAGGAAATATAGAAGCTATTAAAAAAGCTGAAAAAATAGGAGTAAAATTTGCAATTTCAACTGGTAGAATGTATGAGGATGTTAAGCCGCTACTTGAAGAATGTAATTTGAAATGTCAGTGTATAGTTTTAAATGGTGGAGAGTACATAGACGAAGAAGGAAAAGTTTTAGAAGGAATTTATATTGATAAAAAGGAAGCAAGAGAAGTCATAAATATGATAATAAAGGAAAAAATTGTAGCCGAGATGTATACTAATGATGGATTATATAGCGTTAATACTGAGGAAGAAGCATTAACACAAGTTGCATATAGAATTAGAGTTTTTGATCCAGAAACAAGCCTTAAAGATGCTTTAAAACTTGCAAAATTGCACCCGCATTTTGTTAATTTAAAGTATGTTAAAAATGTTGATGAATTTTTAAGCAGCGATGTTAAAATTGGAAAATTTGTTGCATTTTATAATGATGAAGAAACTACTAGAAAAGTAAAAAGAAAATTAGAGTCTATTGAAGGACTTGTTATTGCTTCTACTTTTACAAAGAATATAGAAATAAATAATAAGGAAGCTCAAAAAGGTCTCATATTAGCAAAAGTTGCAGAAAAGATGGGTTTAAAAAAAGATGAAGTTATGATAATTGGAGATAGTTTTAATGATTATTCCATGTTTACAGAGTTTACTGAGTCCTTTGCGATGGAAAATGCGGTTCCTGAAATAAAGGAAATAGCAAAATATATAACCGATACCAATGATAATGATGGGGTAGCTAAAGCGATTTATAAAGCTTTAAACTTATAAAAAAAACTGTATTTAGATATACATTAATATTAAAATTATTATGAACCATTTTTTAGCGGCGAAGTTAATTTTTAACCAAAGAGTGTGCTGAAAAGAATGGTTTTTTATTTTTATTTATAATAGTTTTTAACTTTTTTACAAATAATACTTGACATCTAAAATTGAAAGCGTTATCATCTAAATGTAAGATGGTTAACCGGTTAACTAAAACGATACACATAGCTTTTTTATGTAAAAACTTGAAGATAGCTATCTTCAAGCTAGTTTAGGAATAATAGGAGGGAATAATTATAAATAATAATAATTAAGAAAATGATTTAAGTGGATCACAAGTTTTTAAAACAAATATGATGCTGACTAGACTATAAATAGAATTGTCTTTAACTGACAATAGATACAAAATAAATTATTATGGGAGGATATAAAATGGATAAATCAAGTATTCAATTAACTTCTAAAAGATGGAAAAGATTAATACCAGTAGCATTTATAACTTATAGTTTAGCTTACTTAGACCGTGCAAATTATAGTTTTGGTGTTGCAGGGGGAATGGGTGAGTCATTACACATTACTGCATCAGTAGCTTCATTATTATCTGCATTATTTTTCTTAGGTTATTTCTTTTTCCAAGTACCAGCAGCATGGTTTGCAGAAAAGAAAAGTGCTAAAAAATTAGTTTTCTGGAGTTTAGTTTTTTGGGGTGTACTTGCAGCTTCAAATGGTTTGATAACAAATGTAAAAGTTTTAATGGTCACTAGATTTATGCTTGGAATAATTGAAAGTGCCGTTATGCCGGCAATGCTAATTTTCTTAAGCAATTGGTTCACTAAAAAAGAACGTTCAAGAGCTAATACATTTTTAATTTTGGGTAATCCAGCTACTGTTTTATGGATGTCAATCGTATCTGGTTATTTAGTAAACTCTGTTGGATGGCGTTGGATGTTTATACTTGAAGGAATACCACCGATTCTATGGGCATTTCTCTGGTTAAAGCTTGCAGATAATAAGCCTAAAGAAGCAAAATGGTTGACAGATCAGGAAAAGAAAGATATTGAAATAGTAATGGAAGAAGAACAAAAGGGAATAAAACCAGTGAAAAATTATAGAGAAGCATTTAAAACACCTGCTGTAATAATTTTATCATTTCAATATTTCTTTTGGAGTATAGGAGTTTATGGATTCGTAATGTGGCTGCCATCAATTCTTAAGGCAAGTCCACAAATTGGTATTGTTTTAGCCGGCTGGTTATCTTCATTACCATATGCTTTAGCCATTGTACTAATGTTAGCATCATCGTACTATTCTGACCGTACAGGAAATCGTAAGACTGTTGTATGGGTTTATTTATTAATAGGTACTATAGCGTTTTTTGGTTCTTATCTAATTGGAACTTCAAACTTCTGGTTATCATATATTTTACTTGTAATAGCAGGTGGAGTAATGTATGCGCCTTATGGTCCATTCTTTGCAATAATTACAGAAATATTACCTAAGAATGTATCAGGAGGAGCAACTGCTTTGATTAATAGTATGGGAGCACTAGGTTCATTTGTAGGATCATATATTGTAGGATATCTAAATGGTGCAACAGGTTCAGTGAATTCATCTTATATATTTATGTCGGGTTCATTACTATTATCAGTATTTCTTATGGCCGCTGTAAAAAATTCTAAATCTTCAAAAAAAGCAAAAAATATAGTAGAGGTAGAAGCTTCATAATACTAGATTTTTTATTTAATTAAAAAAGATACACAAATAAAATGAGACTAGGGATAACCTTTTGATTAAATCAATGTAAATGATATCTAGAGTGAAATTTCTAAACATGTTTGCATGGCACTTAATTTTATAAAAAAGTGCTGTTATATAAATTAATCTTTAGAATTAAGGCTTGACATTTTTTGGTGAAAGTCTTAACATTAAATTGTCAATTTAGAAACCGGTTAACTAAAACGATAAACTAGTTAAATATAACCGTACTAGAGTATATTTAATTTTATTAGATTAATTTGGAAATATGTTAAGGAAAAAATAGAGAATAATAGCATAAATTATTGAATCTTTAACATTTAAGATTGATAATAAAAGTATTGAATGGAGGAATAAGTTATGCTAAAAAATTCTACAGATAAACAAAAAAATGTCACAATTGCAGATGTTGCTGCTTATGTAGGAGTCTCTAAAACAACAATATCTAGATATTTAAATAAAAATTTTGAATTTATGTCACAGGAAACTCAAGAAAAAATAGATGAGGCAATCAAAGTACTAAAATATAGACCAAATCGTATAGCACAAACACTAAAAGCTAAAAATTCTAATATAATTGGTGTAACAATTGCAGATATAGGAAATCCCTTTTCTTCATTACTTATAAAAGGTATAAACGACGTATGTAGAGCAAATAACTATCAATTGCTTGTTACAAATGCAGATAATATGGCTGTGCGGGAAAAGGAAAATATAGAGTCTTTATTAGATAGTCAAGTGGATGGCTTGCTAGTAAATACTACAGGTAACAACTATAAATATTTAGAGGAATTTAAAAGCAGAGATAATTTTAAACCAATAGTGCTGTTAGATAGATTTGTAACTCCATTAATTTATGATTCAGTGACCATAAATAATGCAGATGTAACAAGAAATATATTAAATGAGCTGCTAAAAAATGATTATGATTACTATGTATATTTTACAGAAGATATAAATGGTATAAGTTCTAGATTAGAGAGAAAAAAGACAATGGAAGAATTTTTATCTCAACATTCATTTGTATCAGGAAAAACCGCTATTATTAAAAAAAATGATGTGGAAGAGATACAAAAGAAAATAAAAGCTATCTTAAATAAAAATAAGGATAAAAATATTTGTTTCTTTGCAAACAATGATGAAATATTAAAAGTTCTTGTAGAGTGTATATATGATTTACAAATAAGAATTGGAATAGATATAGGCATATTTGGTTTTGCTGATGAAAAATGGGCACGTTTAATTGGTCCAGGTATTACATCAATAGATGAAAATCCATATGAAATGGGAGAAAAAGCTGCTAAGTTACTATTTGAAAGGATAGAAGGCAGCAGAAAAGAAGAATTTATTTTAGAAGAAGTTCCAGTTAAAATTCATTTAAACTACTCAACAAGAAGTATAAAAAAGTAAGTGGTGATAAGTATGAATCAGCTAGGTATAAATTTATTGGTCTTTAAAAATGACTTAGATAATGGAAGAGAGCAAGAAAAAATATTAAGTGAGATAGGAAACTTAGGAGTTTTCATTGCTGAAATAAGAAGAGAATATTTAAAAAACACTAGTGAAGAATTAAAAGAAATAAATAAGTTAGCTAAGGAACTCAACATAGAAATTTATTATTCAGTTCCTGAGAAAATAGCTTGTGAAAAAAGAATAAATTCTAATATAAAAACTTATTTTGAAGAAGCAAAACAGATGGGGTCAACGCATATCAAATTTAACATCGGTGACTTAGAAAATTTAGATATAGATGAAAGAAAAAAATTAGAAGATATTATTGGACATTTCAATATAAAAGTCACAATAGAAAATGATCAAACACTTGAAAATGGAAATTTAAAATGTGTAAAAAATGCTATTGATTTCATTAACAGCAACTCATTTCCAATTGGCTATACTTTTGATTTAGGTAATTGGTACTGGCAAAATGAAGATCCTAAAAATGCGTTTGATCTATTAAATTCTAATATCACTGTATTTCATTTAAAGAACGTAAGTTTTTTAAATAATACTCCAAGGACCACATTACTTTCAGAAGGAAAGATTGATTGGAAGCTGATGTTAAATAAATTATCTAAGGATATACCAGTAATTATTGAATACCCAATTAAGAGGGAAGATATTTTGGGAGAAATAGCGCAAGTAAAAGAAGTTTTAATGCATTAACATGGGGAAGGTGAAAAAAATGAGTGAGATAATAACAATTGGGGAGCCAATGGTAATGTTTTTAGCAGATACCAAGGAACATCTTAGCAGTGTGGAGCACTTTACAAGGTTAATCGCTGGAGCAGAGCTTAATGTGGCTATTGGACTTAGAAGACTTGGGCATACTGTAACATATATAAGTCAAGTTGGAGATGATCCATTTGGCGAATACGTAAAGAAATATCTAGAAAATGAAAATATAGACGCAACATTTGTAAAGACATATAAAAAGGCACCAACAGGATTTCAATTTAAAAATAGAATTGATGAGGGGGATCCAGAGGTACTGTATTTTAGAAAAGGAGCAGCAGCTTCAAAGATAACTAAAGATATTTTAGATGAGATAAGTTTTTCGGATGCAAAGGTTCTTCATATTACAGGAATCTTTCCAGCATTAAGTGAAACTACTTTAGAAACAATATTTAAAGCTATAGAAAAAGCTCACGAACAAGGAATGCTTGTTACATTTGATCCTAATCCAAGACCAGTATTATGGGAAAGCCAAGAAAAAATGATTAGAGTGACTAATGAACTGGCTATTAAATCAGATATTGTATTACCAGGCTTTAGAGAAGGAAAATTATTTACGGGAAAAGATACAAAAGAAGAAATTGCTGACTTCTATTTAAGGCAAGGAGTAAAAAAAGTAATTATAAAAATGGGTACTACAGGGTCATATTCTAGAGAGAAACTAGAAAACGGACAAGTAAAGGAATTTGAGTGTCCAAGCTTTGAAGTTCCTGTTGTAGATACAGTAGGAGCAGGCGATGGATTTGCAGCAGGTGTCATTAGTGCTACTTTAGAAAATCTTGATGATATCAAAATTTTAGAAAGAGGAAATGCTATTGGCGGTATTCAAGTAATGCATTTAAGTGACAATGAAGGTCTGCCAACAGTTGGGGAATTAGATAATTTTATTAAAAATTATAAGAGAAAAGTTTCATAGTGATTAAGGGGGATAAAATGAAGTTACAAGTTGCTATAGATAGGGTTCCTTTCGACAAAGCAGAAAACTTAGTTAAAATCTTTGATGGATTAGCAGACGTTATTGAAATTGGAACATCTTTAATAAAAGATTATGGACTTTTTAAACTAAAAGAGTTAAGTGGTAAAAAAAAGATATCAAAATTATTAGGAGATATTAAGACTAGTGATGAAGGTGCTTATGAGTTTAAACAAGGGTTTAAACAAGGTTTTGATATTTTAACTGTAATGGGAAGTGCATCATTGGAAACTATAGAAAAATGTTATGAGGTTTCTGAACAAAGTAATGGAGTAATGATGATAGATTTATTGGAATGTTCAGATGAAAAGATTAAAGAAATATCACATTTTAAAAATGCTATTTACTGTATACATGCGTCTATTGATAGAGAGAAATTATTAAATCCGGGTAAAACAGTAGAAGAATTTAAAGAAAGATTTCCGCAAGTTAATAAAATTGCAGTTGCAGGGGGGATTACTTTAGATTGTATCCCAGAATTAAATAAGCATAATATAGAATTAGTTATAGTAGGTTCTGCAATTACTGGTGCAGAAAATCCAGTAGAAAAAGCAAAACAATTTAAGGAGAGAATAGGAAAATGAGAACAATAGACCAAATATTAGAGGAAATTAAGGATGTAATAGCAAAAGTAGATGAAGAGGAAATAAAAAAGATAGTAGTCATTTTTAAAAAGGAAATGAGAATTTTTGTTGATGGGGAAGGCCGTAGTGGATTCCAAGCAAAAGGATTTGCAATGCGCTTAATGCATATTGGTTATAACTCGTATGTGATGGGAGAAACAATTACACCTGCTCTAAAAAAAGGTGATATATATGTTGCAATATCAGGTTCAGGAAAAACCCAAAATACATTAAGTAATGCAAAAGCAGCAAAAGATTTAGGACTAACTATAATTGGAGTTACAAGTAAAAAGGATTCTCCTCTTGCAGAAGTATCGGATCTAGTACTTGAGGTACCAGGAAAAATAAAAAATGATAATGGTGTTGCATCAATTCAACTTTTAAGTTCTTTATTTGATCAGTCTGTCCATATAGTATTAGATGATTTATGCTTATTAATAAGTAAAAAAGATAATTTGTCTGATAGTGAAGCCGCAAAAAACCATATTAATGTAGAGTAATAGTGTATCTTATATAGATGCAGTAGAACAATAAATATATTATAAGAAATTGTTAATAAAGGGGAGAAAATAGAATGAGATTTTTTTTAGACACAGCAAACGTAGAACACATTAAAGAAGCAAATGAAATGGGAGTAATATGTGGTGTAACAACTAACCCATCACTAGTAGCTAAAGAAGGAAGAGACTTCAATGAAGTT
>JAJXWH010000023.1:74311-81133 GCA_021781745.1 Bacillota bacterium | reverse complement strand
TATATGGAATATTCGTCCACTTTATAAGGTGGCATTTTTTTGATTTTTTTAATTACCATATTAAAGAAAATAATCCATTGAAATTTATGTTCGTATTTAATATATAACCATTGCATGAAAATATTCTTAGATAGCATTGTCTTAAATTAACAATTGACTTTTTGAAAATATTTTTATGCAACAGTAGTGGTTTGAAGTAAATAATTTATAGGCTATAATATAAATAGATAAATGAGGTGAACAACATGCCAGTTATTACAAGATTTTATGGTATAGTAGTAAAGATGTATCCCAATGATCATACACCACCGCACTTTCATGCAATATATGGAGAGTATATTGGAGTTATAGATATAAATACATTAGAAATGATAGAAGGTTTAGAATAATAGCCATGAGTAATCCTAAAATAAAAAAATAAAAATAGATTCTCAGCAATATATTTTAATAGTTTTATTTGATAATGGTATAGTTAAAGAGGTTGATTTTAAAGAAAAACTTCAAGAGGATTTCTATAGTGATTTAAAGAGTAGGACATTAATTGAGCAAGCTCAAGTGGATAATGGTGGCTATGGAGTAAGTTGGAATGACGATATCGATATTAGTGAATATGAGTTGTGGAACATGGGAAAAATTATTAAAGGCTTGCTACCATTAAGTAACAAGCCTTTTTGAATTTTAAGCTATATCAATTTTAGTAACACTTTTCTCTGTTAATTGAGCTCCAGATTTCTTTACCAAAGCTCCAGAAGAAGTAAAGAAAACATTTGTCTGAATGATTGTGTCGATTAAGGAATTTACTTCAGCAGAAGTAAGCGTAGGATTAACTCCACTGATACTAAAGTTGCTTTTTAATCCATTTTCAGTTATAAAAGTCATAGCTAAAATATATTCCATAATTTAAAACCCCCTAAAATTTAAATTTTCGATGTTTACTTTTTGAAAGACTTATACTTGAGCAAGACTTGAAGATTCATTTAAATAAAGGGGTATCTGAAAAATTTTTAAATTTCTTTTTGCATACTATAAAATTACCCGAAAATCGAAACAACAGAGTACTCGTTCTTTTAGCGAGTTATCACCAAACTTTAGATTGCATCCTGTTTATCTATGTTACAAGAAGTGTCAATAACGACACCTAGTTTGGTAGAAATTATAGTATTTAGTTTAGTTATTGAAGAAGATAGCTGAGAGAGCTGTTTCTCTAAGCGGAATAATAAATAGGCACACACAGCTATAGGAAATCCAACGTTAGTTATTATACTCATTAAATCATTATTTCCCCCTTCTATCCTATTTAAATATGTATGGTAAATGTGTAAAAAAATCTACGGCTGCATAGTCGCCTGCGATTTTGTATGTGCATAGTAGCTTCATATGAGATATATTTAAATATTAAAAAATATAAATAGTTAAGCAGGAAAAACTTAAAATTTATATATATTTCTATATATATAGGTTTATAGAAATACACTTATATATTTTTCTATTTTAATATATTTATATATAAATATATAAATATTTATAGGAAACATCAGGGGTAGGACATATCAGTGACTTCAAAAAGGGGTCAAACTCTTGTGTGAATTTACCAAGTACAAGCGTTGCATTAAATGAATGTTTAGTGTAATTTTTTGTTTTAAGGAAATAGTTTATAGGCTATAATATTACTAGAATCAATGTTAGTTGTAGTATGTATTATAGAGGAAGTGACGCTTATGTGTAAACTGAATCCAAAGGTAGATTTTGCATTTAAAAAGCTATTTGGAAGTGAAGAAAACAATGAAAAAACAAAAGAAGAATTTTCAGATTTATTTGAGATACACTTCATAGAATTAAATAAATTTAAGAAGGATTATAAAGAGATAAAAACTGCATTAGATAGATGGGTTAGCTTTTTAAATAGAGCTTATGAAATAGAATTAATGACTGGTGAAATGCCTAATAAGCAGCTAAAAATGTTATTTGGTTGGACCGCATTGCACCAGGAAGAATTACAAGAGGAATGGTACTTGGCAAGATTACAAAAAGAATTATTCCCTATTGAACCACTAAAGTAGAGGTGATTTATTATGGGATTAAGAATAATAAGTGTTACTCCTAATGAGGACTATACTTTACTAATAAAATTTGATAATGGAGAAATTAGAATTTATGAAATGAAGGATAGTTTATTTGGAGTATTTGAAATATTAAAAGATATAAAAAAATTTAAAGAAGTTTTCATAGATGAACATGGAAATATTGCATGGGATAGAGATAATAACATTGATTCAAATATTCATTGGAATAATAGAATTGATATATGCAAAGAAGCTATTTACTTAGAGTCTAAATTGATAGCAAGTAAGTAAAAAGTTCCTCACTAGCACCCCGAGGTTCAAAATTCTGAGGTCCTAAAATTATAAATACAAGTATTGCACTAAGTGAATGTTTAGTGCAATTTTTGTTTTAAGAAAGTAGAGTATGAGATATAATATAAGTAAAAGAGATAGAATTTAAATCTAATTAAATTATAGGCGAAAAAATAGAGGATGTTTTAATAGCAAAAAGGAGGAGGTAAAAATTCAATGAAAAACAATAAAGATATATATATTACTTCTGATGAATATGAAAAATTGCAAGGATCATTTAAATGTAAGACAGAATATGATAATGGAAAAATTATCATGCATTCAGATACATCTATTAAACATAACGATATAGTTTTAAATATAGCTTTTTCTTTAAAAAAATATTTTAAAGGTGGAAAATGTAAGGTCAGTACTGAGCAGATAGAAGTTATTTTTGATGAAAATATAAAATATAAACCTGATGTGTTTGTTACATGTGAAGAAGCTATAAAAATGGGTCAGAGTTTTATATCGCCTCCTAAAATAATATTTGAAGTAGTTTCAAAAAGTACAGCTAGTCATGACTATATTACAAAACTTTCTGTATATCAAAAATATGGAGTTTTAGAGTATAATATTGTAGAACAAAATGGACATATAGTTCAGTACGGATTAGAAGATGGAGTTTATAGTATTACTAATACATTTCATTTGGGGGATTTATTTACGAGTTATGTATTTAAAGATTTTAATGTAGATTTAAAAGATATTTTTGAGTAGCAGTAGGAAGCACCCAATGTCATCTTATCCAACACATCAGATCTGTTTTTGTACAGAAAAATCATTAAATACTTATCATTTCTAAATGCAACACTAAAACCTAAAAATAAAATAACAAGCGTTAAGATAAAAGGTACTGACATTGAAAAGCAATTTATAGAAGATAAGTATTCAAGAATAGATGTAAAAGCAACTACAAGTAATAATGAAATAATTAATATAGAAATGCATTTTATTGAGATTCCTATTGTGAGATTAAACTACGTGAAAGCGTAGTTTTTTTGTTTAGAAAAATAAAAGAAAGTCAATTTTGAAGTTTTCCTACTCGATTGAAATTTATTTTGTGTAAAGAATTTTGCTAAGCATCAAAATATTAAGGTTAAGGAAAAAGAAATATCTAAGAATAAAGAAGGAGATATAAATAAAATAGATGCTCCGTTAAATGAAAATTTAAAAGTTGAAATAAAGGATAATAAAGATAAAAACTCAGTGAAAAATGTTGCTGAGATTAATGTAGGAAGTTCAGAAACTTTTAATAAGGATAATATTGTAGTTGATGATAGCATAAAGGATGAAAAGAGTGGTGATAACTTACAGGAGAATGTTCCTGTAATATTGGAAATTAAAAAAAGTAGAAAGAAAACGAACCAGATAAGTGATGTTACAGAAGAAGAAACTAATGATGATTCAATATGCTGCTTTACTGATGGAGTTAGGCCTTTAGCAGATGGTGAAAGTACTATTATGGAATTTTCTTTTGGATGAAGAGTATGTTAGACTTTAGTGCAATTTTTGTTTTAAGGAAATAATTTATAGGGTATAATATAAATAAATAGATAAGAGATTGATTTTAAAGAAAAATTAAAAGATAAAGGTAACGATAGTATTTAAACCATAAAAGTATTTTAACCAAGTAAAAACATTTAGAGGATGTGATATCAATGGCTATAAATGCGATAAATAATAAAGTCTATACCTATGATGATTATTTAAAGTTTCCTAATGATGAACCAGTAGAAATTATAGGAGGGAGGATTTCAGCAATGTCGCCAGCTCCATCAATAATACATCAAAAAATTGTATCAAAATTATTAATGGCTATAGGAAACTACATAGATGCTAATAATGGGGAGTGTGAAGTTTTTCCAGCTCCATTAGATGTTGTATTAATTAATGATAATGAAGATGTAAAAAATAGTAAAAATGTTGTTCAGCCAGATATTTCTGTTATTTGTGATAAGAGTAAATTAACTGACCAATATTGCATGGGGTCTCCAGATATGATAGTTGAAGTTATATCGCCTTTTAATCCTAGTAATGATTATGTAAGAAAACTAAACTTATATGAACAATTTAAAGTTAAAGAATATTGGATTGTAAATCCTATAGAAAAAAATATTTTAGTATATACTTTAGCTGAGAATGGTTATGATGCTCCTAAAATGTATTCTTTTAATGATAAAGTTAAGGTTAATATTTATAATGATTTAGAGATAGATTTTAAATTACTCAATCTTATGTAACCTCAGCCCTTCGGACCTCGGAAGCACCCCTTGGGGCAATGTCATCAATTTATAATTCAATATTTCTACAAAATGTAATTTTGACAAAATACATATGTTGCAACATAATTAACTAATAATTAACAAGTTTAATGTTAATTATTGGTTAATTAATAGCTGTTTTGTAAGGATTTTGTAAGAATTATATGGTAAAATATAAAAATAACATAGTATTTAATTGTATTTGAGGAAACTGTGATTCGAATATTTATTTGGGCGCTTTATATTCGATGAGTTAGTAGTGCAACCGACCTTTTTATAAAGGTCGGTTTTTTTATCTATAAAACAATATAAACAGTAATTTAAATATTTATGTATTTTTATATTAGGAGATGATATTTTGAATAGAAAAAAGCTTTTATACTTTATTTTCTTAGGAACAGTGTTATGTATCACCTATATGCCAACTGTAGCTAAGGCTGAAGGTAGTAAAGATTTAGTTAGAAATGGTGGATATAGACCATATACGGAATGGTCAAGCAGCACTACAGCTGATATTCCAAGACAGACATTGCTAAAGGTATATGTTAAAAACGGAGAGCAGATTTGTTTGGGTTCAAGTGTTGCTTCCACCAATAATATATGGGTAAAAGATCCACAGGGCAATGTAACCAAATATAGTGTTAGTTCTTCAACTGGTAAAGGATATATAAATACTACTACGAAAGAATCTGCAGGACCATATTCACCCAATAATGTTAGCGGATATAGTCCAATTACAATTACTTCAAATCAAAACGATGGAGTATGGGAAGTTGCATTCTATGGGGTAAATGGGTCAACTAACAGTGATTCTAGTAGTGTTTCATTTAAACTTGCAAGTGATAATAACTTTGCTACTAGTCAAGCACGTGCAGTTGCAGCTTGGGATATAACAGTAAGAGATCCAAATACATATCAGGCGAAAAATGGAAGGGTTTTTACGTCTTATCTTGCTTTATTTATGGGAAGTAATTTAAATACAACATCAACAACTGAAAGTACAAAAAAGTCGGTTTTAAACTCTGATTTTTATGTATTAACAAAAGATGGATATGTATACAAAACATCCATGAATGGAGTTGACCCTAATGGATTTATATTCTTCTCAAATAACAGAGGTTTTATAGATAAAACTAATAATACGACTTTATATCATTCCATTGTAGCTCCTGGTGATAACACTGTAACAAATATTACTGGAAATGTTGCTCCTCAGTTACCAACTGTAGCTGATACTGCTACTGATATAACTCACAATGTATTTTTTAATTATCCAAGTTCAGATTTGCCATCGAATTTATCCCCAGTAGCAATAGCTCCACCTGTCCCTACGGCATTTGGGTTTAAAGGTACTTTGGGAATTGATTCAAAAAGCAAAGTTGGAAATGGTGGAAGCTTTACTTTTAATTCAGATAAACAATCTAGTTATGAAATATTTGTAGATGTGAATAAAAATGGAGTTTTTGATCCGGGAATAGATCCTGTCATTCAAAATGTAGCTACACAAGGTACAAATACTGTACAATGGGATGGTAAAGATGCCGCTGGTAATTTTGTTCAAAGTGGAACTTATAATGTGTATTTAATCATGAAAGGTGGTGAATACCATTTTCCATTGTTGGATGCGGAATATAATCCAAATGGTATAAAAGTTGAATTGGAAAATGCTCCAGATTCAGTAAAACATACAACTGTTTATTATGATGAAAGTGATTATAAAACTGCTAATGGCACAACGGTTACTCTTAATGCTTCAGCGTCTGGAAATAATTTGAGTCAAGTTAATGCATTAGGCGGAGTTGATAGTTCAAATGGTGCTCATGGATTTTTAAATAATTATGGGGATAAAAAAGGAATTGATACATGGACATATTATCCAAGTACACCAATTTCACTATCTATTGATATAGAAGATAATAATGCACCAACAGTACAAGATATAAGTAAGAGTGGACCGGAAAATACAGATATAACTTTTGCAGGAACAGATTTCACAAATGAGTTTACAGATACAGATAATGATAGTTTAAGTAAAATTCAAGTAGTAAGCTTACCAGCAAACGGAACATTAAAATTAAATGGAACTGCAGTGACAGCAGGTCAAGAAATAAATACATCAGATTTAAGCAGTTTAACATTTACACCAAATGCACATTGGAGTGGAA
>JAJXWH010000023.1:0-74301 GCA_021781745.1 Bacillota bacterium | reverse complement strand
CAAGTAGTAAGCTTACCAGCAAACGGAACATTAAAATTAAATGGAACTGCAGTGACAGCAGGTCAAGAAATAAATACATCAGATTTAAGCAGTTTAACATTTACACCAAATGCACATTGGAGTGGAAACACAAGCTTTGAGTGGAATGGAAATGATGGAAGCGTATATGCGACAGCGGATGCAAAAGTAAACATAGCAATAACAAATAATGCACCAACAGTGCAGGATATAAGCAAGAGTGGACCAGAAAACACAGATATAACTTTTGCAGGAACAGATTTCACAAATGAGTTTACAGATACAGATAATGATAGTTTAAGTAAAATCCAAGTAGTAAGCTTACCAGCAAACGGAACATTAAAATTAAATGGAACTGCAGTGACAGCAGGTCAAGAAATAAATACATCAGATTTAAGCAGTTTAACATTTACACCAAATACACATTGGAGTGGAAACACAAGCTTTGAGTGGAATGGAAATGATGGAAGCGTATATGCGACAACAGGAGCAGCAGTGAATATAACAATAACACCAGTAAATACAGCACCAACAGTACAAGATATAAGCAAGAGTGGACCAGAAAACACAGATATAACTTTTGCAGGAACAGATTTCACAAATGAGTTTACAGATGCAGATAATAATAGCTTAAGTAAAATTCAAGTAGTGAGCTTACCAGCAAACGGAACATTAAAACTAAATGGAACTGTAGTTGCAGCAAGTCAAGAAATAGCAGCAGGAGATTTAAGCGGATTAACATTTACACCAGATGCACAATGGAGTGGAAACACAAGCTTTGAGTGGAATGGAAATGATGGAAGCGAATATGCGACAACAGGAGCAGCAGTGAATATAACAATAACGTCAGTAAATACAGCACCAACAGCTAATGATGTAAGTATAAATGGAGAAACGCAGGTTGGAAGTACCCTTAAAGGAAATTATACTTATGAAGATGCGGATGGTGATGTAGAAGGAACATCAATTTATAAATGGTACAGATATGATGCTGATAAAACAAATAAAACAGAAATAAGTGGAGAAACAAGTGACACATACACTTTAGGATCAAATGATGAAGGAAAATATATAAGCTTTGAGGTAACTCCAGTAGCAAAAACAGGAGTAACAATAGGAAATGCAGTAGAAAGTTCAAAAGTTGGACTAATAACAGGTCTGCAAAGTTTATTTCCAATAGTAGGAGATTATAATTTTACAACAAATTATAATACACCAATAAGTGAAAATGTTATAGCAAAAGATGAAGATAACAGCACCTTAAGTTATTTAATAAGAACTAATTTAGGAACTACAACAACAGGAGCGGCAGTAACAACAGGTGCAGCGGTAACAACAGGTGCAGCAGCAACAGTGTCTGAAACAGATCACGGAACAGTAACAATAGATAAAGACACTGGGGAATGGACATATACTCCAGAAGATGGATACAGTGGAACTGATAGTTTTGTAGTAATAGTAAGTGATAACAAGGGCAGAAATGCAAAATCAACAATAACTATAACTGTAAAAGAACAGGGGTCAGCGCCACCAAAGCCACCTACAATTCAGGCAGCAGGTAAACTTATAGATAGTAATGGTGCAGTTATTCAAGAAATAGCAACCAGTATAACTACTGAGGCTGATGGAACTAAGACATTATCAGCAAATACGAAAGATGTACTTTTATATAAGGAATCAAATGGTACTAAAGTTTCATTAAGCAATTATTCAAATTTAAGTTTTTCTTCAGCAGAAGATGTTACTTTTTCAATTTCATCTGATGGACAGACTATTGAAGCTAAAAACTTAACAGGAAACCCAATAGATGAAAAAGTTGATGCATATATTGATTTAGGAAATGGACAAAAGATTGTAATTGGGACAATAGAAGTAAAAGTTGATAAAAGTGGAAATGTAAGTTTAATCAGCCAATTAATTGATCCATACGGTATAGTTAATGATTCGTCTACAGGCAAACCATTAAATGGGGTTACAGTTACTTTATATTATTATGATACAAATAAAGCAGTTGATTTACCTAGTATATCAGGATTTGCTCCAAACAATAATGCAAATCCTCAAAATACAAACGGCAATGGAGAATACGCATTTATGGTTTATCCTAATAAAGATTATTATATAGTAGCTTCAAAACCTGGATATTACTCATATACAACAGGAAAAATTCATGTTGGAGAAGAACTTGTACATGATGCGCCAATAAATTTAACTCCTATTAATAAAAGCAGCGGAAGCTCTTCTTCAACCACAATTATTAATCATGCGCCTACAACAAAAGATTATAATATTGAAGCAGTGAAAAATAAATTAGCATTAGGCAAAATTGAAGCGGCTGACCAAGATAATGATAAGTTAACATTTACACAGCTAACTGCACCAAGTCACGGCTCCCTTGAAATTGGAGGAGATGGCAGCTGGATGTATATGCCTACTAATGGATACGTAGGGAATGATTCCTTTAAGATTGCAGTTGAAGATGGTAGAGGTGGAAGTGCGGTATCTACAGTAAATGTAGTAGTAAAAGATACAGATAAGACTTCGGAATCTGCATCTAATAATAACTCGGACACTGTTAAATCAGATGTACAAAATATGGAAAATAATTTTGATACCACATGCAATCAATCTATAAGTGAAAAGATTTCTCCGGAAGATAGTGGTGACGAAATAGAAAGTTATTCAATAAATATCAATCCTCAGCATGGAACAGTAAAAATAAATGAGGATGGAACTTGGACATATGAACCAGATAAAGATTATGTTGGTAAGGATAGCTTTGGAATTAAAATAATATATAAAAATGGAGGAACAACATATTCAACTATAGATATAAATGTAAAAGATAGTAAAAAAGAAGCAAAAAAAGCAGAAGCTTTATTGCCTCAAACAGGAGGAATGTTAGATTATAAAGTAATTGATATAATAGGTGGAGCCCTAATAGGTATTGGAAGTGCTTTGATGAGAAAAAGAAAAAGGAAATAAAAACTTGCTGTCTAGGTGTATAAAAATAAAATATTAAGGTTATAGAGTTAACCTTAATATTTTATGTAGATGAAAGAAAATAACAAGTTGAAATATAACTATGCTGAGAAAATTTTCAATAACACAAGTAAGTTGCCGCCATGGATATGTCTATTATGGTGATTTACTGAAGAAGTATAATGAAAAACAGGCAGGTGAATTTACTTGTTATTTTTTTGATAATGCCATTAGAATTACAAAGAGGTGTTTTATGAAGAAAACTGTAGGAATAATTATGATATTATTAGGAATTTCCTTAATATTAACGACAACCTATATAAAATATAAAGTATATAAAAATCAGCAAGTTATGATAAATGAATTCGAAAATACTATTAGTGATATAGATAAAGGAAAAGCACAAGAGGATGATGGCTCTCAGACAAAAACATCGGAACAAGAAAATATAGATAGCACAAAAGGAACTATAGGCATAATTACTATTCCTAAAATAGATCTTAAAGCAGCAATTGGAGAAGGTATAGATACTGAGACATTGAAATATGCAGTTGGCCATTTTACAGGTACTCCTCTACCTGGACAAAAAGGAAATTTTTGTATAGCTGGACATAGAAGTTATACTTATGGAGAATTTTTTAATAGGTTAGATGAACTTGAAATTGGAGATGAAATTAGTATACAGACAAATTCAGGCACATATAAGTACAGTGTATATGATAAGAAAGTAGTAGAACCAAATGAAATCTCTGTATTAGATAATACAAATACATCAATTATTACATTAGTAACTTGTACACCTATTCGAGTAGCTACACATAGATTAATAATAAAAGGAAAATTAGTATTTTAGCACCCATAAGGGAAATAAAAATTACCAATTATAGGATCCCCAGAGGGGTTAATAAAATAATTTATAGGCTATAATATTACTAGAATCAATGTTAGTTGTAGTATGTATTAAAATTTTCAATGTGTTATTTTTCTATTGATATATTAACATAAACAAAATATATTGAAAAAAGGTTTTGTTTATGTTAATATAATTTTATAAACAGAGTAGAGAGTTAATTTATTTTTGATTTTCATTCTTTTTTGATAATTCAAATCCTATTTGAAGACAATTAATAAATAAATCTTTTTGTTTTTTAGTCATATAAATTCCATCTAAACTTATTTTTGATTGAGATTTAATTAGTAAAATCACATCATCAACTATTTTTTCCAAGCTTAGATTAGCTTCAATTTTTAAGGTACTATATTCAGCTATATCTTCAGCTATAAGGGAATCAATACATAGAAGATAATCTAACGATACTTGAAAATACTTAGCTAAATCAATTAAAAGATTTACTTCGGGGATTCGCTTATTATTTTCATACTGAGATATTGCAGATTTTGTTATATTATAGTTGAATTCTTGGTTAAAGCTTTCAACTAACTGATGCTGTGTAAGGTTTTTTTTTATTCTTAATGCTTTGAAACGTTCTCCAAATGTATTCAAAAGTGCACCTCTATTAATCAATTTTTTTTATTAAAAGTTGTATTAAGATAAAAACAATTTCTTGATTTTTTATTATATCATAAATTTTAGTGAATGTAAGAAAATTTTGGGAAGATGAATAAAAAATTATATTAAAAAGTAAGTAGATGTAAGGAAAAATACGAATTTATAGCTAAATATGATTTGAAAATTATTTTTGAAGATTGAGGTTTGAATGATAAGTTCTAATGAGAGATTAAAAGATTAAGAATATTGAGTTAAATCTAAAAATAAGGAGCTACTAATGGGACAATATATACAAGCAGGAATATGCTATAGAATAAAAATAAGCAAGGAAGAAATGAAACGTAGTAAAGTGAGTTATGAAGAAATTATAGAAGGATTAGCAAAAGAAATACAAATAAATATATATGAAGTGAATGAAATTGAAAGCGGATATATATTTTCATTAAAGGATGAAATTTTAGAAAATGGTAATTTACAAGAATTCCTAATAGAACAGTATAAAGCTTTAGATGTAGATGAAGACAAAATGATTGATATTGTTAGTAGACTAAAAGAATTGAGTAAAGTGAATGATATAATTGACTTTGCAAAGGAAAAAAGATATCAGAATTTCCAATGTAGTAGTGTTTATGATTACATATATTGTACTATTTGGAGAGATAGAGTAATGGTAGAGTATGAAACAATATTATTTATGATTGAAGGAAAAATTATAATGGAGTGTTATAGAAGTTTTATAAGATATATAGAAAATCTTATAAAAAAGAGTAATATTCATAGAATAAGTGAAGCTGTTAAGGTATTTATACAATGATATAGAAAGGTTTTAAACAAAAGAAGGGTGGATAATTATGTCAAATCATTCGGGGAGTTATATGTTAAATTCAGTATTATGTATTTTGAAAGACATGGGGATTTTCGAAACTATAGGAAAAGAAAAAACACTTGAATTTACTCATGAATTATTAAATCTTGGAAGTAAATATGATTGTAATGATGGCGAAATTCTTGACGATATGGACGAATTAGGAATATGTTATTGTTGCTTAAAAAAAACTGACTATCTTGAAGACGGACTTTGTACTGAATGTAGAGAGTAATTTTTTGTTTTAAGGAAATAATTTATAGGATATAATGTAAATAAGTAGAGGATATTTTAATAGTGAAAAAGAGGAGATAAAAATTTAATGAATAGCAATAAAGACATATATATTATTTTGATGAAAATATAAAATATAAACCCGATATGTTTCTTACTTGTAAAGAAGCTATAACAATGGGGCAGAGCTGTATATCACCTCTTAAAATAATATTCGAAGTAGTTTCAAAAAGTACAGCTAGTCATGACCATATTACAAAACTTTCTGTATATCAAAAATATGGAGTTTTAGAATATAATATTGTAGAACAAAATGGACATATAGTTCAGTACGGATTATGAAGATGGAATTTATAGTATTACCAATACATTTCATTTGTGGGATTTATTCACGAGTTATGTATTTAAAGATTTTAATGTAGACTTGTAGGATATTTTTGAATAGAAAGTTCAATCATATGTTGACTATAGTATGCCTACAAGACTATTTTTAGATTTGTCAGATGTAGAGAGGAAGTGAAGTATATGTGCAGATTAAATCCAAAAGTTGATTTTGCATTTAAAAAGTTGTTTGGAAGTGAAGAAAATAAAGATATTCTTATTTCATTTATAAATTCAATGTTGTCAGAGGATCAGCAAATAAAAGATATAGTCCTTAAAAACCCCTACAATATAGCAAATTATAGGAAAGATAAAATGAGTATACTTGATATAAAAGCCGTAGATGAAAAAGGAATTTGGTATGATATAGAAATGCAGCTTTCTGAACAAATTTTCTATACAAAGAGAGCATTTTATTATTGGGCAAAGGTATACTCAGATCAATTAGAAGGCGGATATAATTATGATAAGTTAAGAAAAACTATATCTATAAATATTCTTGATTTTGATTATCTAGAAGAAGAAGAATTTCATAATGTATACAAAGTTTACAATGAAAAAAGTAAAAAAGAATTATCAACTGTATTTGAAATGCACTTTATAGAATTAAATAAATTTACAAAGGATTTTAAAGATGTAAAAACAGCTTTAGATAGATGGATCGTATTTTTGAATAGAGCTTACGAGCTTGAAAAGGATAAAATTCCAGAAGAATTAGCTGTAGATGAAGCTGTAAAGAAAGCAGTTGAAAGATTAGATGTCATGTATTTGGATAAAGAAGAAAGAGAAATATACGAAAATGATTTAAAAAGACTTAGAGATTATGTGGCAGAAATGAAGACGGCTGAAAAAAAAGGAATGGAAAAAGGAATGGAAAAAGGAATGAAAAAAGGGATGGAAAAAGGGATGGAAAAAGGGATGGAAAAAGGAATAGAGAAAGGAATGGAGAAAGGAAAAATAGAAATGGCAATAGAGATGTTAAAGGATGGAGAGCCAATAGAAAAGATAGTTAAGTATTCGAAGCTTAGTGAAATTGAGATATTGGAGCTAAAGAAAAAGTTATGATAAAATTAAAAAATGCCCGTTGTTATCAAGCAACGAGCATTTTCTGATTCTAAGCTGCTTCAATATGCTGCTTTACTGATGGAGTTAGGCCTTTAGCAGATGGTGAAAGTAGTATTATGGAATTTTCTTTTGGATTAAGAGTATGTTAGACTTTAGTGCAATTTTTGTTTTAAGGAAATAATTTATAGGGTATAATATAAATAAATAGATAAGAGATTGATTTTAAAGAAAAATTAAAAGATGATTTCTATAATGATTTAAAGAATAAGATATTATTTGAACAAGCACAAGTAGATAGTGTTGGATATGGTGTAAGTTTGAAGGATGATATTGATATTAGTGAATATGAGCTTTGGAATATTGGGAAAGTTATTGGCAATGAGTCCATTTTATTCTGAGCAAGTCGTTCGCAGGCTCTCAACTAGACCACCGGGGCAAACAGGATTTTCCAAGTACAAGAGTTGCACTAAATGAAAGTTACATTAATTAAAAGATAAAGGTAACGATAGTATTTAAACCATAAAAGTATTTTAACCAAGTAAAAACATTTAGAGGATGTGATATCAATGGCTATAAATGCGATGAACAATAGAATATATACCTATGGTGATTATTTAAAGTTTACAGATGATAAAAGAGTAGAAATTATAAATGGCGAGATTTCAGCAATGTCACCAGCACCAAGTAGAATACATCAGAAAATAATAATAGAAATTGCTTATGAAATTAAAAATTATATTAAATCTAATAATGGAGATTGTGATGTTTATGTTGCTCCATTTGATGTAATATTAAAAGATGATAATGAAGACATAAATGATAGTAAAAACATAGTTCAGCCAGATATATCTGTTATTTGTGATAAAAGTAAATTAAATGATAGAGGTTGCATTGGTTCTCCAGATATGATTGTTGAGGTTGTATCCCCATCGAATTCTAGGGATGATTATATAAAAAAATTAAATTTATATGAACAATTTAAAGTTAAAGAATACTGGATTGTTAACCCTATGAAAAAAAATGTATTAGTTTATGCTTTATCTAGTGATGGTTATCATATGCCTGATATGTATACCTTTAATGATAAAGTTAAAGTTAATATTTATGATGATTTAGAAATAGATTTTAAATCACTCAATCTTTTATAGTAAGTCATTCGTAGCAAGATCGGTCATGCTTTTCTCACAAAGAGGTCAGACCCTTGTGAAAAATTACTAATTAAAAGGGTTGCACTAAAGGATTGTTTAGTGCAATCTTTTGTTTTAAGGAAATAGTTTATAGGCTATAATATTACTATAGTCAATGTTAGGTGCTAATATGTATTAGAGAGGAAGTGAAGCTCATGTGTAAATTAAATCCAAAAGTTGATTTTGCATTTAAAAAGCTCTTCGGAAGTGAGGAAAATAAAGGCATATTAATTTCATTTATAAATTCTATAGTATCTGAAGAAAATAAAATAGAGAACATAGAGTTAAAAAATCCATATAATATTTCAAATTATAGAAAAGGTAAAATGACAATCCTTGATATAAAAGCAGTAGATGAAAAAGGCATATGGTATGATATAGAAATGCAAATAGCAGAACAAGGGTATTATGATAAAAGAGCACTTTATTATTGGTCAAAGGTGTATTCTGATCAAATTGAAAGTGGAGATGATTTTGAGCTTTTAAGAAAGACAATAGGAATAAATATATTAGATTTTAATTATCTAAAAGAAGAAGATTTTCATAATATTTATAGAATGTATAATGAAAAAACAAAAGAAGAATTTTCGGATTTATTTGAGATGCACTTCATAGAATTAAATAAATTTAAGAAGGATTATAAAGAGATAAAAACTGCATTAGATAGATGGGTTAGCTTTTTAAATAGAGCTTATGAAATAGATAAAGATGAAATACCCAAAGAATTAGAAGAAGATGAAAATATAAAAAAAGCTATAGAAAAGCTAGATATAATGTATTTAAATAAAGAAGAAAGAGAAATATATGAAAATGATCTAAAAGCTCTACGCATTCATAAAGCAGAGATTAAGACTGCTGAAGAAAAAGGTATTAAAAAAGGAAGAGAAGAAGGAAGAGAAGAAGGAGAAAAGAATAAAGCTTTAGAAATAGCTAAAAATTTATTAGATGTTTTAGATAATGAAACAATATCTATTAAAACTGGATTAACTGTAGAAGAAATAAAAAAATTAAGGTAATCAATTAGCAACCTCAATTCACAAAGGGGTCAGACCCTTGTGGAATTTTACCAAGTACAAGCATTGCACTGAATGAAAGTTTAGTGCAACTTTTTTGTTTCATAAAAATGTAATTTAGGCTATAATAAAAATATATTAGTACATAATTTACTAGATAAGGAGCTGATATAAATGCATATGGAAGAAAATAAAATGTTTACTTTAGAAGAATATGAGAAGTTACAATATAAATATAAATATAATATAGAGTTCATAAATGGAGATGTTGTTCTTCATTCTAAAACATCTGTTAAACATAATGAGATAGTAAATAATATTCAATTTAAGCTTATGAGCTACCTAGCTAATAGTAAATGTAAAGTATATACTGAGCAAATAGAATTGAAATTTCATAATGATAAGGATACGATAAATGTATTTCCTGATGTATTTGTAATGTGTGAAGATGCAAAAAAAGTTGGAGAAAGCTTCGTATCTCCACCAAAGATAATATTCGAAGTGGTATCACCAGAGTATTCAGAACACGATTATTTTATAAAAGCTAATATATATCAAAGGTTTGGGGTGCTTGAATATAATATAGTTGAACAAAACGGAATGATTACACAATATTCATTAATAGATGGGGCATATAGGACACCTAAAGTATTAGGTAATAAAGATATTTATGTTAGTTCAGTATTTCCAGAATTAAGAATTGACTTAAAGGATATATTTGAATTCTAGTCAGTTCTGTAGCAAACTTAGCTTTTCTGACTTCGGTAGCAAGTTAATCGTAAACTCCTAACTAGCACCCCGAGGTCTAAAATTTTACAGGTACAAGTATTGCACTAAAGGAATGTTTAGTGCATTTTTTGTTTTAAGGAAATAGGATATAGGGTATAATATTATGTATTAAGTGAAATAAGCCAAGGAGTGATTAGTTTGAATATAGAAGAAAAGATAATTGATGAAATAGCAGATATATGTCATAAGTACAAGCACATTAGCAAAGTCATCCTCTTTGGATCTAGAGCACGAGGGGATAATTCTGTTAAAAGTGACATTGATTTGGCAGTATATAGTGATAGTTCGATAACAGAATTTATCGAAGATATTGAAATGAATACTAGTACTTTATTAGAATTTGATTTTTCAGATATGAAAGTTATGCATGATGAATTATTTATAGAACAAGTAAAAAAAGATGGGGTGATTATTTATGAGAGGCATTGATTTCAAATATATGAATTTAAAGAAAGCTTACGATAGACTTGTTGAAGTAAGTAATTTATATGATGGAAAGAATGATATAATACGAGACAGTTTAATTCAAAGATTTGAATTCACATATGAACTTACTCATAAAACCCTTAGAGAATTTATGAAATATTTAGGTGTAACCCTCGAAAATTCATTTCCGCGTACAATATATAAAAAAGCCTATGTAAATAATCTAATATCAGATGATAAAGTTTGGATTAGTTTATTAGAAGATAGAAACTCCACATCTCATATATATAGTGAAAACTTAGCAAATGAGATTGCGAGTAGGATAGTAAGTGAGTATGTTCAGGCAATAGGAGAATTAGTTGAAAATTTAGGAAAGCTTTAACAAGAGAACACATAAATAATAAAGATTGATACAATATATTTATGAACAAATTGAACGGTCGTAAAAGATAATGTTATATTTTGAATATATATTAAGGAGAAATGAAGTGTATGTGTAAATTAAGAAAAACAATATCGATATTTTTATGTTTGTTTTGGATGGGATTTATATTTTATATGTCAAGTTATAATGGTGAAATATCCCATGAGCAAAGTACTGAAGTAGTTAATATAATTGAAAATGCTCAATCAAAATTACAGTCAAATAACGAAAATAAAGCTGTAAAAGGTAACCAGGATGAAAATAATGCTAAAATAAAAAGCCAACAAGCAAAATTATATGAGTTAGATCATATAATTAGAAAAAATGCACATGGATTTCTGTATATGGTATTGGCATTACTAGTGAGTGGTGCATTGTTTACTTATAATAAAAAAGGCAAAGATGCAATAATTTATATACTATTTATTTGTTTATTCTATTCTGTATCAGATGAGTTTCATCAATCTTTTATACCAGGTAGAACTTCTTTAGTCAGCGATATTTTAGTTGATTTTAGTGGAGCCTTAATTGGACTACTAATATTTTATTTATTTTATTATAAGGTATTTAAAAGAAGCTCATATGGTAAAAGGGCGTAAATATATATGCTACAATATAAAAGTTAAAATAGTTAAATGAGGAATATATATGTATCTATTAAGCTTAAAAAATATTAACAAGTATTATAATTTAAAAAGAAATGAAAAAACTCATGTATTGAAAGATATAAATCTGTCCTTCAACACTAATGAATTAGTAGCTATTATAGGTGAATCAGGGAGCGGAAAATCTACATTAATGAATATTATAGGCGGATTAGATTCTCAATATAATGGGCAATTGCTTGTAAATGGAAGAAATATAAAAGAGCTTAAAGCGAGAGAACTTGATGATTATAGAAAAAGTCAAATTGGATTCATATTTCAAAGCTTTAATTTAATACCTCATCTATCTGTTTTAAACAATGTAATAATAGCTATGACTTTATCTAATGTTAAAAAGAAAGAGCGAGTTAAACGTGCTAAAGAAGTGTTAATTAATCTTGGTTTAAAAGACCATATAAATAAGAAGCCAAGCCAATTATCAGGCGGCCAAAAACAGAGGGTAGCTATTGCAAGAGCCTTAATTAATAATCCCAAAATAATAATTGCTGATGAACCAACAGGAAGCTTGGATTCTAATACATCAGAACAAGTTTTGAAAATAATTAAGGATATTGCTAAGAGAGGAAAACTTGTAATTATGGTTACCCATTCTGAGAAAGTGGCAGCTTGTTGCAGCAGAGTTATTAAAATAGCAGATGGCAGGATGATTGGCGATGAAGAATTCTATAAATTAGAAGCTTATCATGAGGAAACATATGATACAAGTGTTAGTATAAAGAAAAAAGGAAATAGCTTAAATGTTTTTAATGCTGTAAAGCTGGCGCTTAATAATATGAAAGAAAAACTAATACGTAATGCAGCTATTTCAATAGGTACAAGTATTGGTATTATGAGCTTGATTTTAATGCTGTCTTTTGGAAATGGTATTAAAACTTATTTTAATAAAACCATGAATAGTTATGTTAATCCTCTTGTAATAGAAGTTAATATGCCAAGTGATGATTCTGAAACAGTTAATTTAGATATTGTTAGCATAGAAAAGCCCAATATAAATAAACAAAATCCATTCAAAGATGATGATATACAAAAATTATCGCAAATAGAAAATGTAGCTTCTGTAGAGAAAGGATATACAGAAATTTCTATGGGCGCTAATTCTTTAAGTTATGATGGTAAAGGAAGCAATGTTATGAGGATTTCAACTATATCCTCGAATATAACTGAATCAGATGTACAGGAAGGGACTTTACCTAAAAAAGGTGAAATATTAATCAATAAATCCATTTCTGATAAGGTTGGCGAAGATATTATTGGGAAAAAAGTGAATCTGAGAATTTTAGTTAATCAAAAGATTATTAATAAAGAATTTGTTGTAAGTGGAGTTTATGCATCAGCAGGTGGAGATTTAAATTCAATTATGAAATCTATTTTTTTTAACTATTCAGACTTAGAAGATCTATATTCAGATAATAAATTTCAATTAAGGCCGAATGTGTTGTATCTTAATACTGCTAGTAGTAAATTTACAAATGGTATTAAAGAAAAAGTTAAAGAACTTGGATATTCAGGATCTTCCCAAGAGCAGATGATTGATATGTTTAATTCAATGATAAGTATTTTGACTTATGTATTATCAGGGATTTCAGGAATAGCTTTGTTAGTATCAACGATTATGATAATAATAATTATGTATATTAGTGTTGTGGAAAGAACGAAAGAAATAGGGATACTTAAGGCAATTGGAGCGAGAAAAAAGGATATAAGGAGAATTTTTATTTGCGAGGCATTTTTAATAGGATTTTTTAGCGGAATTATTGGGATTATATTATCATACTCGTTAGCGAAAGGGATAAATTCTATGTCAAATAAACTATTTGATATTAATATGGTTTTGATAAAGAATTCTTATAGAATATTTGGAATATCACTGAGTATAGTAATTGGAACTTTAGCCGGACTGCTGCCAGCAAATAAGGCAGCTAAATTGGATCCAGTTGAATCGTTGAGAAGAGATTAAGCTTAATTATATTACAATAATTACATAAGAAAGACCAACTATGTTGCTTTGTTTGAAAAGAACATAGTTGGTCTTTTGGTAAAAGCAGAGTGCTTTACATGAAATTAGTTAGAGGTGCAACTTGTTGTACCTCTAATATTATTTTTCTAATTTAAATAATGCATCTTTTATTGATGCGTATGCATCTCCATTATCTGATATAAAAACAGTCACGGGATAGCTTTTGTTAAGTGAACTAATGTTTATAGTAGCGGTAAAGCATTGAACTGTATTACCAGATATTTTAACCTTATTTTTGTCATAAAAAGCTGAAGGAGTTATAGTTGCTACGCTAACATTAGAGTAAGGAACAGTTACTAAGCCTAAACTAGGCACTGTAGCACTAATGTTATCTTTTGAAATGGTGAATTGTTGACCGATAGCCATATCAATGTAAGCGTCGTAATCTTCATTTATAGAGCCCTTTGAAATACATTCGCCTACAGTCCAAGTTCCATACAGTTTTTCGTATGAAGCTTTAGTTGTTGAGCCACCACTTGATCCAGAACCACCGCCTGAACCTCCAGAGCCGCCTGATGAGGCAGTAGTAGCTGCAGTTGTGCCAGTAGTAGCTGCCGTTGTACCAGTAGCTGTAGAGTTCACTGCAGTTTGAGGTGCAACAGGTGAATTTATTTTTTCACCACTTGCAGCAAAGTTATAGTTTACTCCATTAATTGTTATATTTCCTGTCTTCATAGCTCCTGATTCACTTAAATAATAAGTCTTTCCATTTAAGTCTAACAGTCCAGTCTGCATAGAACCTGATGTATTTAAGTAATACCAAGCACCATTATCAAGTAACCAGCCAGTTTGCATATCGCCTGATGAAGAAGTATAGTACCATTTGCCACTATCATTAATCCATCCAGTTTTCATAGAGCCAGATGGGTCTAAATAATACCACTTACCACCATCATTAATCCATCCTGTTTTCATTACAGAATTTGAATCAAAGAAATACCATTTTCCATCGATTAATTTCCAACCTGAGATTGCAGAATTTCCGTCAATATAGCTCCAATCACCGCTATTAGATTGTCTCCAGGCAGCAGATGCCTTCATAGGAAGAATTGTAGCTGTAGCCACAAGGGTCATTGCAGCTAAAACAATAAATTTTCTTAATTTTAAAGTTTTCATTTTAACACTCCTCATAATACTGTAAATAAATTAATTTCATAATGTATAAATATATGAAATTTGGATTTATGTATATAATTTACCACTTTAGTTAACAAAATTCAAATGTTTAGAGAACATTAATAAATTGTGAGTATTAATATTTGTTAAAAGTATATTAAAATTTGATTTATGTTTATATTAAATACTGATAATAAGAAAGTGTAAATATGCACGATTTTATTGCTTAATTCAAAGAAAAAGTTGCCTTTTGTGAAATAATTCATGTGAAAGAATAATGTGTAAAATCAATTGTAATTTTGTGAAAAATGTTATAATATAGAATATGTATAGATTAATAATAAGAGTAATTAGTTAGCAATTGTAATTTTGAAAGGGGATAGAATAAAAATGAAAGTTAAGAAGTTATTATCTATAGGAGCGCTTGGATTAGCTATAGCTGCTTCTACATCATTGGGGGCATTTGCGGCTGAAAGACCTACAAATGAACAAATAAAGTCTGATATGGTAAAAATATTTTTATCAGGTAAGAGCCCGATATCATATAACGTAACAGCGAATACAAAGGTTGGAAATGTTGTCAATATATCAAAACTTCAGACAGATCTTGAGAAGTATGGATTTGGTTCAAGTTCATATGACACTTTAAATTATGCATTAAGCTTAGTTGAATCAGATCAAAGTATTATGTATAATGCGAGAAAAATAGCAGTTGTACTTTCACAAAATGGTAAATTTGATGATTTATTATCTGAAGTTAGAAGTATGACACTTGTATTAAGAGATATTGAAAATTCATCTGATGATTCTAAAAAGTTACAAATAGAATCGGATATAAGAGCATTAGTTCAAGGCAGTAATCCTTCACTTGATGTGATTTTTGGAAAGAATATAGATGGAAAAGCAACTATGACAATTATTCGAGGAAATCTTGTGATTCTTCAACTTAACTCTGGTAATGCATATACAATCAGCAAATCATTAGGAAATGATGCTGATAAATTAGAATATTTCGCAGGGCTTTTCCAACTAATTACAGTAAATAATTAGAAATATTTATGAAGAAAAAGTATAAAAGTATTATTATTGAAATATTCTTAATAATTGCTATTATGCTCGCTGCTTTAAGTATATTTTTAAAATATGTGGTTCTAAATAAATATACTTATTTAAATATACTTAATGAATGCGGTACCTATGGTCAGATAACAGATTCTATTTATAAGAAAATTGATGATATTCTAAGTTCTAAGAAAATTAATATAGACATTAAAGAGTCTATTTTAACTGAGGATGATATAAGAAGAGAGGCGGATAATGCTGTTTCTGGAATAGTAGAGTACTTAAAGACAGGCCAGAATAACGTACAGCCCATAGATACATCAGTATATAAACAAAGAATTGCTGATATACTGAATTCAACAATAGGGAATTTTACGAAATCAACATCAAAAGATTTGACATTAAACAATGGATATAAAACAAAAGAAGTTGTATTTAATGGCGGTAAATTTCAAGTTGACGAGCTAAATTACATTAAAGTTAATTCAAAAAGTGGACAACCGTCTGTAAAAGTAGAAAAATTAATGAGCAAAGAGGAAGCTGAAGCGAGAGTAAGAGAAATACTAAAGCAAAAAGGGTTAACAGAAGAACAAGCAATTGAAAAGGCGAAGAAAAAAGGAATAACAGAAGAACAAGCTTTAAAAATATTGGCTGATTATGGTATAACCATTGATGATGAACCAAAAAGCAATAATTCTACAGTGGAAAATTCCAGTGCTGGCGATAATTCATCAGTGCAGAAAAGTAATGATAACACTACTGAAAGCTCTGATGGGAAAAAAACATCAAATAGTCAATCAGAAGATACCATAGATCAGATACCAGCTGATAAAAGTATTAAAAGCCCATTAGGTGATTTAGTAAATAAATTGCAAGATGAAGCAGGAAAGAATATTGAAAAAGAAGTTGAAAAAATAAATTTGAATAAAGTATTAGAATCCAATAAACTCCATGAGTTGGCAAATATTACATCAACAATTTATAAATTGTTTTGGGTGTTTATGATAATTCCTATTATTCTTATAGCGATATTAATAAGGATAAACAAAAAGGATTTGAATTCTAGCATAAGTATTATAAGAAATGCCTTTTTGTTATCAGGGATGATTTTATTTGCAGTATTCTACGGCATTTATCTTCTTAAGATTTATGAAAAAATTAATATTAATCAAGTTTATTTTAATCAAGCAATATCTTATACAATAAAGCATTTTTTAATAGTTTTATCAACATATGGGATTATAACATTTATTATAGGCTTATTTATGTTTATACCTAAATTAATAAGCTTTAAAAAATTACAGATGAAGTAGTATAAATTTATACTATAGTGATTTGAAAGATTACTATTAAGAACATATTTAATAAAATGGAATAGTATTAAGGAGGGTAATATAATAATGAAAAGTTTAAAGTTAAAGAAATTAGTAGCGGCTGCTGTAGCAGCGTTAACAATAACAGCTCTATCTCCAGTAGGAGCATCAGCAGCATGGAAACAAGATTCTAATGGTTGGTGGAATACAGAAGGAAATTCATATTCTGTTGGATGGAGATCTATAGATGGCAGCTGGTATTATTTTGATTCAAATGGATATATGCAAACAGGCTGGGTAAGTGATGGAGGTACATGGTATTACATGCAGCCATCAGGATCGATGAAAACAGGCTGGGTAAGTGACGGAGGCACATGGTACTATCTTCAATCATCAGGAGCAATGAAAACAGGCTGGGTAAGCGATGGAGGCACATGGTACTATCTTCAATCATCAGGAGCAATGAAAACAGGTTGGGTAAGTGATGGAGGCAAATGGTACTTTTTAGCACCATCAGGAGCAATGAAAACAGGCTGGGTAAATGATGGAGGCAAATGGTACTTCACAGCAGCATCAGGTGAGATGGAAACAGGTGTAATTGCGGTTGACGGAAAAGTTTATTATCTTGCACCTGACGGAGCAATGGCAACAGGAACTGTTACTATTAATGGAGTAACTTATACTTTTGCAGCAAGCGGAGAAGCTATAGGAGATAAAATACCAACTCCAACTGTATCATTTTCATCTACAGGAGCTATTATAACTCCAGACTCAACAGGTACTGGAACAGATACATCACAAGGCAGTAGTGGATCATCAGGCGGAGGTGGAGGTTCATCATCATCATCCAATTCGTTCCAAAGAGAAATTAATAGCAAATATATGAAATATAGAGATTTTACTGTAAATTCACAGAGTACAGGTGATTTAGTTACATTTAATGTTGTGTTTGATGAAAAAGTTGATAATAGCACAACAGGAACTGACTATGTTACTCAAGATGTAATTGTAACTAATGCAGATGGTTCTGATACAGGAATAACATATGCTAATGGAGAATATACAGCTAAACCTGGAGCAAAAGTATATACAGTTGTTAGAGTATATAGAAATGGTCAAATAGGTTATGTAACTTCAGATCCTATGACAGTTAAATAATTTGGTGACAGGTATTTATAAAATCCAATTTAAATAAGCTTATTATTTAACAATATAAGAAAGAAATATAATTTTTTATATGATTTGAGCAAAGTGGCAGGAATTCATACTCTTGTCACTTTTTTTATTAATTTTATCTGCTATAATAGTATTTGTTGCAAACACAATTTCTAAAAAAGAAAAGTGTTGGAAAATATAAGCTTTTATACGTATGAGTTTGCATTAACTGACTATAATAATATAATGGCGCAATAGAGGGGTGTAAGAAGTGAGACCATTAGCAGATTTAATGAGACCTAATAAATTAGAAGATTTTGTAGGACAGCAGCATATATTATGTGAGGGAAAGCCATTATATAATCTAATAAAAAGTAGAAATATTTGCAATTGTATATTTTATGGGCCTCCTGGAACAGGAAAAACAACGTTAGCTAATATAATGGCTAACTATGTTGATAAGAAATTCTATAAATTAAATGCAACAATAGCTTCTGTAAAAGATATTCAGGACATAACTAACAATATGGATAATTTATTAAATTATAGCGGAGTAGTTTTATATATTGACGAACTTCAACATTTTAATAAAAAACAACAACAAGCATTGTTAGAATTTATTGAAGATGGAAGAATAACATTAATTGCAAGTACTACTGAAAATCCATATTTTGTGATACATAAAGCAATTATAAGTAGGTGTAACATATTTTCTTTTAATCCATTAACTACATATGATATTGTGGTTGGACTAAAAAAATCTTTAGATAAGCTAATTAATGAAGGTATAGAAATAGAGTATTCTGATGAAGCTTTAAATTATGTAGCAGAAATATCACAAGGAGATTATAGAAAAGCATATAATATTTTGGAACTCGCAATTAACTCTCAAGTAAAAAAAATACGAACAATTTCTTGCGAATATATAGAAAGTTTAAGTCAATCAAATATGAGAGCTGATTCAAGTGGAGATGAATTTTATAATTTATTAAGTGCACTCCAAAAGAGTATTAGAGGAAGTGATCCTAATGCAGCCGTTCACTATCTGGCTAGACTTATAAAGAGCGGAAATCTAACAGCTATAGTCAGAAGAATATCTGTAATTGCTGCAGAAGATATAGGGCTTGCATTCCCAAATGCATTATCTGTAATTAATTCTGGAATTGAGCTTGCTTTGAAGGTGGGACTTCCAGAAGCGAGAATAATTCTTTCGGAAATGGTTATATATTTAGCAACTCTTCCTAAATCCAATAGCGCATGTTTAGCAATTGACGCTGCTATGAATGATTTAGAAAATATAAATTTTGGTGATGTACCGATGCATTTAAAAGATGCGCATTACTCTGGAGCTGCAAAACTTGGAGTGGGCGGTTATAAGTATCCACATGATTATCCAAATAATTATGTAAAACAAAATTATCTGCCTAAAGAATTAGATGGGAAGATTTATTACAAAGAACAAAATAATAGATATGAAGAAAGTTTAAAGAAATATTGGACAGAAATAAAAAAATAATAATTATCGTTTGACAAAAGCCGAGTATTTTGATAAGATATAAACAAATTAAATATATTTTTAATATTATCAAAGAAATTATGAAATATCAATTGTAAATAATGAAAAGGGGTGAAATCGGAATGAAACTTTCAACTAAAGGAAGATATGGAGTTAGAGCTATGGTTGATTTAGCATCTAATTATGGCGGTGCCCCAGTTTCAATAAAGACTATATCAAAAAGAGAGAATCTTTCAGAGTACTATTTAGAACAGTTATTTAGTCCACTTAGGCGAGCGAATATGATAAGAAGTATAAGAGGTGCGCAAGGTGGATATGTCTTATGCAAATCACCAAAGGAAATAACTGTAGGTGATATTATGACTATTCTAGAAGGGCCAATTGAAATAGCAGATTGTATTGATGGTGTTGAATGTGATAGTGCAGATTGCTGTGCAACTAAAGCAGTATGGGAAAAAATTAAAAGAAGCATAGATGATGTTATGAACTCAATCACATTACAAGATATACTTGATGATTATGAATCAATAAAAAATAAAAATAGCGGCATAAAGATTACAGATAGGAGTGAGTAATTATGAAAAATGTATATATGGACTATTCAGCTACAACATTTGTAAAACCAGAAGTACTGGAAGAAATGCTACCTTATTTTACTGAAAAATTTGGTAATCCATCTTCTTTTTATGGAATATCAAGAGAAACAAAAAGAGCTATAGATAATGCGAGAGAGCAGGTAGCAAAAGCATTAAACTGCTTACCTGATGAAATATATTTTACTGGTGGTGGATCAGAAGCTGATAACTGGGCAATTAAAGGGATTGCATCAGTGCACAAAAATAAAGGAAACCACATAATAACTACTAAGATAGAACATCATGCAGTTCTTCATACTTGTGAATATTTGGAAAAGAATGGTTTTGATGTTACATACTTAGATGTTGATGAAGAAGGTTTTATCAATTTAGAAGATTTAAAGAATGCTATTACTGATAAGACAATTTTAGTAAGCATCATGTTTGCTAACAATGAAATAGGTACAATTGAGCCAATAAAAGAAATTGGGGAAATTTGTAGAGAAAAGAAAGTATATTTCCATACAGATGCAGTTCAAGCGGTTGGGAATGTTCCGGTAGATGTTAAAGAAATGAATATAGATATGCTATCACTAGCAGGTCATAAAATTTATGGACCTAAGGGAATAGGAGTTCTATACATCAAAAAAGGAATTAAGATTGATAATTTAGTTCATGGTGGAGGCCAAGAGAGAAATAGAAGAGCAGGAACAGAAAATATTGCTGCCATTGTTGGTCTTGGTAAAGCAGTCGAACTTGCAAATGATAATTTAGAAGAGCATATGAATAAATTAATAGCTCTTAGAGAAAAGCTAATAGATGGACTTTTAAAAATTCCATATACTAGACTAAATGGTCCTAGAGGAGAAAAAAGACTTCCTGGAAATGTAAATGTATGTTTTAGATTTATAGAAGGTGAATCAATTTTACTTTCATTAGATTTTAAAGGTGTATGCGCGTCAAGCGGTAGTGCTTGTACATCAGGGTCTTTAGATCCATCACACGTTTTACTTTCAATAGGCCTTCCCCATGAAATAGCTCATGGATCACTAAGATTAAGTATGGGTGAAGGTTCAACTGAAGAAGATGTGGATTATGTTCTAGAAGTTTTACCACCAATAATTGAAAGATTAAGAAATATGTCACCATTATGGGATGACTTTTTAAAGAAAGGGGATAATTAATATGATATATACAGAAAAAGTAATGGATCACTTCCAAAACCCAAGAAACGTAGGAGAAATTGCAGATGCAAATGGCGTAGGTGAAGTTGGAAACGCAAAATGTGGAGATATAATGAAAATCTACTTAAAGGTAGAGGATAATATAATAAAGGATGTTAAATTTAAGACTTTTGGATGTGGCTCAGCTATAGCATCATCTTCAATGGCAACTGAACTCATTAAAGGAAAGACTATTGATGAAGCTTGGGAATTAACTAATAAAGCTGTTGCAGAAGCATTAGATGGTCTTCCACCAGTAAAGATGCACTGTTCGGTTTTAGCTGAAGAAGCAATTCACAAGGCTATAAATGATTATAGAGCAAAAAATGGATTAGAAGTTATACCAATGGAAGAACATAGTGATGAAGATTTACATGCTGCTGTGCATGGAGACGAATAATAGGAGAATATATGAAGAAAAAAGTTTTAGTAGGTATGAGTGGTGGTGTAGATAGTTCTGTTGCAGCATATTTATTAAAACAGCAGGGATATGAAGTCATCGGTGCTACAATGCAGATTTGGCAGCACGATGAGGAATTTGAAGAAAGAGAAGGGGGCTGCTGCTCCCTTTCTGCTGTTGATGATGCAAGAAGAGTATGTGATAAACTCGATATACCATTTTATGTTTTAAATTTTAGAGATTATTTTAAGGAAAAAGTCATTGATAAATTTGTTCAAGAATACATAGATGGAAAAACTCCTAATCCTTGTATTGAATGTAATAAGCATTTAAAGTTTGATGAACTTTTAAGGCGTGCAAGAGGAATAGGTGCAGATTATGTGGCTACAGGGCATTATGCTAAAATTGAAAAACGTAATGATAGATATCTTTTGATTAGATCTGATGATGATAGTAAAGATCAGACTTATGCCTTGTATAATTTTACCCAGGATCAATTAGAACATACGTTAATGCCTTGCGGAGCTTATGAAAAAACAAGAATAAGAGAAATAGCAAAGGAAATAGGTCTTGCTGTTCATAACAAAAAGGATAGTGAAGAGATATGTTTTATTTCAGATAATAATCATGGAAAATATATTTCAGAAGCAGAACCTAATAGGGTTAAGCCTGGCAATTTCGTTGATAAAAATGGAAATATACTTGGCAGACATAAAGGTATTGTATATTACACTATTGGTCAAAGAAAAGGTCTTGGACTTTCTTTAGGGAGGCCAATTTTTGTAACAAATATTAATGCAAAAACAAATGAAGTTGTAATAGGCTCTGAAGATGATATATTTAAAACAGAATTAATAGCAACAGATGTTAACTTTATTCCTTTCGATAAACTTGAAGGAAATCTAGAAGTTAAAGCTAAGATCAGGTATTCTGCAAAACCAGCAGATGCAGTTTTAACTCCGCTGCCAAATGGTAGAGTTAAGGTAATCTTTAAAGAAAAACAAAGAGCAATAACTAAAGGCCAATCAGTTGTGTTTTATAATGATGAAATTGTTGTAGGCGGCGGAATAATAGAAAGCATAATTTAATAAATATATTTAATAGCTAAAAGTGAATTTTATATTGACTATTAGCTATTTTTTTATTAATCAATTATTATTTATAGAATATTTTAAACATATTTTTTAAACTAACAGAGTTAATACTAAATATAAGTTTCTCATGAATAATTTTCCTTTTCCTTGGGTATTCTATACACAATAAGATTATATTTGGAGGAAATAAAATGTTTAAAACTAGGGATTTTTACTTTAAAAAGGTTTATAACATGAACGGTAAAAAAATCGGTATAATAGAAGATTTATATATCGATTTCTATTTGGGAAAAATAGTAGGCTTTAAAGTATCCAATAGTCTTTTATTTTCTAAGAAGAATTATATAGACATGGAAGATATTGTTGATATAGGAGAGGACATAATAATAAGCAATATCAGAAAAGGTGAGGGCTTAAGTTTTAAAGAAATAAAGTATATGGAAGTTATTGATACAGCTGGAAATGTAAAAGGTGTTTTAGAAGATATTATAATTGACACAAGGGATTATTCAATAAAAGCAATAGTAATAAGCTCAGGGTTAGTAGACAAAATGATAAAGGGTAAACAAATCATTCTTTTAAATAGGTGCATACTTGGTGAAAAGTATATTCTATACATAGGGAATGAAGGGGTTTTATTTAAATCAATGCCTCACAATATGGAAAATTACAATGGTAGTAAGAAAGCATAAAAAAGAAGTACTATTGTTTCTAACCTTGACATGTGTTTTATTATTAGTCTTAGCTTATTTCTTTAATAGTTCAGTAAAAACAATAATAAATATAATTATAATATCTTTTGTTTTATCATATACCTTAAGTCCAATTAGAGATGTATTTGAAACAAAACTTAATGTTAGTAAGAAAATGTCATCAATACTTGTTATATTAATCATCATAGGAATAGTTACTACATGTATAATTGCTATAGTCCCTGCATTGTTCAATGAAATAGCTAATATCAGTAATATTTTTTATAGTATTAATGATTTTCTGAAGGGATTATTTGACAAATTTAATTTAAATAATACAATAACAAGTAATATAATATATAACGAATTATTAGAAAGAGGAAATGCCATTTGGATTGATTTTTCAGAAAATGCTGTTGAAAATCTAATTAACATTAACGAGCATATTATATCTTTTGCTATTACTCCAATTATGATTTACTATTTTTTGTGTGATGGAAATAAAATTTATAACAAAATTTTATTATTATTGCCAACACAAAAGCGTGGAATAACAAAAAAAATTATAAGTGACATAGATAGAGTATTAACCAGATACATAACAAGCCAGCTATTACTTTGCGGGGTAGTAGGGATATTGACTTTTGCTTTATTGCTGCTATTAAAAGTTAAATTTCCTTTATGGATTTCCATTTTAAATGCAATATTCAACATAATACCTTATTTTGGGCCAGCATTTGGTGCAATACCAGCTGTTATAGTAGCGCTTTTAGACTCGCCGATAAAAGCACTTTGGGTGATAATTGGAATGTTTGTCATTCAACAATTGGAAGGTGATATTTTAGCTCCTAAAATTACAGGAGATAGCACTGAAATGCATCCTTTTGTAATAATAATTCTGCTGCTTATAGGAGATAAGTTTGGAGGATTTATTGGAATGGTATTAGTTGTACCTATAGCTGTTATTATAAAAGTTCTTTATGATGATATAAATTACTATTTGTTTTAAATTTCAACAAAAAAGGTTCATTAAAAATAATTTATATAAAATTTGGGATAGTAAATTTATGTAAGTAAATTTGCTATCTTTTTGGTTTTTGTAAAATATTTACTTTGAGAAAAATATTTTAGTGATATAATTAAATAAAATAATGTAAAAAAGTTCATAATTATATATTGATTTACTTTTGTTAATTATTTTGTAATATTTATATTATTATTGGTTTTTTGCTGTTGAAGTATTGATTCGGTAAACGTTGCTTTAAATATTACAAGTTTTTCAAAGTTAAGAAGTTAAATAATGATATACGCTTGTTTTAATATAGATTTATTAAGTGATTTTCTTATTCAGGAGGTAGGAATATATGTTTGAACGTATATGCGAGCAGGAAGCAAGTTATATAGTAGAATCTTTAAAAAGATGCAGAGAATTAGGATTAAATCCTGATAAGCCTAAAGTACCTCAAAATATTATGTCGGAATTAGAGCTAGGCAGAAAAAAAGATAGCTATAAGGAAATTTTAGAGGTTGTAAAATTTTTTGGTAATAAAATGCTTAAATCATTGGAGGGGACTCCTGTACTAATATCTATTACAGATGAAAATGGATATTTACTTGATGCCATTGGAAATGAAGCCATGAATGAAACAATATATAAATTAGGAATTAAGCCAGGTGTTCAATTTAGTGAAGAGGATGTGGGTACAAATGTGGTTAGTTTGACTCTTAAACAAAACCATCCAGTGCAGTTAATAGGAAGCAATCATTATCATAAATATTTACACAATTGTGCTTGTTATGGGGTCCCATTTTGTAGCCCGGATAATGGGAAACTACTCGGAAGTATATGCGTTATGACTGCTGCGATACTTCATAATCAATTTTTCTTAATGACATTAACCACTGTAGTTGATGCCATTGAGCGTGAACTATTACTTAGAAAACAAAATCGTAAGATTAACAAGCAAAAGGAATTGTTATATAAATCAGAAAAAAAGCAAAGAGAACTTCTTGAAAAAGATCTCATTATGAAGGATGAATTTACAACACTCATTACCCATGAATTTAAAACACCAATAAATGTTATTTATTCAGCTATCCAGCTGATTGAACAGGTATATATTAGTCAAATTCCTAAGTCTGTTATAAATCTTATAGGAAATATAAAACGAAATGCCTTTAGACAATTGAGGCTTGTAAATAATTTGTTAGATATTACAAAATTAAATTCAAAACAATTTAAATTGAATTTAAATAATGTGGATATTGTAAATTTAACAAAGCGAATTACAGAATCTATAGATATATATGCGGGTCAGAAGAAAATCAATCTAAATTTTAAAACTAATGTGAACAGTATAAATACTGCAATGGATGATGAAAAATATGAACGTATAATTTTAAATCTTTTGTCAAATGCTATAAAGTTTACGCCAGAAGGAGGAAGCATAACTGTTAAGGTCAAAGAAAATAAGAAGGGGAAGATAGTATCTATTGCTGTAAGTGATACTGGAGTAGGAATTCCAAAAGATAAGCATAATATGATTTTTCAACGATTTGGACAAGTTGATAGCAATCTTTCAAGGCAGGCAGAAGGCAGCGGCATTGGTTTGGCTCTTGTAAAAAAGTTAGTAGAAATTTTGGAAGGATATATAAAAGTGGATAGTGAATTAGGAATTGGCAGTACATTTACAATAACATTGCCTATTAAAGAGGTTATAGTTGAGGAAGAAAATAGAGTATTTATAGCTTCAGATAGTAGATTGGTAAATGCCATTAATGTTGAATTTTCTGATATTTATTTTTAAGATGATTATTTATAAAAATAATATGTAAAATAAATTATAATTACTTTCAATAAATTTTGTGTTTTGAATATAGGGAAAGGAATGATTACTATTATGGAGTACAAGAAGTTATTTACACCATTTAAAATTGGTAGCATGGAAGTTAAGAATCGGATAGTTTTTTCGCCTATTGGAATTAATGCCTCTAATATTGATGGCAATATTTCAAATGATGAAATCAATTATTATGAAGAACGTGCAAGAGGCGGAGCTGGAATGATAATAATGGGAGCTCAGTTCATATCAAAGAATATTGCCCAGGGGCCTCTTTCAGGTATACTAGAGCATACATATGTAATATCTCAGCTTACTACAATCTGTGAAGCTGTACAGAGATATGGAACCAAAATAGCTGCTCAATTATGTTGTGGTACAGGACGTGATGCATTTCCCAATATACATGGAGAACCACCAATGTCAGCCTCACCTATACCAGCCTCTTTTAATCCAGAAGTTAATTGTAGACCTATGAACTATGAGGATATACAGGAGGTTATGAAAAAATTCGCAAATTCTGCAAAACTGGTTAAAGATGCAGGCTTTGATGCAATTGAAATACATGGTCATGCAGGAGATTTAATAGATCAATTTATGTCACCGATATGGAATAAACGTGAGGATGACTATGGTGGAACAGATGAAAAACGTGCGCATTTTCCCATAGAAATTGTTCGCTCAATTCGAAAGGCTGTTGGACCAGATATACCAATATTATTCCGTATCTCTCTTGATCACCGCTTTGAAGGTGGACGTACTATTGAAGACAGTATTCATCTTATTAAATTATTAGAAGAGGCTGGAGTAGATGCTATAGATATAGATGCAGGAGCTTCAGAAGCAATTGATTATGTTTTTCCAACTGCATATTTAGGTGATGCATGTATGGAATATTTATGCGAACCTGCTCGCAGATCTATTAAGATTCCAATACTTAATTCGGGAAATCATACACCTGAAACAGCAGTTAGATTAATAGAATCTGGAAATGCTGATTTTGTGATGTTTGGCCGTCCTCTTATAGCAGATCCAGAAATGCCCAATAAGCTTATGAATGGTAATAGTGAAGATGTTCGTCCTTGTATTCGTTGTAATGAGGGATGTATAGGACGTGTTGCAGCTAGATTGACTAAGTTAAGCTGTTCAGTAAATCCACAAGCTTGTAATGAAGAGCGTTTTAGAATTAAAACTACTAAAGCTCCCCAAAATGTTGTAGTTATAGGAGCGGGGCCAGCAGGTTTAGAAGCGGCACGTGTTGCTGCAATTGAGGGACATAACGTTACTTTATTTGAAAAAGAAACAGTAATTGGTGGACAGTTAGCAGTCGCTTCAACTCCTGCTTTTAAGAGCCAGTTGCGTAGATTAGTTGATTGGTATGGTGTTCAACTTAAGAAATTAGGAGTTAATGTTCAATTTGATAAGGAAATTTCAGCTGATGATAATATATTAGCTGAGTGCGATAAAATAATTGTAGGGACAGGTGCAGTTCCAGTTCATCCTCCGATTCCTGGAGTTGATGGTTCTAATGTTATTGATATAATTCAAGCACATAAAAATAAGGAACTATTAAAGGGTGAAAATATTGTTATATGTGGCGGTGGTTTGTCAGGTTGTGATAGTGCTTTAGAACTTGCCACAGAAGGAGGTAAGAAAGTTACAATTGTTGAAACGGAAGATGCAATAGCAAAGGATGTTTTATTTGTTAATGCAGCATCGTTAATACCTATGCTTGCTAAAGTTGGAGTGAAAACATATACACATAGTAAAGTTACAGCAATTAGTGATCAAGGCGTTTATATACAAAAAGATGACGGAACATTTGAATTTATAAAAGCTGAAAATGTAGTTGTTGCCTTTGGTATGAGAAAAAACAATAAGCTGGCAGAAGAAATAAAAGCCAAATATCATATAAAGACTAGAGTTATCGGTGATTGTGAAAAAGTAGGAAAAGTTGGCACAGCTGTACGTATGGGGTTCTTTGCTGCACTTAGCTTAGAGTAAGTTAGTATGCTAATAATATTTTTATAAATAACTATCTATTAAAAAACAGCAAATATTAATTAATTTTAAAAGAGGAGTGGTATATATGAAGAAGATAGCATCGATTTTAGCATTAAACTTTAGGGGGTGGGGAATTAATCATGTTTTTGGAATACCTGGAAAACCCCTTGGATCTTTATTTATGGAATTGGATAAACATGATGTTAATGTGATTTTGAGTAAACATGAAAGTGGTGCTGGTTATGCTGCTGCTGGATATTCATTAATGAATAAGAAATTAGGGGTGGCTATTGGAACTTCGGGTCCTGGTGGTACAAACTTAATAACTGCTGCAGGACAAGCAAAAGCTTATCATATACCAGTATTATTTATTACTGGGCAACCACCTATTAATAGTGCAGGAAAAGCTTTAGCACAGGATTCAACGATTTTCGGAACTGATTTAGTTAAGATGTTTGAATCAGTTACTAAATTTAGTGTTAGAGTTGAAAGAGCTGATCAGTTTCAAAGATACTTACAACATGCATTAGAAAAAGCGTATTTTGGGGTTAAGGGTCCGGTTCATTTATCTATACCAATGGACGTGCTGGAAGAAGAAATAGAAGAATTTCAACTTGAGTTACCTGATACTATGGATAAACTAATATCTTCAAGATTGGATGAGTTTGTTAATAAACTTAATAATGCTCGAAAACCTGTGATATTGGCAGGCAAAGGCATTCATTCAAGTTTAGCTTATGATGAAGTTAAGAGCTTAGCTGAAATATGGAATATACCAGTTATGACTACTCCAGGTGGAAAAGGAACATTTGTTGAAAATCACCCATTATCACTTGGTGCATTAGGTTTAGGTGGTACAGAGAAATCAAGTGAATATATTAAAGAAGATATAGACTTAATGATTGTCATAGGAAATAAACTATCAGATCTCTCTTTAGTTGATATATCAGCGGAAAACTATCCTAAAGAAGTTGTTCATTTAGATTATGACCCGACCTTTATAAAGAAATCTTTGCAGGTATCAACATTATCTATAATTGGTGACGTTAAAGCAAACTTAAAATCAGTATTGAATAAAGCTAAACATAAGGCAAAAAATGAATATAATTTGCTGGAAGAGAAATACGAAACTGAAAATGTTGAGAATAATAACTCTTCTTATATTTCAGCTGCTCATGCTATAGAAATTATAAGAAAGAAGCTGCCAGATGATGCTATTGTTTTTGGGGATAGTGGAAGTCATTCCTTTTATGCTATAAAATATTTTGCTATAAGAAAATCAGGAACATTTCTTTTTGATGAGGCATTCTCAGCTATGGGACACGCCATAGGTTATTCAATAGGTGCACAACTAGCAAGTTATAATTCAAGAATTATTTGTATAACTGGTGATGGATGTACTTTTATGCATGGTACCGAAATATCAACCGCAGCAAATTATAATATTCCAGTTACTTTTATAATATTAAATAATGGAAGATTAGATATGGTTGATAAGGGTATGAAAAAGAATTTGGGAAAGGCGGTAGGAACGACTTATAATATACCATTAGACATTAAAAAATTTGGCGAGTCCATGGGTGTAAAATCATATAAATGCTGTAATGAATTTGACCTAAAAGAAGCTTTAGAAATTTCAAATTTACATAATGAAGCTATTGTAATAGAAGTTATGGTTGATCCAAATGAAATACCACCAACTATGAAAAGGGGATAGTAAAATGAATAAAGATTATGAAAATGGAATTAACATATTAAAACAAATGACAGATGCAGATGGTGAACGAATGATAAAATCTATGGGAGAAATATTTCCGGATTTTTTAGATAAAATGATTTCTTTTGGGTTTGGTCAAATATATGCAAGACCAAATTTAGATTTAAGAACAAGAGAAGTTGTAACTGTAACTGCCCTTATAACTCAAGGTGCATTTGAACAATTGGATTTTCATATAAAAGCAGCTCTTAAAGCTGGATTAAAACAAGAAGAAATATTAGAAATTATTCTACAATGTGCAGCATATGCAGGATTTCCTAAAGCTTGCAGTGCATTAGTTATTGCAGGTGAAATTTTTAAATGAATATGATATTAATAGGTTTGTGATGCATTAAAAATAAAATATAATTAATGCTAATCCAATAATAAATATTTAAAATAAATAGTTATTATTGGATTTCTTCAAAATATTTAGTGTTTATAGATATTTCTTGTGATGACATCTTTATTTAGTGGTATCATAATTTTATATAAGTTAATATTTTATGTGTGTTAGTTATGTAAAGTTGAATATTGACATAATTATCTATATGAAATATAATTTTTGTGAAATAATAAAATATTAAGCGTTGATTAGGGTAAGTAGATTTATTATAGTTATTTCAGAGAGAAAGTGGTTGGTGAGAACTTTTTAGCTATATAATTTGAAGCTGCCTATGAGCTATGAATTACTAAGTGATGTATAAAATTTATACATAATTAGGGTGGTACCGCGGAATTTTAGCTTTCGTCCCTATGTCAATTTAGGGAGAGGGCTTTTTTGTTTGGTAAAATATTGAATGAGCATTTGAAAATACATAAATATATATGGAGGAATTATTAATGAAAATTACAAAAACTAATGATTTAAGAGAAGCATACTTGAAGTTTTTTGAAGGCAAAGATCATTTGAGAATGGAAAGTTTCTCTTTAGTTCCAAAGAATGATAAGAGTTTGCTATTAATAAATGCTGGTATGGCACCACTTAAACCATACTTTACAGGATTACAAGAACCACCAAAAAAGAGAATTACAACTTGTCAAAAATGTATTAGAACAGGTGATATTGAAAATGTTGGTATTACAAGCAGACATGGTACATTTTTTGAAATGCTCGGAAACTTCTCTTTTGCAGATTATTTTAAGAAAGAAATAATTCCATGGGCATGGGAATTTATCACAGAAGTTCTAGGGCTTCCTAAAGAAAAATTATATGTAACAATATACTTAGATGATGATGAAGCATATGAATTTTGGACTACTTTAACAGATGTTGATAAAACACATATTTTTAGATTAGGTAAAGAAGATAATTTCTGGGAACATGGAGCTGGACCTTGCGGACCTTGTACAGAAATTCATTTCAATAGATCAAATGAAGTTCCAACTAATTCAGATGAGTTCGTTAAATTAGCTGATGAAGATAAGATTATAGAGTTTTGGAATCTTGTGTTCACTCAATTTGATGGAGATGGAAAAGGTAACTATGAGAAACTTGCAAATACTAATATAGATACAGGAATGGGATTAGAGAGGCTTGCAGTAATAATGCAAGGTAAAAATAGTATATTTGAAATAGATACTTTAGAAAATATATTAAATGAAGTTGCAGGCTTAGCAAATGTTAAGTATGGTGAAAATCAAAAGAAAGATATTTCTCTAAGATTAATAACTGACCATATAAGATCTATAACTTTCATGATTTCAGATGATGTTATGCCATCTAATGAGGGAAGAGGATATGTATTAAGAAGACTTCTTAGAAGAGCAGCAAGACATGGGAAAACATTAGGAATTAAAGAAGCTTTCTTATGTAACTTATGTGAAACTGTTATAAGAGATTCAAGTGAAGCGTATCCAGAATTAAGTGCTAAAGAAGAATACATCAAGAAAGTAATTAAAATCGAAGAAGATAAGTTTAGAGAAACTTTAGATTCAGGAACTGAAATATTAAATGGATTTATAAGCGAATTAAAAGAAAAAAATGAAAAAGTACTTAGTGGTGCCGATGGATTTAAATTATACGATACTTTTGGATTCCCAATGGAATTAACAAAGGAAATCTTAGAAGATGAAGGTTTATCTTTAGATGAAGATGCATTTCACGAAGAAATGAAAATCCAAAGAGAAAGAGCTAGAAGCGCAAGAAAAACTTCTAATTATATGGGAACTGATGTTAGAACATTAGATAATATACCAGCAGATGTTGAAACTACATTCGACGGATATGATAATGATGTATTAGATGCTGAAGTTAAAGTTTTAATTGAAGGTGAAGATTTTACTGATACAATAACTGAAGGAAATAACGCTATAATTGTTACAGATGTTACTCCTCTGTATGCTGAAATGGGTGGTCAGATAGGAGATAAAGGTACAATATACAATGACAGCTTTAAAGCTAATGTTCTAGATACTAAAAAGAATATTGGTGGGAAAATAGTTCATTTTGTTGAAGTTTTATCAGGGGAACTTAAAGTAGGAGATAAAGTAACTATAGAAGTAGATAAAACTAGACGTGAAAATATTAAGAAAAATCATACTGCAACGCATCTATTAGATAGAGCATTAGTTAAAGTTCTTGGTTCTCATGTTCATCAAGCTGGATCACTTGTAACTAATGATAGACTTAGATTCGACTTCTCTCACTTTGAAGCAATGACTGAAGATGAAATTAGAAAAGTTGAAGATTTAGTTAATGAAGCAATAACAAGTGTAACACCAATTGTGACAGAAATTATGGATCTTCAAGAAGCAAAGAATAGTGGCGCAATAGGTATATTTGACGATAAGTATGCTGATAAGGTTAGAGTTGTAGGTGCAGGAGAATATTCAAAGGAATTATGTGGTGGAACTCATATAGATAACACTGGAAAAATAGGGTTATTTAAAATAATATCAGAAAGTGGTATTGCAGCTGGAACTAGAAGAATTGAAGCTGTTATTGGAAAAGAGGCATATAAATTAGTTAATGAAAAGAAGGATTTATTGAAAGAAATTTCTAGTAAACTTAAATGTTCAGAAAAAGAATTATTAACTAAACTTGATCAACACGTTAAAGAATTAAAAGAAAAAGATAAAGAAATATCAGCATTAAAATCTAAATTTGCGTCTATGGGAATTGATGAGATAGTAGCATGTGCAAAAGTTGTAAAAGATATTAATGTAATAGCGTATGAACTAAAAGATGTTGATAGCGATACATTAAGAGATGTTTGTGAGAAAGTAAGGGATAAGAGCTCAAATAGTATTGTACTTCTTATGAGTGCAAATGCTGGAAAAGTTATTATATGTGCCATGGCAACTAAAGAGGCAATAGCTAAAGGAGCTCACTGTGGAAAATTAATAAAGGATATTTCTGCTATACTTGGCGGCGGTGGTGGTGGAAGACCAGACATGGCTCAAGCAGGCGGAAAATTACCAGAAAAAATACAAGAAGCAATTGAAGAGTCTTATAAAATAGTGGGAACTTTAGTAAAGTAGTATACTTTTTATAAAATATAGGTTATAATCAAAATATAGATTGTGAATAAATTTTATACGTAAAGTTAATAATAAATATATATGGATATCGTTTCCTTATAACATGATTAAGGGGGTGAGTTGCTTATTTAAGCAACAGTTTTATGAGTAATAATATTGAACATACAATGCAATTTGATTTAAGTAAGAATAAAGAAGCTCTTACAAAGACAATATTAACAGAGGTTTATAATTCATTACAGGAAAAAGGATATAATCCTATAAATCAATTAGTTGGATATTTAATTTCAGGAGACCCTACTTACATCACTAATTACAACGGAGCAAGAGCTTTAGTAAGAAAACTCGAAAGAGATGACATACTAGAAGAAGTAATAAAATCTTATTTAGAGATAAAGTAGAGAGTGCCCGTTTATACGGGCACTCTTAATTTTAGGTATATTATTTTTTGAATATTCCGTGAGAGGTGCTGTAATTTGAGAATACTTGGATTAGATGTAGGTAAAAAAACTATAGGAGTGGCGGTAAGTGATCCATTAGGGTTCACAGCTCAAGGTTTGACTACGATAAGAAGAACTAATAAAGAAAATGATATAAAAGAAATAAAAAAGTTTTGTGATGATTATGATGTTAAAATGATAGTAATCGGCTTACCCAAAAATATGAATGGAACTATAGGACCATCTGGAGAAATTATAATGGCTTTTGGTAAATTAATTGAAGAGGAACTCAAAATAGAAATAAAGTTTTGGGATGAACGTTTAACAACTGTAGCAGCGCACAAGGCAATGCTTGAGGCAGATTTATCGAGAAGTAAAAGAAAAAAAATAGTGGATAAAGTAGCTTCAACATATATTCTTCAAGGATATTTAGATTTGATTTCAAGAAAGTAGAAATAGTTGTTTTAAAATCTTTAATTTATTTAAAAGATAAAAAGGTAAGAAAAATTTATACATAAATTAAAAATGCTTAATTTCGTATAAGTTTAGCTTAACGTGTTTATAAATAAAAAAATAAGTAATAAGTAGAAGGGATAAATTTATGGATAAAGATGCAAAATTTGTTTACATACCTGATCAAGAAGGTAATGAAGTAAAATTTGAAGTTATTATGTACTTTGAAATAGAAAAACTAAAAGGGCAATATATAATTGCAACACCTGCATTTGAGGAAACAGATGAAGCTTATGCTTTTAAGATTTTTAAAGATGAAGATGGCAGCGAAATATTTATAGCTTTAGAAGATGATGATGAAGAATTCGAAATGGTGTTAGAAACTTATGAAACTCTTGTTAATGAAGATGGATTTGATGTAGAATAAGTTCTGTTTATTTTTAAGTATCATAAGCAAATTATCAAGCTGTAAAAATAAAGGTAGGTTTATTTATAAGTGAGAAATATTAAGTGTGAGGTGTTATGTATATGGATGTATCAAATTTAATTGATATGAATGCCTTGAAAGAAGATTTAAAGAAAAAGGGTTATAAATTAACGCCACAAAGAAGGTCTATTGTTGATACTATCATAGAAAATGAAGGTCAACATTTAACAGCAGAAGAAATCTATGATAAAGTAAAAATAAGTTGCCCTGAAATTGGATTGGCGACTGTATATAGAACTGTTCTACTATTAGAAGAGTTAGGAGTTATATCTAGATTAGAATTAAATGATGGATGCAGCAGATATGAAATAGTGCACTCCAATGAGACGCATAGACACCATCATCTTATTTGTAATATATGTCACAGAGTTTTAGAGGTTCAAGATGACTTATTAGAAGAACTTGAGTCAGGTATTGAAAAGCAATACAAATTTAAAATTTTAGATCATAGTGTAAAATTTTATGGAATATGTGACGAATGTCAGAAGAAACAAAATGATGAATAAAAGGACTTTTCTTAAGAAAGAACCTTTGTTTATAAATTAATATAGGAAAAAGGAGGGGAAGCATGAAAAATGAAAGAGCTAAGATAAAAATAATTCCTCTTGGTGGTATAAACGAAATAGGGAAAAATATAACAGCTATTGAATATAAGGAAGATATTATTGTAATAGACTGTGGATTAAAGTTCCCAGATGATGATATGTTTGGAATAGATATTGTAATACCTGACGTATCATACTTAATGAAAAATTCGGAAAAAATCAAGGGAATATTTTTAACTCATGGACATGAGGACCATATAGGGGCATTGCCGTATGTGTTGAGGCAGTTAAATGTCCCAGTCTATGGAACTAAGCTTACTCTTGGTATAGTTGAAACAAAACTAAAAGAACACGGTCTGTTAGCTTCAACAGAACTGATAAGAGTAAAGCCAAAAGATATAATAAAATTAGACAGTGTTTCAGTAGAATTCATAAAGACAAATCACTCCATTGCAGATTCAGTAGCAATTGCAATTCATACCCCACTTGGAGTAGTACTTCATACAGGAGATTTTAAGATCGATTATACACCAATTGACGGGGAAATGATGGATTTTGGAAGATTAGCTGAGTTAGGTAGAAAAGGAGTTTTAGTATTGATGGCTGATTCGACAAATGTTGAAAGAGCAGGATATACGATGACAGAAAAAATAGTTGGAGAAACTTTCCTGCGGTTATTTGGCAAAGCAAAAGGCAGGATAATAGTTGCAACATTTGCATCTAATGTTCATAGAATCCAACAAATTATTACAGCGGCTGAAGCTTATGAAAAGAAGGTTGCTGTTTCTGGAAGAAGCATGGAAAACATTGTTCAAGTAGCAATAGAGCTTGGATACCTTACAGTTGGAAAAGATGTACTTATTCCAGTAGATGCAATTTCAAAATATCCTAATGAGAAAGTTGTTGTAATAACGACTGGTAGTCAAGGAGAGCCGATGTCTGCACTTGCAAGAATGGCAGCTTCTGAACACAGGAAAATCAATGTTGTTCCAGGAGATACTGTTATAATATCAGCAACGCCAATTCCAGGAAATGAAAAATTCGTTTCAAAAGTTGTAAATCAACTGTTTAAGAAAGGTGCCCAAGTGATTTATGATTCAGCAGAGAAGATTCATGTTTCGGGTCATGCTTGTCAGGAAGAATTAAAATTAATGCAAGCATTAGTAAAGCCAAAATTCTTTATACCAGTTCATGGTGAATATAGACATTTAAAGAAACATGGTGAATTAGCAATGGAAGTTGGTCTTTCGGAAAAGAATTTATTGATACCTGAAAATGGTGATGTGATCGAAGTAGCACGAAATTTCATTAAAAAGAATGGCACTGTTGTTTCTGGTCAAGTTTTTGTTGATGGTCTTGGTGTTGGAGATGTTGGAAATATAGTATTAAGAGATAGAAAACATCTTTCACAAGATGGTATTTTAACAATTGTAGTAACTATAGAAAAGCAAACTGGAAGAGTTGTGTCTGGACCAGATATAATTTCCAGAGGTTTTGTATATGTTAGAGAATCAGAAGGGCTTATGGATGAAGCTAGAGAAATTGTTAAGACTGTGCTACGAAACTGTGAGGAAAGACAAATAACTGATTGGGCAACATTAAAGTCTAAAATGAGGGATGAACTTAGAGAATTCCTTTATGAAAAAACTAAGAGAAAACCTATGATATTACCAATAATTATGGAATTTTAAATATTATAATAAAATAAGTAGTTAAAATCATTGCAATGGGTCATTAGCTTCTAAAGAGCTTATGAGTGTTGGGATAATAATTATTGTAATAGGGTTGACTTTTTTTGAGTAAAAGTGTAAAATTTAAAATAGTTGTGCAGGAAATTGGATACTTTAAGTATCCAATTTTCTTTTGGAAAAAAACAGTTATAGGTTTACATTTAGCTACAATAGCATTATAAATCTATTTACGATAAAAGTAATATTATTTTGAGCATGAAATTATTTACAATATATACTTAAATTTTTACTAATTTATAAATAAACTAAAGAGAAACTAATAAAAAGAAAAATATACAGTTTGAGTACTGTTTGGAGGAATAAAGATGGAATTAATTAAAAGAGAAGATATAAGAAACATTGCTATAATAGCCCACGTTGACCACGGTAAAACAACTTTAGTAGATGCACTGCTTAGACAAAGTCACACATTTAGAGCAAATGAAAAACTAGAAGAAAGAGTAATGGATTCTAATGACTTAGAAAAAGAAAGAGGAATTACAATTCTTTCAAAGAACACTGCAGTAATTTATAATGATATAAAAATAAACATAGTAGATACACCAGGGCATGCTGACTTCGGTGGGGAAGTCGAACGTGTACTTAAGATGGTTGATTCAGTTTTACTTGTTGTTGATTCTTATGAAGGACCAATGCCACAAACTAAATTCGTTTTAAAGAAATCATTAGAACTAGGACTTAGACCAATAGTTATAATCAACAAAATAGATAAACCAAATGCTAGACCAACGGAGGTTATTGATGAAGTATTTGACCTGTTTGTAGAACTTGGAGCTAATGATGAACAGTTAGATTTCCAAATTATTTATGCATCAGCTAGAGAAGGCTTTGCAAAATATAATGTAGATGATGAAAATAATGATATGACTCCTATATTTGATACGATAGTAAAATATGTTGCACCACCAGAAGGATATATAGATGAACCACTTCAAATGTTAGTAAGTACATTAGATACAAATGCATTTGTTGGTAAAATCGCAATTGGTAAAATACATAGAGGTACAGTAAAGAGAAATCAAACTGTTACTTTATTAAAGAACGATGAATCAAAAACTAATTACAAAATAACTAGTATATTCACATACAAGGGATTAAAAAGAGAAGAAGCAGAAGAAGCTTCAATGGGAGATATAGTTGCAGTAAGTGGTGTTATTGAGGCTAATATAGGTGATACTATAGCGGATTCTTCATCACCAGAAGCATTACCATTCCTTGAAATAGATGAACCAACATTAAACATGAACTTCATGGTTAATGATTCACCATTTGCAGGTCAAGAAGGTGAATTTGTAACATCAAGACATTTAAGAGATAGACTTATGAAAGAGCTTGAAACAAATGTAAGTTTAAGAGTAAATGAACTTACTCCAGATTGTTTTGAAGTTTCAGGAAGAGGAGAACTTCATCTTTCAGTTCTTATTGAAACAATGAGAAGAGAAGGATATGAATTCCAAGTTTCAAAAGCAAATGTTATATTTAGAGAAGTAAATGGCCACAAGGAAGAACCAATTGAGTACTTAACAATTGACGTTCCAGAAGAATTTATGGGACCTGTTATGGAAAAGTTAGGACCAAGAAAAGCAGAAATGGTTAATATGACATCTGCAGTAAATGGATACACAAGATTAGAATTCACAATTCCAGCTAGAGGTCTTATTGGATTTAGAAGTGAATTAATGACTGATACAAAGGGTAATGGAATTATGAATCACGTATTCCATTCGTATGAAAAATACAAAGGTGAAATTCCAGGAAGAAGCAGAGGATCAATAGTTTCATTTGAAGCAGGGGATTCAATAGCATATGGATTATATAGTGCTCAAGAAAGAGGACAATTATTTATAGGTGCTGGTGTTCCAGTATATGGTGGTATGATTGTTGGGGTTTCTGCAAGAGCAGAGGATCTTGAAATTAATGTATGCAAAATGAAAAAACTTACTAATACAAGATCATCAGGTGCTGATGATGCATTAAAATTAACTCCGCCAGTTGAAATGTCTCTTGAACAATGTTTAGAATTTATAAATGCTGATGAATTAGTAGAAGTTACACCAAAAAATATAAGAATGAGAAAAAGAATACTAGATAGTGCTGAAAGAAGAAGAATGATTAGCAGAAGTAAGAAATAATTTGCTGAAAGTACTTTAAATATTAAATAAAATAAATATAATTAAAGTAAATGGTCTTAATTAGGCTATTTACTTTTAATTATATCTAGGAGAAAGTTTATGAGCAAAAATAAGTCTTTAAAAAAAGCAATATTATTGTCTATACTTTTTTTATTTGCAATATTAGTTATTTTTATAATATCCTATAATCAAGCTATTGAAAAACCACTTAAGTCTAATGAAAATACAGTTATAATTGAAGTAAAACAAGGTGAAGGTTTTTATGAGCTATTAAATGAATTAGATAATGAAAAAAAATTATCAAGTAAATTTTTGCTTAGATTGAAGTTGAGTATAGATAAGAGAAATATAGAACTAAAAGAGGGTATATATGAAATAGATACCAATACTACATTTGAAAATTTAATAAGCTCATTAGAAAATAAAGCAGGAGATAAAGATTTAGTTAAATTAACAATACCTGAAGGCTACTCAGTAGAGGATATTGCTAAGACAGTAGAGGAAAATGGTATTTGTACTAAGGATGAATTTTTAAATGCTGTAAAAAATTACGAGTTGCCTAGTTATGTAAAATCTAATAATAAAAAAAGATATAATCTAGAAGGATTTTTATATCCAGATACATACTTGGTTGAAAAAAATTCTGATGCTAATAGTATCATTAAACTTATGATAAGCAGATTCGAGGAAATATTAAAACAAGTGAAAGATGAAACTAAAGTTGATATAAAAGATGAAGATGTGGAAAGAGTAATTACAATAGCTTCAATGGTAGAAAAAGAGGCGAGAATTCCGAAGGATAGACCATTGATCTCATCAGTTATTTATAATAGATTGGAAAAAGATATGAAACTTCAAATTGATGCAGCGGTGATTTATGCTTTAGGTTATCATGTAGATGTAGTATTAAACAAGCATTTGGAGGTAGAGTCACCTTACAATGTATATAAGTATAAAGGATTACCTGTTGGACCTATAGCAAATCCAGGAATAGATTCCATAGAGGCTGCAGTAGCTCCAGAAAAAACAGATTATTTATATTACATATTGCAAAAAGACGGGTCTCATTATTTTACTAATGATTATAATGATTTTCTAAGTAAGAAAAAAGAATTAGGCTATTAAAATGTTGGAGGAAATTTATGAGTGAAATTACATATGACTATATGGAAGAGTATATTAGAGGATTAATTCCACCTAGAGAGGGCACCCTTAAGGAAATAGAAGAATTTGCAAGGGAAAATGGTGTACCTATTGTTCAAAAAGAAACTGGTGTTTTTCTTGAATTTATGACTAGTTTAAAAAAACCAAAAAGAATACTAGAGCTTGGGACAGCAATAGGATTTTCATCAATATTAATGTATCAATCTTCTGGAACTGAGCCAGAAATTATAACCATAGAACGCGATAAAAAAATGATAGAATTAGCAAATGCTAATTTGGAGAAATTTAGCTTAAGCCATAAAATCAAAATCGAGGAGGGTGACTGCTTAGAAATACTTGAAAAGTTAGATGAACCTTACGATTTGATTTTCATGGATGCAGGTAAAGGACATTATAATCATTTTTTACCTCATTGTTTAAGGCTGCTTAAAAATGATGGTATAATAATAGCTGATAATGTTTTATTTAGAGGAATGGTAGCCTCGGAAGAATTAGTGAAAAGAAGAAAAATAACAATAGTAAAAAGAATGAGAACTTATTTGGAATTAGTTACTCAAGATAAAAACTTAATTACATCTGTTATACCTATGGGAGATGGAATTGCAGTTACTAAGAGGAGGTAAATTAAATGATAAGACCAGAAATTTTAGCACCAGCAGGAAATTTAGATAAGCTTAAGATAGCTATAGATTTTGGAGCAGATGCTGTATATCTTGGAGGAAGTAAATTAAATTTAAGAGCATTTGCTGATAATTTTACTAATGAGCAATTAAAAGAAGGGGTTGAGTATGCCCACGATAGGAATAGAAAAGTTTATGTTACAATGAATGTTTTTCCTCATAATGCAGATTTAACTGGGGTTGAGGATTACATAAGAGAATTATATGATACAGGTGTTGATGCAATAATAGCTTCAGATCCAGCAATAATTGCAACAGCTAGAGAAGTTGCGCCAAATTTAGAAATCCATTTAAGTACTCAGGCCAATAATGTTAACTGGAGAGCAGCAAAATTTTGGTATGATCAAGGTGTTAAGAGAATAGTAATGGCGAGAGAGCTTAGCTTAACTGAGATAAAGGAAATGAGAGATAATTTGCCAGAGGAATGTGAAATTGAGGCGTTTGTTCATGGTTCAATGTGCATAAGTTATTCAGGTAGATGTTTAATCTCTAACTATATGGTTGGAAGAGATGCTAATAGAGGTGCCTGTGCTCAAGCATGTAGATTTAAATATCATTTAGTTGAAGAAAAGAGACCAAATGAGTTTTATCCGGTTTATGAAGATGAAAAGGGAACATATATAATGAACTCTAAAGATTTATGTATGATTGAGCATATAGATGAAGTAATTAAAGCAGGAGTCTATTCCCTTAAAATTGAAGGGCGAATGAAGAGTTTATATTACGTTGCAGCGGTAGTAAAATCTTATAGGCAGGCCGTAGATGCATACATGAAAGATCCTGATAATTTTAAATTTGATCCAAAATGGATGGAAAATTTAAATAAGGTTAGTCATAGACAGTACCATACAGGATTTTATTATGGGCAAACTGGTGAACAGGTATATGAAGACTCAGCGTACATAAGGCATGCAGATATAATTGGAATTGTAAGAGCATATGATGAAGAAACTAAAATAGCAACCATTGAGCAAAAAAATAAAGTATTAAATGGAGATACGGTAGAAATTTTAAGACCAGAGGGAGATAATTTTGCAGTTGTCCTTCATGATATGACAGAAGAAAATGGAACTCCAATTGATGCAGCAGCAAGAGCGAAAATGGTATATAAAGTAAGAGTTGATATACCTTTAAAGGTTAAGGATCTAATAATTAAAGATAAAGAATAATAGTTGTCTCTATTAATTTGCTAAAAAGTTTGAGTGTATATACACCAGAAATCAAATACATTTTTGTAACCTCAAGGGTCATAATATGAAGCAGGCATTTGAAAGATTCGCTGTGAAAAGCACTTGATGGAAGCTTGTTAAACTTTAGCTTGTCTGAATGAATATTCGGAGCAAGCTAAAGTTGGTGCAAGCTTCCATTTAGTGCTTTCAGCGGAACTTTCATAGTCCTGCGGAACAACAATGTATTTGATCTCGGTAATATATCACTCAACTCTTTAGGTATATTGAATAAAACACCTTCTTTAAGGCTAGAATTTAAGCTAAAGGGAGGTGTTTTATATTTTTACTGAAAAGTTTTATAGAAATAAAAGATTAGTACAAATTTTATCTTTATTCGTTACAGTGATAATGATTTTAACAACACGTTTATCAATATTACAGCTTTATCCATCTGAAAGAGTTGTTAGTTCATATCAAAATCATCAAGAAGAAAATATCAGCGATATGAATTATATGATTCTGGATACTAATGGTAAGGATTTAATGAAATATGACAAAAAATATGTACTTGTGATAGATACCCGTCCATTCAGTTTAAATAATTATGAAGAAACACTAGAAGACTTAATGGCTTTAAACTTCATTATGAAGTCGGAAAATCCTGAGTTTAATTATACAGATATAATGAAGCAAAGTGGAAAAATATATTATAATATATCGGAAGATACTTATAACAAAATAAATAATTTAAAAAATATAAAAGGAATATATACTTATGTTACAGATCAGGTAGATATTAAAAAGGCATGGAGCATTAGTAATATGTTTTCGAAAATATTAGATTATGACCATGAATCTGGATCTCTTGAGGGTCAATTATATGATTATTTAAAAGATAATCAAAAACCTAAGAGTGAATTTTATTTAGATAATAAAGCAGTATATGCAAAACAATCTGTAAGCGTAAGTGACAGCAATAAAAATTTACAGTTAACAATAGACAAGGATATAGAAGATAAAATAAGAGAAGTTTTAGATAAAAATGATTATTCTTACTTAAGTAATATAGGTGTAAGTGTAATGGAATCTGATACTGGAAAAATAAGAGCTATGGTTCAAAAAGATGAAAGTGCGGCTAACATTAATTTAGGAATCCAACAAATTGGTTATGAACCAGGATCTATTTATAAAGTAATAACTCTTGGAGCAGCTCTAGATATGGGACTGATAAATATTAGTGATACTTTTGTAGGGACTGGAAAAATAGATAGAAAGGCATATGGTAAATTAACAGTAGAACAAGCATTTGAAAAGTCTTGTAATGATATATTTGCAGAAATAGGATCGAAGGTTGGATATGAAAAGTTAATGGAGTATTCAGAATCACTAGGATTATATAATAGGGTATTAAATTTAAATAGCGGAATTATAAATGAAGCTAAAGGAGTAAAACCTGATGAAATGTCAGGAATAAATAATATATCTATAGGACAATGCATGAATGTAACTCCAGTGCAAATGTTAGGAGCTATAAATGCTATAACTAATAATGGAGTTTACGAAAAACCTTATATTGTTGAAAGCATCTTAGATAAGGATGACAATGTGATAAAAGAATTTAAAAGTGATAAAAAAAGAATATTTAGCGAGACAACTGCGAAATTAATTCAAAATGCTATGAGGCAAGTAGTTATAAAGGGTACAGGTGTGAAAGCATATTATGGAGATTTAGATATAGGTGGTAAAACAGGCTCTTCAACAGGTAGTGAAGGTCAAACCCATGGATGGTTTGCTGGGTACTTTAGTGTAGGAGAAAAAAAATATACAATGGTAGTCTTTACTCCGGACATACAATGTTTAAAAAGTTCAGATAATGAAGATTTAGGTGGAGGCGACACAGCTGCTCCAATATTTAAAGATATAGTTAAGAAATTGAATATGAGAGAATAAAAAAATACTTGATTAGATGAAAAATAATTTTATGGTAGTTAATAATAAAAATAATTTGGTATAAGCAACTTTTCTGAAATATAAACATATTATAATATCAAGCACTGCTGTGGAGGAAAAAGGTGTTTATATTAAATAACTTTATAGAATTATTAGTTAATTCATTTTTGTTGCCTGGGTATATTACTAATAGCAATACGTTCCCGCTACCATTAGATGAAACTGAAGAACAAATGTATTTAAAAAAATTTAAGGAAGGGGATAAAACAGCGAAGAGCATTTTAATCGAAAGGAATTTAAGACTAGTAGCTCATATAGTTAAAAAATATTCATTCCCTAATAAAGATGTAGATGAATTAATTTCCATTGGCACTGTTGGGTTGATAAAAGCAATTGATTCGTTTGATGCCAGCAAAGGTACTAGGCTTGCTACGTATGCATCCAGGTGTATTGAAAATGAGATTTTAATGCTATTTAGAAATAACAAAAAACAAAAAAGTGAAATATATCTTCAAGATCCTATTGGAGTTGATAAAGAAGGCAATGAATTTTGTTTAATGGATATATTAAGTAGTGAAAAAGATTGCGTATTGGAAAAAGTTGAAAGCAATTTACAAGTTAGAGCTTTATATAAGAAATTAGTAGAATCATTAACTAAAAGAGAAAGCGCTATCTTAATAATGAGATATGGATTAATAGATGGAAAATGTAAAACTCAAAGAGAAATAGCAGTAAATCTAGGTATTTCTCGTTCATATGTATCAAGAATAGAAAAGAAGGCTTTAAAAAAATTGAAAAAGGAGTTATTCACAAGGAATTAAATCTATATATACTTAATAATTTCTTTTCTAAATCTAAAGTAATGTTTTGGAAAGTGAAAATGGTAAATATAATTAATTTATATTATAAAGAAATATTGACATACTTAGAAAAAGGGTGCTATTTTTAATATAGTACCTTATTTTTGTATAATATACTGGTTTTTACTTTTAATGTGTTAAAAGTTAATTATAAAATTTGTAAATAGAATGCTTTATAGATGGTATTATAAAATGATTTTAAAAAAGTAGAATTATTATTAGAGATAATAGGAGGATATTCAGTATAATAAATATTGTTCGAGAATAAACTATGAACAAATTATTAGTTCATTGCAAATAATGATGACATGCTAGGAAGCCTATTATTTTTAGAATGAATCTACAAGATGCAATAAATAACATATCGATAAGTAATTATAAAAAAGATGAAAAATAGTATATAAAAAATAATAATAGTATTCAAATAAAAAAGGAATTTTGATAAATATGTTGAATATATTGCAATTAGTAGATTTTTTTCTGTATAGAAGGGAAAGACTTAATTATGCAAAAAGATATAATTACATCTATAGACTTTGGCAGTAAGAAATTATCAGCTACTTCGGTATTTCGTGGAAAAGAAGAGCTTGAAATATTAGCGGTTAAATCATGTAAATCAGCAGGTATAGAAAAAGGCTTACTGACAGATGTTGAAAAGTGCAAGAAGAATGTAATAAATTTATTAGCTGAATTGGAAGAAAAAATTAAGAAAGATATTAAAAGCATAACTATTGGAATCTCTTCTAACAAAGCTAGAATCACTGAAACAACTGTCTTAATTAATTTAGATGAAGAAAAAGTAACAACTCAGGATATAGGTAAAGCGATAAAAAAAGGACGACAGAGTGTAATTATTAGTGAAGATGAATCTATAGTGGATATACTGATTAACTTCTATATGCTTGATGGTAAAGTAATACATAAGGATATACTTAATTGGAAGGGAAGGAAGCTTGAGCTAAATCTTACTTTAGTTATAGCAGATAAAAAAGAAATTCAAAAGTATTATGAATTATTTGAAGGTACTAAATATAATATAGAATTTATAAAGTTAAATATATTAACTGGAAAGCAAATATTTTTAAATGAAAAAAATTCTATAGGTGACATAGTTTTAGTTGATATTGGAGCCGGAATTACAGAAATAGCTTTATTTAATAATGGTGTTCCTAAAAATATCAGCAGTATTCCAATTGGTGGAAACAATATTACTAATGATTTAGCTATCTGTGGAAACTTTTCCTTTTTGGAAGCTGATAATATAAAAAAGATTTATGCTAGTAATTATAGGTCTTTATATGAAGACAATTCTATTCCAGATGAAATTGAAGTTGGAACTATTAAAATATCTAAAAAATTATTTTATGAGGTAGTAAACGCTAGGATAGAAGAAATATTAAGCCACATTAATATGAAATTAAAAAATACTGGTCATTATGATAGAATTTGTAGTATAATTCTATATGGAGATAGTATTAATTATTTCGAAAATATAAATGAAATCGTTCATAAAATTTTTACAGTAAAAACTAAAGTAATAACCAAAACAGATTTAGGAATGAAGAATTCAGAAAATATAACTTCTTTAGCAATAGCCAAAGAAGTATATGATAGATTAAATTTATTAGAGGATAAAGTTATAGTTCCCACTAATAAAAGTAATGATAATAAGGTAAATAATGAAAAAGAACATTTACACAATAATGAAGGTAAAAATCATATATTAAAAAAAGTTAAAGTTTTTTTTGATAAGATTTTTTAAGGGGAGGAATTGTTTTGTTAGATTTTGAGACAGATATGCAGGAATTAACCAATATAAAAGTAATTGGCTGCGGCGGCGGTGGAAGTAATGCCGTAAATAGAATGATAGTTGAAGGATTAAAAAATGTTGAATTTATTGCAATAAATACAGATAAGCAAGCTTTAATGCTTTCAAATGCAAATCAAAAAATTCAAATTGGAGAAAAACTAACTAAGGGATTAGGTGCTGGAGCAAATCCTGAAATAGGAAAAAAGGCAGCTGAAGAGAGCAGAGAAGAAATTACTGCTTCAATAAAAGGTGCAAATATGGTGTTTATTACCGCTGGTATGGGTGGCGGAACAGGTACTGGTGCTGCGCCAATTGTTGCAGAAATAGCTAAATCTATGGATATATTAACTGTAGGTGTAGTTACTAAACCATTTCCTTTTGAAGGAAAAAGAAGAATGAGACATGCTGAAATGGGTATAGCAACATTAAAAGAAAAGGTTGATACTTTAGTTATTATTCCAAATGAAAGATTACTAAACATGGCAGATAAGAAGACAACATTATTAGATTCTTTTAAATTAGCTGATGAGGTATTAAGACAAGGTGTACAAGCGATTTCTGACTTAATTACAATAACAGGTGTAATTAACGCTGATTTTGCAGATATTAAGGCAGTAATGCTTAATAAAGGGTTAGCTCATATGGGTGTAGGATTTGGTAAAGGAGATACTAGAACGCAAGATGCTGTTAAACAAGCAATATCTTCACCACTTCTAGAAACATCAATAGATGGAGCAACAGATGTTATTATAAACTTTACTGGAGGAGCAGATCTTGGAGCTTTGGAAGTGTATGATGCTGCAGATGTAGTTCGTGAAGCTGTAGACCCTGATGCTAATATAATAGTGGGAGCTGTAATTGACGAAACTCTTAGTGAAGAAATAAGAATTACAGTTATAGCAACGGGTTTTGAAAGTGAAAATAATAGCGTTAGTTTGAATCATATTGTTGAGGAACCAAAGAAATCTCAAGTGAAAGAAGTTGTTAAGGAACAACCAGAAGTGGCTGTAGATATAAAAGAACCAGAAACAAGTTCTAATACTTTTGAACCTGATGATTTGGATATACCTGTTTTCTTAAGAAGACAAAAAAGACATTAACATATAAATTAAATTGTATTGTTTCTAAATAATAAAAAAGAATGAAATTTTATTTCTGAATAATAGAAAATTTATATTTTCTTTATCAGAATTTAAAATTTCATTCTTTTTTTTGATAAGTTAGTTTAGATAGTAAATACACATAAGATTAAATATGAAAATAAAATATGAAATTAATCAGATAAAATTTTGTTATACTTATTTCTGGTATTTTATGTAAGATAAAAGAATATATTTTTATACATAGAGTTAGTTTTAATTATAAAAAAGTAAACAAAAAAATAAGATGTAAATATATGTAAAAAGTTTAATTAAAAAAACAAAATTATTTAATGTGATTGTGACAAATTTTTGAAGCAAACAAGTATATAATAAAATCCAGATAGACTGGAGGAAATCAAAGATGGAAATTTATGCTGACGTTTTAATTTTTGAAAATTTTATAGTTAACTTCTTTTTATTGACTATAACTATGAGAAGCTTAAAGAGAAAGTGTAAAATTATTTCGTTAATAATTTCTAGTCTTATAGGTGGAATATATACTTTAGTTCTAATTATTCCCAAATTAAATATACTGGCTTCTCTACCTTGCAAATTAATTGTAGCAATTGCAATGCTTAGATTAGTGTATGGAAAGACAAATGTTTTTAATATGATTAAACTATTAGTTATATTTTTACTTATCACATGTGCATTAAGCGGAATATGTTTTTTATTCTCATTAAATCAGAATTTCTACTTAGTAGGAAATGCATTTAAAATTGAAAAGTACTCTATTAAATATATTATGCTCGGACTTATGATAATATATATAATTTTTAGTAGAGTTATTGATTATTTAAAAGACAAAATATTTACTAGCAATTTTATTTTTGAAATCGAGTTTGAGTTTCAGGGAAAACAATATGGCGTTAAAAGTTTTTTAGACACTGGAAATGAATTAAGAGAACCTATTACCCATCTCCCCTGTATTTTAATTGAGGAAGATTTAATAGGTGATATGAACTTTAATGAGAGAAACACATATCATATACTTTATAGTTCAATTGGATATGGGGGAGATCTTAAAGGTATGAGAGTTAATGATATAAAAATTAAAAATAAAGACCGTTTATATGGAAAAATAGATGCAATAATATGTCCATGTAAAGAGAAACTAAGTAAGGAACATGAATTTAATGCGTTATTATCAAGAGGAGTAGTGTATGAGGGGGATAATTATGGAAAAGTTAATTCTGCTGTTTAATAAATTAATATGTAAATTTAAGTTGTTCAGAAAAAAATTATATTATGTTGGCGGAAATGATGCTCTGCCACCACCATTATCTAAGGATGAAGAAGAAGAATTAGTGAATAAACTAAATGATGGTGATGAGAATATAAGAAGTATATTAATTGAAAGAAATTTAAGATTAGTTGTTTATATAGCAAGAAAATTTGAAAATACAGGTGTTTATGTTGAAGATCTGATATCCGTTGGGACTATAGGCTTAATAAAAGCTGTAAATACTTTTAATCCTGAAAAAAAGATAAAGCTGGCAACATATGCATCAAGATGTATAGAAAATGAGATACTAATGTATCTAAGAAGAAATAGTAAAATAAAAGCTGAAATTTCATTTTATGAACCTTTAAATATCGATTGGGATGGGAATGAACTTTTATTATCTGATATCTTAGGAACTGAAAACGATACTGTGTATAATTTAATAGAAGATGAAGTTGATAAACAGTTACTAATTATGGCACTTAGAAGCTTAAATGAGAGGGAAAAGGAAATTGTACGCCTTAGATTTGGGCTAAATGGGACAAGAGAAAAGACACAAAAAGAAGTTGCTGATATGCTTGGTATCTCTCAATCTTATATTTCTAGATTAGAAAAGAAAATAATTAAGAGATTGAAAAAAGAAATAAGTAGAATGATTTAGCTTGTCTTTAAGTATAAAAGTATTGCCTATCGGAGATAATGTTTAATGCAATGGATTATTACTTTCGAAGGGGTGAATACTTGTGATAATTAACAAAGTAGAAATATGTGGCGTTAATACTTCAAAACTCCCTATACTTAAAGAAAAAGAGAAGAAACAGCTTTTTCTACAGATGAAAGCTGGCGATAAAAGTGCAAGAGAAACTTTTATAAAGGGAAATTTGAGATTAGTACTTAGTGTAATTCAAAGATTTAACAATAGAGGAGAAAATATAGACGATTTATTTCAAGTTGGCTGTATAGGTCTAATGAAATCTATAGATAATTTTGATTTATCTCAAAATGTTAAATTTTCAACTTATGCAGTTCCAATGATAATTGGGGAAATAAGAAGATACCTAAGAGATAATAATTCTATCAGGGTAAGCAGGTCATTAAGAGATATTGCTTATAAAGCTTTAATAATGAGAGAAAAATTTATAAAAGATAATAATAAGGAACCTACAATTTCTCAAATAGCTAAGGAACTTGAATTACCAAGAGAAGAGGTAGTATTTGCTTTAGATGCGATACAAGACCCAGTATCATTATTTGAACCTATTTACCATGATGGAGGAGATGCCATATATGTAATGGATCAAATAAGTGATTCAAAAAACACAGATGAGCATTGGTTAGAAAATATTTCTATTAAAGAGGCAATGAAAAAGCTTACTGATAGAGAAAAACTAATATTAAATTTAAGGTTTTTTAATGGAAGAACTCAAATGGAAGTTGCAGATGAAATAGGAATTTCACAAGCACAAGTTTCAAGATTGGAAAAAACAGCTTTAAAACACATGAGGAAACATGTGTAGAGGTTATAAAATAATATTATATTGTGGGGGATAATTATGGAACTTGAACTACATTCACTAAATGCCATGAGGAATATGGAAGTAATTGATATATTAACAGGAACAAAAATAGGATTTATAAAGGATTTTAAAATAAATTGCGATGATAATAAAATAGTTTCGTTAATATTACCTGGAGAAATAAAATCATGGTTTGCTAAGGAAGATGAAAAAGAAATCTTATGGAAGGATATAGTTAAAATAGGTACTGATGTTATTTTGGTAAAAGCAAAAGAAAAAGTAACTGAAAACAATATATAGCTATATTCCTAAAAAATATGTATAATTAGTATAAGATTTTGATACACGAAAGCAAAGAGGTGAATGAAAGTATGAAATGTCCATTTTGCGGATTTGAAGAAAGTAAGGTTGTTGATTCCAGGTCAACAGATGATAACACAACAATTAGAAGAAGAAGAGAATGCTTAAAATGTACTAAACGCTATACTACATATGAAAAAATAGAGGATTTTCCTATTTTAGTAATTAAAAAAGACTTGACTAGAGAAAATTTTAATAAAGAAAAGATTATAACAGGTTTGATCATTGCATGCCAAAAAAGGCCTATATCTAGAAAGCAAATTGAAGAAATAGCTAATGATATAGAAAAAACAATATCTAATAGTATGCTTACAGAGATACCGTCCAAGGATATTGGGGAAATGGTTATGGCAAGGTTAAAGGAATTAGATGAAATATCATATGTAAGATTCGCATCGGTATATAGACAGTTTAAGGATATTAATACTTTTTTAGAGGAAATAAAAAATCTTGTGACATAATTACGTAATTTAAGGATGTTGAAAAATTCAATATCCTTTTTATGATTATCAAAATTAGTTATATCTATGATTTTTAAAGAAGAAGACATAAACATTTAAGATATACATTCAACTAAGACATAGTTTATAAGCGAGTTTTTTTGCATTAGATTTCTTATATGGTGAAAATGTTATATGTAAGTTAAACCTTGGTTAAGAAAGCTGATAACTGATAAAGAGAATGTTAAGATTAAGTTATGTGAAAAAAACAGAATTAAATGTATTTGTAGATAATTGAGTAAAAATAATATATATTATGATTATGGAAGTTTTATAAATTATGAATTTTATGGAGGATTAAGGTGAATAAATTAAATTATAGGTCATTGAATAAAAGAGATGACTTTCTTATAATTGAGAATCAGAAGTTTAAAGTTGTATTTACAAATGCAGAAAAAGGAAGAAGTTTTAATAGGGGTACTGAAGAGGGTGTAAAGGAGATTGATTCGTTAAAGGAAGAATTTAATGCTGTTGATATAATATACCTTAAACAGATTCATAGCGATAAAGTACTGAAATACACATGCGATGATGCAAATGTTAAGGACCAAGAAGGAGATGCACTGATAACAAATGAAAAGAATACTATTATAGGAGTTTTTACAGCTGACTGTGTGCCAATTATATTAATTGATGAAAAGAATGAAGTAATTGCAGCAATTCATAGTGGCTGGAGAGGAACTTATGAATCTATTACATTAAAAACAATAGAAAGAATGAAAAATGAATTTAATATAAATGCAGCTGATATAAAGGCTTACATAGGGCCTCATATTAGAAAATGTTGTTATGAAATTTCAGAAGAATTAAAATTAAAATTTCTAGAAAAGAAAAATAAAATATGCAAGGAAGAACTTTTTAATGGAAGTAATCTTAATTTAGAGGCCTGTATTATAGAAGATCTAAAATCAGCTGGAGTTCAGGATGAAAATATTAATTGTATAAACTTGTGTACGTATTGTAGCAATGATATTAAATTACATTCATATAGGAAGTCAAATGGCTCTTATGGTAGAATGTTTTCATTTATTATTTTACATTAGGGGGAAAAGCAGTATGGCTAAAGAGAAAATATTAATAGTTGATGATGAGGAACATATAGTTGAATTACTAAAATTCAATTTACTTAATGCTGGGTATGACATTTTTACCGCAAATAATGGTATAGATGCAGTAAAAATAGCAAAGGCAGAAAAACCAAACTTATTATTACTTGATTTAATGTTACCTGGAATAGATGGGTTTGATGTATGTAAAGAAATAAAAAGAGATAACGAAATGAAAAAGACTTCAATAATAATGTTGACGGCAAAGGGAGAAGAATTAGATAAAATACTTGGTTTAGAACTTGGTGCTGATGATTATATAACAAAACCATTTTCAATTAGAGAATTATTAGCACGTGTAAAGGCTGTTTTAAGGAGATCAAATTCATTTGGCGAGATAGAAGAAGATGGCTATAGTTCACAAAATCTTAAGGTTGATTTTGAAAGACATGAAGTATATGTTAATGAAAAGAAGATAGATTTAACATTAAAAGAATTTGAATTATTACAAATATTGATAAAAAATAAAGGTAAAATTCTTAAAAGGGAAACTTTATTGGACAAGATTTGGGGTTATGAATATATAGGTGAAACAAGAACTGTAGATGTTCATATAAGATATCTTAGAAAGAAGATAGAAGAAGATGATAAAAATCCTAGATTTATTGAAACTATAAGAGGAGTGGGGTATAGATTTAACCCGGCAGAATAGCAATGAAAAAGAAAATAATTACTTCAGTTATGATAACAGTTTTATTTGCAATATTAATTGTAGCTTCTTCCTTTTTGTTATTAATAAATATGGAGCAAATTAAAAATACAAAGGAAGAACTTAGGAATTTAAACTATTTACTTGAAGAAATTAATGCGGTCACGGATATTAGTCAAAATGACTATGCGCCATTACGGGCATTAGATAATATTAAAATAAATGGTGTTGACGTTAGATTTACGCTTATAGATAACAATGGTGTAGTTATATATGATAATGAACAATTAAGTACCGAGAATCACAAAGATAGAGAAGAAGTAAAGCAGGCATTGGAAACAGGAGAAGGATCTTCAAAAAGATACAGTGCTACAATTAAAGCTAATTTAATCTATTATGCTACAAGATTAAAAAATAATTATGTAATCAGAAGTTCTGTTAGTGTAACTACATTAACTTTATTACAAAGAGAAAATATTAAATATTGCTTAGGAATATTAGCGTTAGTTATTCCCTTCTCAATATTTTTATCATTAAGATTAGTGAAAAAAATAGTGGATCCGGTAAAAGAATTGGAAAGTGTTACATTAAAAATGACTCATGGAGATTATGAAATAAGAGCTAATATTAATACTGATGATGAATTAGGCACTTTAGGAAATAGTTTTAATAATATGGCAGAACAATTACAAATGAAAATTCGGGAAGTTATAGATAAACAAAATAAGATAGTATCAATTTTGAAAAGTATGGAAAGCGGAGTTATAGCTATAGATAATCATGATTTGGTAATTTCAATAAATCCTTGTGCAGAATCATTACTTGGAATAAGAAGAAATATTATAGGTCAATGTTTACTTGATTATATTGATGATTATGATATAAATAAATTCTTGCAGGATGATGAAATAAGCGATAAAGAAATTAAAATACTCCATCCAATTGAAAGAGATTTTAAAATAAAGAAATCAGAGATGCATGACGGCGTAGAGGTAATAGGTAAAGTTATAACTTTTCAAGATATGACAGATATTAACAGAGTGGAACTAATGAGAAGCCAATTTGTGGCTAATGTATCTCATGAACTGAAGACTCCATTAACTTCAATAAAAGGATTTGCTGAAACTTTAAAATTTGTTAAAGATGATGAGACAAGAGAAAAATTTCTAGATATCATTGATAAGGAGGCTGAACGCTTATCAAGACTTATAAATGATATTTTAGTCCTATCTAATATTGAAAGTAATTTAGTTACTGATATGCATGAATTTGAACCAGGATTAGTAATTGAAGAAGTTATTAATATTATGAGAAAGATTGCAATTAATAAAAATATTAAATTAAAATTTGTTGATAATAACAATAAACGAATACTAGGCGATAAGGATAAATTTTATCAATTGGTTCTAAACCTTGTAGAGAATGCAATAAAATATTCAAAAGATGCTTCTGGTGAGGTCGAAGTATTAAGTTATAATGATGGAGAGTATTATTGTCTTAGAGTAAAAGATAACGGTATTGGTATACCAAAGGAAGATATTTCAAGAATATTTGAGAGATTTTATAGGGTTGATAAGTCTAGGAAAAAAGGCGGAACTGGACTTGGTTTGGCTATTGTAAAGCATATTGTCAAAATGTTTAATGGAGAAATCAGTGTTGATAGTGTTCTTGGGGAAGGAACTACTTTTGAAGTTAAAATTCCAATTATACAACATATCTTATAACTAAATGAATAAATAAAGAATCACCAACGGTGGTTCTTTATTTATTCATGCTAATTAACATTTTGGTACTTATTATAAAAAGAAAAGTACATAATTCCTAATTGATACAGGGAATATATTACATAAAATTATATTAAGGGCAAAAAAATAATTGTTTTTTCGAGGATATGTTAAATTTTCTTAACATATATCTAATATAACTTAACATTTCTCTAATAATGGATTAACTAAAAGGGTATACTATAGAACATGTAAAGAGAAAAGTATTTAAAATTGTATAATGTCGAATTTATTATGTGGAGGGAAACAATAATGAAAAAAAGAACATTAAAATTAGTAGTAGGTGCTTTACTAGTAACAGTTTTAGGAAGTGCCATGGTAGGCTGTGGAAACTCAGCAAAAAATGATGGTAAATCAGATTCAGGAGCAAAAACTGAATCAACTGGAAAAGTAAGCGGATCTATAACATTAAGTGGTTCATCAGCATTATTACCATTAATGGAAAAAGCAATTGAAACATATAATAAGGCAAATCCAGATGCACAAATTAGTGCTCAAGCAGGTGGTTCTGGTACCGGTTTAACACAAGTATCTGATGGGACAGTAGATATAGGAAATTCAGATATATTTGCAGAAGAAAAATTAGATGCAGCTAAAGCAAAAGAATTAGTAGATCATAAAGTTTGTGCTGAAGGTTTTGGAGTTGCAGTAAGCAAAGATTTAGGAGTAGATAACTTAACTTCTGCTCAACTTAAAGATATATTCTCAGGAAAAGTTACTAATTGGAAAGAAGTTGGTGGACCAGATAAGCCAATATTTGTAATTCACAGACCTTCTAATTCAGGAACAAGAGCTACATTTACAACAGTAGTGCTTGGTGGAGACAAATCAGCAGAAAATGATTCTTTAGGAGTAACTCAAGATGCAAATGGTTCAGTATTAAGTGCAATGAAGTCAAATGATGGTGCAATCAGTTATTTAGGTCTTGCATACATGAACACACAAGAAGCAAAAGATGCTATAAAGATAGTAAAGCTTGATGGTGTTGCTGCTGAAAAAGCAAACATAATTGATGGTTCATATAAGTTCTGGTCTTGGGGTCATATGTATACTAAAGGTGAGGCTACAGGTTTAGCAAAAGACTTCATCGATTATTGCACAAACAAAGTAGATAAAAAAGTATTAGATGATTTAGGTTTTGTTTCAGGCGGAGAAATGAAAGTAAAATAATTTCAAAATTAAAGGATGAGTTGAAGATGGAAAAAAGAAGTTTTAAGGAAAGGCTTATAAATGAATATTTAGGTCAAGGCTTTGCAGGAGTATGTGGAATATTAATTATATTAATAACAATATCTATAATAATATTCATCGCTTCAAAAGGAATGAGAATATTTACAAATGATGGATATAATGTTGCAGAATTTTTATTCAAAAATGATTGGAAGCCCAATAAAGGAGGGGAGCCTTCCTTTGGATCTCTCTCTTTCATCTTAGGTTCAACCGCAGTATCAATAGGTGCAGTAATTTTAAGTGCACCTATTGCTATTGCTTTGGGAATTTTTGTGAATGTTATATCAAGTAAATATGGTAAAAAAATAATCAAGCCCTCATTAGAAATTTTAGTTGGAATACCTTCAGTTGTTTATGGTTGGGTTGGTATTTCGGTATTAGTTCCATTTATTAAAGATAGTTTTGGTGGAATGGGTTTTTCTTTAATTGCTGGAATTTTAGTTTTATCATTAATGATATTACCTACTATAGCAACATTATCGATGGATGCTATAACAACTATACCACAGGATCATATTGAAGCTTCATATGGACTTGGAGCTACAAGATGGCAGACTATTTACAAAGTAATAGTGCCAGGTGCAAAGACAGGAATACTAACAGGAATTGTACTTGGTATAGCAAGAGCCTTTGGAGAAGCATTAGCAGTTCAAATGGTTATAGGAAATACTATAAAATTGCCAGATAGTCTTTTTGGCTCTATGTCAACCTTAACTAGTGTTATAACTATGGAAATGGCTAATACTGCTGGCGGAACTCCTTGGAATGATGCATTATGGACATTGGCATTGATTTTACTAGTAATTTCCTTTATATTTATTGTTATAGTAAGAATAATTGAAAAAAGGAGTGCAGTATAATGAATGCAAAAAAAGCTGACAAGATTGCAACAATTATATTCTACATAATAAGTGTGTTTATAGTGTGTTTACTTGGCGCATTTATTTTATATATTTTATATAAAGGCGGAAGCATGCTAAAACCTTCGTTCTTATTTGGAAATCCTAAATTATCAGAAGCAGGTGGTGGAATTTTTCCACAGCTGTTTAATTCGTTTTATATGCTTATTGTTTCTTTAATATTTACAGTTCCAGTTGGAATTGGAGCTGGTATTTATTTGGCAGAATATGCAAAGGAGGGACCAATGCTTAGATTTATAAGAATGTCCCTTGAAACTATGGCATCACTTCCATCAATAGTTATCGGTATGTTTGGACTATTAGTTTTCGTAAATATGGCAGGATGGGGATATTCTCTTATTGCAGGAGCTTTATCTGTAAGTATATTAAATATACCGTCAATGACTAGAATTTCAGAAAATGCTATAACTGCTGCAAGTAAGAGAGTAAAAGAAGCATCTCTTGGACTTGGCGCAACTAAATGGCAGACAATAGCTAAACTTACTGTACCAACATCTATGGGTGAAATACTTACTGGTATAATACTTGCAGCTGGTAGAATTTTTGGAGAAGCTGCTGCGTTTTTGTATACTTCAGGATTAAGTGCAAAAAACTTGAATTTTAATACAATAAGTTTATCAGGAAACAGTTCAGCATTTTCACTATTTAAGCCAGCAGAAACATTAGCAGTACATATATGGAAGTTAAATTCAGAAGGAACAGTAGTTGATGCTGCTCAAATAGCAAATGGAACAGCAGCAGTTCTTATAGTTGCAGTTCTTATATTCAATGTTGGTGCAAGATTATTAGGAAATTGGTTAATGAAAGCATATAATGGGAAGTAGGAGAGAGTTATGAATATTATTGAGACCAAAGATTTATGTTTATATTATGGAGATAATCAAGCTCTAAAAAATATTAATATGTCTATAAATAAAAATGAGGTTACTGCATTAATAGGACCTTCAGGTTGTGGTAAGTCTACTTTTTTAAGGACTTTAAATAGAATGAATGATTTAATTGAAATTGTAAGGATAACAGGACAAGTATTATTTGAGGAAAAAGACATATATAAAGATTATGATGACATATATTTAAGAAAGAGGATGGGTATGGTGTTCCAAAGACCAAATCCTTTCCCTATGTCCATTTATGATAATATTGCATATGGACCTAGAATTCATGGAACAAAGAATAAAAAGGTTTTAGATGAAATTGTTGAAAAAAGCTTAAAAGGAGCTGCTCTTTGGGAGGAAACTAAAGATAGATTAAAATCAAGCGCTCTTGGAATGTCAGGAGGGCAACAACAAAGGTTGTGTATTGCTAGAACATTAGCAGTTTCACCAGAAGTAATTTTAATGGATGAACCAACATCTGCATTAGATCCAATTTCAACTGGAAAAATGGAAGAACTCATGGATGAATTGAAAAAGAATTACACAGTTATAATTGTAACTCATAATATGCAACAAGCAGGAAGAATTGCTGATAAAACTGCCTTCTTTCTAAATGGTGAAGTTATAGAATTTGGAAAAACAGAGGATATTTTTTATAATCCTAGAGATAAAAGAACAGAAGATTATATAACAGGTAGATTTGGTTAGAAAGGGGTTTTGATTATAATGACAAGAGGATCTCAACAAGCGAGAGTAAAAACTATACACAAGGAATTACTGAACATGGCTAGTTTGGTAGAAAAACAAATATATGAAAGTTTGGTTAGTTTAAAAAACTACGATGTAGATAAAGCAGACCAAGTAATCAAAGATGACGATAAAGTTGACGAAATGCAAAAAACTATAGAAGAAGAATGCATTAAGTTTATTGCAACAGAGCAGCCAGTTGCAACAGATTTGAGAAGAGTATTTACTGCTTCAAAAATAGTAACAGATTTAGAAAGAATGGCTGACCATGCAGTAGATATTTGTAAAATAACAAAAAGAATAGGTGGAAATATAGCTTCTTTTAATGGTTGTTCAGATGAATTATGGGAAATGGATAAGAAAGTCAGAATAATGATTAAAAATGCTATAGATTCATATATAGATGAGGATGATGAAGCAGCATATAAAATTTGTGAAAAAGATGATGAAATAGATGCATTTTATAAGTCTCTATTTACAAATTTAATTAATGCAATTAAATTAGATGAAAATTTAATTCAAAAAGGAACACAATTACTATTTGTAATAAAATATTTAGAAAGAATAGGAGACCATGTAACAAATATATGTGAATGGACTATTTTCTCTAAAACTGGAGTTTATGTCGATTTAAATGAATAGTATTGCAAACATTTATGTAATATATAAAAGTGTCCTTATGTATTAAGGGCACTTTTATTTTTTAAGTAGAATAATAGTAGATTCAGGGATTTAGATTGGTAATCAAGCCTTCCTTGACTTAAGTGTTTAGATTAATATAATGTAAAAAATTATTGTAATAGATAATAATGTTAAAACAAATGCAAATTTGTGACGTACTAATAAGAAATCTGAATCTAGTAAAAACTAAAGTGTCTTCTAATAATTTTATAATTGAGAAATATGGGGATGTGTAAACTATAGATTTCACTAGAAAGGTGTATGGTACAATGACAAGAGGATCACAGGATTTTAGGGTAAAGAGCATAAATAGACAATTGGTCATTATGGCCAATTTAGTAGAGAAACAAATATATGAGAGTATGTTTAGTTTAAAAAAACATGATATACAAATGGCTGATAATATTATTAAATATGATGATAAAGTTGATGAATTACAAAAGAAAATTGAGGACCAGTGCATTAAGTTTATTGCAGCTGAGCAGCCCAAAGCAACAGATTTAAGAAAAGTTATGACTGCATCAAAAATAGCGGCAGATTTAGAACGAATGGCAGATCATGCAGTAGATATATGTAAAATAACAAAAACAATTGGTGGAAACATAAATTCATTCCAGAATAGCTTGGAATCATTATGGGATATGGAGAAAAAAGTAAGAATGATGATAGGCACAGCTATTGATGCCTATATTAATAGTAACGACAAAATGGCTTATAAAATTTGTGAAAAAGATGATGAAATAGATTCTTTATATAGATTATTATTTACAAGACTTGTTGATGAGATAAAGGGTGGCGAAAATTTAACTGAAAAGGGTATTCGTCTTTTATTTGTTATAAAGTATTTAGAGAGAATTGGAGACCATGTAACAAATATTTGCGAATGTACAATTTATTCTAAAAGTGGGGTTTACGAAGATTTAAATGAATAAATAAGATGAGAGCTTAGACTCAGGATATAGCCAACCGAAAGAAGGATCAACTACTTTTGCTCGGTTGCTAGAGAATTAGTCTGTGAATTTCTAACATTAGAAGTTGTACCCATTTCTGCTTGCTCCTGAGGCATGCTCAGGACAAGCAAAAATGGAACAACTTCTAATGAAGAAATTCAACAGTCTAATTCTCAATGCAACGCTACGCAAAATAGTTGATCTTTCTTTCTGGTATGGGATATATTACAAAGTTTAAGTGCATCTTATGTATATTTTATCTATGTATCAATAAGTACAAAGTAGTATTTAATTGATTAAAGAATCAATCAGATTTTTTGAAAAGTTAGCTTGAAAATGATGATGATGTTAAGCTTATTACAGAGTTGTAATGGCTTTTTTTGTCGTACATTTAAATATATACTTTCATATGATTTCTTGGGTAAATATAGGAAGAGTAGTGAAATTTTGTAGTATAATAAGGATATACTGTCTTGAATATGGGTAAGTAATATGGAAATTTAGAGCAGAAGTATATTAGTTGAAATCAAATATATTGACGTTTTGAAGGATTGTGAAAATTTAACCATATAACCGCTTCGGGTATGGCGTGAAAAAAGTGTATTGGAGAGAATTGTTATGTCAATAGTGTTAAGCTGGAAAATACAGACTTATATAGATGAGAGTCGGAATATACAAAGCAATGGATTATAAAATTAGACGGAAAATTTTAAATATGATGGCTCATATCATAAAACAGATTCAATAAATATAAAAATTAAAATAAGGAGATTAAAATATGGGCTTAAGTTGGATCGGTATTAGATATTCAAAGAAAAGTGTTATTAATATATGGGGGAGATTGTTATGTCTGTAAGCATTTGTTTGCATCGAGATCATAAAAATGTGGAAGAATGGCTAGGTATGTCAAATGGAGGAATGGCTGTTTTTTTAACAGTTATAGTATTGAGTGGTTCCAGGCTTGCAATTAAGAAAAAGGAAAAAGAAATAATTCAGTGGTTTGTTGAGCAGGATGATACAGTAAGAGGTAGGGGCTGCAATGGCTTTGATATATGTGATATACCGTGGGAAAAAGAAACTTTTGAAAAAGAAAGACAGTTTCTTTTAAAAGTCCTGGATGGAGCAAAAGCGAAACTTGGATGGGAGGTGTTAAGCTATCAACCCAATGAAGATTTTGTATTTAGATATTTAGAAAAATTTGAAACTCTCCTGCTTAATTTTACCTCTGAGTATATAGATGAAAATACCTATTCATTATGGTTAGAGGATAATAAAATTCTTGAATTTTTAGTACCAAAAGATTGTAGTGATTGTGATGAAAAATCTAAAGAACTAGCATTAAAAGCACGTCATCATTTTGAAGAACTAATTATAAAGTTTAAAAATTACATAGATGATGATAAATATGATGATTGGGCAAAAAAACAGAAATTTCCGATACTTGAAGTACCAGATGGATTTCATATTTGTAAGGAACATGGAGCAATTATATCTTGGAATGGATGTATTGTATGCAATGATATGTAAGAAATAATAGGAGTTGATGAACGGGGGAATCTTTTGCCTACAGGATATGACTTAGTTAAATACATATGTGCTGAAGGATTAAGAGCCGATAAAATATACCTACATACTGATAATTCTGTAGGAAGAGATAACATGTATCGTACTTTATTGGGTGCTCAAAGAAGAGGATTCATTGATGATAACATAGAAATATTGGACTATGAAATAAGAATTAAAAGTATAAAATACAAATCCTCGCTCAAATTTATAGAAGTACTAAAGAGACATGCAGAGAGTATTGAAAAGGCAGACAGAAACTTTAAGGATATAGTTTTTGGAGATAAATTAATAGTGTCCTCAAAAGAACTTGAAGAGTTGTATTGCAAGGATTATATAAAGCTTCATCTTAAAAGAAGGCTTGATAAGATAAGAGAAAGAATTCTATTTTTACTAAAGCCTTATGAAAAAGAACGCATAAATGAAATTTATGAGGATCTATGGGATACAGGCTATTTTGTAGATGAGAGAGAAGCCAAAGAAAAAGCAATAACTTCAACTCGTGAAGAAACTAAGCATATAAATGCGGGAATCAGCAGAATTACAGCATTTGATTTAATTGATATTTATAAGAAGCTCTTCGAAGCACTGGACCCTGAAATCAAAAACTATACTCTGAAAATGCTTGAGACCAAATTCCTTAATTACGAAGATCAGGTGCCGCTGCTTTATTTAAAGGGAGTCTTTGGAGATCTTCCCAAAACTACAGATATTAAATATGTAATAATTGACGAGGCTCAGGATTATACACCGATACAATATGAAATCTTCTATCAGCTCTTTAACCACGCTAATATAACAATGCTGGGGGATTTAAATCAATCTATAAATCCATTTATGAATGTTGGAGATTATAAAAACATCGCTCATATATTCCATCAGGATAATACCTGTATAATTAATCTTACAAAAAGCTACAGGTCAACAATGGAAATTACTGAGTTTTCTAGAAAGCTTCTGGGTTATGAAGTTAATGCTGAATATGTGGAAAGAAGTGGAGATAAGCCAACTGTTATAGGATTTTCTGATGAAAATTCTATTAATGAAAGAATTATAAAAGATATAGAAATGTACAAGGAAAAAGGTTATAAATCCATTGGAATAATAACAAGAACCATAAAGGAAGCAGACAGGGTATACAGTTTGTTAAAGGATAGAACAGAAGTTAAGGCTCTAACTAAAGATGATGATGAGTATATAAACGGCACTTTAGTTATTCCAGCCTACCTTGCAAAAGGTTTGGAGTTTGATGTAGTACTTATATATAATGCAGGAGATGAAAATTACAGTTCTGAAGAGGAGAGACTGTTGTTTTACACTGCCTGCACGAGAGCCCTTCATAGGTTGAATGTATATTATGCGGGAAGGCTGACACCACTGATGGAGTGAACAGTTTAGAATTAACAGTAAAAAAGATATATCAACGGTAGCAGCATTTTAGTTAGAGAAAATTAGTAGCTTTCCAGTTAGAACTGTGGGGCTACTATTTTTTGATATTTTTAAAAACTATATTGTATAATTTCAGTTTAAGGTGATTTTACCAAAATATGTATTGACAAATATATCATATACTACTATACTTTATACTAGTGTAATGAATGGTGGTGATAAAATTGTCTTCAATAAACTTAATAATACTTGGCTATTTGCAGAACAAAGAAAAAAGTGCCTATGAAATGGTTAAGGAATTTGATAAATGGAATCTTACTAAGTGGTTAAAAATCAGTAACCCGTCAATTTATAAAAATATAATTAAATTATGCGATAATGGATATTTAAATTCAAGAACTATTAAAGAAGGTGAAATGCCAGAAAAAACATTATATTCAATGAACGAAAAAGGAAATTTATATTTCAATGAACTAATGGAAGAGAGTTCAAATCATATAGGAAATATTTATTTAGATTTTAATGCGTTTTTAGTTAATATAGAGAATTTATCTGAAGAAAAAAGAAAAGAATACCTTAAAAACTTCAAAAACAAGGCAGAAGAACGTAGAGCGTTTGTGGAGTCAGTTTATAATCACGGAAAACAACATAATGAAAAATCTGGTTCTGAATTTCTTATATTAGATCTATATAATGAATTTTATAACATTTTACAAAAATGGTCCGAAAAAGTTTTTGATTATTATAATTAATAATGTGATGTCTCTAATAAATCCTTATATTGAGAGACATATTTTTTTATTTTACTACTATATATTATAGTAGTTTATTATATACCAATATATATTAATTAGGAAGGAAGAGGTTAATTTGAAAAAAATATTATTTACTCCTGGAATAGCCTCTATTGAAGCTCTAGGAAGTATAACAAGATTAATTGCCATTGCAGATGAAATAAAAAAAAGACAGAAAGATTACAGCATAATATTTAGAGCTGCAGGAAGAGAAGCAGATTATGCCGCATCCTGTGGATATGAAGTTATGCAAGGATATAAACCTAAGTTTAATGTGCAAAAGTTAATGCAACAAGGTAGCAATAAGGATATTAAAGGTAATACATCACAACCTAAGTTCTCTGTGGACAGCTTATGTGATGTAATAAGGCTTAAAGGTATTATTTCTAAAGAATATGTACAAAATACTTTTAAAGAAGAAATGGAATTAGTACAAAGTTTTAAGCCAGATCTGATATTTGGAGAATTTGAAACAGTCATGCCTATAGTTGCAAAGAAAATGGACATACCATATTTTTGTACAGGTGGTACTCCAAGCAAGAAAGACTTCTCTTACTTTGGATTTTCTAATAAAACTGCATACGGATATGCAGAAGAGTATAATGAACTCTTAAAAACTTTAAATTTGCCAGCAATAGAAAACATATGTGAACTTAATCAAGACTATAACTGCAGCAAAGTTTTCGTTCCAAGCATACCTGAGCTGGAGGATTTAAAAGACAGCTCAAAATATATATTCTTAGGCTCAGTTACACCTAAGAATTTTATAAAATCAGATTTTAACTTTGAAAAGAAGCGTCCACTAATATACGTATATTTAAGCGCTGGGCAAATAACTCCGGATATATATCAAAAGGTGATTTTAGACACATTTTTAGGTTTAGAATTTGATGTTATAGTCACAGGAGGAGGAAACCCTCAGTTTAAAAGCAATGTGAACTTCAATACTAGCAATGTACACTTTATGAATATGGTTCCATCAGATAAGGTTATAAAAATGGCAGATATAGCTATTCATCATGGTGGTCAAAATACTACTGTACAATGCATTGAAAATGAAGTGCCGTCAATTATTTTTCCGGGAAAACATTTTGAACGTTATTTTAATGCTGAAAAGGCTTCTGAAATAGGTTGTGCATTAAATCCAGGCATAAATAATTTTAGTAAGGAATTTCTTTTAAAAACATGTAGAAAAATTATAAAAGACAATGAATTTAAACAAAATCTTAAGATATATTCAGACAAAATAAAAAGCTACGGCGGCGCGGCTAAAGCTGCCGATGTTATATTAAATTATTAAATTTGTTTGAATTTTTAGGAAAATTGAGTTCATGTTTGATAGAAACCTTAAGATAGACGATGAAATACTTCAGGAAATTCTAGGCAAAAGGCACTGACAGCGGAAAAACTTCCATTGCGCTTCACAGAATAGCATATCTTTTGTATAAGCATAGGGGAAAAATAACACCTCATGAAGTGATATACGAATAGGTAGCTCTATTATATCAAGGAGATTCCAGTAGTATGATTTGAAAGTCGCTCATGAACCATTTCTGCCATCTTCTCGTCACTCTCTGCCATGCCATTTTTGCACCATGATATCAATACATTAAAATAACCTCCAGCAATGAAGTCAATATTATATTTTTCAAATTCAGGAGAGCAGTCCATAGTGCATGTTAGAGCCTTAGATAAGATATTAAGAAATTCAACAGATCGTTCAAGTATTAAATGAGTTAATTTAGATCGAAGTAGGTTCTCAATAAATTTTTGCTGTTGTCTAAAATAATAAAAATATAATCGAGTCATTTCATAATTACTGATTTCTTTATTATTTAAAAGAGTTGAGTACTCTTTAAAAATGTCATCCAGATGATCAATAAGAATATCCTCCATTATGCTGTAATTACGATAAAAAGCCATTCGTGATACACCAGCTTTTTGTGATACTTCGGTAATAGAAATATTCTTAAAGTTCTTTTTCTCCATTAAAGACATAAGAGCACCAAAAATACTCTCTCTTGTAATCTTATTCTGTTCAGCATTATATTTATTAGTCATAAACAATTTTCCTCCTTTTGTAACAGCTAGCCTATATTCACTTGAATTATTTACTTTGTCAAATTATACTATAACCCATAAGAGGTTACAAGTGAAACATCTGAAAGGAGATCTTTATGAAAATATTTTATTTTACAGCAACTGGCAACAATTTATATGTGGCAAAGAGAATTGGAGGGGAAAGTTATTCAATTCCTAAGTTAATGAAACTAGGACAGTTTGAGTTTGAAGATGAAAAGATTGGTATTGTATTCCCAAGTTATTATGGAGGGGTTCCTAAAATTGTTGAGGATTTTTTAAATAAAGTCAAACTAAAAAGTAAATATATTTTTGCAGTAGTGTCTTTTGGATTTCTTTCAGGCGCAGTCATACCTGAGCTTTTAGAAATTGGAAAAAGAAATCAAATCCAGTTTTCATACATTAATGAAATACTTATGGTTGACAATTACCTTCCAGTGTTTGATATGGCGAAAGAGTTGAAAAAAGAGCCAAAGAAAAAAATAGAAGAAAGTCTTGCACAAATAATTAATGATATTCAGGTTAAAAAAGTACATATCAAGAGACACGCTACGGTTATGAGATATATTGAAGCAATATTAAAAAAGAGTCATTCTAAGAATAAGGCTAACGCTGAATATGATAAAAATTTCTATGTAGAAGATACTTGTAATAGCTGCAAAGTTTGTGAGAAAGTTTGCCCAGTAAATAATATTAATGTGGATACTAAACCTGTTTATAAAGGAAATTGTGAGCAGTGTTTAGCCTGTATTAATCATTGTCCACAAAATGCTATACGACTTAAGCAAGAAAAAAGTAAAGCTAGATTTATTAATCAGAATGTTAAATTGAAGGAAATAATAGAGGCAAATAATTGATGCATTTTAGGAGAGAATTTTCGTTGCTAAAGCTGATGATTATATATTTGCCAAGCATCAGAACAATTAAATAATGATAATTAAATCAAAAGTAACGGGGGAGAACTAAGTCTAGATGGAAATAGATGAGGTTCTCTTTCTTATTTTGCTTTGAGAAGAAAGTTGATGATATCTAGAATTTAATTTAATTGTAGATAAATATTTCAATATACAAAGAAAATAGAAAAGATTTGTGTAGGACAAGCAGTTATATGTAGGAAAATAAGTGCGAATTTTGTATGAAAATAACATAAGTTTATTAGGGAAAAATTAGATAATAAAACAGAATATTGTAGTATAATATTGTTTGAATGCTACTTAGTGGTTAATAGAATACTTATTTATCTTTATTTAAGAAAGATTTTGAGGTAGTCATAATATCTATAATGCGAACTTGAGACATTAGTCATGGTAAAATATCCTAGTAAAGCTTATTCATGCCTTACTAGGATATTTTACTGCTACCTTTAAAAATATTAAAGGTGCTAAAATTTTTAAGCTTACATAGAAAAGTACTATCACGCTTTTTGTATTATTATAATTAGCATATCTTAAGTTTATAGTAATTAAATTCGTTTATTATTTATTTTAACATATCTAATATTTCGTCCTCTGGAATTGAAGAATCACAACGAACTGCTATTTTTCTATTTTTACGAACAATAAATCCTGGTACAGTTACAATATTATATTTTTCTCTAAATGAGTCAATTAAATCATCTGAAAAATTAGCACTATCCACATAGTAAATAGTTGTGTTAATTTTATTAGTCAAGCCACTTAATTTTTTAGCAAATTTACGGCAGAATGGGCATGTTGAACGGCCAATATAGATAGCAGCTAAGTCTTCATTAGATAATATTTCATCTGCTTGTGTAGAAATCACATTTTCAAATAACTTTACATCTTCTTCATAGCTATCTTTTTCAAACATATGTATCCTCCTTGCTTTTTATAATATTATATCAAAGCTAAATTATTAAATCAATTTACTTACCCTTTCTATTAGTTATTTTATGAAATTATAGAAAATATTACAACTATATATTAAAAAGAGTGGATATAAAGAAGCATTAGAATTAAAATTTTAAATGGTATAAGATCTTTTCAGTTAAGTAATTCTTCGGCTATATTTCGAGAAGTCATAAAAATATCAATATAGCCGCTTTTTAAAACTGCCTTTGTTGCTTCAAGTTTTTCCATGCCAGTGGAAACTGCAATAGTAGTACTTTTGGCAAGTTCATTAAGCGATATGCCAATAGAACGTAAATTCAATTCAGTATCTAAAATTTTACCGTCTTTTGAAATATAAGAAGTGCAGACTGATGCAACAGCGTTTTGAGCAATTAATTTAGTAATGTCATTTTCTGAAAATGCACCACAAAGATAAGAGGTAGAAGATAAATTTATTTCACCGATACCAATAAGTGCAATATTGCATGCCTTGCCTTTTGCAAGTATTTGTAAAATGGAAGGTTCTTTTTTTATAAGATTACATGTCTCTTGATTTTGTAGAATAATAGGAGAGTTCATGAGGTTGTAGTCTCCTCCAGTTTTATGTGCAAAATTCTCAGCAATTGAATTAGCATGCCATTTATGCCCTCCTGATCCTATATTACCAACCAATGGAACAAAAGTTAGGCCTTCTCTTGTGAGCTTATGTGCAAAATCCGAAATAGATGCAATAGTGCGTCCGCTCATTACTCCTATAATAGAATTATCAGTGAAATATTTATCAAGCTGTTCAGCACAGCATTCACCTAATTTACTAATTGCTTCATCTGTAGTTTGGTATGAAAAATTAAATACGAAAGCTTCTTTTAATGAATATTTTTCTACAAGTTTCTCTTCTAATTCAAATTCTTGTGAGTAAGGATTATTTATTGTAAATTCAACAATATGATTCTCTTTAGCAAAATTGAGCATTCTGCACACCTGAGGTTTAGATATACCAAGTGATAAAGAAATATCCTTTTGACTCATATTATCCTCATAAAACAATTTACAAGCTTTTATAACAAGACGTTTATTATCATATATTGCCATATTAATTCTCCTTTTCATTTTTTACAAGTGAAATATATTTCGGTAATTGAAATATATTCTAAAACTATATTACTATAAAGTAAGAGATTTGTAAAAGAAAGGAATGAAAAATTATGCAGAATAAAAAATACGGAGAATTTGGTGGGCAATATGTTTCTGAAGCACTTATGCCTATATTGAAGGAGTTAGAACATGTCTATAATGAGGCGATAAATGATCCTAAGTTTTGGGAAGAATATGATTATTATATGAAGGACTATGTGGGAAGGGAAAATCCATTATATTTTGCTTCAAAGCTCAGCTTAAAGTATGGTCCTAAAATATACTTAAAAAGGGAAGACTTAAATCATACAGGTGCTCATAAAATTAACAATGTTATTGGACAAATTCTTTTAGCAAAACGTATGGGAAAAAAGAAGGTTATTGCAGAAACAGGTGCTGGGCAACATGGGGTTGCCACTGCAACAGGTGCTGCATTATTTGATATGGAATGTAAGGTCTATATGGGAACTGAGGACATTGAAAGACAAAAGCTTAATGTTCTAAGAATGGAAATGCTTGGTGCAAAAGTTATTCCAGTAACGTCTGGAAGTAATACCTTAAAAGATGCTACAAATGAGGCTATAAGGGTATGGTCAAAGGAAGCAGAGGATACATTTTATGTTTTTGGGACTGCAGCCGGGCCACATCCATATCCTGAAATAGTTAAGGAGTTTCAAAGTGTTATTAGTAAAGAAGCTAAAAAGCAAATTTTAGAAAAGGAAGGAAGGCTGCCTTCAGCTGTTGTAGCATGCTGTGGAGGAGGATCTAATTCTATTGGAATGTTTGCTGAATTTATTGATGAGTCAGCTGTAAAGTTATATGGGGTTGAGGCAGCTGGGAAGGGAATAGAAACAGGAGAACATGCGGCAGCAATGTCAGAGAGAAGAGTTGGGGTTCTGCATGGCATGAGATCATACATTCTACAGAATGAAGATGGAAATATTAATTTAGCATATTCTATTTCAGCAGGTCTTGATTATCCAGGCATTGGACCAGAACACGCTTATCTTGATAGTGTAGGGCGTGTCATCTATGATAGTGTGACAGATACACAGGCAATGGAAGCACTTTTAGAGTTATGCAGGATGGAAGGTATTATACCAGCCATTGAAAGTGCCCATGCTTTAGCATATCTGCCTAAACTTTGCAAGACTCTTACAAGTGATGACATTGTAATACTATGTTTATCAGGCAGAGGAGATAAGGATGTTGAGACAATTGCAAAATACATTGAAGATAGAGGAGATGATTTAAATGAATAGAATTGAAAAAAGACTTAATGAGTTAAAAAAAGAAAATAAAAAAGCTTTTATTACTTATATTACAGCTGGACTTCCTAATATGAAAAGAACAGGGGAAATTATAAAAATTCAAGCAGAAGCAGGTAGTGATATTGTTGAAATTGGTATTCCATTTTCAGATCCGATAGCTGATGGTACTATTATTCAGGAGGCTTCTTTTAAGTCAATTCAGAATGGGACAAACCTTAAAGGAGTATTTGAACTTATAAAGGAAGTTAGAAAAGATTGTGAAGTACCTATTGTATTTATGTTATATTACAATACAATTTTATATTATGGTGTTGAAAACTTTATAAATGAATGTATAGAATGTGGTGTTGACGGAATAATTATTCCAGATCTTCCTCATGAAGAAACCTTTGAAATAAAAGAAGTTATAGATAAAAAAGAAAATTCACCATATTTAATTCCATTAGTTTCACCTGTTTCAAAAGAAAGAATTCCAATGCTTGTGAGTGGGGCAAAAGGATTTGTATATTGTGTTTCTTCTATGGGAGTAACAGGACAAGATGCAGACTTTCATAAAGAGATAAAGAATTACCTTAAAACGGTTAAAAGTACGTCAAAAATACCAGTTATGATGGGATTTGGCATTCGAAGTGCAAAAGATGTGCACAACTATATAGATATTATTGATGGATGTATTGTTGGAACACATTTTATGAATATTATGGAAAAAAGCAACTATGATACTGACACAATAAAAGAATATATAACTACATTTAAGGCAGAACTGAATAATGAACTATAATTATATTTGACTTTTTATTTGTTTTTTGAAGTACTAACTCTAATATAAGCATATCAATGGTTGTATTAATATGAAGTATATATCGAAGAAGAGGAATTAGATAAGTTTTAGAATAATGAAGGGTGAACAATAAGGTTTATAGCCTTAGGCATTGATAAACTTGCCTAGGACTATTTTTATATTTATGGAAAGTTAGCTTTACATTTATAAAAATATATTGTACTATTTAAATATGGAAAGCGAACTTTACATAAAAGGGGAATAATAATGTGAAAAACCGTCTAGAAGAAATACGAAAAAAACGTGGAATAAATCAAGAAGATTTAGCAAGTGCACTTCAAGTTTCAAGGCAGACAATTGGTTCTCTTGAAAATGGCAGATATAACCCTTCAATTATACTGGCATTTAAGATTGCACGATATTTTGATATGAAAATTGAAGAAATATTTATTTATGAGGAGGAGTTATAATGTTTTCATCTTATGAGAAGTTTATAAGATTAATAAATAAAATGCCAAAACCAGTTGTTATTTCAATCGGTATCATTATAATTATGAATTCAGATGTTGCAAGTAAATTTGTAAATGATATTTTTGGAAAAGGAGGCACTGTTGCTGATATATTAATTTGGGTGTTAGGTATGACTATTTTATTTTCGCCAAGAGAATATAAGTTCTTAAAAACATCACAAGAAATTATAGACGATAAAGATGAAAGAATTCAAATGATTAAACAAAAAACTTGTGAAAAAGTAAGTAAAATTATGACGGTGATATTTTGTATATTAATTCTATTACTCATACCTATCCAAAAAAGTGTAGCTATGTTGCTTGGCATTATATTAATTATCGAAAATACTTTAAAATATATTATTGAAAAAAAATATACTGAAATAATGTGATTAGTAAAAATAAGATGTACAGTAAATTACAACAGTACTATTTATCTAATAAATGATAGAAAGTCAATAATGTATCTAAGTAATGGAGGAGAACCAAATCCAGACGGCGGAGGTTCTCCTTTTTCTATTATTCAAAGAAGAATGTTAGTGATGAATCCTGTGAATATAAATAATGATTATGCAGAAAGTTAGTAGAAGTGAAATACTAATTCAAAGACAATGTTTTAAGTGATGGTTACTTCACCATTACCAACTATTACAATTCTGTAATTTGGCATGAGAGGAATCAAATTATATTTTAATGATTTGGGTGATAAGTGTATAGATTGTAATTCATGTTGGTTTTCATCAAAAATAATCATAAAAACACTGTCATTAGTAGAGATGTTTTGAATAACATAATTGTTACCTTGAGAAATGTTAAAATTAGATAATTGGTAAATACCCTCTTTAAATGTAGTAGCTGAAGATGCAGAGCTTATTGTAATTACATTAAATAATAAAGAGATTAAAATTAACAATACAATAAATTTTTTCATAAAATCTCTCCTTTCAAAATGTTATAATGCACGTTTGGCTATTACTGGGATAAAATTAAATAAGTTATAAAAATACGTAGATAAAAGGCATTTTAAAATTATGTTACATCAATATATACTTGACCTTTGCCAACTACTACAACTCTGTATTCAGGTTTAAGTGGAACTAAATTGTATTTAGCTGATTTAGGTATTAGTCTTGTGGATTGCATTTGAAGTTGATTACTATCAAAAATAATAACATAAGCACTATCTGTTGAAGAAATATTTTGCACACTATAAAGATTTTGTGATGAAATATTAAAATCAGATGCTTTATAAATCCCTTCATTAAAGACATTGGCAGCAAATGTAGGCATTATAATAATTATATTAAATAGCAAATATACCGAAATTATAAAGAGAATAGTAAATTTCTTCATTTATATAACCACCTTTCTTATATATTTTAAGTAATATCCATGATAATATTCAAATATGAAGATTAGAAAGTTATATTTAATAATTAAAATTTTGGTTCATAATACTAGCGTAATTAATTAAAAGGGTTATTACTTGCTACTGATACGATGAACCATATCATAGGTAGTTGCAAATAGTAACTGGGAGTTTTTAGACAGCAAGCTTATATTAAAGCTCATAGATATGGATGAAGAAGTATATGTCACAAGAAAATATCTAAATAACTTTAAGCAATATCTTGGATTGTGAGGTGTGTAGATTGTGAAACAGAATTTAAAGGACTTTTTATTTAATCTTATTATATCCATGCTCCTTGGAATAGTTGTTGGCATGACTCAAATTATCGTTAAAAATATAAGTTTAAGGACGATGGAAGAATTAATTATGTTTTCAATTATTGGAGGCGTTATTGGTACTATTTCTAGATTTGTTTTTATTTATCTAGTTGGAATAAAGCAAAAAAGCGCATCACTAGCGTTTATTTGTGTATTTATAGAGTAGTCACGGAAACTAATGTATAAAATAAAATTTTTATGCAATCCGTTGAAGATCTATAAATATTATCAGTAGTGTCTATTTTTATATAAAAATACGCACAGCAAACAA
>JAJXWH010000078.1 GCA_021781745.1 Bacillota bacterium | reverse complement strand
AAGCACCTTTTAGGTGCAGGTAGTAAAGGTATGCGGTTGGCAAACCGTTCAGTGTGCGAGTAGCACAGCCAGTAACAAAGCCTTATAGGCGCAGAGCAAGCCACCAGTTTTACTGGTGGTCCTGACTCAGGTTTATTTTGAACAAATCCCAGATAACTTCTAAAACTAAAGTAAACTGCTGGAGGAGGTGTTTTTCCAATTAACACAATTGCCTCGTCAGGACGAAGCTTATAGTTAACCCCTGGTGCTACATAATTAATATTCGGAGGATAATTATTAGGGTTTTCAGGCTTATAGCCTTTCGGAGGTCTCTGCCCAGGAGATGGTTCCTGGTTTGGTGCTGGCGGAAGGAGATAGGATGCATATGGTGCACCGGCATTATTCCCAAAGGCTGTATCAACCTTACCTTCACTTGCCAGCTTTAATATATCTAGATAGCTTAATTTGCCTTCCTGAACAATAAAGCCTTTTTCTTCTAATATTCTTGCAAAATATTTTATACTTCCATTTTTGTTAGAATAACGGTTATGCATTGGTGCATTAATTCGGTTTTTATAGGGGTATCTTTTATAAATCTTGTTCATTTTGCTCATTCCTTTTATTGGTTATGTAGTAATATATGCTAAATGCTTAAAGGAGGCACTCAAAGTGAACCAAGTATATATAAAATTTATTTTAACAAATTCTATTAAAAAAATTTTAGTAAAATAAACATGCATATCTGCACCTATGACTGGGAAAAGTAAAAGCGAGGTGATAATATATGAAAAGAATTGGTGTAGAAAAAGGATTATCTACGATTGCTGACTATTTAAGTTCTGAAGGATATTCAGTAGAAGTACTTAGTGAGGATCTTAAGAACAATGTTTCAAAGTGTGATAATTTGGACGTAATTGTTACAGCGGACTATAATACAAATATGATGGGCTTTAGTGATACGTCTACAGAGATTCCTATTATTAATGCTAGTGGTTTAACATCAGAAGAAGTAAAAAATTCTATTGATCAGAAGACCACAAAATAAATATATGATTGTATAAAATGAATCAAAAAACCTCCTTTGTAAAATAAACTTAGATACTTTAGCCTAAGTAAAAGCAAAGGAGGTATATTTCTATGCAGAAATAAGAATCCTACATATTTATCACAAATCAATTGTGTTTAGGAATAATAGTTGAAGTATAGTGAAAAAATACCATTAAAATAATTCGTTGATACTTGGAGGTATGTTTATGAAAATAGAAGGCTTTTTTAGTGGAATTAAGGCAGCCAATGAAACAGTGGAAGCATTGAAAAAGGTAGGTATAAATGATGCTGTAGTAGATATAAAAGAGGAAGATGCAGGAATAAGCGATCCGGGTAATAGAAGTGCTGGTATAAATCCAATTAATTTATCTGACCTTGTACTTACCAATGATCCTCATGATGCAGGGCCTTTGGCAGCAGCAAGTCCAATGGTAAGTGGATATGGTAGATTTGATGAAATAGCAGATGTGAATTACAGAGTCATTGTTAATACAGATGATAATAATGCTGAAAAGGTAAAGCAGATTATTAACAAAATGGGTGGAGATTTAAGAGATCTTAATTTTAAAATGCCAAAAGGATTAGAGAATATATCATTGGATGATTTAATGAGTATTATGATTAATGATGTAAATAGTACTAGAGATTAAACCTATTTTAATTAATATGTATAATTTTTTATGTAAATAGATTTATATGATAATAATTTAGTAAGATATATGGATAAATTAAAAACCATATATCTTATAATAATGCTTCAATAATATTCCTTTTTCCTTCATTCGTTGTCTCTCTCTGTCTTGACATAAAAATAGCCTCCTATGATATTTTTATTTTACCATAGAAAGTTGTTATTTTTATTAATTTACAGACTTTATTCACATGCCTAATGGAATTGATTTAAGAGGTACTTAAATAATTTCTCTTTTTTCTATATTGCTTTTCAATACTAGCCAGCATTATTCATTAGATTCCAATATAACACGATTTCCACGGATCTATCAAAGTGGAGTGTGTGGTTGAGTGGTGACGGAAAAACTTAGTGTTGAATTAGAAATATGCTGTATAGCAGATCGGCTCAACCAGAAACCTAGATATATTTTGAATCAGTATTTTTTAAATAATTGAGACCATCGGATATATTTTTCCATGCACCAAAATCACTAATGTTGTAGTGGAAATTTTTTCTTGAGATATACTAAATAATTCTTAATGCATTTTTATACTATAATGGATATTGTTTGCTTTAAGTGTTATATATTGAAAATAAAATACTTTTATACAGTAATGTATTGTATTGACTTTATATATGTTATATTGTAAAATTGTAAATGTTATAACATTATTTTGTTGGTGTGACACCTCTAAATATATCAAATATGAGGAGAAATTTATATGAAAACTTCTGAACAGAAAAAAATACACATGATATTAACGAACTGTGGACCATCATGCGGCGTCCCAGAATATACTCGTGATCTTTCACGTTATCTACACTCAAATATCGTAATGGATATTGAAGAATTAAAGCAGCAGAAAGACTTGGAATATATTATCTTCCAATGCTGCATGGATACTTTGGAAGGGAGAATTAACCATCCTGAATTTTTAGATGAGATTGCCACACTTTGTATTGCTAAAGATATTAAGTTCAGCATAATGCTTCATGTAGTTCCTTTCTTTGAAAACATGAAGCCGGAAACTAAGTTTTTTTAAAAAAAAGCATGTCTTTTCGCCGAATGGATAATTGTTCATAGTAAGCTTTCGGAAATACAGCTAAACAAATTAGGTATTAAAAATGTAAAAATAATACCTCATGGTTGTCATGATTTTATTGGAGATAAATACAATGATAAATCTTTTCATGAAAAAAATAGACCTGTAATATCTTCTTTTGGAGGTATGAGACACGAAAAAGGATTTGTAAATATTCTAAAGGCAGCTAAGAAACTGGATTTGAATTTTATGCTGTTATCAAGGTTGAATACAAAATCAAAGTCTGCTATGGATGAATATAATAAATTATTATCTGAAGCAGAAGACTTTGGTGATAACTTTAAGATTAATACAGAATGCTTGGAAATTAAAGAAGTACTTGCAAAATTGAAAACATCAGATGTAATAATTTTTGCTTATCCAGAAGAAACCACATATTCTGCTACAAGCGGTGCCATCAGACAAGCCTTATGCACTGGTGTGCCGGTTTTATGCACAAATGCCCCAAGATTTTCTGATTTAAATGATGAAGTAATAAAAATTCATCCTTCTGTCGAGGGAATTACTGAAGGCATTGAAAAGTTAATTAATAATGATGAACTTCGAATGAACCTATTTAATTCAACAAAGAAATTTGTCCAAAAAAATTCATGGGAAAATATATCCAAAATGTATATGGATACTGTTAATTCCGTTCCTAATACAAAGTTTTCCTTGTGAAAGCAAATAATTTTAAAATCAATAAAAATCATGTAAAAATACATTGGTTTGTTGCAACATTACAAATTATCAATTGATTATGAAATTATAAATTATTATGGAGGTATTATTATGATATTTTATCCTTTAAAATTTAATCCTGTATATAAGGATTATCTATGGGGTGGTAGAAATCTTGAAAAATTTAAGAAACAAATTCCTGAAGGAGTAGTGGCTGAAAGCTGGGAAATTTCTTGCCATCCTGCTGGAGTTAGTGTTATTTCCAATGGAGAGTTTCAAGGTGTTTCTTTACCTGAGTTAATAGAAAAGTATACATGGAAAATTGTAGGCAATGCCCTCCCACAAAAGGATATCGATAAATTTCCTTTACTATTGAAGTTAATTGATGCAAATGACTGGCTATCGGTTCAAGTTCACCCGGAAGATAGCTATGCACAAGTTCATGAAAACGGAGAATTGGGAAAGTATGAAATGTGGTATGTCCTATCCGCAAAGCCAGGAGCCAAACTAATCTATGGTGTTCTTCCTGGAGTTACAAAAGAAATTTTTGCACAAGCTATAAAAGAAAACCATATTGACCGTTGTTTAAATTATATTGAAGTGTCCCCTGGAGATACACTTAACATACCTGCTGGTCTTGTACATGCTACTGGTCCTGATATTGTGGTTGCCGAAATACAACAAAATTCAAATACCACCTATCGCATTTATGATTTTGAGCGTGTAGATAAGCTTGGAAATAAACGACCACTTCATATTGAAAAGGCCTTGGAGGTTATAGATTTCCATGCTGATAAATACAAGAAGAAAACTGCTGATCTTAGTATAAACATTGGTGATTCTTCATCTAAAACATATAAAATTGTAAATAAATATTTTGTAGTTGAATTGTATCAAATCCACGGGGAAGTTCATGAACTTGCAGATGGTAGCAGATTTTATATCTATTTCTGCACCGAAGGCGAAGGAGAAATTCTCTACGAAGGCGGTTCTATAAAATTACACAGCGGAGATTCCTTCCTTATCCCAGCTTCCATGGGAGAATATACTTTAAAGGGAGATTTTCATGCATTAAAATCCTATGTGCCTGACCTTAAGGAAAATGTTATTTTACCTTTAAAGAATGCAGGATATTCCGATACTGAAATTTATGAATATATAGAATGATTTAAATAATAAGTATATAATGCCAAAGAATAATTCCATAAGTAATGTAATTATCAAGTTTTATAGGTAGTAAATAAAAGGTTTATTAGAAGAAAGATTACTTTTACTATATATTTTATAATAAAAAATAAAATAAGTCTTAAAAATAATAATTTATTTTTAAAACTTATTATACGAGGAGATATGAGATTGAAAATAATTATTCTTGCAGGTGGAGGAGGAAGCAGACTATTTCCTTTATCTCGTACTTGTTTTCCAAAACAATTTTTAAATTTAGGAAGTGAGAAATCATTACTAGTCCAAACCGTAAGCCGATTTTTATCATTAGTAAAACCAAAAGATATTGTTATAGTAACCAATAAGGAATATTATCATCATGTAAAAACAGAACTGGCATCATGTGGTGCTGAAGATGCCAATGTATTGCTAGAGCCAGTAGGACGCAATACAGCCCCTGCCATTGCTTTAGCTGTGAAATTTTGTGAAGAAAAACTATTGTCCAATCCAGGTGAAGTTCTATTTATTATCCCTTCCGATCATATTATAAAGCCAATTGAAGATTTTGTAGAAGTAGTAAAAACATCTCATGATATGGCAATTCAAAATATGATTGTGACTTTGGGCATTAAACCAGATAAGCCCGAAACTGGTTATGGGTATATTCAAACCAGTGAAAAATACCAATCTGGATTCTGGGTACGCTCCTTTAAGGAGAAACCAGATATGTTAACAGCCCAAAAGTATCTTGAAGAAGGAAATTATTTTTGGAATTCTGGAATGTTTGCTTTTACACTAGAATGTATAAAACATGAGTTTAATCTTTACCAACCGGAGATTTCAAATAAATTAAATTTGAGTCTGGCTCAGATGACTGAAATTTTTAATATCATGCCCAATATTTCTTTTGATTATGCAATTTTGGAAAAATCAGATAAGGTAGTAACCATTCCTTTTACAGCCTATTGGAACGATATCGGCTCTTGGGATGCCATGTATGATATATTGGATAAAGATGAAAACGGAAATGCAGTGAAGGGTGATTGTATTTCAGTAGAATGTAGAAGTACCTTAATGCTCGGTCACAGCCACCTAATTGCAGCAATTAATCTGGAAAATTTGTTGATAGTAGAAAGCGATGATGTCATCGTTGTAGCTAAAAAAGGCGAGTCACAAAAAGTCAAAACACTTGTTGAAGAATTAAAAAAACGTGACCGTCGTGAAGTCTATGAACACACTGCAAAATATCATTCTTGAATAGTGTGTTAAATTCTTTTTATAAACTTTTAAGTTATTATTATATGAAGAATGTGGTAATAACTTAAATAAAATTTAGGAGGTATACTAATGAAAATAGTAGCTAGTGATTTTGATGGAACTTTATTTCAAAAGGATTAAGGAGTATCAAAAGCTGATTTAGATTCGATTACACGTTGGCGAGAAGCTGGGAATCTGTTTGGAATTGCAACTGGACGTGGCTTTAGTCTTATCATGAAACGATTGCGACAATTTAAGGTACCATTTGATTTCTTAGTTTGTACGAATGGTGCGACTATATTTGATTCAAAGTTACAAGTCTTGAGTAATCATCCAATGCCAGTTTTAGATATGCAGATACTGCTTGAACAGCCTATTGTTGAAAAAAGCCACTATATCTTGTTTTTTACGACACATGAAGCAATGATTTATAGACCTTATGAGGAGTTTAAAAATGACTTAAAGGAGTTGGAGATTCCGGAGATTAATGCGCATGATATGCATCAATTGCAGGATGTAATTCAGGTTAGCTTATTGTACTCAACAATTGAGGAAACCATGCAGGCAAGAGATATTTTGCAAGAGAAATTCGCTAATATATTATGTGTAAATCGTAATCGCTGCTTTATTGATATTACTATTGATGGTATTGACAAAGGAGTAGGCTTACAGGAAATGTTACAGCTACATAACTTGGAAAATGCACACCTTTTGACAATTGGTGATGATGAAAATGATTTACCAATGCTTGAGCGTTTTCATGGTTATACAGTACAGTCAGCAATGCCTATCATTCAACAAAAATTTAAAGTATATGATTCTGTTGGAAATTTGTTAGATGAGCAAATTGAACTGAAAGAACGTTCTCGTTGCCCTTATGGAGCAGGCAAATATTGATGGGACAATCACACATACGCAGCTTGGAACGTGCTAGCTGTCGGCTGGTCTAGCTTTGGCATATGATAATGGTGTAATCGTAGATACGGGTAAGGAATATCGTCTGAAAGAAGCACTCAATGAAATGCAGAGGCAGTATGACTTTACCGTTATTGAACACCACCTAAAGGTTACCTGAATTTATCAGGTAACCTTTTTTGACTCAAAAACATTATAATTATTTTCAATAGGATTTAATATCTCCTCCGATTTTTCCTTATCTATGTTCTTTAAAAATTATACCTATATACTTTCTATAATAAGTTGGCGTCTTTAAATTTTTTAATATAATTAGATGCTACAAGCTCATAAAGTACATAGTAGTAGGTCGGTGTAAAATTATCAAGATAAAGCTGTATATTTTATATTTAACAAATTTTTAATTTATAAGCTGAAAGCTTGTCGCTTATTAATTGAGAGTGGGAAGCTAATTCTTGGGTAGATGCAGCAGTTTCTTCGGCAGTTGCCGAATTTGTTTGAATTACATCTGAGATCTTATTAACTCGAACTGTCATTTTCTCTTTGGAAAATTTAGAAAGTAATTTTTTATTTCTAAAGCCTCTTGGGGTAGTATTTGATATTGTTTTATTATTACGTTTTTCTGGTTCGAACAATATTTTGTTAGACATAATTTCCCTCCTTTATAAGATAAACAATACATAAATGATAATAAAAACATTTATCAGTTCACATAAAAGAATATTACATAATAATTATGTCAATTCATGAATACGTTTTATAAGTTTATTTTCTAAAAATATAAAATATTTTATATTTAAATGAATAAATAATAAAACAAATAAATTTTCGTTATGAATACACTGATTTAATTCTGATATATGTAAAGTAATGTTAAAATTATAATAAAATATGAAGTTTAGTTTAGATTTATAAATATAAAACTTAAACATAGGATATTCAAATAAAAAAGTGAATTGTTTTTAATTATGATATTAATAATATAATAATGATATAGACAAATAAATTTAGAATTTAATATAATGAGTTACATACGATATAAGGAGGAAAGAGCATGTTAAATATAGGCTGCCATCTGTCTGCTTCAAAAGGATTTAAAAATATGGCTCAGGAAACTCTTAGACTTGGAGGGAATACATTTCAGTTTTTTACTCGTAATCCAAGAGGAAGCAAAGCAAAGGCAATTGATGAAGTAGATATAAGTGAATTTTTAATATTAGCAAAAGAAAATAATTTTACTACAGTATTAGCTCATGCACCATATACCTTAAATGCGTGTTCAGCAGATGAAGGTACAAGAAATTTTACTTTGGAAGTGATGAAGGACGATTTAAATCGAATGGAGTATATACCTAATAATTTGTATAATTTCCATCCGGAAAACTATAATATTCTACTGAAACCTTTATTTTAAGCCATATATTTTTAAAACGTCAAAAATCCGTCAAAAATTTGAATTAAAAAAATTTATCGATAATATTTTTAGCATTCTTAAACATATCATCGTTAACATGACTGTAGGTTTTCATAGTCTCTTTAATATCATGACCTAATAATTTGGCAGCAGTTTTGAAATCAATTCCTTTTGATATTAAATTAGTAGCATAAGTATGACGTAATTCATGCACGCTTATATCAAACTCAAACTTTTTATATCTTATAATAAGATCACTACTAAAGGCAGTTGTATTTTTTACATTCAATATTCTCATGTTGATATACAGTGGATTAGATTCTTTTAGCTTTAAAAGTTCTTTGTGGACTATTGGAGGCATAGGAACAATCCTATAGGAATTATCAGTTTTTAATTTTCCAAACCCCCATATTCCTTCTTGATCTTTAATCCATTGCTTGTTTATATCTATATTATTATTTGTGAAATCTATATCTTTCCATGTAAGACCACATATCTCCCCTATTCTCAATCCGCATTTACTAGCTAGCAATGATGCTATAAAAGGCCTGTATGTCCTCAAACCCTTAAGATCATTTAACAATTTATTAAGTTCAATATTATTTAATGCGGTTTTCTCTTCGGTTTTATTTCCTGTATATTCAATGTTTCTTACTGGGCTTTTTTGTATTATTTCATATTTATTCACAGCAAAATTAAATAAACATTTAATTTTTTTTAGATAAGCTTCAATAGAAGAGGAATTTAATTTATTTAAGTTATTAAATTCTCTTTGTATGTCAATTGTTTTGATATCTTTTAATCTTATATCATATAATACTTTAAAATGCTTAATAGAGTCTTCATATCCTTTTAAAGTCAAAGGTCTTAACGTATTTTCTCTATCTTTTATAAATAGCTTATAAAATTCTATTAGTGTTATATTTTCGTAGCCTCTATTTATAGAAAAGTTATTTTTTAAATCTGTAATAGCATCATTTGCCCAATTATCAGCAAGCTTATCTGCTTTTTTTCCTTTAAAACCTTGTTTACTTTTTTGACGCCATTTCCCATTAATATCTTTGTATGAAATTATTACTTGCAACCCTCCGTCTTTTTCTCTTTTTATAATATTATAATCCAAATCCATAATAATCACTCCTCATCTTTAAAATATTTCATTAGTTCATATACTCTTTTGGGATAAACAATATTATCGTAATATTTGTGCTTTTTTATATATTCTAAATATAAGTAGGTCGCGCATAAGTCAGCCTCATACTCTTCTTTTAAATGCATAGTTAGTGATGAATTTAAAAGAAGAGTATTTTTGTGTTTTAAAAAATAATGCGATAATTCATGAAATAAAGTCATACGAAAATTTTCGTCATTTAAATTTTCATTAATTACAATCATCTGCTTATTCGGAGATATATATTTATAAAAGCCATTTATATTCTTTGTTAGAGGTTGGGTATTGAACTCAACTCTTTTTAAACTTTTAACTATGTGAACAGGATCTAAATCATCATAGTCGATAATTACTTCATCAGCAACACTTTGAATATACGAAATCATACCCAAAGCACTCACCCCCATAATCATAAAATTAATTATTTATATTTTTTTGGTGTAAATTTCTTTTTGTTCTTTATTTTTATAGCTTCTAGCGTAGTTCTGATAGCATTCTCAATAGCGAAATAGTCTTCTTCGTTTAACGAATCTTTATTTTTAGAAAATGATATTGATAATTCTTCAATAATTTTTTTAGCTTCATCATCAATATTTTCTTGTTCTTTAATTGAAAGAGAATAATCTCTTTCTTTTTTTATCTCCATCGAACTCTCTATTTGCTCATTGTCAGAAAGTAAATAATCTACAGTTACATCAAATAAATCTGCAATTTCTTTTAATTTATCAGGACTCGCACCATTCTTATTGCTCTCCAACATACCAACAGCAGAACGACTTAAGCTTATTGCTTTAGCTAAGTCCTGCTGAGTTAATTTATTTCTTTTTCTTAATTCTCTAATTTTATCACCTAACATAACAAATTCACCTCACTGATAATTTTATCAGAAATACTGACAAAATCAATAGTAAATTTGAGAAAATCGAAAAAAAGACAAGCATTACTGACCTATTTTCATAAAACGACAGAATAACTGACAAAACAGATTTTTACTTTTGTCAGTGGTTCTGACATAATAAAAGTACACCATGACAAACAAATCACCAAACAAGACAAACGAATCACCTAACAAGCAAATTTAATTTAATTAAAAAGGAGGCAATAAAAAAATGAAATTAACACCAATAAGACTAAGAAGATTAAATGCGGGTATAGAAAGCAAGGAAGCAATAGAAAAACTAGGTATAACTAAAAGCACATTTTATAAATTAGAGCAAGGATGGACTAGTCCATCACCTCAATTAATCAAAAGACTTGCTGATGCTTACAAATGTACTACTGATGAAATATTTAAGGATTTAAAGATTACAGGTTAGGAGGACAAGCTAAATGAGTAAACTAATACCATTAGAATTTAAAAATCAAAGAATAATGACAACTAAGGCTTTGGCGGAAGAATTCGGAACAGAAGAAAATAATATTAAGAACAATTTCAATAATAACAAATCAAGATTTATAGAAAATAAACATTACTTTTTGATAAAAGGTGAGGAATTAAAAGAATTTAAAAGGTTGGTCAATGAAATTGACGAAGCTATAAAATTCGCACCAGCGCTTTATTTATGGACAGACAGAGGAGCAGCAAGACATGCAAAAATTCTTGATACAGATGAAGCATGGGAAGTATATGAAGCTTTAGAAGAAAATTATTTTAAACCTAAGGTGCAGATTCCTAAATTATCTAAAGAACTCCAAGCAATATTTATGCTAGATGAAAAAACACTAGAGCTTGATAGCAGAGTAAGCAAAATTGAGAACAACACAACTATAGATTATTCACAACAACAGGAATTAAATGAATTAGCTAATAAAAAGGTTGTAGCAGTTCTAGGGGGGAAAGATACACCAGCATACAGAGAGTTAGCAAAGAAAGCATTCCGTAGTTTTTGGCATGATTATAAGAATAAGTTAAATGTAAATTCTTATAGGAATACATTAATTAAAGATTTTGGACTAGCTAAAAAAACAATAATCGATTGGAATCCTAATAGAGAACTTGAACTAATGATAAAAGGATGTAATAGCGCAAGATAATAAACATAACTAAATAAAAGTAAGGAGGAAATAAATGATTATATTACTTTCAATAACATCAGTAGTGGCTGTAGTAGCAATAAGAGGATGGTATGGTTATTATCATGCATTATGCGGAGTGCTCCATTACTTAAAGATAAATGGTATTTTGGCAACAGAAGAAGAGCTAAAAGAAGAATATCGATGGGCTGTAAAAAATTCTATAAAGGGAATTAGAAATATTTTTAGGAGGAATAGATAGATGGAAACAGGATACAAAGTAGAAGGAAAAGATTTTATATCACCATTAGAGGATGGGTTTATGCCAGCAGAGTCACCAGTTCAAGAATTAGAAGAAATATGTAAACCAGTGGTTGAGTATTTGAAAAAGAATTACGATCCACATTGCACAGTAGTTATTACAGATAGTCATATTAAATTAGTTAGGGATGAAATAGGTATTCCAGTTTTAGAAAAAGGAACTGCTCATGAAGTACCAGTTCAAGAGCAGTTAGTTGAAAAGAAAAAAGCTTTAAAGTATTTGTCTACTTCTGTTTAGGAACTAAATCATAACTTTCAATTAGCCAATTATGATATTTTTCAAGAAGATTAATTTCAGCCATAAGTGTATTAAATACTGTTGGATTGTTAACTAGAGTAATCAAATATGCTTGAAACTCTAAAGAACTTAAATCTTTGAAATCATTTATATCAGCATTTTTAATTTTATCTTTAATCTCTTGAGATATTTGATTAAGTGTTTCTGGCATGAATTCTTCTAAACATTGTTGTTTAAAATTCAAAAAGTTATTATCCATAAAAATACACCCCCTTTCAACATAATTCTACCATATGTTGAGATAAAAAGAAAAAGGAGGAATAATCGTGGCAGAAGTAGGCGGAGTTTTCCAAAAGAATGGACAAACTTGGGAAATAATCAATATGACTATAGAGAAGAAGAAATGGAGGGAAAGAAATGAAATATGGATTTATGACCGATTTTAAATTAAATGAATCTAAAGAAAAAGCTATAAACAAGATTGATGCAGCTATCGAAAAAGCCAGGACAGAGATGGAAATGAGTATTGCTAATAATCCAAATCTTACTGCAGAAGAAACAGTTAGATTAAGTCAGAAACTGGACCCGTTAATAGCTCATAAGCAAAGGATGATGCTTTATGGTTGCTAGGTGTAAATGTGGACTGATATGGGCCATTAGCATTAAAGCCAAAATACCTAGCAAAGGATATATATGTCCTAAGTGTAGAGCCAAAGATAAGAAAATGATGGAATTAAGGAAAGGAGCAGTAACAAATGTTCTGCTTAGAAATAGGAAGAAGTTTCAGGCATAAAGGTGAGAATTGGGAAATTAGAAAAATTTATAATGATTCATTTTTAGCAATCAATGAATTTGGATTTTCACTTAAGAGATTTCCGATATTAGAAAGAATTAAATAGGAGGTTCAAAATGCAGATAGAAAAAGAAAAATTTACTGAAGCACTAACAAATAGCATTCTGTGTCCATCAGATCTAGGCGTTGTAGTAAGTAAAGAAGATAAAACCTGTGGTTATTCAGTGGACTGTAAAAGATGCTGGAATGAAGCCTTAAATGGGGTAAGTAACTTTGAATTAACAGGAGGTATTGAAGGATGTCAAAAATAAATTTTTTAAGAGTTAGTAACTTTTTAGGGATTGATGAAATGGAACTTGAAGCATCAAAGGTTAACATATTCAAAGGCCCAAATGGTAAAGGTAAAACTTCGCTAATAGAATCTATAGAAAAAACTTTTACTAATAAAAGTAGGAGAACAGAGATAATTAAGCATGGTCAAGATGAAGCTACAATGTTTGTTGAGTTAGATGATGGTTTAAGCATTGATAGAAGAGTGAGGAATGAAAAAGGAAATTACTTAAAGGTAAGACAGGATGGAAAAGGTGCTGATAGTACAGAAAAATTTATAAGTTCATTGGTTAATGGAAACATATTTAGACCTTTAGATTGGGTTAACTTAAGTTCTAAAGAGCAAACAAAGTCATTACTTAGTATGTTAGAAATCGGTTGGAGTGAAGAAGATATCGTAAGCTGGTTTGGCGACCTGGTAGACGATATCGACTACTCACAACACATTCTACTCATTCTTAAGAGTATAGAACAAAAATACTATAAAACACGTGAAGAAGTCAATAGGGAAGTCAAGGAACTTAAAGCACGTATAGATAGTATTTATGTTGATTTGCCACCGGAATACAACGGTGAAGAATGGAAAAATAAAAATGTTCAAGAGTATTATGCAAAGGTTGCAAAAGCTCAAGACATTAATAAATGGATATCTGAAGCTAAGTCGCTTCAAGAGAATTTTAATTCTAAGGTAGAGAGTATTAAGGCTAATGCAGAATCGGAGAAAGCAAGAATAACTCTTAAATTTAAAGGAGAAAGAGAAGATATAAATGATATTATTACTCTTTCAAATTCCAAAATTGAAAAGGCTAAAGATTTTATTACTAATGCAGATCATGAGTTAGATATAAAAATACAAGAATTAACCAATTATAATATTTCAAATAAACACAATGAAAATAAAAGCTACAATGATGTTTTAACAAAACTTGAAGAAGAATTTGCAAAGAAGAAAGAAGAAGCAGCTAAAGTTTATCAGAATAATATTAAGTCTATTCAGGAAAAATTTGATAAAGAAATTGAAGTAGCAAAAAAAGATTCTGCTTTAAAAATAGAAGAACAGAAAGACTTAATAGGAATTAATGAAAATAAAATAGCTGTTAAACAACAGGAATTGCTTGGGTTAGATGAAAAAGAAGAATCAGAGAAAAATGCAGTTGATGAAAAAGTTAAATCTGAAATTGAGAAAGAGGAAATTAGAATAGGTAAAGCAGCTACTTATTTAGAAGAACATGAGGAAATTGATGTAGCTCCATTACAAGAAGAAGCTAATCATGTACAGGAAATGGTTTCTTACTTAAGGGATTGGGATAGGATTATTGAAATTAGAGATAATCAGTTAGCACCAAAGGAACGTTATTCAGAGGAACTTACAGCAAAGATTGAGAAAGCTAGAACATTACCAGGTGAATTGCTTAAGACCGCAAAGATGCCAATAGAAGGTATTAGTGTTGATGTAGATGGCAATGTGAGAATCAATGGAACATTAATCGATGGTTTATCAGATGGTGAAAAATTAGAACTTGCTATGAGAGTTGCTAAGGCTCAATGTGGAGCGTTAAAAATAATCTGCATGGATAAGTGGGAGTCATTGGATAAAGCTGCACAGGAATCATTATTAAAGGAAATGACAGAAGATGAATATCAATACTTTGTAACAGAGGTTGCAGCTACAGAAAACGGTGAAATAGAAATTGAAAAGATAGGATAGGTGGTAGTAATGAATTTAGATTTAAGAGGTAGAGGTAAAGTAAAGTTTATTGAAAATAAAGACTTATTTCCTAGTGCAAAGGTAATTTTTGATACTAGAACAGATAATGAGGAAAGAACTAAGTGGTTAGAAACTAGAACTAATTCAATTGGAGGTTCAGAGATAGGTTCTATAGCTGGGTTTAATAAGTATGGAAGTGCATTAACAGTATTTAATGACAAGTTAGGATTAGGCAAGAAGTTTGAAGGAAATGTTCATACATTATTCGGTAATAGAATGGAACCTCATATAAGGGAATGGATCCAGGAGGATTTTGAAAAAGCTACAAATATTAAGCTAAAGACTTATGAATATCCTTTCATGATGGTAGATAAAGAAATTGATTATTTCAGTGCCAATATTGATGGTATCGGAGTACTTGAAGATAACTATACTTATTGGGAAAACCGAAACACTGGAGAAATAAAGTATATACCTGCTAATGAGTTATTCGGACTAGAAATTAAAACAGGGTCAGAGTTCTTAAAAAAGATGTGGGCAGGTGAAGAAATTCCAGATGCGTATTATTGTCAATGCCAATGGTATATGGGAGTTACAGGATTAAAGTATTTCTTAATTATTTATTTGTTAGGTAAAGAGGTTAATTGGAAAGTGATCCCTAGAAATGATGATGATATAAAAGCACTTAAAGATATAGGTAAAGATTTTTGGAATAATAATATTATAACTAAAGTTCCACCAGCTCCAACAGGATGTCAAAAAGAAACTGAGGATATAAATTATCAACAGAGTTTAGAGGATGGTGCTGAGGTTAACATATCAGAAAATAAGTTAGCTGAGTATAACAAAATATCTGATGAAATCAAAACGTTAGAAACTGAAAAAGAGAGAATTAAACAAGAGATTTTCTTAGAAATGGGTAATTCAAAAAGAGGTTCTGATGGATTATTTAAGATTAGCAGATTTGAAGTTAAAAGAGACAGTTTAGATAATAAAACACTTAAAGAAAAATATCCAGCTACTTATGCGGCAGTATTAAAAGGTCAAACAGAGTACGTAAATCTAAGAATTACTAAATGCAAATAGAAAGGATGATTATATATGGCAAATGTTAATGGAGGTTTAGTTTCTAATCAAGGTCAAAAGCAAAATTTACAAACAATGATACATCCTAAAAATATATTAGCTAATGAAGGTATGAAGAAAAAGTTTACTGAGATTTTAGGAAAGAAAGCTCCAGGCTTCATGGCAAGCATTTTAAGTTTATATAATAGCGATACTAATTTCTCAAAAGTAGATGGTTATAGTGTTGTCAATTCGGCGTTAATTGCAGCTACTTTAGATTTACCAATCAATAAAGAATTTGGATTTGCATGGATTATTCCGTATGGAAAACAAGCCCAATTTCAAGTTGGATATAAAGGTTATGTACAGTTAGCTTTAAGAACAGGACAATATAAAAATTTGAATGTTATAGAGATTTATGATGGTCAATTAAAGGCATTTAATCCGCTTACTGAAGAAATAGAACTCGAATTAAGTAATTCGTTTGAAATTGGAGAAAGGAAACTCTTAGGATATGCGTTCTATATGAAATTATTAAATGGATTTGAAAAAACTATCTATTGGCCAGTAGAAAAAGTAAGAGCACATGCACAAAAATTTTCAAAAACATATAATAACGGCCCTTGGAAAACCGATTTTGATGCAATGGCTAAGAAAACAGTTTTAAAAAATGGATTAACTAAGTGGGGCATTTTATCAGTTGAAATGCAAAAAGCGATAGAAGTAGATCAAGCGACAATTGATAAACCTATTAATAATTTAGACGATTTATCCAATGAAAATTTAAATTACCCAGATAATCCAAACTCGGATAATAACGAGCCACATAATGTAGTAGATACAGAATACACAGAAACTAAAAATGATGAAGATACTAATGAAACTAATGATACTAAGTAAAAGGATATGTTTGAAGGGACACCATTTGAGTAAATAAAATAAGCCCCTACTTACAGGGGCTAACAAATGAAGAGTAAAAAATGAATTTATTATTATGTTCTTATTATGGACATATTTTCCGAAAAATATTCAAATGAGGAAGTGAAATTATGTCAGAACCCAAAAAATATTATTGGTTAAAACTTAAAGAAGATTTCTTTAATGATGATACTATCCAATGGATAGAGGAACAGGAAAATGGAAAAGAATATTGCTTATTTTATTTAAAATTATGTTTAAAATCTCTTAGATCAAATGGAATATTAATTAGAAACGTTGGAAATATGTTGATACCTTATGATGTAAAAAAGCTTTCTGAAATAACTAATACTGAAAAAGATACTGTTAGAGTAGCAATGGAACTTTTTAAAGGAATAGGCTTAGTACAAGTATTAGAAAGTGGTGGACTTTATCTTTCTCAACTTGAGAATATGGTTGGAACCGAGACGAAATGGGCAGAGAAGAAAAGGAAACAAAGGCAAGTCCTAAAAGCTGAGGACAATGTCCTTCCAGAGTCCAAAAAATGTCCGAGAGAGATAGAGAAAGAGTTAGAGAAAGATATAGATATAGAGAAAGAGACAGAGAAAGAAAAGAGTTTATCTGTAGTTGTCCCTTCAAACCATGAAGTTTTTAAACATTTTGAGAAATGTGGAATTTTAAATACAGTTACAACTAATTCTCAAGAGTATACAAGATTAATGGAATTTATAGCAGCAGATATAAAAGTGTTTGGAGCACAATGGCTAATGGATGCAGCTGATGAAGCAGTTAAAAGAGGAAAATATAAATACAGTTATGTACAAGGAATTCTTCAGAATTGGAAAGCAGATGGGAGGGCAAGTAATGGATCTACCAACAAGTCTAATGAGAATACTGAAACAGAAGGGCCACAATACAACTTCTCATGTTACGAGTAGTAATAATTGCAAATGCAATAAATGCAAAGATAGTGGCTGGGTACAAACAGAAAAAGGCTTTGCAAGGTGTGAATGTTATGAAACAGATTATATAAATAGGCTTTGGGAAAATTTCGGTGTAAGCCCTGCGGATGTAAAACTCCTAAAAGATTACAAACCATATAATGTCCAAACGCAAAAGGCAAAAGAAAAAGCAGCTGAATATATAAAAGGGTTTAATGACTTGGACAAAGGGACAGGATTTTGCTTAATGGGTCAACCAGGAGCAGGAAAAACACATATAATCTTGTCTGTTGGAAAAGCCTTGCTTGACCAAAAAATAAAAGTAATATACATGCCTTACCTTGAAGCTATAAGAGAACTGAAAGCTAATGCTATGGATGATGAATATTATAATAAGTTAACAAATCGCTATAAAATGGCAGAAGTTCTAATAATAGATGATCTATTCAAGGATAAAGTTAAAAAAGGCAGATTGACTGCAGAATTGACTGAAGCTGATATGAGACATGTATACCCCATACTTAATTATCGCTACTCAAATAAACTTACTACACTTATTAGTACGGAATGTACACCTCAAATGCTATTAGACTTAGATGAAGCACTTGCAGGAAGAATACTTGAAAGATGCACTAAAAGATTTGGGATAGTATTCAGTAAAGAATGTAATTATCGATTAAGGGAATTCATGTAATTAATCTTAAAGGGGGATTTTGAGGTGATAAATATTGAATTACTTATAGCTGTTAAAGCAGCAGAAATTAAGTTGAAAGATATGACAGGAACATTAACAATAGAAGCGGCAACAAAGAAAGCTCAAAGACAGGTGCAAAGAAATTTAAATAAATTAGATGGACTTCATGAAATTATTAGATGCCTAAGAGGTGAGAATGATGATTGATGTAACAGAACACATGGGCTTAGCTTATACAGAAGCTAAGAGAATATATCCCAAAATAAATTTGAAATATGAATTTCAAGATGTAGTTCAAGTTGCTTATTTAGCATTAGTAAAAGCAGGCAAGAATTTTGATGATAGCAAAAATATTAAATTTTCAACATATGCTATTCCATCAATAAGAGGAGCACTACTGAATTTTATATCTCGTGATAAACAGTTCAATGAAAATAGAGGAATACCTCATAAATATAAATTCTTATCCTATGAAGCTGAATATGATTGCGGAAATTTAGAAGGTAGGATTGGAATAGATAGCTTTGAAGATGTCCTTATTACAAGAACAGATTTAAGCCAAGTCGTAGAGAAACTTGATATAAAAGAAAGACAAGTATTTAATTTATATTTCATAAATGAGCGTACTCAAAAAGAAATAGCAGAAATGATTAATACATCTCAAATTCAAGTATCAAGAATAAAAAAGAGGATTACTCAAAAAATAAAATTAGCCTGTGCGGATTGTGAAAAGGTAATTGTATGAGCGAAGAAAAGTATTGTAATGAATGTGGTACAAGCTATGGAGTAGAACTGCATCACATAATGTCTAGAAAGCAACTTAAGCCATTAGAAGATTGTAAGTATAATCATGTGAATCTTTGTTATAACCACCATAGAGATCATAAAACAGGGATTCATCATAATAGAAAATTGTATTTAAAATATAGGCTTATATTTCAGAATTATTTAGAAATGCACTTTTTAAAAGATTATCTGACTAGAGAAGAAATAAAAGCAGTTTTAGAGATAAAAGATAAGCCTTTAGATAGGCTCTTAAAGAGTATAACAATGCATAAGGGCAAATATGCAAGGGAAGATGTAATTCTTAAATGTATGGCGGATAAGAAGGTCACAGAAGAAGAAATTTTGGAACTAGGTTTATAAGATGGACACATCTAGAAAGACATTAACAGATAAACATACATGTCATTTCTGCATGAACTATAAACCTCAGTATAAAAACAGCATTAAATTATGTCGAGGAACTTGTAGAGTTACTGGAGCTTATAAACAGAGAACTGATAAGTGTAAAAAGTATTTTAAAGAAGGATTACAAATTAGATTTTTGGAGGAATGAAAAATGAATTTAGAAGAAAGTATTAAATTAGCAGTAGAAAATAAATTAAAGGATGGATCCATAGAAAAATTAGTTTCAGAGTATGTTGAAAAAGGCGTAAATGAATCATTAAAGGAATTGTTTGGTTGGAGCGGAGAAGCAAAAAAAGTAATCGAAGGACAAATAAAATCAGTTATGGTTCCTTACTTAGAAAACTACGATTATTCGCAGTATATAGTTAAATTAGATAGTGTTTTAGTTAATGTGCTAAATGCAGTAACAGGTGATAATAGAAAAATGTTATCTAATTTCAAGGAATTGATGGCTGTAGATATTGATGTGAAAGAAGTGAAAGTTTCAGATATCTTTAAAAAATGGTGTGAATATGTAAGTAAAAATGTTGAAACTGATGATTTAGAAATTACTTATGACGATGGACCAAGCTATGAATCGGTAGAGGTTTCATATGAATTTGAGGGAAGTGAAGAAAGAAACTGGTTAAAACAAGAAAAGGGCAGAATTATTTTTGAATGTGAACATGATGAAAAGATGAATATTTGCATTGATGTTCATAGATGGGATGATATTCATAAAAAAAATAAATGGAGTTTTAGTATTGATGAGAATTGTAACTTGAACTCATTAAGGTATATTGATGAATTTAAATTGTATCTTATGGCGCTAAAACAAGCAAATGTTTATATAGAAATTGACAAAACATATGACAATGATGAGATATATCCAGAAAAGGAACCAGAAGTATATTATGAATAATACTATCTTGCAGGACTAGAAGCGTTAGCAGGGATTACACAATTGTTAATGTTAAGGTTACTGCAAATTAAGAGGGGATTTTCCCCTCAAAGATAATTTGGAAAAGTGAGGTGCAGATATATGAAAAAGTGTAGTGAATGCATTAATGGTGAAATGGTTGAACTGAATAATGTATTTCAAGAAAAATATATACTATGTCACCAAGCAAATGAAAAAGTAAAGAATGAATTTATGGCAAAGGATTGTAAGTGCTATGAAGAAAGTAGAATTACTATAGTTTGCTCTCCAGAAGATAAGAATAGAATTTTAGAAATCTTTGAATTTAATTGTCCATTTAGTCCATATGTAGAGAGCTGTGGGGAGGAATCAATTTGCATGAATTGTTTAGAGGAAAATATAAGATTTAATATTACTGAGTAATGCGGAATATGTAGATATTGTGCAGCAAAGTGAGGTGAAAATGTGATAAAAATATTAGAGTTATTTGGAGGTATAGGAAGTCCGAGAGTTGCTTTAAGGAACTT
>JAJXWH010000120.1 GCA_021781745.1 Bacillota bacterium | reverse complement strand
GGAGGATGGCTGCAAATTTTTATACATTTGTCAAGTATTTTATTCAAAAAAATTGGGGGAATCAAGAAAAAATCAAATTAGTAAAATAGAGTAATCACAGACTCTATAGAGTTTCCGTGAGAACTCAATATAAGCAATAGGAGGCAATAAACATGGAAAAAATTAAAATGTCGACTCCATTAGTTGAAATGGATGGAGATGAAATGACTAGAATTATTTGGGGTGCAATAAAAGAGGAATTACTAAATCCTTTTATTGAATTAAATACAGAATATTATGATCTTGGATTAGAATATAGAAATGAAACTAATGATCAAGTTACTGTAGATGCAGCAGAAGCAATTAAAAAATATAAAGTAGGTGTAAAATGCGCAACAATAACACCTAATGCTGCAAGAGTAAAAGAATATGACTTAAAAGAAATGTGGAAAAGTCCTAATGGTACTATAAGAGCAATATTAGATGGTACAGTATTTAGAGCACCAATTATAGTAGAACCAGTAAAACCATACGTTAGAACATGGAAAAAGCCTATTACTATAGCAAGACATGCATATGGTGATGTTTATAGAGATGTTGAAATGAAAATAGAAGGAAAAGGTAAGTGTGAGCTTGTATTTACTTCTGAAACTGGGGAAGAAAAGAGAGAATTAGTACATAACTTTACAGGTGATGGTGTAGTTCTTGGAATGCATAACCTTAATAAGTCAATAGAAAGCTTTGCAAGAGCTTGTTTTAGCTTTGCCTTAGATACTAAACAAGATTTATGGTTTGCAACTAAAGATACTATTTCAAAGAAATATGATCATACATTTAAAGATATATTCCAAGATATTTTTGATGCAGAATATAAAGCTAAATTTGATGAAGCTGGTATTGAGTATTTCTATACATTAATTGATGATGTTGTTGCAAGAGTAGTTAAATCAGAAGGCGGAATAATCTGGGCTTGTAAGAACTATGATGGAGATGTTATGAGTGATATGGTTGCTACAGCTTTTGGTTCACTTGCAATGATGACATCTGTATTGGTTTCTCCGGAAGGAAATTATGAATATGAAGCAGCTCATGGTACAGTTCAAAGGCATTACTATAAACATTTAAAAGGTGAAGAAACTTCAACAAATTCAATAGCAACAATATTTGCTTGGTCTGGAGCTTTGAAAAAAAGAGGAGAATTAGATAATAATTCAGATTTAGTTGATTTTGCAGAGAAATTAGAAAAAGCTTCTATTAAGACGATTGAAGATGGTATCATGACTAAGGATTTAGCATTGCTAGCTGAGCATGATGATATTCAAACATTAAATACTTTTGATTTTATCAAGGCTATAAGAAAGACATTAGAAGAAATCCTATAATTAGTCTTAACAAAATAATTGTATAAAAAAGGCTGTATCAGAGTAAAAATAATTTCTATTTTGGTGCAGTCTTTTTTGTTTTTAATTACAATATTAAATAAATTACTTTTAAGTATTTTTTAGAAAGCCACAAGGATCTATTTAAATATAGCAAAATTATGTTATTTTTAAGGTTAATTTTTCTATAATTGTGTAAAAAAATGTAGATTTTTTGTATTATTTATTATATCATGTTAGTAAATGAAAGATTGTTTAAGTAAAAAGTTATATTTTATAAACAATTATTACTTTAACTATAAAAATATTGTATTTTTTATAATTGTGAAAGTTTCATATCTATAGCTAGAGGGTGAATTAAGTGAGTACAATTAACAATAACAGATACAGAAATATACTTGGAACAATATCAATAGCTAAATTTGGTGTTTTATTACTTGTTTCAATAATTAGTATAAATGAATTAGTTAACAATTCAGATTACTTAGGTGGTATTTCATTAAATAATTATGCTATTCTATTTATCCCAATGTTTTTATTGATTGCTATCTTATTGTGGTCTTTTTCTTATATATACATATTTAAATTTAGAAATATTGAAGTTGTTCAGATGGTTGAGGATTGTGCTTTTACTTTAATGTTATGCATATTAATACTTTTATCACATACGTATCAAAGTCAATATAAGTATTTATTTATATTTAGCATTATTTCTTCTACAATATCGTTTGGGAAAAAAAGAGGTATACTAGTATCTATAGTCTCATCAATAATTATTTTATTCATAGATTTATTCTTTGCTCCAAATCTAAAAGTTAACATATATTTTGAAAATGACTTAATGTTAGCTTTAGGTTTTATTATGATTGCTTGGGTTTTAGGAGAGTATAAAAAATTTGAAAGTGATCAGAGAGAATTACTAGAGTCAGAATTAAAAGAACAAGTGAGACAACATGATTACATAGAGGAAATGCTATTAAAAAATGAAGATTGTTATAATTTGTTAATAAAATACTCTCACTATGCAATTATGATTCATGATGGAAATAAGATACAATATCTTAATGAGAAAGCTTTAGAGTTGTTTGGAATTAAATCATCAGAGGAAATAAAGAGAAAATCTCTTTTTACATTTTATAATTTAGAGGATGAAATTAAAACAAAAGCGAAGTATTTAGATATAATAAATAACAAGAAATCAAATGTGTCTTTTGAAGAAAAAATTGTAAATAGAGACGGTGAAAATATTAATATCCATAATGTTTCCACCTATTGTAGCTATGGAAAAACCCCCGTAATACTTACAATTATGAGAGATATTACACCGGAAAAACAAGTGCAGGAATTAAAAAAAGAGGTAAAGGAAAACATTAAACTGCTAAATGAAACTCAGGAGCAGAATAAATTTATAACAGAATTTTTTTCTAATATATCCCATGAGCTAAAGACGCCATTGAATGTAATATTTTCTTCTTTGCAATTATTGAATGTTTATGATGATGAAGAGTTTATAAAAAATAGAAAGAAATACTTAGATGTGATGAAGCAAAATTGCTATAGGTTAATCAAGTTAGTTAATAATTTACTAGACATAATAAAGTATGATTCTGGATTTATTATTCCTAATAAGCAAAATGGAGATATTGTTTCTATTATTGAAGCAATCGCAATGTCTATAGTTCCATATGCAGAAAGCAAGGGGATTGAATTGATTTTTGATACTGATATTGAAGAGAAAATACTTGCTTTTGATGTAGATAAAATGGAAAGAATAATTTTAAATTTACTCTCAAATGCTTTGAAATTTACTGATAGTGGGGGATGTATTTATATAAATGTTTCAGATAAAGGTGATAAAGTTGAAATTTCGGTAAGGGATACAGGGATAGGAATACCTGCTGATAAGAAAGAATTTATATTTGAAAGATTTACGCAAGTGGACAAAACTCTAAAAAGAAATCATGAAGGAACTGGAATAGGACTTTCACTTGTAAAATCTTTTGTTGAAATTCATGATGGTGAAATAAAACTCGAAAGTGAATTAGGAGAAGGTAGTGAATTCATAATTATGCTACCTTCAAAAGAAATTGAAGATACAAGGATTGAAACAGAAATCAAGGATGATATAATTGAACGGGTTAATATGGAATTATCAGATGTGTATTTCGGCGAGTTTTAATTAATACTGAAAGGGTTGTTTTGAATATGTTTGAGTTGTCATTACCGTACTTAGTTGGAAGAATAATTCCTGAATCATTATTTTTTGTTTGGGCATTTTATATGTTATCTCAAACTATGATGAAAATAAAAAGATACCTTTTATCAGCTATAATAGGTGTCGTTGTAATTTGTGGAGTGAAGTTTTTGCCAATAGATTTTGGAGTGCATACTTTGATATCAATCACGGGATATATAATTACTAATGTTTTAATAAATAAAATTAGTATTGTAAAGTCAATATTGGTAACTTTAGGTGTTACAATAGTAGAATTTATATGTGAAATTATTGATTTGTTTATTATTCAAAATATACTTCATGGTAATACAGAATATATATTTAGTAATTCAAATCTTAAAATTTTATATGAAGCTCCTTCATTTTTATTCTTTATAATATTGGTTTTTGTATTAAGATTTTTCATTAATAAAGTAAGCAGTAATTCTAAATTTAAGTTTTTAGATTAAAATCTCCGAAAGGAGATTTTTTTGTTTTTTAAAATTTTTATTAAAAAATCAAAAATACATGATAAAAAATAAATAAATATAATAAGTACATGCTAATAAAACGTTGTTATTAATAAATTGATATTTTTTTAGAAAAACATTGAAAATCATTTTCAATTAAAAGAAAAAGTGCTATTATAGTTACAGAGAAGAAAGTGAAAATCATTATCAATTAAATATTTAAAGCTAAAATTAAGAAATAATGAGTTTTTAATAATCTAGATATTAGAGTAGTCACGGAAACTAATGTATAAAATAAAATTTTTATGCAATCCGTTGAAGATCTATAAATATTATCAGTAGTGTCTATTTTTATATAAAAATACGCACAGCAAACAAACCTACAGAA
>JAJXWH010000022.1 GCA_021781745.1 Bacillota bacterium | reverse complement strand
AAGATGCATGTTTTGTATTAACAGTTAATCTTTTTCTCATATGGACCTCCTACTTAAATAATTTGATATTTTAGTATATCCATATGCAAAACATTTAAATAGCATTCTGTGATTAAAATTTATATAAATAATCTTAAGGCTCAATTGAAGCGCAAGTTGAAAACTCAAAAGGATAATGAAAAAAGTTCTGCATATATTAAAGAAAATTTGCAACCGTTATTATTAGATTATCATGCATTATTAGGAATGACTTTTGATCAAGGCATGACTGCACAAAAAATGTTAAAATTAGCATCTAATCTACCCCAATTTGATGATTCTCAATTATTTGATGAATTGGGAATTACAAAAAGATATCATGACTTAAATACAGAATTAGAAGAGTTGCGTAACCAAGAGCGTGACGTTTTACTAAAAATAGGCAATATTAGTGATGCTAGCAAAACAGGGGCTGAGTTTATTGAAATGTTACAAGAACTAAAAGATAAAACAATAATTTCTGAATCTGATATTGAAGATTATGTTTGTCCTCTGTGCGGGAATAGTTGTACTGATATTTCTAAAAATGATACTGAAATTTTGGAAGCAACAGAGTGGTTAGATACCGAACTTCAGATGACCAATAAATATACTGCAGATTTTTCAGAAGATATTCGCAATTTAAATGAGCATCATAAAAATATAGAAGCGAAAATTAAGCATGTATGGGGGCAAATAAAGAATATTGAACGTAATTTTATTAATTCAAAATCATTAGTATCAAAGCGAGAACAAGTAAATTATGCTAAAACTAAAATAATGCTTTATACTGAAATGAGCAATTCTGGTTTGTTTGAAAATGTTGATCAAGATATAAATGATTTACAAGATAGAATTGGAATTTTGGAAAAAAGTATTCAAGCATTTGATGTTAAAACTAAAATGGCTAAGGCGCAAACATTTTTATCAGATAATATGAATAGATTAGCTATAAATTTAGATTTTGAAGACGAGTATCGTCCAATCAACTTAAATTTTGGATTATTGGATGAAACTTTTGATATATATCAATATCAAAAGAAAAAGGAAAAAATTTTTCTATATGAAATGGGAAGTGGTGCAAATTGGGTATCATGTCATATCGCATTATTCTTAAGTTTCCTAAGGTATTTCACAATGGAAAATGATTCACCAATGCCGTTAATTATGTTTTTTGACCAACCTAGTCAAGTTTATTTTCCACAAGGCTTGACGAAGAGTTCAGAGAAAGGGGAGTTTTCACAAGCAGATTTACAAGCAGTTAATAAAATGTATAAAACAATTTTTGATGAAATAAATTCTATAGGAAAAGGTACTGGAATATTACCACAGATATTAATAGTAGATCATGTTGATGGAGATGGATTAGAAATTAAAGATGAATTTATGTCTTATGTTAGACGTGATTGGAGAAATGGAGAAGCATTAATATAATGTAAAAAGATAATGGTTTTAACATAAAAGATTTTTAAAATAGATTAAAATAATAATTATAGTTTCCCAATAAGAAGTATATATAACGAATTATATAAATTATGGAGTTATATTTAAAATAACAACAGAATATGGTAATATATTATTAATTGTTATAATATTAAAATTAGATTTTTAAATTGGCAATAAGAATAACAAGTAATATTTTATTGGAGGAGAATTATGAAAATAATTAAACCATATGTAATTTTAGAAGACAATATAAATGGTGAAGAAATACTTAAAAAGATTGAGAAAATTGGACGAGTTTGCTATAAAAGTGAAAATAATATAAGTGAAGAGTCGGCTGAAAAATTTATTGGAAATATAATTAAAAGAGGTCATGAATCCGTAATTGAACATGTTAGTTTATCAGTACGAGTAATTTGTGATAGAGGGGTAACTCATGAAATTGTAAGGCATAGAATAGCAAGCTATAGTCAAGAAAGTACGAGATATTGCAATTATTCTAGTGATAAATTTGGAAATGAATTGTCTTTTATTAAACCGTGTTTCTGGGAAGAAACAAGTGAAAGTTATAAAATTTGGGAAAAGGTAATGTCCCAAATTGAGAAAGATTACATTACTCTTATAGGAAATGGTGCAAAGCCACAGGAAGCAAGAAGCATATTGCCTAATTCTGTAAAAACGGAAATAGTAATGACTATGAATTTAAGAGAATGGAGACATTTTTTAAAACTAAGAACTTCCAGTGCTGCACATCCTCAAATGAGAGAAGTTGCAGTAATTATTTTAAATAAATTTAAAAAGATTCTTCCAGTTATATTTGATGATATTAATATAAATTCATAATATTATTAATATTTAAAGTGTAATTAAATTTTGATTGGTGGGGATGCTGTGAATGAAATAGAATTAAACTTGAGAGAAAGAGTTACCAGTCTTACGTTATACGAGGATTTTATTTATAAGTTAAATAAATGGTATAGAAGTGGCAATGGTTTAGAAAATCCTATTATTGATTTATCGGAAGTGGAATGGATTGATGCACTAGCTATTCCTAATATTTTAGTAATAGGAAACATCATGAGATCGTTTCATGGAAAGCCGATTAGATTAATATTACCAAGCGATCTGAGATTGGTAAATTTTATGAGAACCAGTAACTTTTTTTTAGTGTCTAATTTAGGAAACATAAATTTATTTGATTACGATGTTGATTTAGTAGAAAGAGCAGCTTATTTTATTGATAATGAAAATAGAGATAAGCATAAAATACATTATTATAAACCAGAATTAAGCTATTACTTGATTGAAAAAGAAGAAGAACAATTAAAATATAGAGCTTCAATGTATGAAAGTATTAGATATATTGTTGCACCTAATCAGTACAAAGATGTATTAATGGATCAAGACGTATTATCAGAAAGAGAATTAAATGTATTATTAGATATAATTTCAGAAATAATATGTAATTCGATATTATATAGTAAGTCTATAAGTTATTCTTTTATTCAAACAGATAAATATAAAAGTAACTTTTCAATTTCAGATTCTGGTATAGGGTTCAAGAAATCATTACTAAATAAGAATAATGTAAAAACATATTTATTTGATTTATATAAAAATATATTAGATTATAATCAATTTGAGGATTTTATAGTAATTATGGATGTACTTTTTTATTCCATGAATCAAAATAGAAGAAATTTATGGAGTTTAAAGGAGATAATAGTTAGCAGTGGTGGTACATTAAGAATACATAATAATTCTACTCAAGTAGTATTTACATCAAAAAAATGTGCTGGATGCTATAAAGGTGCTGATGAATGTTTCAAGTGTTTATTAGATGCATATAAAAAAGGACACTCTAATCTTCGAATATTTAAAGCTAAATTACGAGGTGTTCATATTGAAGTAGAGCTTAAAAATAATGAGAGGATGGGAAACTTTTGATATCTTTTTTTACAAATTTAGCAAATAAATATGCATATATAAATTTTCATGCAGAACAATCATTTAGAGAACTTTCTGTATTGAATTTTACAAACGATGTAAGTGTGGAAATGATAAGCTTAGGAGTATTTTGTAGTGAATTAAAAAACTCTGCAATAGTGGATATTTATGAAAGAGCAGAAAAAATAATAAGCAACTGCAATAATAGTGGAATTGATACATTAATAATAGATCTTAATAGAATAAAACAGATTCAAATTAATCAAAATGATGAAATTCACAATCTAATTATGGCAATAACAAGTAAAAATATAGATATAATTATTATTAATTGCAAGTTTGAGTTAGTGAGTAGATTCAATGGATTAAATAAAGCATGTGAACTAGACAATGATGATAAAATGATTATTGGATTTTCAAACGAAAGTCAAGAAAAGGTTAAAGGAAAAATAAAAAATATAAAAAATGAAGGTACAAGTCAAGTAATATCAAAAATTTGCGCTGAAGCATTTAACGAAGCTATTGATATTTGTTGCTCAACAAATACCAACGAGGAGATTGATTCATCGCAAGTTTATACAACAAAATATATCAATATAAAAGAGTGTATAGAGAAGGTGGAGTATTTTCCGTTTATTGTATATCGATTAGCGTTAAGTTTATTAGAAAGTGGGCTTATTAGTAGTAATGCAAATAAAAACAATCAAACAAGTATATTTTGCCATACATTAAATGGTTCATATATTGGTTCAATCTTAGCATATTTACTGGGCATTGATATTCTTTTTTACGATCATATTGGACCTAAGAATAAATTATACAATACATATTTAGGTAACAGAATAGACAAAAACAAAAGTTACCTAATAGTGACAGATGTAATTTGCTTAGGATCAGAATTAAGATCTGTTAGAACATTATTAGAATATGAAGGTGCAAAATTTATTGGAACCGCATCAATAGTTAATATACTAACAACAAGCAGTTCTCGAAATAAAAATGACATATGCTCTGTTGTCGAAATTAATAAAGATAATAACCCATTTTTATATTATATATATACTGATCTTGAAAGAAAAAGAGAGGTGGATCATATTGGAGAATAAACGTAAAAAGGCTATTTTGCATTTATCAGATTTGCATATAGCTGGTTTTAATGGCAATGACTTTCATAAATCAAGAGCAGCAAATGAACGGTATATATCACTTTTTACGGATACTTTAAATGAGATAATTAATAACAATTTAGAAATTAAGTATGTCATAATTACAGGCGATTTAACAAACAAGTCATCTCCTCTTGAATACAAAAATGTAAAGGAATTTTTAGAAAAGCTATTAAAAGAAATTAATTGTACTTGGGAGAATGTAATAATCATCCCTGGAAATCATGATATTAATAGAACTGATTGTGAGGTTGAATTACAAAAAAGAGAGGTCGATAATCCTAAAATTGATCCAAGTACCTTTCATGATATTAAATTTGAAAAATACAAAAAATTTTATGATGAAATTTATGGTGGAGATTTTGAATGTACTAAAGCAATATGTAACGAAGTATATGATGAAGAATTGAATATTTTATTTATCGGTATTAATAGTTTATATAAGGAAAGTAATAAGGATCATTTAGGGTATATAAATGACCAAGCTTTAGAAGATGAATTGGGAGAAATTACAGTAAAATATAATAAAGACAATTTAGTAAAAATAGCACTATTTCATCATCCACCGGATTTTGGCATTGGACAATCTACTTCAGCATTGAGAAACTGGCCGATTTTAAAGGAAATATGCAAAAAAAATAATATCTATATATTCCTTTTTGGTCATGTTCATAAAAGTGATATAAAAGAAGAGGAGGGAAATTTATTTTTTGGTTGTTCTAGTTTAGCTTTAGAGGATACACAAATTAGTAATAGTTTTTTAATATATAAATTTGATGATGATTATGAAAAACTTGACGTTGATAGATATGTTTTTATGCAAGATCATGGTGGAAAATATGGTATTGGTAAATGGATTAAAGATCAAGGTAAAGACAATATTAAATTTAGGCAAAATATAAATAATCAAACTATTAAACATAAAAATATTAGTCTTAAAGAAGAAAATTGTTCACCTTTAACTCAGGATAGTGATTTTGAAGATACTTATTTAAATGATAGTAAAGTAATAACTGATCAGTTAAATAATGAGGAAAGTGATTGTAATAAGTTGATTAATATTGTGAAGACAGAACGGTTATTTACATCAGGACATTTTCATTGGGGAGAAAACTTAAAATCTCATGGATGGTTAAATACAAATTTATTATTGAGTAATCATAGTAATATAAAAGTTAGTATAAAAGCAATATTACGTTTAATAAGTGAAAAGAAAATAAAACCTGATATAATAATAGGTATTGGTATGGAAGGAAATATTTTAGGTTCATTAATTGCTATAGTTCTAGGAAAAAGATATACATATGTTCCTATTAATAATAGGGATGCTAATGAATATGAAGAGAAAGTTACAATATTAGATAATGATAGAGTTTTATTTATAACTGATACTATATTTTCAGGAAATACTAAAAAATTAATACTAGAAAAGTATAATAATGAATTTAGTAATGTTAAAGACATTTCTATTATAAGTTTATTTTGCACAGGTAATCTAGAAGAAATTCAAGAAAAAATACAGGTTGCAAAATTTTATAGCGTGTGTAATGAAATAAAAATACCACTTTGTACCTTACCGAAAGAAGAGTGTGCAGTAAGTAAGTACAAATTAAATTTTATTTATGATTTTTAATAATTAATGAACTAGATTGACTTAATTATATAAAAATTTAGTTATAGAGACTAATAGTGTATAAATTTTGTTAACATGGCAATGAACGTTAAGAAACTAAAGGCTCTTCATAGAAAGCTATCCATATAAGGATGGCTTTTTACATATAAAAAATCAAAATTACAGTGGACTCAACAAACAACGTACAGTAACATATCCCTATAAATGTGAATATAATAAGAGGTAAGAATTTTGAATATAGAAAAGAACCTAATTATAATAAAAAATGAAGACAAAACAGAAGATATTACATATTGCAGTCCAATAACTAATGGTAAGCGTAAGATAACTTATAAAAACAACAATACTTATTCATATAGCAGCTACAATGTTCAATGGAGTAGAGAATGTATAGAAATTAATCCTCAAACAGTAATTGTTTATGAAAAATCAATTCCAATCTCAGGTATTACTAAAATTATAAAATTTGAAGAGCTTGGTTACATTAGATTAATATTTAAAAAAGGATATCATAAGTTATATCATAAATCAGACCTATATATTCAGAAAAATAGTCTTGAGGATTCAATTTGCAAAGATTGTTTTACATATTTAAAAGAGCTTGCAGCAAACATTGATTTTGAAAATGAGAATGATTTTATAAGTAGGCAGTTTGAACATATGACAGCCATAAGTCCTGACAGTGTTTTAGCTAAGTATTTAAATCATAAAACAATTAAAAAGATTACCCATTATAGTCAGATAATATTTCCATTTGGATTTAACATAAGTCAAAAGGAAGCTACGGAAAAAGCTTTGACTAATCAAATTAGTATTATTGAAGGGCCTCCTGGGACTGGGAAGACGCAGACTATATTAAATATTATTGCAAATGCTGTTATGGAAGAGAAAACTGTTGCTGTTGTTTCTAATAATAATTCTGCCACTTTAAATGTTTTTGAAAAGCTTAAGAAATATAATGTTGATTTTATAGCAGCGTATTTGGGAAATAAGCAAAATAGAACTGAATTTTTTGAAGCTCAAAATGGTAAGTATCCAGATTTGAGCAGTTATAAATTAGATGATGAAAAATTTCAAAAGATAAAAGATGATTTAATAAATTCTCAAAAGTTACTAGAAGAAAGGCTAGAGGAAAAGAATAAATTAGCCTTTTTGAACATGGAAAAATCAAATTTAATTACTGAAAATGGGCATTTTGATAAATACAATAATGAAGATAAACTTGAGTTATCAAAATCCTTGCCAAGACAGAGCGCAAGTAAAATAATGGCTTTGTTAATGGAATATAATATGCTTACGGAAGAGCATGGATATATTAAATTCTTATATAAGCTTAAATTTTTACTTAAGTTTAGCATCTGGAATTTTGGGTTTTATGATAATTCACCTGAAATTATAGAAAAATATCTTAAGCAATTGTATTATAAGTTAAGATTAGAAGAACTAAATAAGGAAATTCAAAACTTAGAAAATAAGCTAAATAGATACAATTTTGATGGTGAAATGAAAAAATATAGTGAAAATTCTATGATTTTACTAAAGCATACTTTATACAAGAGATTTAATAAAAGCAAAGACAGAGCTATTTTTAATGAAGATGTTTTATGGAAAGATTTTGGAGCTTTCATTAAGGAATATCCAGTAATTCTTAGTACAACCCATTCTTTAAGAAGATGTGCAAGTGAAAATTATTTATTTGATTATGTAATTATAGATGAAGCTTCTCAAGTTGATATAGTTACTGGAGCTTTGGCTTTTTCATGCGCTAAAAATGTTGTGATTGTTGGGGATTTAAAACAGTTGCCTAATGTTGTTAATAATAAAACTAAGGAAATTAGTAATAGTATTTATAATAAATACAACTTGAATGAAGCTTACATGTATTCAGAAAACAGCTTGTTATCTTCTATTTGCAAATTATTTAATGATGTACCAAAAACCTTGCTTAAGGAACATTATAGATGTCATCCCAAGATAATAGATTTTTGCAATAAGAAGTTCTATGATAATCAGCTTATTATTTTAACTGATGAGAATTCTTGTGATTCTCCTTTAGAAGTATATAAAACAGTAAAAGGAAATCATGAAAGAAATCATTATAATCAAAGACAGATAGATGTAATAGTAAAAGAAATACTTCCTAAACTAGATGGAGAAGAATCTGTAGGAATAGTTTCACCTTATAGAAATCAAATAAATGAATTAAAATGTATAATAAATAATGAAAATATTGAAGTCGATACAGTACATAAATATCAAGGAAGAGAAAAAGAGAGTATAATAATCTCCACAGTTTCAGATAAGCGCGATGATTTTATGGATAATGCTAATCTTTTAAATGTTGCTATATCTAGAGCAGAAAAAAAGTTAGTTATTGTGGTTTCTGATAATGACGAATTATTAAATAACAGCAATATAGGAGATTTAATAAGATATATTGAATATAACAATCTTGAAATAATAAATAGTAATATATATTCAATTTTTGATTTATTATATAGCTCATATTCAGAAAAGTTAATAGAGTTCTTTAAAATGCATAAAAAAGTTTCTAAGTATAATTCAGAAAACTTAATGAATTCTCTAGTAGAAAAAGTATTGAATCATGAAGAGTTTAAGGAATTAGATAAAGTTCTCCATTATCCACTCAATATGCTTATTCGTGATACTTCAAAGCTAGATAAAAAGGAATTACAGTATGCAACTAATTCATTAACCCATACAGATTTTTTGATTTTTAGAAAAATAGATAAAGCACCTGTTTTAGTAGTAGAAGTTGATGGATACGCCTTTCATGCCAATAATCCTAAGCAGCTGGAGAGAGATAGGATGAAGGATGGGATATTGGAGAAATATAATATACCAATATTAAGGCTGCCTACTAATGAAAGTGGGGAAGAAGAGAAGCTTAAGGAGAAATTAGCTAAAATTTTTGATATTTAAATTTAATAGTAAAGGCTAATTAAAATAAATCTAACTTAGAAAAACATCTAGTGTTAGATTTATTTTTACTTTTCCCAAGGAATTTAAATGATATATTACAAAAGCTATAATTTTTTATAATAATCTTGTTAATATTGAAAGAAAGACAATAAAATTAGGTTGGATTATTAAATAGAATTATTGAAAGTAGGGTCAGATATAGAATGGGATTTATATCGAATTTATTGAATATAGAAAGCTCACAATTTAAAACTATTACAAAACCAACAGGGATAAAAGAGTTTTTAATGGAGAATGATAATTTAAAAATCTTATGTGAATTATTATCAAAGTTAAAGAATGATGAAAAGAAGGAACTAGTAAATAAGGAAATAAGAGCAATGAAACGAGGATTACAAGGAGAAAAAACAGTTGATTTTGAATTAAGAAATTGCACTTCTCCTTTTTTATATTTGCATGATATAAGAATTGAATATGATGGATTAACTGCTCAAATTGATTATTTGATTATAACAAAGAAATATATTTGTGTTATCGAAACGAAGCAGCTTCTAGGAGATGTAAATATAAATAGTGATGGAGAATTTATAAGAGTTTATAAAAATAAGAATGGATATGAAAACAAGGAATGCATGACTAGCCCAATTGAACAAAATAAAAAACATGTAAACTTAATTAAGCGGATTCTTAAGGAAGTTTTTGAATGTGATAATGTACCAGTAAAATCTCTTGTTATAATGGCTAATTCCAAAGCAATAATAAGGAAGAAATATGCACCAGAAGTAATACAAAATCAAATAATAAGAGCAGAAAAATTAGGAACCTATATTGAGAATTTGGATAATGAATTAAAGAAAGTAGTTTTTAAAGAAGAGATAGCTTTTATAATAGCAGATTACTTTAAAGAAAAGAATACTCCTATTAAAATAGATTATGAAGCAAAGTTTAGAATAACAGAACAAGATTTTAGTGAAGAAATCAGCATTGTAGCAAAAGATATTAGTGAAGAATCTGAAATAGATTTTAATAATTTAAAAGTCGAAGAAAAATTAAGTGAAAAAGTAATGGAAGAAACACTTGAACTAAGTGAAAGTGATAAGCAGCTTGCAGAGAAATTAAAACTTTATAGAAATGAAAAAGCAAAAGAAGAAGGTTATAGCGGTTTAAAATATCATTATGTTTTTTCTAATAGTACTATAAACAATCTTGTGGAAATGAAGCCGCTGACAACTGAACAACTGCTTCAAATTAAGGGATTAGGTGAGGTAAAGGCAAATAAGTATGGAAATGATATTTTAGGAATTATAAAAGAGAATATTGCAATCACTGAGGATTTGAATAAGAAAATTCATGATGAGGCTAATATTAACGTGGAACTGGAAATAAGAAATCAATTAAAGAAGTTTAGAACAGAAACAGCTAAAAAAGAAAAAGTAAAACCATTTATGATTTTTAAAGATGAGCAAATTGAGGAATTAATTAAGGCTAAACCAAAAACAAAGGAGCAGCTTTTGGAAGTAAGGGGCTTTGGGGAAATAAAAGTTCAAAAATATGGAGAGGGAATTCTTAATGTATTTAAGATAGAAGAAAATTAATAAATAGAATATCGCATAACGTATTGTGGTAGTTAAATATGTTCTATTAAAAAAACAAGTCTCTAAACCCACATTTTTAGAGCATATTCTGAAGAATATTTATGGTAATATGGTTTAGAATATATATTCTCGTTAATGATGAAAATATAATGAGTATTGCAGATGATGCTGTAATAAAGATTTCTAAAGAGGATTTTATAAAGAAGCATATAATGACTATAAAAGAGCCCTTGGAAAATGAAAATAGTTAACCTGGCATATGTCTAAAATATAGAATATGAGTAAAATAGAAATATTGAAGATGTATTGAATATGAGAATAATATTTCCCAATAGTCAGGAAGTTAATTATTCTGTTCCAGTAATAAAGTATTGGAAATATGATGTCCATAAATTAAAGTCTAGAGGAATGTATCCGTTGATTCCTTTGCAGCTTTTTAAGTTAAGAAAAGTATTACAAAAAGTAAATTTAATTAGAAGCTATCCAAAAAAGGATGGCTTTTTACATACAAAAAATAAAGTAACACCAATAAATTCAAAAAAGTATATATTTATCTTATTTACATTATGAATTAGATGTTGAAATATAGCCTTAAAAAATTATAGGTGGGATTGTCCACCTATAATACTCAATATTAGAAATTCATGACATTGCAAGTCTTCTCCTTGGTGAATACTATAAGAAGAACACAAACCATAACTTGAATAATAGAGTTATAGCATACCTGTCTAAATATAACGTCTCACTTTATTCATATATTTTATATATTCTTCTCCGAATTTCTTAATACACCATCTTTCTTCTGAAAGAATAATCCAGTGTGCGGATACTTGAAAACCGATTAATAACGCAAGTAATATCAACGAATGTGTTAGCAAGACACACCCTAAAAAATAAATAAAATATGCAATGTACATAGGATTGCGGGATACTCGGTATAATCCGTTTAAATTTATTCCATTCATTTTAGGCTTAGCATAATTTACTACAGATACAGCATATAAAATAATTCCTAAACTATATATTACTAAACCTATGTAAAACCAATCAGAGTCAGCTTTGATTTTGAGTAATAATAGGTATAGTAAAATAAGGACGGTTGTAATTTGATAAACCCAGAATGCTACTTTTTCTCTTCCGATTAATGGAGCAAAGAAACCCGCACGTTTAAGTGATTCTTTGTCTATTATACTTAAAATCCCATACCTAATAAGTATTAGTGGTATTACTGTCAAAAATGCATTCATTTTACTCCACCTTTTAGTTTTTTGCTCTATAACATTTCTATTTTAGTTAGTTCGCCTTTCTAACTATTGTTCATTAGATTATAGTCCTGTATAACACTTATTATAACATAATTTACAAAATATCACACATACATTGGTTATCTATTTTTTAAATCTTTTACTTTAGTGTATGAATATGCTACATTGCTTTGAACTATAAAGTTTTTAGCCTTTATTATATTTTTATCAAATACTTTTTGCAAATTATTTAATGATGTACCCAAAACATTACTTTAAAAAAGCCTATTAGGAGTATAAAAAAAACTTCTTAGATAATAGAAATAAATTGACCCAAGGTATACCAAGTGCGATGGAATGTACTGGGCTATTTTTTGGAAATAAGAACTTATGTGCGTATATTATTTGCTGAATTGGAAATAATTACAGTATACCTATATAAGTGGTTAAATATCTGGATATGGAGAAAAAGTTGTTGAAGCTTTAGCAAAAGAACTATCTGAACAATATGGTAAAGGTTATGGTAAAAGAAATCTATTTAGAATGATTAAATTTTATGAAGCATTTGGAGATTATAATATTGTGACGACAATGTCGGCACAATTAACTTGGTCTCATTTTGTTGAACTTATTTCAATTGAAGATAATCTAAAGAGAGAATTTTATGCTACTATGTCTAGTAATGAGAGATGGAGTGTCATAGTGAGAAAGACTTAGAAAATGCTATATTAGCAGAACTTGAAAAATTTATTCTTGAGATGGGAATTGATTTTGCATTTTTAGGTAGGCAAAAAAGAATCACAATTGATAATAGAGACTATTACATAGATTTACTATTTTATCATAGAAGAATGAAACGACTTGTAGTAATAGAACTAAAATTAGAAGAATTTAAACCAGAACATAAGGGACAAGTTGAGCTTTACTTAAGGTGGTTAAATAAGTATGAGAGGATGGAAGGTGAAGAAAGCCCACTTGCATTAATATTATGTGCTGAAAAATCAAGCGAAACTATAGAACTGTTAGAATTAGATAATAGTGGTATCCATGTGGCACAATACTTAACGCAAATCCCACCAAAAGAATTATTTGAAGAAAAGCTTCATAGGACAATACAAAGAGCAAAAATACATCTTGAGCAAAGAAAACTGTAACAACCAATACAAAAGAAAATAGATTCTTAAAGTTCATGTTATTAAAGATAATTGGTAAAATAGATAAGTTCCTAAGATTGAAGAAAGTTTATACTGCAGGTTTGAAATTGAAGAGTGGCAAAGACTTGGAAATAAAATAGAAATATCAAATCATTCTATTAGAAACTTCATATATACAACTTTGTATCTTCTTAAGAATGCTGGTAGTGCAACTGAATTATTTATAAAAGCTAAAGAGGAATTCAGACTTTTCATGGAGCTTAAAAGGAGATATAGTAAAATATCCATTGAGGTAGATAATGGTATTGATGATGAAAGTAAGATTAAAGCTTTTAATATAGATGATGTGAAAATCATTGTTGATGATGGAAGCATAATGAGTGTTATTTGGGAAAATGTTATTAAGGTTTCTAGGGATGAGTTTTTGAAACCGCAGCAATTGAGATTTTAAAAGCAGCATCTTGGAAAAAAGTAGTTCGTAGCACACAGGTATAACTAAATAATACTAACAGTACATTTAAGTAGTTTAGCACTTGTGTGTCAGAAATCCTCAAGATCTTGGTGAAGAAAAAATGACTCGATTTTACGCAATATATATACTATAATATCCATTATTGGTATAATTAAACTAGGAATAGAAGTGGATTATGGGATTTGGTATATCAAGAAAAGAATTAAAAAAATTAGAAGAGGAATATAAAAAAATTTTTATGCAAATGTGTTATATGAATATAAAATTCCTAAGAAGCATAGAAATACAAGATGTGCTGGATGTAGGGAAGCATTTATATATAAAACTAAGAAATTAATCAAAATGGGAATGTATACTGAAGTTATTAATAACTTGGAGATATTATATTATGAGAGAGGATTAAGTTGCAGACTTAAGGATTATTATAATGTACAGATAGAAAAAGACATGGTAAATATAAGTTTCTTAAAAAATCAAAAGTTATTATTAGATGAGTTCTTTGGAAAATATGTTGGGAGTAGTAGTAAGATGTACAGTAGTAATCTTATAGCAATACCATCAGCAGTATTAGCGGGATTAGTAACTGAAGTTATTAAGAATGAAATGTTTAAACAAGGTAATACAGAATTTATTAATATTGTATTATCAATATTAGTCATGGTTTTTATATATGTTGTATTATTTTCAGTTATATTGAAAATTGCAAAAAAATGCTTAAAAGTTTAGATAAAGAAACGTTTTATGGATTATGTTTAGAAGCAGTAAATAAATTACTCAAGGACACTGATAAAAATTAAGTTGGTAAGAAGATATATTTATGGGGAATCGTAAATTAATATTAAAAAAGGACAATAAACTAATTAAATCCCTAGAAGATTAGATAAGTATGGCTCCTCCAAAGCGAAAGGACTTACATTGGAAAGACGGAAGAAGTGCGAAGGAGTTAGCAAAATACATATTATCAAGCAATAGAAATATTCCTATTGAACTTGAAAAGATACTTAATGATATGAGTTGCAAAGATAATACAGATTTTATAGGAGAACCAGAAGCGGTAACACAACTTTTGGGAAGGGGATTGGGACGTAATCATTATCTCTTTTAATCAAGGCTCATAATGAAATTGTTATAGGTATTGAAGCCAAAGCAGATGAATCTATGGGGGCTTTAGTAAATATAAAGCTGTGCTGTTAGTTATCACGAAATAAACTCTATTACATAGAACATACAGAAGGTATATGCAGAGAATTAAAAAACTATTTTACGGAGCATGATACAGATTATTACATCAATAAAAGTTTAAAAAATTTAATTTACAATGGTGATTATTACAATACTTATCATTCAAAAAAGAAACTCCATGAGCATTACACTAATAATATGGTTAATAAATTAATAGAGTTACAAAAACAAATATCTGTATATGGAATATCAGCAGTTAGGCAAGCATTTAATCAAGTTACTTTCAGAAATTATATAAATATGTTACAAGGTGCTGGAGTTAATCCAATATCTATTCCTAAAAATGAAGGTGTGACATATTTAGAAAGTTTATTTAAATTTACAGATAAGAATATTTATTAGATGATTATAAGTTAAAGAATGTAGCATAAGAGTTAATGAAATTCAATGATTTAATGTAATAGCAAGCAATGGAAACATGCACCCACTAGGTGATGATTTCCGCTTGTAGCAGGATTATGGACGGAAGACTCCGACCAATCTGTTAAGATATAAAAATCTTAAAATCTATAGCTTAGGATAATCCTAAAACCTTATAATTTGTAAAATAATTATTATTTAGAAGTTCCAAAAAATTTGATATAATGAATTTAACGAGGTGATAAGATCATGGAGAATGAAATCTTAGAAATATTAAAAAATATGCAAAAAGATATTAAAGATATTAATACTAAAGTTGATAGAATTGAAAAAAAACTTGATGGTGTTCATGAACAAACTGCTCATTTAACAGAGTTTAGAACTGAAACAAAACAAGGAATTGAAGCAATTCAAAAAGATATTACTAAATTAACTAATGTTACAAAAACAAATTGTTTTGAAATTGCAGATTTAAAGACAGTTAAATAATATATTTTTAGAGATACTTTTATAAGGTATCTCCTTTTTTTATGTTTGAAATTATATATAGGGGGTAGGGTATAGGTCATTTGGTGCAGTAGACTAATTCTAAATTGAAAAAATTTTGTGTATGGCTGCTTTAATAATAATTCTATACCGATAGATTATATCTTTAATAGTTCATGTTTTGAACACTTGTGAATATATGATTATCTTATTAGCGATTAACATTTTGCCATAAATCAGCATTATTTTATAAATTACAAAACGTCACTCAATGCTAGTGTTTTCAATGATTCAGGAGTTTAAAGGTTCATATAGATAAATTATACATGAAGAGGAATTTTTAAAGAATGGCTTATTTACTAGAGTTAGACGAATAACTCACGATACACGAACATATGTTTATTTGATAGAATAATTATTGTATAATAGTAAATATTTAGGGTTTGGGGTGTATTGTTAATGGACAATTTTGATTTAATGATATTGAGTATATTTAATAGGTATTTGGCATGAATAAATGATAATAATTTAATAGATACAATGGATAATTATATAATTTATTTTTAGCAGATAGAGCAATCTCTTAAAATTTATAACTTGGGGTAATGGTAGCATCTGTGTAACTAGGGGCAAAGTAAAAAATCTTCCTATTCAAATACTTAAACGTGCTCCATTAAATTCTATAAGTTTTTCACCAGTTTCGAGCCTGTAAGCAATTTCTGAATAATTACAATCTTCTAAGTTGTTTAAGCATTGATACTCTGCTATTAGGTTTTGGTTAAATATTTTCTTTTATCCATTTTTGACTACCACCCTTCAAGTACCTCCCATATTCGTTTCAACTAAAGATTAAGCACAAAAAACAGAATAATTACTACATTCCAATTATACATTATTTTACAAATTATTATATTTTTTAACTTTTTTATAAAAGTAGGAGAAATTTTAAAATAAATGAATAATTTTAATTTAATGTAATATATAGAATTATTGCATTAAATTAATTTATCAAATCAAGGAGTGATTAAATGAAAAGTAAAATTATTAAGAAAGTAGTCATGTCAAGTCTATGCTTAACCTTATGTTTTGGTTTAATACAAAGTAATGTTATGGCAGCGGAAGTAAAAGGAGGACAAGTATCCAATTCAGCAAAATTAGTTGAGATACAGGATGGAAAACAAAAAAGAAAAGACATTGTTATCTCAGAAGCAGATAAAGAAGCAGTATTATCAAACAAATTAAGCTCTAAAGACTTTATAAAAAAGTATGGAAATAAAAATAATATTAATACTACAACATCTTCAGCCGTTTCTATTAGTCTTGAATCTATTTCTGCTGCTAGTTATGTATCTAGTTCTACTACTGGAAGTGGCTCTTTATCTAATAGCTTTTATTTCTTAAGTGATTCCAGTTTATATGGTGGTGACCAAAGTTTGCTTAGTGCTTGGTTAGGTAATGATACAGGATGTGGCCCTATAGCAGGATGTAATATATTAGCATATCACGCAAAATATTATGGTAGATCAGGTTATACCCATACAGCTGGAACAAAAGCGGTTGGATGCAATATCAAGATTATATGTATAATATAGAGGGTGGTGTTCAAACTCTCCCAAAATTTAATGGTATGATTGGCGAGTATGCTTTTACTCATGGATATGCATATGGATATAATTCTCAGAGCTATTACTTAAATAACAGCTCAAACTTAACAAGTTTAACTAGCTTTATAAAGACACAAATAAATAACAACAATCCTGTAGCTATGCTTATAGGTGGAAATACACCAACATCAACATATAAAACTGACTTTGCAACTCATTGGGTTACAATAACAGGATATAATTTTAATAATGGATATACTAATGTAACAGTTTCATCTTGGGGTGGACGTTACACATTAAGTTTAGCTGAACTATTAGCTAATAGATTATGGATAGATGTAGACTATCTATATTGCCATTAGGATTAGTTATCTCATATATATAATGAAATACAAGAAAGGACTACCTATTTGTTATGGTGGTCTTTTCTCAATAAACTTATGGAAAAAACCTTCAGATTGAATTTAAAAGAGATGTGATGCTACATCACTTTTTTAATCTATATTTATAGATTCTATCACTTCACCACTACTCTTCTCTAAATACCACATTTTGTAGTTATTTTCCACTTCTGAATTATCATTAGTTGGAAGATAGTATGGACATTCATAATAGTATGAGTTATCTTTACTGCGAATAACAGCATCTATATCTAATGAATTATGGTTCTCTGTAAAATATTCATTTATGTTATCTTTCAAAAGAAACTCTTTTAAACTTTTCACTACAATTTTACTTTCCTCTAACGATAAATCATTCTCAAAATATATATTAGCATGAATTTTTCCCTGCTGATAATATAACTCTAAATCTTTCAAAGTAAAATTTTTATTACTATTTTTTAAATCTGTAACACATTCTGAAACAATATCTGCACGTATTGATTTTGGACGATTGGTATTAATCATACCCAATGTAAAAATCACATGAAAAATAATAAAGAGAATTATGCCTAATGAAGCTGCACCAACTATAAATCTAACTATAAATTTTCTTAAATTTTCCATACAATCAAATAAAACAAGAATTTCACTTCAAAGTCTTGTTTTTCCTCCCCTTACCCTTATTTACATTTATTGTAACAGCCTTGAAATAAAATTACAAACGAATATTATAATTAATCCCATTTTTAAAGAATTTTCTTTTAATTTCACTCTTCTCCGTATTTTTAAGTACATCTCTCCAAACTTCTGTCATATAAAACAGTAATCTCATAGGCATTTAAAAGTCTACTTTAGATTGAAATTATGTATAGTAAGTAATTATGTAAAGTAAACACTATACTATATGAATAATACTTTATAAATACCGCAAATACAAGTGAGAATTATTTTCTAACTTACTGATCAGCTTTGCATAATACTGGCAATATAATTAATAGAGATAGGAAAACAACAAATCCTATTTACTAAATAATTATATTAGAGGTAATCCTATGGAAGAGAAAAAAAGACCATTAACTGAGCTAATAGATATAGTCAGAAATGAAATGAAACTATTAGGCTATAGACAAAGTACTATCTATGCATATGAAGCTGTGTGGAAGAAACTTCTATTCTATGCAGAAAAACAGAAGGATGAACAATATTTTTCTGAAAAACTCTGTGATAGTTTTTTAAATGAATGTTATGACTATTTGAATGAAAGTAATCTGAAGCTATCAAAAAGTGTACGCCATGCAATACGTGCCGTTAGAGTTTTAGGAGATTATCAGCTACATAACGCAATTTTGCGCTGGAAATGTCATAATGATGAACTTTGGTTAATTCCTTATGAAGATATTCTTGATAAATTTAAAGATTACTCATCTCAAAGAACTTTATCAGAGGGTTCAATCAATCGAATTTTTCATTCACTTAAAGGTTTTTTAAAATTTTTACATGAACAAAACATCACATCTTGCAGCCAAATTACATCTGAAACTATTTCAAGATATTCAAAAACTCTTGCTGTTCAAATGTATAGTTTAAGAACTTTTTTTAGATTTCTGTTTTTAGAAGGTTTCCATAATGAAGATTTATCTCTCGTTGTACCTAAAATAAGATTTGTAAGACGGCAACATATTCCATCTACTTGGACAAAAGAGGAAGCAGAAAAAATTTTATGTTCAGTAGACTGAGGGCATCCGTGTGGTAAAAGAGACTATTCCATTCTACTTCTTCTAACTCGCTTGGGTTTAAGGGAAAGTGATGTTATAAATCTAAAATTAGAAGATATTAAGTGGGAGCTAAATTGTATTGAGCTTTGTCAAACCAAGACATCTAGAAACTTGATATTGCCACTCCCAAAAGATGTTGGATGGGCAATTATTGAATACTTAAAGGAAGGCAGACCAATAACAAATGAACCTTTTGTTTTTGTTAAACAAGTTTATCCGTATAATAAAATGACAGATTGTTATATGATATGTAAAAAATACATTCAACAAGCTGAAATTAAAAAGCCACTGGGGCATCAAAAAGGTCCACATTCTTTTCGTCATTCATTGGCCAGCAGGCTTTTAGAAAAAGATATACCGCTCGAAATGATAACAGAAATTTTAGGTCACGCAAATACGAATTCTACAGCTGATTATTTGAAAATAGATATGAAAAATCTTGTTCAATGCGCCTTGGATCCAGAGGAGGTGCTGCAAAGTGAATAATTCCAACAAACTAAAAGTATTCATGTATACGGGGCCTTTGTCTGAAATGCTTAAGGAATTTGTAGAACAAAAGCGTGCACTAGGTTGCGAATATAATAGTGAAGCTGGTTGTTTAGCTATATTTGATAGATTTACTATGAATTTCGATTTTGAAAAGAATACATTACCTAAGAATGTTGTAGAGGAGTGGATTCGTAAGAAACCTAATGAGAAAAATCTTACGCAAATGAAGAGAATAAACCTAATCAAGCAGGTAGGAAGATATATAAAAGATCAGGGAAAAGAGGCTTATATTCCTCCTTCTAAATTTGCTTCAATAAATACATCTATCTATATACCGTGCTAAAAATGCAATAAACTTAGGGATGAATGATGAGGATATAAGTAAATTAACAGGATTAAAAGTAGAAGATATATATAATAAGAACTAAGAACTAACTTCTTACTAGGAAATCTTGTAAAAACTATACATAAAAGAGTTCAAGAAATTAAAAATGATGTCTCAATGGAGGTGCACATTTTGAAAAGGTGCGCACCTATAGAAATGTGCGTAGCACAAATAAGAACTTTTTAAGCACAATCAAGAACTTACATGACTTTGTTGGAAAGAGATAGAGAAAAGATTGAAGAAGGAAAAGTGGAACTTTTAATTAAGCAGTTAATAAAAAAGTTTAAAATAATGCCTGATGAATATAAAGATAAATTAAAATCTTTATCAGAGGAAAATATAGAGTTAATAGCTACGGAAATATTTGATATGAAATCTATCGAAGATTTAAAAAAATATTTCTAGTTGGAGCTTAATTCAATAAATCTAACTTAGAAAAATTTCTAAGTTAGGTTTATTTTTTTCTAAGATCTTTAAATGCAAAATTACAAGAGATGGAGAATAAGGGGTAATTATGCTATGATTTTTTATAGATTATTAAATAAAATTCTATGTTTTAAAAGGGGTTAAGTGTTAATTAAATATATTTACATTAATGAAAACCTATAATAGTATATGAATAATAAGTAAATAGAAAAAACACTATGTTTCTAAAAAAAATAAATACCCAAAAAGTATTTTATGTTACTAAATTTTTCGGATAAGATAAATTTTTACTATATTATGGTATAGTAAAATTAAAAAAGATTTTGATGGAATGTTTAAATTACACAAAAGCAAGATGGAGAGGAAAACTACAATGGAAAAAAATAAAATCACGGATTTAACAACAGGAAATCCTGGGAAACAAATTTTTTATTTTGCATTACCTATATTTCTTGGGAGTGTGTTTCAACAAATGTACAATTTGGCGGACACAGTGATTGTTGGACACACCTTGGGTGAAAATGCCTTAGCAGCTATAGGCGCTACAACGCCACTATTTGGACTTATTGTTGGTATGGCGATTGGTATAAATAATGGATTTGCTATTGTGATTGCAAGATATTTTGGAGCAAAAGAAATGGATAATATGAGACAAGCTGTAGCAATGACAGTAATTTTAGACCTTATAATATCAATAGTATTTACGGCTGTTGGAGTAGGTACAATAATGTATCTTCTTAAATTTTTAAATACCCCAGCTGAAATAATAAGCGATGCATATGGATATATTGTAATAATCTTAATGTTTATGATTGTTACTATAATGTACAATATGATAGCAGGGGTTCTAAGAGCACTGGGCGATAGCCGTAGTCCACTTATATATTTAATTTATGCTTCAATTTTAAATGTAGTATTGGTTTTTACATTTATTTTAGTATTTAAATGGGGTGTTAGAGGTTCTGCTTATGCAACTGTCATATCACAGATTGTAGCTGTAGCCTTAGGATTTAATCATATTATAAAAAAATGTCCGGAGCTAAAATTATCCAAAGGAGATTTTAAATATGATAGGACTATGGTAATGGAATTAATTACTTCAGGATTATCTATGGGATTTATGCTATCACTTGTTTCAATTGGTTCAGTTGCGCTCCAAGGTGCAATAAACAGTTTTGGTAAGGAAATAATAACTGCACATATGGCAGCAAGAAAAATTAGTGAAATTTACATGATGCCCCTTGGAACATTGGCAACAGCAGCAGCCACGTTTGTAAGTCAAAATTATGGTGCAAAGAAATATGAACGGATAAATATTGGACTTAAGAAAACTGTTATGATGGGTGCAATATGGTCAACAATAGTTGTTATTACGGCCTTTGCCTTTGGACCATATATAATAAAATTTTTAACTGGATCAAATGATGCTTTAATTATAGATACAGCAGTAAAATATTTAAGAATTAATACTCCTTTTTATTATGTATTAGCCATACTTCTTATATATAGAAGTACGCTTCAAGGAATTGGAAAGAAATTTACGCCACTTGTTTCTAGTTCAATTGAACTTTTTGGGAAATTTGCAGTTGTAGGATTTTTAGCTCCATCAATGGGTTATTTAGGGGTATGTATATCAGAACCACTTATTTGGATAACATGTACAATTTTTGTACTTATAGTTTTCTACTCAGATAAAAATTTTAGAGTTGAAATAAAGCAAGGTAAAAGTCTAAAAGCCATAAGATAAAATTAAGGAAAAAATTATAAATAAGCTTCGTAAAAAGATGGAAGCACTAGAGGGACTAGCTGTATCAGCAAGTTTTGGAACTAACATTGAAGTAAATCATATGGATGCTGAGAAGGGAAAAATTCTTGCAAAAGTAGCACAAAAACTGAATATAAAAAAAGATGAGATAGTAGTGCTCGGAGATGGCTTAAATGATTATTCTATGTTTATAGACATTGTTAGTATAGGCAAGAATACCTGTATAGTTATTCAGATTAGTTACATTCCTCCAAAAGATAAGGATATTTCAGTAAAACAAAGACATTTTATTGAAATAATGCAAAGACAGGAATCCATGATTACTTGTATTGATGAGCTCATAGAAAAGGTTAATAAAACAAATAACTTAGTGGATTCCAGGAAAATTGTATATCAGTATTTACCCAAATTTAATGAGAAAAAATGCAGATGATTTAATGGCAGCTATTACTATAGCTAAGATATATATTTTTAAATTTAATCCGTTTTCAAGCTTCATTACAATTGACAGCATTCTAGTAAATGCTGTATAGTATAGTAAGAGTTTATATTTGTAAATTATTTAATAGTTTATAGTATAGTGCCAGGGGAGGGATAAAGAATGTCAGAAATTAAAGTAGGAGAGAATGAATCTCTTGAGCAAGCATTAAGAAGATTTAAAAGAAAATGCTCAGCATCTGGAGTCCTTTCAGAGGCAAAAAAGAGACAACACTATGAGAAACCAAGTGTAAAAAGAAAGAAAAAGTCAGAAGAAGCTAGAAAAAGAAAATTTAAGTAATAGATTATAAATTATAATTTTATCAATAATATTAGTGATTATAATAAAAAACTATTTTACTTATTGTGAAAAGTAACTTCAACGCTTTGTGTCTCGGAAGCATTCTTGGGGAAAATAAAAATTCGCAGATAAAATTGCTAAGTTTATCTAAATATTAAAAGAACTAAAGTATTAGCCTAAAGTGGAAAGTATTTTTAAATAAATTTCTACTTTAGGTTATTTTTATTATTTTAAGTATATTTATTTTTATTAATAAAATGAAAGAATTAGGCTTTAAATAATATTTGCATAAGCTAGGAGTTTAAAAGGAAAAAATATAATTAGATTAATGGAATATATAAGAAGAAATAATTTAAAGTTGAGGAACTATATGATGAAATTGTTATTTGATGTCGAAGTTAAAGTGAATTATGACAAAATTAATAAAAATACAACTGTTAAAGATGTGTTAGATGCAGTTGGTATATTTTTAAATAATAATCCTCTTAATTGCAATGAATGTGAGGAGAGTTGCTGCAAAAAATCTTGGTCAGTAGAAATGGATAATATCTGTGTAAATAGATTGAGCAGTTGGAATGATGAGGCAGCTTTAGATTTTATACAGGAAAAGTTGGTTAAAAAGAAAAATTATTATAGAGATTTTGATCAGTATGTATTAGATAAGGAAAAAGACTGTAATTTTATAACAGAAAGCAATCTATGCACTATCTATGAGGAAAGGCCAATAATATGCAGGCTTTATATCTGTAGTCCAAGGAGTTATAGGTATAATGTGATTAGAGAGCTCGTAGGAAGTACATATTTAAAAGCACTTGTATATGAAGAAGAAATTAGAAAAAATGATTTTACAAATGAAACTATTAATGAGTATAAAAGAAATCCAGCAGTTCTTGCTAAAGACTACAATATACTTCTGGAAAAGATATTTGATTATGCAGAATATGAAGGTTGGCTTGATATTGATGAAAGAGAAGAATTGTACAAAGAAATAATCCTAGAATAAATTTTATAATGTTTAAGCAAATATGTGAGAATACAATATTTCATCATTTTATGCAAATTTATGCTATAATAAACATAAAATTGGAGATACCTAGAAAGAGTGAATAATATGAAAGAAACAATAAATGGATATAGATTTTTTTAACATATGAAGTATATGAAGAAAATAAATAATTAAAACATATTTATGAACTTAATTAATTGGAACTTATATATTATAATTTTATATAAATGGGGTAATATGTATGGATTATTAGTATAATAACTATATTTGTTTGGGGATTAAAAGCTGATAGTAAAAGAATTAAATATCAATCAAAGATATTAGTTTTATCAAGTGCAATACCATTTTGCCTAAACTTGATGACTCAAACTATAATGCCGTTATTTGGAATTGAGAATTTTCCATTAATGGGACAATTATATTCTGTTATTATGATAATAGGTAATTATATAGTAATTACGAAATATAAGTTTTTAAGAATTCTTGAAAAATTTTTAATAGAAGAAATTGAAAATGAAACTATGGATATAATTATTTTAATAAATGAAAAATTTGATATCATTAGAGTTTCTGCACATACTCTAAATCTGTTGAATTTTGAAAAGAGTGAGATACTTAATAAAAATATCAATACACTATTTAATAAAGATATCATTGGGAAAATTCACGAATGCAATAATCAGAAACAATCTAAAAAATACTATGATATAGAAATAATAGGTAATAATGATAAAAGAATTCCAACAAACATTACTCTCATACCTATTTGTGATAATAAATTTAATGATTTTCTAGGAGCAGCTCTTGTAATACAAGATATTAGTATAGAACATGAATTGAGAAGAAAAAATGAACAATTACAGGAAAAAACAATTAGAGATGGTTTAACTAAACTCTATAATCACAAATATTCAATGGAAATAATCGAAAAAGAAATAAATAAGATTAATTTAGAAGCAAATAAAAGAGAATTATCATTAATGATGATTGATATTGATTACTTTAAAAATGTTAATGATACGCATGGTCATTTATTTGGGGATTATGTTTTAGAAACACTAGCTAATATTTTAGTGAATAATATTAATGATAATGGGTATGTTGGAAGATTTGGAGGAGAAGAATTTATAATAATACTCCCGCAAATAGGAATAGATAGAGCGTACGATATAGGTGAAAAAATAAGAAATTCAATTGCGAAATATAAATTTAATAATTTTCTTAAATTAACAGTAAGCATTGGAATAAAACAATGTAGAAATGAATCTTCTGTAGAATTATTAAAAAATGCTGATGATTTACTATACAAAGCTAAACAAAATGGAAGAAATCGAATAGAGTATAGTGAATAATTCAATAAATACGTTTTTTTTAAAGAGCATAACAATCTTAACTAGCACAATAAAAGATAGTTTATTATCACATTATAATCTTTCGACTATAATACAACAAATCGCAACCTGTTACCATGTTTCGCTCCACCACACAACATATTTATTCAACTTAATATAACCTCACGGCTATATTAAATCAATTCAACACATTGAATAATGTTAACTCGACCTTATATAATAAGTTGGAGTACTATTGTAATAGATATAAATCAACTACAATAAAACTTTTCCCCACCATATAAAATCTTATCGCCGACTATTATAACAACTATATGTAATAACCATTATAAAATCTTTGTTCGATTTATATACACCCTTATATCAAGAGCATATATAAATCTTTGCTCGACTGTTATGTTCCTTATGATATTAATATGTGCAGTTTAATTTTAAGTATACATAATACGAAAAATAAATTTTAAAATATTTAAATGTTGTTTTGCGATTTTAATAGGAAATCGCTCGCAAATTCACGACTACCACTCGGGAGGTTCAGAGAATTAAGATTTTTGGATTTTTATCATCCTTGTAGGCTCATCTCAAGGAGGTATTCAAGGATTAAGCAGGTCATATTTCGTAAAGCTGGTACCAAAGGAAAGGCAAATGAATTCTTGTGTAAAAATTTTCATCTGTAATCAAAGTAAAAACAAAAAATTAAGATGTCTTTGTGATTATATGTTATAATGATTTTTTAGTGAGGAATTATGTAGATATATGTAGGGGATTAAAATTAAGCCTCTTCAATGTTTAATACTTGCTTTTGAATTTAGTATACATATATTGTCAGGAGAATAGAAAAATGAACTTAAATGTTGATTCAGATAATTTTGAAATAAAGAGAGAGTTACTTATTAAAGTGGATACAGATGGAGTAATTAAATCTATTTCTAAAAACTGTTATAGAATTTTAGGATTTATGCAAAATGAAATTCTAAATACTAATATTGATAAATTTTTAGGTTATAGATTTGATGATTTATTATCACGTGAAAGTTTCGAGACTTTAGTTTTAAAAAAAGATGGTAAACAGTTACTTTTTGAGGTTGTCTCTAAACCTGTTCTTGATGATGGTTCTAAAATAGTTGGAGCATACCTATCTCTTATAGATATAAGCAAATATCTTCACATTGAAGAGAGATATAATCAACTAATTAAAACGTGTGAAAAAACTAAGGACGTTTTTTTTGCATTTCAAATTCTACCTGAGTTTAAATTTATATATATCACTCCTTCCATTGAAGAGATTTTAGGATATGATCTAGAATTACATTATAATAACGCTAATTTTCCATTTGAAATTGTTCATCCTGATGATCTTCATATTCAAAAATCTAAAGTAGATAAAAACTCGGATTTTTCCAAAGCTTTTTGTACAAGATTTAAACATAAAGATGGACATTATGTCTGGATAGAGGATTTTTTAGTTCCTACATATAATGAAAATGGGGATTTAGTGTCTGTATCAGGATTTAGCAGGGATATTACAGAAAGAAAAAATTTAGAAAAAATGCTAGAAGGACAAAATAAATTATTAGAGATGGATGTTACTTCTGAAATAAAGGCGAATAAAATCATGGAAAAGACATTAAAATCACAAGAAGAGCTATTAGTTAATATATCTCACGAACTTAAAACTCCATTAAATGTAATTTCGGCAACGGCTCAGTTATTAGAAATGTATTATATGGATGATTCAATAATAAATAAAAAGGATACACTTATTAAACATGTTAAGTCAATAAGGCTAAATACCTATAGGTTATCAAAGCTTATTAACAATATAGTGGACACGTCAAAAATAGAAGCAGGATTTTTTGAACTTAACCTATTAAATGTGAATATAGTTAATGTCGTAGAAGAAATAGTCATGTCAGTAAACAGTTTTGTTAAAATTAAAGGATTAAATATTATTTTTGATACGGATACGGAAGAAAAGATTATTGCGTGTGATCCAGAAAAAATCGAGAGAATAATTCTAAACCTTATTTCGAATGCTACAAAATTTTCAAATGATAATGGTGAGATATTTGTAAATGTTAAGGATATGAATGAATGGGTTGAAATATCAGTAGAGGATAATGGGATTGGTATTGAAGAGAAAAAATTGGATATTATATTTGATAGATTTGAACAAGCGGATAAATCTTTATCTAGAAATGCAGAAGGTACTGGGATTGGATTGAATCTGGTTAAATCTATTGCTCTATTACATGGTGGCGGTATAGATGTTGAAAGTGAATATGGAAAAGGAAGCAAGTTTACTGTGACTCTTCCAGCTGGAGAAGTAGCTAAGGAAAATATGATATATGATAGAAATATTAAAAATAAGGATGAACGCATAAGATTAGAATTTTCAGATGTTTATTTCTAGTAGTAACCCCAGTTAATCTTGTTAATAAATATTTTATAAGCTGAGATTTTGTTCTAAAATAAGAGCGCATTTAGGCGTTCTCTATACTATATTTGGAAATTATTATAAGATAGACGAGTACCCAAATCTAAATTTATGTTATAAATTAATAATCAATATTTTAAATGCATTAAAATATTCAATAAGCAGAGGTGACTTTATTTACTATGATAGAATTAAATAATGAGGAAAGAGTAATCGAATTTGTATCATTTTGCATAGAAAACTTTAAAGTAAAACACTCTATGGCAGGTAAAGATGCGGCGATGCTATTTAAACAAAGTGGAGTACTTGAATTTATTAAAAATGGATATGAAATGCTTCATACTCAAGGGAAAGAATATATTCTTGAAGAAATAGAGATATTCTTAAAAAATAGGGGGTATAAATTTTGATTTTATATCATGGGAGCGATGTAATAGTTGATAATCCTAAAATAATAAAAGCCAATAGAACTTTAGACTTTGGTCATGGATTTTATACTACAACGAGTAAAGAACAGGCTTGTAAGTGGGCAAGTATTAAGAAAAATAGAGAGCAATCCGAAAATGGTATATTAAATATATACATTTATTGAGATAGGAGGTTGTATAAAATGGCGTTTCCAGAGATAAACCAGAAAAATGTTCATTTATTTATTCCTCTTAAAATTGCTAAGGTTACAGAGATGATTGTAGAAACAGAAAATAGAAATTGGGAAGATGTTTTACTTGAACTTTATAATTCTAAGGTTTATGCTGACTTAGAAAGAGAAGAAACTAAACTTTGGCATGAGGGGGCTACTTATATATATGAAAGTTTTAAAGAGGAAAAACAAATAATGAATTAAGCTAAATACACAAAAGAAAATAAGATTATTTTGATAAAAGCTGAGGCTATACTGTTTAGAAAGTCTCAGCTTTTACATATAATACAGAGTATCTCATTTTGAATTCTTTAAATGGTGCATATAGCTATAATGAGATTATTTATGATATTAAAGAAATTCAAGATTGTAGTCAAAAAATACAAAATTCGAAGAGTTTTTTACTGTAGGTCCAGAAGAGTTGGTACACATAGATATATTTTTGGAAGACTTGATTACTTTTTTTAAGAGTGAAAATGGAGATTTTGCAGCAAATTTGTTATAATAAAAAAGTTGATTCTAAGAAGAGGGCATTTAAGGCGGAATTTGAAGTCTTAAAATAAAATTAGATTACTAGGAAAGTTGGGAAAAAATGAGCAATATTGTATTTCTTAATTCAAGCAAAATAGATTTTGATAATAAACTGGATTTTTCATCGCTAGATAAGTTAGGCAAAGTTACTAAATATGAAGATAGCAGTAATGAGAAAATTATAGAGCGAGTTAAGGGCCAAGAAATAGTAATTACAAAAGAGATGCCCATTGGGAGAGACTTAATTGAGAAATTCCCTCCTTGTGTTAAATTAATCTGTGAAGCTGGTACGGGTTATAATAATATTGATATTGAAGCTGCAAAAGAAAGAAATATATCTGTATGTAATGTACCAGGTTATAGTAGCGAGGCAGTAGCTCAGTTAGTTATTACACTTATATTGAGCTTATCTTCATCATTATGTGCGCAGCAAAGGATGATTGAGAATAAAAATTATGATAACTTTACTAAGTATCTTAAGGTGCCTCACTTTGAAATACAAAACAAAACTCTTGGAGTTATTGGCGCAGGAGCTATTGGTATGCAGGTAATGAAAGTAGCTAAGGTACTAGGGATGAATATACTTGTATATAGTAGAACGCCAAAAGATTTAGGGGATTTAGATGTTAAATTTCTCAGTCTTGATGAACTACTTAAAGAGAGTGATTTTGTTACTTTGCATTGTCCACTCACGCCAAATACAAAGCATCTTATTAACAAGTCCAAATTAGAACTTATGAAGCCACAAGCTTTTATTATAAATACAGCAAGAGGTGCAATTATAAATGAGGCGGATTTAATTGAAGCCCTTGAAAATAAAAAAATTGCAGGGGCGGCACTTGATGTTCAAGAACAAGAACCTCCAGAATTAAATAATCCACTTTTTAATATGAAGAATGTTATTCTTACGCCACATATAGGTTGGAGATGCCTTGAATCAAGACAAAGACTTATAGACTTATTGGCTGGTAACATTGAAGCATTTATTAATAAAGAACCTATTAATATTGTTTAATAGTTAGAAGCTGAGATTTTCTTATATTTAGAAAGTCTCAGCTTTAATTATTTTACCCAAATTATTGTTGAAGCCAATAGGGGAAAGTGCAGAATGGAAGCAGGATCAAAAAAGCGGCTGAGAACAATTTCATCAACAGCTTTAGTATTTACACTAAGTTTCTTCACATTAAGAACATCATTTATTTTTTCCAGGTTTATTTTTGCAATTATAATAACATGAATTAAAATATACAGGATCGACATATTTACCGCAAGGGTAGTACTCCCTCATAACTTTAGGCGGAACGATTTGACCTTCTGGTACATTCTTGGCTGTATAAGGAAAGCTTTGAGATACCTGATTGTTTCTGTAAAAAAGGGTAAGGGGAACTAAAGGCAGTTTACTGGCATCAATCCAAGTAAAACCATTTTCGGTAGTTACACAAGATGGACGTGATGCTCCAAAACTTACAACAAGATTGACATACCCATTTTTATCGATAACAGCCTCAAAGTCACTAAGAGTATAAAGTCCTAATAAGCCCACTCGCGTTATAAAGGACATACTCCAGTATCGCATATCTGTATTCCCTAAGATTCCGATATTATGATAGGTATCAGGAAATGTAGGGGCCTTCCAGCGAACAAATAATAGTTTACTTCTACTTCACATTTTTTAGATATTATTTTGGACATTACAGGATATAATAATGTATGTTATAATAGTATTATAGTAAGGTGGTGACTTTATGGAGAATAATTCAATTAAGGAATGCAAAGGAAATCTTCTTAAAAATGTTATTAGTAGAATCGATTTTGACGATTTATATTACGTTGATAAAATGATTTTAAAGCAAATAAAACAAGTCTGTGATAGTTTTGGATTAAAACTAAATATGATACGTGAGTTGGATTCAGAGGATTTTGAATTAAATGATCCAATTATATTAAGAGATATGCCAAGTGAATATATAAAAAATTGTATGTGTAATTCCTTTTTCGATGAGAATTTAGAATTTATTGTAGAGATAAATCAATTTTTTATAAGAATTATTCATAAAGTAAATAAAAGTTCTTATATACAATTTGAAGATAAACATTTAAAAATATTAAATGAAATTATAAGTGTATTCAAAGATGAGAATCCAAAAATATTAAGACTTAGTATAAAAAAAGTTGATGAAGCTTATTTTAAAGATATAAATTATATGGAGAAATATTTTAAAAGTGATTTGATTCAGAAGAATATTTTTTCAAAAGAACAAAAATGGGATATACCAAGTTCTGGTTCATCTATGGCACAAAATTTTGACTATAAGCAAAGAAAAATTAATTTTTATAGACGTATAGATAGAGTTTTAGTTAGATCAGGAATAGATAATAATATAAGAAATAGTATATTTTATAAGTTATATTTAGAATATGAAGTATACGCTAGAAATTTTGATAATGAAAATATTCAAGAAGAATTAGTATATCTAAATAAGATTACAAGAGAATTATTCTTAGAATCATTTACTGATTTTGGACGAAAAGAAATTATTGAAGGAAGGAATATTGGAGATTATGAAGACTATAATAAATAAATACGAACAATATGTTAACAGAATAAAAGGAACACAAGAGACAGTAGAAAATAAGATTGTTTTGGAGAATTATATCGATAGAGAAGAATTAATGCTCAGAGGAAATAATAGACGAAGTATATATAAATTAGAAAGTGTGAGAGTTGGAAATAATGATAGAAAAAGAAGACATGGAAATTACGGAAGATGATTTATTGCAACTGTATATTGTAGGTTATGAAAATAAAGGGGAAAGTATAATCTTATCAATAGGAAATAAATTTTTAGGTGTAATTGATTGTTTTAAAGTAGGAAATAAATTTAAAACTAAGAGTATTATTAAAAAATTAGGTATTCCAATAGATTTCATTTGCTGGACTCATGTTGATTGGGATCATACTTATGGTATTTCAGACTTAAAAGAATTTTTCTATGAAGACACAGCTATAATAATGCCAGAAGGATTAGCATCAAAAAATATTAGAAATTTATTTTTTGATGCTAATTCATATCAGCACAGAGAATACCAAAAAATATTTAATATAATTGATGATACGGAAGATAGAAATTTTATTAGTGCAAATGAAAACAGTGAAATATATAATTTTAAGTTTAAATATCAAGGTCAAGATATCGATTTTATAATGAAATCTTTTTCTCCATTAAGCAAAATAGTAAAAGAACAAAATGAATCTTCAATTAAAAACTTAGTTGAAGATATTGAGTTGGATAAAGATGGCAATAAGGTCATAGGATATGAATGGTATGATAATTCAAACAAGTATAATAATTTATTCTCAATAGGATTAGAAGTGAGTGTTAAGTTTGGTAATGATAATGTTAGATTATGTTTAACTGGGGATTTGGATAATGAAACTATAGAACGAATGGATTCAAAAAAGATTAATAGAATTTTTTCAAGAAATACGATTCTTAAAATTCCACATCATGGATCAAAAAATGCTAGTGAACTATTGAATTTTAAATATAATAATGGAATTAAATATCAATATGCTATAACAACAAGCTTTAAAGGAAAGAATTTTACCTTGCCTAATGAAGAAGTTTTAGATGAATACAAAAAGTATGGAAAAGTATTTAGAACAGATGTAAAAAAGAAGAAAAGCTATGGAATTATAAAGTATAGTTGTCCAATTGTTAAAGATTTATATAATTTAAATAAAAATTTACATAAAGAAATTCAAGTGTTTGGTGATGCTGATGAAATTAATTAAAAATGAAATGTAACAGTTTATATAATAATAAGCTGTTACATTTTATTTGATAGATTTTTAATCTGGAAAAGCAAAATTGAAATAACAAGTCAGCATTATGAAAAGTATATTACTTGGTTACAAGCAGAGGTAGATAAAAGAGCTGAGGCAGTAGTAGGCAACGGTTATAGAATAGGTTGTTAAAAAATTACATTATAATAAGTTTATTTAAGGTAGCAATAGATATTTAAGTATCTATTGCTACCTTTTTTTTGTTAATTTTGAGTAATTTTAATTATAAAATTATAATACAAAAAAAGTATAGTAAGGAATAAATTGCATTAAATTGGAATAATGTGTATAATTGGATGTGAAAGCTTATATAAAGAGAATATTATCTTGAGAAATATATGTAAATAGAAAATGTGAAGAGGAGGATAAGGGTTGTGGATGAAAGAATTGATGAAAAGATTTTAGATTTTATGAGAGAAGCAGAAAAGAGAGAAGCCAAAAAAGATATTTGTAATGGGATAGTAAATATCGGGGATAGGTATTACGAATTTGAGGAAAAATGTTTTTTTGGTGATAAGTTAAAAATATATATTTCAAATAATTTTGAAGATATGCCACTAGAAATGAGGCAAATTAAATATCCGTCGGATAATAGGCCAGAAGTTATAAGAAGTAATGAAGAGGGTAGTATTGCTATAACTTTAAATATTATTGACAGTCCATTAGATGAAGAACGTGTAGAAGAGCTAAAGAATGGAATGATGATGATAATAAAAAATACTAATCCAGCCAATATATTTTTTGATGACGGAGTGATAGAAGTAAATTCAAAAAATATAGGCTATTTTGAATTCAAAAGTTATGCCATAGATGATTCCTTATATAATGTAATGTTTTTTTTAGAATTTGAAGAAAAAACACTAATGGGTACTTTTACTTGTTTGTATAAGGATTATGAAGAGTGGAGAGATGTAGCTTTTCAAGTAATAAATACTATAAGAGTAGTAACAGAATAAAAAGATAATTCGAAGGAAATCTAAAATTTAAATAAATAAAATCAAGTAGTGTACATGCAAGTACACTAGATATATGTAGGAGATGAGAATTAATGAGTGAAGGATATGTATATACCTATGGTGATATTTTAGTGTTGCCTTATAAATTTGAAAAAATAACAAAACTAAATATAACAAGAGAAATAAATGAACATGCAAAGCTTTATATAAGCGGAGTAATATATGATGAGGATGTAGATAAATATGTTGAAGTAGCGGAAGATGATGAAAGTATTAAAGTGTCAGTAAAGGATTATGAGGGAAATATTACTGATTTATTTGAAGGGATTGTAACAAGTATTAGTATTAATGCAACTGATGATGTAAGAGTTTTGGAAGTCGAAGCCCTAAGTAGAACAATTTTAATGGATATAGAAAAAAAGAGTAGAACTTTCCAAAATGAAAATAATACTTATGAAGATGTTTTTAATCAAATAAATAGTGGATATAGTAGTGCTCAAGTTTTTGATGCTGTCACTAATGAAGCAAAAATTGATAAATTGATAGCACAATACCATGAAACCGATTGGGAACTGATTAAAAGATTATCATCACATTTTAATGGTGGAGTAGTGGCGGAATGTCAATTAACAGAAATTAAGTATTCTTTGGGTGCATCAGGAGATAGAAAGGATTATAACATTGATGAATTTAATTATTCAATAAAAAAAGGTCTGCAAGAATATAGGATAAAATCTTCTAATGAAAATTATGATTTAGATAATATAAATTTAATAAGCTATGAAATTGCAACTAATAGGATAATGAATTTATATAGTAAGGTTAAATTTAAGGAAAGAAGCCTTTGTGTATATAGATGTGAAATAGAAATGGTAAATGGAGAATTACTTAATAAGTATACGTTAAGAGACGAGAAAGGCATGAAAGTAAGAAAAATTTATAATAATAAATTAGTGGGAATGTCTCTTAATGGAAGTATTTTAGATACAAAAAATGATGTGGTTAAGGTGAATTTAGATATTGATGGAAATCAGGATAAAGCAGCAGCAAGATGGTTCCCGTATTCAACAGTATATTCATCAGAAGATGGTACAGGCTGGTATTGTATGCCTGAAATTGGAGATGCAGTTAGATTATATTTTCCAGACCACGAGGAGAAAAATTCTTATGTAATAAGCTCAGTAAACTTAAAAAGTAAAAAATCAGAGAAACGTAGCAATCCTGATGATAAAAACATTGGCACAAAGTATAGAAAACAAATAATAATGAAGCCTGGTGAAGTTGATATCATAGCAAATGAAAATTTACTTATGAGGATGACAGATGCAGGTGGAATTGAAGTTAAAAGCGATAAAAAGATAATCTTCGATGCAAAAGATGATATTGAAATTACAGGTAAAGCTAAAATAATAATTCAAGGGGATACATCGATAGATTTAAATCAAGCAAGTGCAAACATAAATATAAATGATAATGTAACCGCAAGTGGAGCAAAAGTTAAGATTGAATAATTTATTTTTAAAGAAAAAACTACTATTTAATAAGGAGGTGCACAAGTATTAGTGATAGGACAAGTAAAGGGTGTATTTAAACCAGTAAATAAAGATAAAAATTTGGTGGAATTTCTAGAAAAGAATTTAGTTAATAAATGGGTAGATGAATTTTTAGAAATTGATAAAAGATACAAGAATAATATAGTTTTTATTGAAGACGAACTAAAATCAAAATTTGATTCAGTATGCAAATTAGGCTCAAAATTTCAGGAACAGGAAGCAAAAGGGGAAATTAAATATATTTATTTTTCTTTACTTAGGACAAGCTTTTTTAAAAATGAATGGCTTTGGAGAATAGATTTATATGATGAAAAATGGTTTCTTGATAAAACAGAGTGTTCAATTAATATAAGTTTAGATTTTATCTATAACTCATTTTTTCAAAAGATTGAGGAGCTTAAAGAAAAGAAGAAAGAATATGGTAGGAGTATAACAGATATGGATATAGAAGATGTAATGATAGGAGAAGCTGATAAATATCATATTTTAGCAACTGAATTTTTAAAGAGCATTATAGATAAGCTAATTAAAGTACCATGTTATGAAAATTTAAAAAAGACAGAAGATGTAAAGATAATGGCAGGAGAATATATTGGTGCTTCAGAGGTAATATATCCTAAACAAGATGTTTTAGCTTAAATGGTTAGTAAAAATATTGTGTAAAACTAAAAAAGAATATATGAGGAATGAGATAATATGGATTATTTTTTGTTAAAACAGGATGACCGATATACAAATACACCAAGGCTTTTAGATATAAATAATAAAATTGATTTTAGAAATATAAAGTTAGTAAATGCCCATAAAATTGATGATATTATCATATGCAATGTTAAATGTGATGAGGAAACGAAGTTTTTAGATGTTTTAGATTCTCAAAGATTTTTAGTTTCGGAAAATATGAAAAGAATTTTAGAAAAATATAATGAAAAAGCTATATTTAAAACTATTCCACTTATTGATTCACATAATAATAGACAAGAAAATTATTATTTACCAATATTCGAAGAAATAGAAGCCTTAAGTGAGAAAGCAGAGCTTAATTTGGATAAAACAGTAGTTAAAAAAATAATATTGGATAACAAAAAAATTGAAGGTAAAAAGATTTTTCAAATAAAAGAAAGCGTAAAGCCATTAATAGTAGTAAGACTTGATGTAGCTGAAAGCCTGCTTAGAAGAAGATTTAAAGGAATACGCTTAGAGCAATTGGAAATTGATGATTAGAAATGGGAGGTGAGGTTAAGTGGCAAGTGAAATATATTATATAGTAAGAGGAGCAACAATGACATGTAATAAGGGGAGCATACCAACTAAAATAAATCTCCCTTTTAGTCATGGGTCATATATTAATGGAAAGCCAGTTATGGTTAAAAGCGATAGGGTGGTAGGTGCTAATATTAGCCCCTTCGGAGAATGTGTATGTTTAGGAGGACCATGCTGTCCAAAAATATTAAGTGACTGGATGCGTTATAAGGAGGATGCAATAGCAAGCGGTGAAGAAGTATTGACACAAAAATCAGTTTTGATATGTGCGAGTGGAGGGACAATCAAATTTATAACTGATGGTCAAAAATAAAATGAAATTAATAAATTGCGTAAGGGGGAATAATATAGATGGGAGCAATTCATGCACTCAGGGTAGAATCTCCATATAAGCTAATAAGTATATCAGATATAAAGATAGAAAATAAGCCTAATGAACATGGATATTTATACTTAAAATGTTTAATAGATGATTCTATTAATTTTGAGTCTACTATAAAAGCTTCCACCGATGATAAAATAAGCATTTATGAGGAACTAGAAGATGAAGATAATGAAAATAAAGGTGATAAAAGTCCTGTAAATATAAATGAAGTTAATAAAAGAAATAGTAAAAGATTATTTTATGGCATAGTTCAAAATATCAGGACAACCAATACTGATGGTGTTTATTATTTAGAGATAGAGGCGCTTACATCAAGTTTTGAATTAGATATAGAAGAGAAGAGCCGGTCATTTCAAAATGCTAATATGACATATGATGAACTTATACAAATTATAGTGAAAGATTATCCAGATTACATGTATACTCAAATTATAGGCAAAGGACAAAAAATAGGAAAACCACTATTTCAATTTAGGGAAACAGATTGGTGCTTTTTAAAAAGAATTGCAAGTGAATTAAAATCAGAATTATATTGTGATGTAATTGAAATATATAATTTGTTTTATTTCGGAAGGCCGAGCTTAGAAGTTCATGAAATAGAGGACATGAAACGCTATAAGGCATGTAAAAAGCTTCAAGTGTTTAGAAATGCAGGAGGATATGATGCAGGATACAATGATACCGATTATTTTTACTATGAAATAGAAAGAAAAGAACTATTTAATGTTGGAGACAATATTTCCTTTAGAGATAAAAAGTTTTATGTAAATCAATATTCAGCTTATGCTATAAAAGATGAGGTAATCTATAAATATAGATTATGTAGAAAAAATGGAGTATGGCAGACAAAACTGTATAATTCAAAGCTGCAGGGTGTATCCTTAGAAGGAAAGGTAATAGATAGAGATGGAGAAAAGGTAAAGCTTCATTTAAATATAGATAAAGAGCAAAATAAAGATGAAGCAACCTGGTTTACATTTGCACCGCCTACAGGAGAAATAATGTATTGTATGCCTATAATAGGGACAAGCGCAAGATTATATTTTCCTAATGAAAGCAGTGAAGAACCAATTGTAACAGGCTGCGTAAGAAATAACGGAAGCAGCTGCCAAAAGACCTCTGATACAACAAAAAGATATCTTGGAACTGAACATGGCAGCGAAATAGAAATGACACCAAATGCTCTTAATGTAAGAGGCAAAGAGCCAGTAAGTATAAGCTTTGATGATAATGTTGGAGTAACAATAACAAGTCATAAGAAGTTAACAATAAATGCAAATGATGATATAATAATGAAAACACCTAAAAATGTGACAATCAATGCAACAAGTCAATTGTTTATGAAAAAAGCTGGTACCAAAAGCGGATTCTCAATGGAAAATGAGATACATTTCTTATCAAACAATGTAATAAGGAATGGAAGAGATAGAGAAGCATTTGCACCAATAGACAATACTCCACCAAAGCCAGTTAAACAAGAGCCACCTAAAGAAGAAAAGAAGGGATTTAACTGGGGAAAATTAGCTTGTAATGTATTAGCAGGGTTGGCAGTCGCAGCAGTGGCTGCCGCAGTAGTAGCAGCAGTTGTATTTACGGCAGGAACTGCAGTGCCTGCTTTAGCTGGAGCTATAGCAGCAGCAGGAACAAGTGCCGGTGAGATTGCAGGCGGAGTTTTCGGAGCAGGAATGTTTATGGGAGCATTAAGCGTCGGTGGCAAGGCAGCATCAGATATAAAAAGCGGAGAAGTAAGTGATACTAGTGAGTATATGATGTTAGGTGGTAAAGCTGGTTTTGCAGGTGCCTTAACTCAAGCTATATTTGCACCATTTACGGTATTTAAAGCCTTAGGATCAACTGCAGGCCTTATAGGAGAAATTCCAACAACATGGCAGCGTGTTCAAGGATTAGTTGAAGCAGGTGTAATTGGCGGGACATATAATGTTACTTATGATTATGTAAGAAATGCATTAGATGGAAAAATACCAAATGCACAGGAAGTATTAGAATCATATAAAGATGGAGCACTGTTTGGGGCATATTTTCATGTTGGAGGAGAAGCGATATCAGAAGCTTCACCATTCATAAAGAATGCATTTAGCAAAGCATCATCTGAGCTTTCAGATAATATGAAGGCATTAAAATATGCTTGGGATAATGTAGAAGTGCCGAAGGATGTTAAGCTTGGGTCTAATGGTGGAAATATAGACCTTAGAGCAGGAAAGGATTTTGTAAAGAAATATAATGAGTATAAGAATGGCATTGATGATGTTAACAAAGATGATATAAATGTAAGTGATGTTAGCGATATTAGTGGAAATTTTGATTTAGATAAGGCAGAAGCATATGAAAGAAAAATAGATAATTCAAAATATTTCTATCATGATCAAGGAGATTTTGGTGAAGAAGTAAGTGAAATAGTGGCAAAAGATAATAATCTTGGAGATGATGTTTCTTCAATGTTTCAGTCAGGTAGAAATGGTATAGACAGGGCATTTATATCAGAAGGCCCGCCACCAAAACTGACAATGATTGAGTCAAAGGCATCAAAGAAGGGGAACTTTAGTTATTCTGATGAGCAAAAATTAGGTGGCGAGAAATATTTTGAGAATATGATAAATGATGGAGATGGAAGATATGATGATTTTGAAGAAAATCTAGAAGAACTTAAGAGAAGGTATCCAGGATTACAAGTTGATTATATCAGAGTAGAAACAAAAATTAAGATAAATGATATAGGATTTGGTGTGGATGATTTGAAAGTAAAAGATTGGAATGCAGAAATAGATTAATTTGGAGGTGTAGATAGTGTTAAACCCTAAAAAATTTAAAATGGCGTTTAAAATATATTGTAAAAACTTCGATGATGAGAAAAGACTGGATCGAATAAAAAAAAGATATGAAAGAAATAAGGGTGAAATTATCAATATTGTTGAAAGTAATGATACAGATAAAGATCATATTTTATTAATAGATTTAAATGGAATAGGGCTAAATTACCTATTAAAGTGGAAAAAAGAAGTGTTAATAAATGGGGAAAACAGGGTAGAACAATTGAAATATGTTCAAATAGTAGTGTTTTATCAGTGTATAGTTCAGGAACTTTATAAAACTCGTTATCCTAATATGATGCCTGAATATACTTTTAAAAAAGTAATAATAGCTTTAATTCATTTTACAATGTTTGGATGGGAAAAAGAAGAAAATATATTATATGATTTCATTGTAAATCATATAAACGAAAATAGATTAAATATAAATGAATTAAATAAACATATATGGTTTCTGCTGGAATTATATCTTCAGTATAGAGGTAAGACAATTTGTGGAACTAATGAAAAATTACATCTTGTAATTAAGGAAAAGCTTCATGAGTTGAAACTTGAATGCAAGTTAATACCTGAAGAACTTGGTATTTATAGAAAAGTATTGGAAAATTGGTCAACTTGTACTTTAGAAGGAATTGAGGAATTAATTAATAAAATGTCATTGTTCCATTCAACATTAGCATCTGAAATAGGTCAGTCACTTGAATTTGGAGACTTTAACTATGGATTCTATCCTTTTGAAATTTTATTCATTATACATTTAAGGAAAAGGAAAGGTTTATCTGTTCCTAAAGAATTTGACGATCTATTAATGAATACACCAGAAGGAAAAATAGTAATAGAAGATACAGAGCCATATCCTCAATGGGATGATTTATTGCAGCTTATAGATGGATTCTACCGCAAGAATTATCCTGAATATATACCAAACCAATATGGTGAGTTGTTTAAATAATGATGATTGGAGGAATAAATATGACTGATATAGATATAGTAAAGTCTATATTTGAAGATAGTGAAGATATACAATCTATTTTAGGTAATTCAGAAAAAATAGATTTGCATGACACTATATTAAAATATGGAATATCTACAAAGAGATTTCTGTGTATAGATTATAAAGGTGAGCATAATTATGAAATTGTGAACTACATTTTAGATTATGAGTTTAATAACAACATTGAACTAGGTTCAGAAGAAGAACTTGAGGAGCTAGGACAGTTTGAATATGAATTTTTACCTGATAAAATAAGAGAAGTTAATAAAGTCATATCAAAAAAAGGATATGGGTTATTTGATTATCCAACCTTTAGTGACTTTTATGCTCTATTTATTGACAAATTGGAAAGAAAAACAAAATTACTACAAGTAGAGTTCAATATTGATGAATTGATTCCTTATAAAGAAAAATTCATACATTATTATGAATAATTAAGGAACATATGTCAAAGGAGTTTTAGAAGTACTGATTAAGATTATTAAGGTAAGAAATAAATTTCATATATACAATTAGAAAAATTCCAATGGATACTAATTCGTCTATTGGAGTTTTTTATGTATAATAGCTTGAGATAATATGGAAGTACTTAAGGGCGTTAAACTTGGGTCTAATGGTGGAAATATAGACCTTAGGGCAGGAAAGGATTTTGTAAAGAAGTATAATGAGGCTCTTGAGGATATTAAGAATGGTGGTGAAGGATTAGGAGAAGCTGAAATTAAATTAGGTAAAGAAGATTTAGATGCATATAGAGCTGAAATTGGAGTCCCTGAAAGAGATACTGTTGCTGTAGGAAAAACTGATGTACCTGGTTTAGAAGATAATACATTTAAAGGTGCTTCACCAGCAGTTAGAAAAGAAGCTGGACTACCTGATTTAGATACATTAATGCCGGATAGAGAAATAAAAGCTCCATCAGAAAACCCATTATTTACGAGGCATGCTGAAGAAGGCGTTGCCAATGAATTTGACACTGCTGTTAGCAAATTAGGAATAGATCCTAAAGATGTTACAGGAACATTATATATTCACCAATCAAATCCTTCAGGTGTTTGCAAAAAGTGTATTCAAGGTTTAGCGAATGATACTGTAAAACCAGGTATTTTGAAGCAGTTAAGTTTAAAATATCCAGATTTAACAATAAAGGTAACGTCAGAAGTTGACGAAAGTGTTAAAGTAACTGGAAGGTCTACGTTTACGATTAAAAATGGAAAATATGTTGATTAATTGGAGGTAATAGTAATGAATATAGATTTTGAAAAATTGATTGATGATTGCAAAGTAACTTTTTTCCTTGGTTTATCTCAAAAAGTAGTATTATTGTTTTCTCGAGAGGAAGATAAAGTAGCAGCTCAAAATGCTGTGGATTTTTGTTGGAAGTGGTTACAGAGTAAAGAATGTGATGGAGAATATCTTTATAACTTGTTAGATGATGAGGAGTATGGAATAACTTTAATACAAGAAATGTCTGAAAATGAAAAAGAGAAGGATGCTTGGAATTGCATCATTGATGCTGTTGCTTTTACTAGTCGGAAGGCATATGAAACAGAGGGAGCGAGGTATTTTCCCGAGCCAATAGAATTAGTTGATGATACCTTAGTAGAGCATTTCATTAATTGTTTTAATAATTGTGTATCAAATTCAGATGATTATATTCAAAAGGTATATTCCTTTTTAAGTAAATACAATTCTGATAATAACAGTAACTTAAAAAATGAAATTTTAAATCTAATATGACACAAAGTACCCAAATACGCTTATGATATAGTGATTATATTAAAATATTTAGATTAATTTATAATTTTATATTTAAGACTGTGTGAGGATTAATAATATTCTGATTTCAAAGGTTGGCTTAAAGAATTTGATAGTTCGGATTGGCTGTATGATAATAATTCTGGAGTTAAGTGGTTAACTACTAAGGGGAAAACATACTCAAACAATACAAACAGCTATCAAAAAGAGGTTTTTTATGTTAGTTACTATGGGGCGATTTAGCAAAAACTTATTTTGCTGACTGATTCAAACTAATAGAAATACTCTAATGGACGATAATAATTCGTCTATTGGAGTTTTTTTAGTATAGTAATATGCTTGAGATAATATGGAAGTGCCAAGGGATGTTAAACTTGGAAATGATTTGGGAAATAGGTAACAATATATGTTGATAGACCTACCTGTGGATTTGTCAAAATAATTTACCAAAGCTTCAAGCATCTATGGGAATTGATGTATTAACAGTTGTCAATAAGAATGATGATGTGTTTCGATGTGATTTAACAAAATATTCAAATCTTACGGTTGAAGATGTAAATGCAGAAAAATTAATAAAAAGTAATTAAAGGAGAAAAGCTATGATAAGAACAGAATTTCAACCTCCATTTGGAGACATAATAGAAAATATTAAAATTGAAGAGATGAAAAAATTTATTATTGATGATTTTGATACATTTTGGGAAAAGGGATGTGGAGATGGTACAATTGACTATTATGTGGATGGAAAAAAGCAAAGTACATTAATGATAGAGCCTAATGTTAAATATGGAGTTTATCTGAATTATACTGACCATAGAACTCAAGAAGAGTGGTTATCATTAAATGATATAAATAATTTAAATGAAGTAGCAGAAACTGCAAATGAGATATATGCTTCAATAGGATTATTTCTAGCAAAGGAAATAGCGTGGAAAGGAGTAAAAGAATTTTTAATAACAGGAGAACGTTCAAAGGATATAGAATGGATTACACCAGATATTATTCCTGAGGATGGTAATTATTAAAAATTAGTAGGTTTATTGTTAGTGAGCCATGTAATAAAAGTAAAAAATTAAATCGTAAGTAATAATTAAGTTTACTTACGGTTTTTTGTATTTAGAATAATAGTTGATTAAGATAAATTAAGCTAATATAATAATACTGTTTTTCATGATTGACCGAAAAATGGTTTCACTGGTGTATTAACTCAACCTATATTTGCACCATTTACGGTATTTAAAGCATTAGGAGCAACTGCAGGCCTTATAGGAGAAATTCCAACAACATGGCAGCGTGTTCAAGGATTAGTTGAAGCTGGGGTAATGGGTGGAACATATAATGTTACTTATGATTATATAAGAAATGCATTAGATGGAAAAATACCAAATGCACAGGAAGTATTAGAATCATATAAAGATGGAGCACTGTTTGGGTCATATTTTCATGTTGGAGGAGAAGCGATATCAGAAGCTTCACCATTCATAAAGAATGCATTTAGCAAAGCATCATCTAGGTGAAAGGGGATAAGGATAATGAATATTAAAAGCTTTGGAAAAGCTACAAAACAAGCAGTTGAAGATTTTGAAAAACAAATGGGATTTTTATTAGAGGAGGATTATAAAGAATTTCTAACTAAATATAATGGCGGGACTCAGAGAGTTAGGTACAGCACTTTTAGTGTTGAAGATTTATCAGAAGAGATACCATTGGATGTATTATTTGGTTTAGTTGATGATGATGACTTCGATTTAAGAGACTGGAATGATGAATATAAAGAGGACTTGCTACCCAATACTATAATTATTGGACGTGATCCTGGTTCAGGCTTTATAGTATTAATTAATAACAATAAAGATAAAGGCGTATATTATTGGGATCATTCATTAAACTTTAGTCAATCCAATGAAGAGCAAAATGTTTACTGGATAACTGATAGCTTTCAAACCTTTATTGGGGGATTAAAAGATCCAAAATAAAAAGATTAAAGATGATTGGTACTTTACTTCATAGAATTAAGAATATCAATTCAAAAGCTGAGACTTTATTATAGCTAAAAAGTTTCAGCTTTAATTATATATGCCTCCGCTTTAGAGTAAGCGTAAAAAATAGAATTTATATTAATGACTATATCATATTTTGCACTAATTGATATAATTTTACAATATAATTATCAAATACTTTGAAAATTCACATAATATTGTGATATAATTAAAAAAACAATTTAAAAATAGTGAAAATAAAAACATATATGGATAATTTGGGTCGAAATATTCTTCTTTTAGGGACTTAAGAGAATTGCATTTATCCATACTTAAAAATAATGTACTAAATTCTATGTAGGCAGGTGGAATGCTAATGAAAATTATTGTAAAGAGGTCCATAAGTACAATATTCATAACTACTATTCTTATTATGTTATATTTTAGCAGCTTGTATAATTATTTATTATTTCATACTGTTGCTGAAATTTTTAGTATTTGCATAGCATTTACAATGTTTTTAATGACATGGAATTCTGCTAAATACATTAACAACAAATATCTTATAATAGTTGGAATTGCTTATCTTTTTATTGGAGTATTAGACTTGTTTCATACAATGTCCTACAAAGGTATTCGAATTTTTAAGGATTATGATTATTATGCAAATCAACTTTGGATAGCTGCCAGATATTTTGAAAGCATTGTCCTTATGCTTTCTTTTGCATATATAAAATCAAAAAAACAGGTTAATGTCTATTTGATTTTTGGGATTTATACAATTATTACTGCTGTTCTGATGCTTTCTATATTTTGGTGGAAAATATTCCCTGTTTGTTTTGTAAAAGGCCAAGGGCTTACCCAATTTAAAATAATCAGTGAATATATTATTTGTACAATCCTACTTATTGCAATTCTATTGCTGACAAAAAATAAAGATGTCTTCGATAAAAAAGTTTATAAATATTTGTGTTTGTCAATGATTTCTGCAATTATATCAGAATTTTCATTTACACTATACAGAGATAATTATGGATTTTACAACCTTATAGGTCATTACTTCAAGATATTTTCCTTTTACTTAATTTATAAAGTGATTATTGCCAAAGGAATAAATGAACCTTATGAAATAATATTTAGAGAAATGAAGCAGAAAGAACAGATTTTATTTGCACAGAACTGTTTACTAAAGAATCAAGCGACAATTGACGGCCTCACAGGATTATATAATCACAGATATATATATGACAGATTGGAAGAAGAGATTAAGCACTGCAGCAGGAACAAGTGTACTTTTGCAGTTATGATATTAGATATTGACCATTTTAAAAGGATTAATGATACTTATGGGCATTTGACTGGTGACAAAATATTAAGGGATCTTGCAGCAATCTTAAGGGAGAATATAGGACAAACTGATTTGGTTGGCCGTTATGGTGGTGAAGAATTTTTGATTATGCTTACTGATACATCTTTAGGTGATGGATTTGAAGTAGCGGAAAAAATCCGTACGGTTGTTGAAAAGATGGAATTTGTAAAAAATATTCATTTAACAATCAGCATAGGAATTGAGGAATATTCAGGGGATAAAGTTAGTGAATTAATTGAGAAAGCAGACTGTAAATTGTATCAGGCTAAAAATAGTGGAAGAAATAAAACGGTTATGTAATAATTTCAAGAAATGGTTTGTTGAAATAGATAGATACAATCAGAAAGTAGGTGAAACTATGAATAATTTAGAAAATAAACAAAGTAAATTTGAAAATTTAGATCCTAAGTTATTTAGTATGAATAAAGGTAAGTCGATGCTTCAAAAGAAGAACAAGCTTCTTGATGCAGTTTTTGATGTAGCCAATATTGGAATTTGTGTTACAAATGAGTATGGAAACTTTGAATTGGTAAATAATGCTTATTGTGAAATTTATGGCTATGCACGTGAAGAATTAATAGGTAAAGAATTTACTATAGTTGTGCCTGAAGGATACAAACAGGAGGCTTTTAAAAAACATATCGAATTTTTGCAGGGTATTCCTGAACTAGACAGAGAGTGGAAGGTAGTAAGAAAGGATGGAAAAATTCTTGATATTCTTGTTACTGCTGCTCTGCTTATAGATGAAGATGGAAAGCGTTATAAGGTTACTACTGTAGAAGATGTTACAGATATTAAGGCAACGAGATCGAAATTAAATCTGATTTCTAAAGCTATGTTTAATTCCTCAGAAGGACTAATATTCACTGAAAATGATCCTTCAAAGGTTATTGAAATCAATGAGGCTTACAGCAAAATAACAGGGGATTCACTTGGCGATTTAGCAGCAAATGAAAGAAATATCCTTTTAAAAGGTGTAAACAATGAACAATTTTATATGAATATATGGAAAAAAGTGGAGCAAACAGGCTTTTGGAAAGGCGAAGTAGATGGAAGAAGGAAAAATAAAGAGAATTTTACAGCAGAATTAATGATATACGCACTTAAAGATGAGTTCCAGAATGTTAAAAACTATGTGGGAATACTTAAGGAAATTACTGATCAAAAGAAAAATGAAAATCGGATTCGATTCCTTTCAACTCATAATGTAATAAGCACCCTGCCAAATTTAAAGACTTTTATAGATAAAGTACGTACAGAAATAGATAATTCGAAAAATAATAACCACAGATATGCACTTTTTTACATCAATATAGACCGATTAAAGCAAATCAATGACATGTTTGGCCTTCATACAGGAGATAAACTGCTTAAAGCTTTTGCTATTCGATTAAAGAGAATATTTTCTAATAATGCATTTCTTGTGCATTTCAGATCTGACAAATTTGGAGTGTTTCTTAATAGAATTCAATCTGATGAATATATTGAATCTGCTGCAGAATTATTAAGAAAACAAATGGGAGAAGCTTTCTATATTGAAAAAAATAGCATACAAATAAGCTGTAGTATAGGTATAAGTACTTTTTCTGAAGAAAGCAATTCCTTTGAAAATCTTTTAAGCAATGCTGAAGAGGCAATGATACAAGCTAAGAAAGGAGGAGGGAATCAAATTCAATTCTATACCCAATCCATGAGAGAAAAACTCTTAAGAAGGATTAGGATTGAGACGGATCTAAAAAATTGCATTAAAAATGGTGAATTATTCCTGGTTTATCAGCCACAGATAGATATTATAAGCGGCTTAATTTCAGGAGCGGAAGCATTAATAAGATGGAAACATAAGACGCTTGGTATGATTTCACCAGGAGAATTTATACCTATTGCCGAAGGGATGGGAGCGATTCATGAAATTGGTGAATGGGCACTTACTGAAGCTTGTAGACAGGTAAAAAGCTGGGCTAACCTTGGAATCAATTTGGTTGTGGCAGTAAATATAAGCTCCTTTCAACTTAAAAAAGAAGAATTTGTTGCAAAAGTTAAGCATATTATCACAAAAGTTGGTATAAAGCCAGAATCTATTGAGCTTGAGCTTACTGAAAGCGCTCTTGTTGAAGATATAGAAGAATGTATTAATAAAATACTTCAGCTTAAAGAATTTGGAATAGGTGTTGACATAGACGATTTTGGCACAGGTTATTCTTCCCTAAATTATTTGAGAAAGTTACCTCTTTACAAATTAAAAATTGATAAATCCTTTATTGTAGATTTCGATAACGATTTTGATAGTAAGATAGTTACCAAAACCATTATTGATATGGCACATAACCTTAGATTTAAAGTTATAGCTGAAGGTGCGGAGACTATAGAACAGGTCAAATTTTTAAAGGATAATGGTTGTGATGAGATTCAAGGCTACTACTTCAGTAAGCCTTTGCTCCCAGAGGAATTTCAGAATTTCTGGCTTAAACAAAGTGAATTGGAGTTAAATGATTAAATTCATTTATCTTTTAATGAAATAGAAACTTGGATATAATATAAATAGAGATTTTGATGTAATATTTAAGGAAACACTTACAAAACTCTTGGTTGGTATGCTAATTTACTGAGAAATAAAAGATTAATGTAATCATGCAAAAGAAAAGCCAAGGACTATTAAGTCTTTATTATACATTAAAAATAGGGAGGTGCTAAAGCTGAAAAAGAACATCCAAGTAGGGACGTCTGATTTTAAAAAATTAATAGAAGGAAACAATTACTTTGTAGATAAGAGTTTATTAATAAAAGAATTTATAGAAAATGGAGCAGATATAATCTTAACTCCAAGACCAAGAAGATTTGGAAAGACCCTTAACTTAAGTATGCTCCGTTACTTTTTTGATATAAGGACAAAAGAAGAAACTAAAGATTTATTTAAAGGTTTGAAGATAGAAGCTGAAAAGGAAATAATGAAAAAACAAGGAGAATATCCAGTGATTTTTATTACCTTTAAAAATGAAAAGTATTTATCTTATGAAGATTTTAAAGATGGTATGATGTTTTTAATGTCTAATTTATATAAAGAGCATGAGTATTTATTAGACAGTGGAAAATTATCAGAATTTGATAAAAATGATTTTAAAGATATGATTATGAGAAAAGCTTCAATAGGTGCATTATGTAATGGTATTAGTTCTCTTATGGGATATATGAATAAGCATTACGGAAGAAAAGTAATGTTATTTATAGATGAATATGATGTACCTATTCAAGAAGGATATATTCGTGGGTATTACAATGATATGATTGTCTTAATAAGAAATCTTCTTACAGCAGCACTTAAAGATAATCTATATGTTGAAAAGTCACTTATTACAGGTATTCTTAGAGTGGCGAAGGAAAGTATTTTTTCAGGATTAAATAATTTGCAGGTAAATACCATTTTAAATTATGATTTTAACGATAAATTTGGTTTTACAGAAAAAGAAACTATGGATTTAGTTAATTACTATGATGCTAACGATAATATTGAAGATATAAAGAAATGGTATAACGGTTATATTTTTTCAGGGGAGACAGTATATAATCCATGGTCAGTTTTAAATTATTTGAAAAATATTAGGGAAGGCTTTATGCCATATTGGATTAACAGCAGTAGCAATGACCTTATAAAGAAAATTTTAATTAAAGGTGACAGAAATATTAAGTTAGAATTAGAAGCGCTAATTAACGGTGATTCAATAAATAAAGTTATTGACGATACCATAGTAATGCAAGAAGTTGAGGATTCAAATCAAAATATCTGGAGCTTTTTAACTATGAGTGGATATTTAAAAACTGTAAAGACAGAGAATATAGAAGGAATGCTTCATTGCATACTTAAAATTCCTAATAAAGAAGTGCATATTTTTTATAAAAACTTAATTAAAAAATGGTTCCAAGATGTTATGACAAATCAAAAATATGAATTAATGTTAAATATGCTGGTAGATGGTGAAATAGAAATTTTTGCTGGGATATTTACGGAATTTGTAATAAATAATTTAAGTTATTTTGATGTAGCGGGAAAAGAACCAGAAAAAGTTTATCACGCTTTTGTCCTCGGAATGCTTATATCCCTTTCAGAAGATTATGAGGTAAAATCAAATAAAGAAAGTGGATATGGAAGATATGATGTTATGATAATCCCAAAAGACACGTCAAAAGTTGGAATTATTATAGAGTTTAAAAAAATAGATGATTTCTTAAAGACAACCATAGATGAAGGAACCATTGCTGCTTTAAAACAGATAGAAGATATGAAATATGAAACAGAACTCACAGAAAAAGGAGTTAAGAATATAATAAAGCTTGCCATTGTGTTTAAAGGTAAAGAGGTTCGTATTACAGAAAGATAGTATTCTCTTGTAGACCTAGTAATCAAATATTAAATTACATTTTTCTTAGATTATATATCAATAGAATTAAATAACAAATTGAAAAATCGTACTATTCAATAAAAATTTGAATTTGCGATTTTTTTATTCTTTATGAGAATATGAAAAAAGTTAAGTGAAAATTGAATCAAAAAAATTTTAAAACTATGTTATTATTAATTTGTAATATATAAACTAGATTTGAAATTGGAGGGAATTTATGAGGAAGGGCAATTTGATAACAACATTATTTCTAGTTATTTTCTTGATAGGGATATATATACTAATGAATAGCGTGGATTTAGGTGGCAAAGAAGCATCAAGAATAATTCAAAATAACGGTGGTAGTATGGATACAAATACTTATTTAATTTATTTAGAACAGTCTATTACACAGTATAGATTTATGGGTTCTATCCTATCAATATTAGGTGGATTAGGTGTGATAAAATATTTTAGATGAACCAGAAGCAGCATTGTCACCAGTAAAACAAATGGCTATGCTTTCTATTATTAATGAACTGGTAAAGAAAAAATCACAGTTTATCATTGCAACTCATTCACCCATATTAATGGCATACCCAGGTGCAGATATATTTGTTATTAATGAAGATGGAATTAGGAAAACTCCTTATAAAAAGACGGATAATTACATGATAACGAGAAAATTTTTAGAGAATCCAGAAAAGATGATGGGGTATCTGTTTGATTAGAAGATACAAAGGTAGGTGAAGGAACTTTTGTTATTCAGTAGGAGATTCTTTTATGATTAAGCATAAGCCTAAAGAAATTACTGTTCCTCTGTAGGTAAAGTTCAAATAAAAAAAACTTGACCTAGACTTAACTCCAAGTAGTAATATAAGTTTAGATAAATTAATTTTGTTGATATAAAAATGTATTGGTATTATCATAAAATAAGTTGGTAAAATTAATATGCTTTTGGATTTATAAGAAGGGTGATGACAATATGGTAAATGTTACATTAGGAAGAACAGGAATAACAGTAAACAGAAATGGTTTTGGTGCACTTCCAGTACAACGCGTTTCTAGCGAAGAAGCAGTGAAGCTTCTAAGAAAGGCTTATGATAATGGAATTAACTTTTTTGATACAGCAAGAAGTTATACTGACAGCGAGTATAAAGTAGGTCTTGCTTTAAGCGATGTCAGGGATAAAATTATTATCGCAACAAAAACTCCATCTACAACAGTTGACGGATTTTGGAGTGATTTAGAAAAAAGTCTTGCTATGCTTAAAACAGATTATATTGATATTTATCAGTTCCATAATCCAAGCTTTTGTCCTAAGCCCAATGATGGTACAGGACTTTATGAGGCTATATTAGAGGCAAAAAAGCAAGGAAAGATTCGTTTTATAGGTATTACAAATCATAGGCTGCCAGTAGCAATAGAAGCTGCTGAATCAGGATTGTATGATACATTGCAGTTTCCATTTAGCTATCTAGCTGATAAAAAAGATGAGGAACTTGTAAATCTATGCAAAGAAAAAAATGTTGGTTATATATGTATGAAGGCATTATCAGGTGGACTTATAACAAGAAGTGAAGCAGCTTATGCTTACCTTGCACAATTTGATAATACTTTACCTATATGGGGAGTTCAGAGGGAAAGTGAACTTGATGAATTTATTTCTTATATAGATAATCCACCTGAAATGACTAATGAAATTAAAGAATATATTGAGAAGGAAAGAAAAGAGCTTGTAGGAGAATTCTGCCGTGGCTGTGGATACTGTATGCCTTGTCCTGCAGGTATAGAAATTAATAACTGTGCAAGAATGTCTCTCCTTCTTCGCCGTTCCCCAGCTGAAGCGCATCTTTCTGAAGAAGGTCAGGCAAAGATGAAGAAAATTGAAGATTGTATTGAGTGCGGTAATTGCAAGGCTCATTGTCCTTATGGTCTAGATACACCAAATCTTTTAAAGAGAAATTATGAGGATTATAAGACATTTTTAAGAAAATAATGTTGTTTTTATTAAACAACATTTTCAATATTACTGATATAAATTTTTCCATCTTCATAAATTCCATCATTAATTTCTTTTAAAACTTTATCTATAATAAGCTGTGCAACTACAGCATCTACAACTGCTTCTACCTTTACTTTACGTAAAAGATCAACATTATACAAAGTGCCTCTGAAAATTTTATTATAAGCTTTTTGATTATTATAATTTTTGATATTTGAAATCATGAAATCATAAGTGTTACACTCAGCAAATATTTTCTTTAAAGCATCCAAATTTTCATTCTTAATAATAATTTCTATTTTTTTCATAACTATACCTTCCTTCTTAAAAATTAAATTGGAATTTTAATAATAAAAAATAGAGTCAAGCAACTTTAGCTTTGACTCCATTGTCATAGGTAATTCTTATAAAAAAGCCATCTAATATTTATTAATATTAGACAGCTTTGCCTTTAGTATTATATTAATTTTTATTATAATGATATAAATGTAAAAGGTCAAGGTACTAAATTAAGAGAAAAGTAATAAAACAACAATAAAGTAGAGAGCATTTCTATAAAGGAAATGATCTCTCTATTCTGGAGTATTTAGCTAAAATCCATTAAAAGAAAAATTTTATATTGAATAATTCTTGCATAAGGCATAGCAATTTTCTAAAATATAATGGATATAGAAAAATAAAATATAAATAATGAATTGATAAGAGAGGATAACAATAAAAAATGATAAGTATTACTAAATTATTATGTAATTCTAAAAATTATGGTGATAGCCTAAGATATGTTGAAGGTGCGGCAGAAGAAAAGTATGGGGTAAGTCCTGGAAAAGGACCTGTAGTTGCTTGGAACTGTACAAAAACCTGTAATTTGAAATGTAAACATTGCTATGCTAGTGCTGATAATAAGAGGTATGAGGGAGAGCTCACACTAAGTCAATCAAAAAAATTTATAGATGATTTAAAAGAATTTAATGTACCTGCATTATTATTTTCTGGTGGGGAACCATTAATGAAAGAAAATATTTTAGAAATATTAGAATATGCAAGTCATAAAGAAATAAGAAGTACAATTTCGACTAATGGAACTCTTTTAGATAAAAATACATGCAAAGCTTTAAAGAAATTTAATGTTGGATATGTTGGAGTAAGTCTTGATGGAATAGGCTCAAACCACGATAAATTTAGAGGGGTAATTGGATCCTTTGACAGCGCATTAAAGGGAATAAGAAACTGCATTGAAGCAGGGCAAAAAGTTGGCCTTAGATTTACTATAAATAAAAATAATTATAAAGAATTAGATGAGATATTTAGATTAATAAGAGAAGAAAAGATCCCAAGAGTGTGCTTCTATCATTTGGTATATTCAGGTAGAGGAAATAAGATGATGGATGAAGATATATCTAAGGAAGAAACAAGGCAGGCTTTAGATTTAATAATAAGCAAAGCAATAGAATTTGGGCCTGATGTTGAAATACTTACTGTAGATAATCATGCAGATGCTGTTTATACATATTTGAAATCTTTAGAAAAATATAAGGATAAATCTGATCATATATTAAAGCTTTTAAAAACTAATGGTGGAAATAGATCTGGAATGGCTTTTGCGAACGTGGATTTTAATGGCAATGTTCATCCGGATCAATTTACATGGCAATACACTTTTGGGAATGTAAAGGAAGAAAAATTTAGTTCAATATGGAGAAATTCTAATCATGAAATATTAAATGGACTTAGAAATAGAAAAGAGCTATTAAAAGGTAGATGTTCTGACTGTAAGTGGCTAAATGTTTGCAATGGAAACTTCAGAACTAGAGCTGAAGCAGTACACAATGATTTTTGGGCAGAAGATCCTGCCTGCTATCTTACAGATAAAGAAATTTTTATAAGTTAATAATTTACAAAATCTAATTATTAATTATGGGATTTATTTTAGAACAAAAAATTATTTGTAAAAAGGTGAGTGAAATAAATGATAATATCCTGGAATACTACAAATAGATGTAATTTAAAATGTAGTCACTGCTATAGAGATTCTGGTATGGAACTTAAAGGCGAATTAACTACAAAAGAAGCAAAAATGCTAATAGATCAAATTGTAAAGGCAAACTTTAAAATAATGATATTTTCTGGTGGAGAGCCATTAATGAGAGCAGATATATTTGAGCTAATAAATTATGCATCCAAAGCAGGACTTAGGCCTGTGCTTGGAACCAATGGCACTCTTATATCTGAAAAAATGGCCCAAAAGCTAAAAGATGCAGGTATTTCAGCTGTTGGAATAAGTCTGGATAGTCTTGATGCTTCAAAACATAATTCTTTTAGAGGAAATGAGAAGGCTTTTAGAGATACCATTTTGGCCATGAAAAATTGCAGAGATTTAGGTATTAGATTTCAAGTGCACACAACAGTAATGGATTGGAACAAAGATGAAGTAATTAGTCTTACTGACTTTTCTGTGGCTATGGGTGCAGCAGCTCATCACATATTCTTTCTTGTGCCAACTGGAAGGGGAAAAAATATATCTGATGAACTATTAAGCCCGAAAAAATATGAAGAATTACTAACTTCAATAATGAAAAAGCAAAATGAAGTTAATATAGAAATAAAACCAACTTGTGCACCTCAATTCGTTAGAATAGCAGAAAATTTAGGCATAGATAGTCGATTTAAACGTGGATGTATTGCAGGAACTAGTTATTGCATTATCAATCCTATGGGAGATGTGCAGGCATGTGCTTATTTAACAGAAACAGCTGGCAATGTTAAAGAAAAACCTTTTGATGAAATATGGAAAAGCAGTGAATTGTTTAATAATTTAAGAACTCAAGAATACAATGGAATCTGCAATAGTTGTAAATCAAAGAAGAATTGTGGAGGATGTAGGGCAAGAGCAGCATATTACAATGATGGGGACTATATGTCATCTGATAGAATATGTATTTTTAACAATTAGCTGTATTTATGGAGGAGTTTTTATGGATATACTTGATAAAAAATTGCTTAATTTGATGCAAAATGAGATACCAATAGATAAAAGACCTTTTAAGATATTAGGTGAAAAGTTGCTGCTTACGGAAAATGAAGTTCTAAAAAGAATAAAAAAGTTAAAAGATGAAGGAATAATAAGAAGAATAGGCGGTATTTTTAATTCGAAAAAAATTGGATATACAAGTACCCTTTGTGCAGCTAAAGTTCCTGAAAATAAAATTGATGAAGTTGCAGCTTGGATAAATAGTTATGATGAAGTGACACATAATTATATAAGAGAAGATGAATACAATATGTGGTTTACAGTTATAACACATTCTGAGGAGAATTTAAATAATATTCTTAGGGAAATTAAGGAAAAGACAGATTTAAATGACATTATAAGTCTACCATCTATAAAACTATTTAAAGTTAAGGTAGCTTTAAATTTTCAAGGAGATGAAAAAAATGATCCAGAATTTAGATAAGAAAATAATTCGCAGGCTGCAAGAGGATATTTCTATAACAGCTACTCCATATAAAGAAATCGCAGATGAACTCAATATGAATGAAGATGAGCTTATAGATAAGGTGAAAGCTTATAATAAATGTGGGATCTTAAAAAGAATTGGTGCCATACTATTTCATAGAAGAGCCGGCTTTAATGCCAATGCTATGGTAGTATGGAAAATTGATTATAAGGATTTAGATAAAGTAGGAAGATATATGGCTTCCATTAATGAGATAAGTCATTGTTATGAAAGAAAGCCTTGCGACTCTTGGGATTATAATCTTTATACAATGATTCATGAAAAAGATAGAGAAAGCTGTAATAAAATTATTGAGGGGATAGCTATTGCTATAGGGGCTAAGGATTATAAAATTTTATACAGTACAAAAGAATTGAAGAAGACTAGCATGAAATACTTTAGTTAGAATATAGATATAACTTTTAGAGGGACGAGTTGCACTCAAGTATAGATATTATACTGCTTTTCAAATTCCATTTTCAAATTAATAATAATAACTATAAAGTTTTAGGAGATATAGTTGATGCATGTCTTTTAGATACCATTTTTTATGATGGAAGTAATAAGGAAGGCCTTTCTGTAACCTATAAAGTGGAAAATAGAGATAATAAGGAAATGCCTTTTGGCTTTGCTCTTCACCCATATTTTACGAAATTATCAGGGGAAAATGGCACATTCATATCTGTTCCAGTAGGTTCTGTGGATCTTGATGATGTTTATAATGGTTTTCTTCCAGGAAAAAATTCATATATTGATTATACAACCTTAAAATTAAGATTAAATTTATTATACACCCCTGATTTCACACATACTGTGGCCTATACACCTAAAAATAAGCCTTACTTCTGCATTGAACCACAAACCTGTTCTACTAATGGTGCAATGCAAACAGGTTGGATAAAAGATAATTCTGGTAGTTGGTATTAATTAGATAATACAGGAGCTATGTTGTCTAGTACCACAATTGGAGGCTATACATTAGGTCCTGATGGAAGAATGCTATAATTAAGATAATTTGGAAATTTTAAATTGAAATAACCTATACTCTATTATGCAATAAGCCGACATATATATAAATAATACAGGATATTTTTACATACTTTTAACCGTCATATTACAAATTATCTTTATAATAAGTATATTAAGAATTTTTTTTAGCAACAAATATATTTATTATAGGTTAGGTATGGTGGATAATATGGATACTATAAACAATTATGATAAGCAAATTGGTTTAAATTATATTCAAAATACTTTTAATTTGACAAACTCTATAGAGAAAAATAAAGAAGATCCAGATAACAGGGATTTAAGAACAAAGAATAAAAATATAATAAATACAAAAAAAGCATATGATGCTTTTATTGAAACAAGTAAGAAATATGAAACTGAAGAACAATTTCCTCCAGCGAATTATTTCATTATGCTTAAATCTATGATGAAAGAAAGTGGAATTAGTGTTCCTGACTTTAAATTTCATGGTGAAAATAATGAAAATATAAATTTTGTTGCTTTTATAGATAAAATAAAGGATTTTGCTGATTACATGGTAAAGGAAGATAAAAACTTTAGGAATCTTCCAAGTAGTTTTTTTCAGTTTTGCGATGACTATAAAAAGAATCTAATAAAGAATGCATGTAATTAGAAGTATTCTTCATTAATAAACTATACAATTATAAGCTTCACAATTTGTGAGATTTCATAATAATGCTAAATTTAATAGATTTGTGTGTGAACCTATGATACTATAAATATAGATCAAAACACTCAAGCACAAAGTTTTGAAAATTCCCAATAAAGATAGACTAAGTAAAGCACTTGGCCTATCTTTAGTTCTATTTAAAAATAAAAATCACAAAATAAATTCATTTAAGTTTCTAATCTCATCAAAATTAAATCGAATAAAACTTCTTTTTCATAATATCTTCTAGCTCTCCTTTAGAGATATTTAAATATCCATTTCTGCTCAATAATTTCATAAGAAAGAAAATTCTATTTTCATAGACCCTGAATAAGATTATATTCATTAAAATTCTCCTTTCAAAAAAATAATATAAGAATAGATTATCCAAACATGGCTTCAATATTCTTTTTATAATTAAATTTGAAGTATAAATACGTACTATTTACAGGCAGATTAAAGATATATATTCGAAGGAGCAGTAGCCGCATTGTTAGGAGAAATTATAACTAAAATATTTTTGTAAAATAAAGAGCTTTTGTTATACAATAAATATTAATTAAAGTTTTTGGAGGAATAATAAGGATGGATATACTTGCACAAGCTCAAGCACTTAGCGGTGAAATAATAAAATGGAGAAGAGACCTTCATAAAATACCTGAAATAGGTATGATATTACCTAAAACCTTTGAATATGTAAAAAAGAAATTAGATGAATTTAATATAGAATATACTACATATGAAAACCACTCTGGGATAAGCGCTGTATTAGGAAAAAAAGATGGAAAGACCATTGCAATTAGAGCTGATATGGATGCATTAGCAATAAAGGAAGAAACAAATTTAGAATTTAGATCTGAAAATGAAAATATGCATGCTTGTGGGCATGATGGGCATACAGCAATATTACTTGGCATAGCAAAAATACTTAAAGAAAATGAAGATAAGCTTAGTGGGAAAGTTAAGTTAATATTTCAGCCAAGTGAAGAATTAGGTCCAGGTGGAGCTTTAGCTATGATTGAAGATGGTGTGTTAGAAAATCCTAAGGTAGATGCAATGTTAGCTTTACATGTTGATAGTAAGATTGGAGAATATAAAAATGGTGATATTCTTGTAAGATATGGAAGTATGTCCGCAGCAGAAGATCCAATTAATATAAAAATTAAAGGCAGGGGAGGTCATGCATCTACTCCAAATCTATGTATTGACCCTATATCTGTGGCAACCTTAATTGTTAACAATATTCAATATATATTAACAAGAGAAGTTGATCAGACCAAACCTACAGTAATAAGTTTTGCCAGTATCCAAGGAGGAAGAGGTTCCAATAATATTATTCCAGATATGGTTGAAATAAAAGGAACTGTAAGAAATACAGATAATGAAATAAGAAAATTTGTATTGCAGAGAATTGAGGAAATTGTATCAGGTTTAGCCAAAATGATGAGGGCAGATTTCGAATTAGATTTCTATGGCGGATGTCCAGCAGTTATAAATGACAAAAATATGGTTGATATGTTTATAAAGTCAGCAAAAAAGATACTAAATGAAGATGAAGTACACATTCTTAATGATTATAATATGGGAGCAGAAGATGCAGGATTTTTCTTTGAAAAGGTCCAGGGGTGTTATTTTAGAATATATAATCCAGCTGCTTTTGAGGATGGAATTGTGTATCCAGCACATAACTCAAAATATATGATGGATGATTCTGTTTTATATAGGGGAACTGCACTAATGCTTCAAGCAGCAATAGATTTTTTAAATCATAAATAATATTTGGAAAGACCAATTACAACATAGAAATAAAGTAATTGGTCTTTAAATCCTTTTATTAATTTTCTTTAAAGTAATTAATTGACTATAAATATTTCCTATGATAATATATGCATATACATATAAAATTTATAAATCTATATTTTTTGATGACAAGTAAAAATTTTTATCATAATACATGTATATGCATGTAAAATTAATGGAGTTGGTTATTAAAAGCTGATTTAGAGGTGCCTTGACAATAAGAATTGCTATAGATTACTATATGTATATTCAAAGCTTCGACGGAGGAATATTATTTATGTCTAATTTAAGTCATCTAAAACCATTAAGAAATTGTGTTTGCAGAAATCTACGTATGACAACTAGAGTTACTACTCAGCACTTTGATAAAATTTTTCAAACTGTTGGGCTAACAGCACCTCAATTTTCATTATTAGCAGAAATAACTGCAAATGAAAATATTGCAATAAGCGAATTAGCAGAGAAAATGTTAATGGATCAAACTACAGTAACTAGAAACATAGAAATCTTAAGAAAAAAGGGATATGTTAAGGTAAGAACAGATGATAATGATTCAAGAAAAAGATGCATATCAATAAGTGACAGCGGAGAACAAAAACTAAATGAAGCCATTCCAGTATGGAGTAATGTACAATCTTTAATAGAGCAGGAGATTGGTGCTGAAAAATTTGAAGAATTTTTAAAAACTCTAGGACAAATACAAAATTGTATTAACAAGCATATAGATTAATAAAGGTTTTATTTTGGCGTAATTAAGAGTAAGGGTTATTATAAATAAAAACATGTATATACATGTAAGTGTGATATGTAATTGAATATTGGAATAAATAAAATATATTGAGAGGGATGTTGAACAAATGAATTCATTAGCATTGCAAATAAAAAATGCAGCACTAGATTTAGGCTTTGAGAAATGCGGAATCATTAAAGTATCTGACATGTATGAATATGAAGAAAAACTTAATGAGAGAATTGAAAAAATACCAGCTACAAAACCTTTTTATCAACGTTATTATAATTTTGCGCGAGTACAAAATACTTATCCATGGGCTAAATCTATTGTTGTATGTGTAAGAAGATATGCACAGTATCATGTTCCAGAGCACTTGCAGGGTATAATTGGAAAGACTTATTTATTTGATAGCAGAGTAGATAAGAACTCTAAGGATTTTCAAGATAGTTTAAAGTTTGAGAGATATATGCAGGAAATTGGAGTTAAAGCAGAAACTGAACGAAAATTTGGAGTTACTGCTATGCGATGGGCTGCACTTAAAGCTGGATTAGGAGTAATTAGAAGAAACAATTTTTTTTATACTGAAAATGGTTCATGGTTAGTTTTAGAAGCATGGGTAATTGATAAAGAATTAGAATTAATTGAAGAACCAAAAGTAAAACCTTGTTCAGAAAAATGCAATTTGTGCCTTAAAGCTTGCCCTTCCAAGGCTTTATCAGAACCTTATACTATGAATCCTTTTGCATGTGTATCCTGCATTACTACATTTATGGGAAGGGATATGCCAAATGAGAAATTTAAAAAAGAAATTGGGGATTGGGTATACGGATGTGATGCCTGCCAAGATGCATGCCCAATGAATAAGAATAGATGGGAAGGAAACGAGGAATTTCCGTTTTTAGAAGAATTGAGCCAAAATATATCATTAGAAAAAATTCTTAAAATGGATTATGATTTTTTACAAAATGTAATGCAACCAAAGTTTTGGTATATACCAAAGGATGATGTTTGGAAATGGAAAGTTAATGCTATAAATGCAATGGTTAATAATTATAAAGAGAAGTATAAAGAGAGTATTCATGAAGCATGTAATGATAGTCATGAAAAAGTGCGTGAAATGGCAGAGTGGGCAATTCATCAACTTATTTAATAAGATACCCCTTAACCTTCTGCACGCCTAAGTTGTTTACTCTTTTAAAATACTGTCTATCACTTTCTCCGGGTTCTCTCTCGATAAATACATCTAATCTATTATCAACTCCGAAATATTTATCAGAACCTCTATCATTAACAATAACTTGTCCATAACTTTCTAAATATATTTTAGTGTTTAGTGGCATTACGTTATTGGCTACGCCACCTGGTGATAGTGGTTTGCCTTGGCAAGTAACTGGACCTGCACTGCTATTTTCTGAATCAAGAGATGTGTAAAATGTGAGTGTGAAATCTTTCCATTCAGGTTCACTCTTTTTCGGCGTTTCTTCAATTTCTTTTACTTGTTGCTTGATTTCTTCACATTTAATACCAATAAAATTTTCGTTCAATCCTAGCTTATTTTCACCTATCATTCTTATACTATTATCTTTTACAACATCTGTTGCTAAAGTGTTAAATGGTGTTACGATGCTTACATTATAATCATTAAATAAAGTTATAATGCTTAATAAGCATATAATACTCTTTAATTTTAGCATTCAACAACTCTCCCTCGTAAGTACTATACAATATGGTAAATATATTATAACATATATGTTAAAAATTTACAAATCTGTGTTAAATATACTTAGATTAAGGAAAGAGTATAGCAAATACTTAATTCAAAAGATTGTTTTAATATTTAAGAGTTGTATTATATGGTGTAAAATTATTTAGAGCAATTAAGTTTAAATGAGATATAAGTGAAAAATTATATACTTGAAGTTGAAGAATAAGGAGTTGTAAGTATGCATAAGCATTTACTTTTAATAGATGGTTCATCACTGTTGTCTTGCTGTTTTTTTGGAAATCTGCCAAAGGAGTATAAGTTTGCAAAAACTGATGAAGAAAAAGATAAATATCTAGTTAAAATACGGCAATCTTCTCAAGGAGAGTTTACTAATGGTGTTTATACGATGATGGCATCAATGCTTAAAGTAATTAAAAATCAAAAACCTAGTCATTTAGCTGTGGCTTGGGACCGTACTAAGGAATTTACCTTTAGGAAAGAATTATTTTCAGACTATAAGGGACATAGAAAAGAGTTTAGATATGAACTTGGAAGTCAATTTCCCCTGGCGCAAAAGGTTTTGAAGGAGATGGGTATTGAACAATTTGTTTTTAATGAATATGAAGCAGATGATATAATTGGAACATTGTCAAAAAAATTTCAAAATTATATGAGGGTTACTATATGGACTAAAGACCAAGACTGTCTGCAGCTTATTGATGAGAATATAAGAGTATGGCTGATAACCTCAAAATTTTCTGACATGTATGAAACACTTGGAATAGATAGGAAACAGCTTAGTATACCAAATGGAGTTTTTGAATATACTTCTGATTATGTAGAGCAATTTTATGGTGTGCGCCCAATCCAAATAATTGATAGAAAGGCAATTGAAGGAGATGCTTCAGATAATATACCTGGAGTAAAAGGGGTAGGCGAAAAATCAGTTATTCCTCTTCTACGAGAATTTGAAACTGTAGAAGGAATATATGATTTTATTGAAAATTCTTCTGAAAAAGAAATTAAAGAGACTTTCAAAGGCCTTGGCATTACCCGCTCTCCATTATTGAAGCTAATAGAAGAATCAGACATAAAATTGGTAGGAAAAAATGCGGCTTTACTTTGTAAGCAGCTAGCGACTATAAAATGTGATATTAAAGAGCTTTATTATATAACTGAAGAGGTATTAAAGTTAAAAATTAATGAAGAAGGTATGAGAAATATATTTTTAGAATTGGGGTTTACAAACTTACTGAATTAATAGAAGGAGCACTAGATTAAGGATAGCTATTAAGATAAATTTAATAAATTAACTATAAAATATTGAAAACAATTTCATCTTTAAAAAAACAAGTACTTATATATTTCTTAAAATCCTGTTAAAATATAAATATAGATTAAAATAATATGAATAACCGCAGGAAAGGGTGAAAATATATGAAAGGGTATAGCTTCTTAAACGGAAAAGAACAAGTATTTCAAAAAGACCGTAGAGTAAATCATAGACACGAATATAATCATAAGTTTAAGATTGAAAGCGTAAATCTGAATAAGGTAGATTTAGAAGTTAAAGGTATCGAGATATCTATTTCTGGTATAGGATTCATATCTGATACGGAGTTTAAGAAGAATGATATGCTGGAAATAGCTTTTAAGTATAATAATGTAACTATTCCTGCAATTGTTAAAGTTAGACATGTAAACTTATATGATTTTGGCTTTGTTGTTGGCGGCCAGTTTGTTGCTTTACAAGATGCGTATAGAAAGATATTACAAGATCTAAAATAAATCTAGTTCCATAACTGAATTTACGTACAAATAACAAAAACATAATTTTAAAGTATAAATATATCTCGACGAAGAATGAATCATTCATTAAAAAAGTGGTTTATATTTCGTTGAGATATATTTATAAATACATATCAAATATTTACATGGGCAGGCTAGACTGCCATCTTAAAATATAAATTAACAGAGTTATTTAAGTAGATTTTCAAAGTTTGAATTGCTTACTTCAGACACTATGGAACCATCTCTTAGTGTTATGATTCTTTCTGTCTCCTCTGCGAGTTCATTATTGTGAGTTATAAGAACTATAGTTTTTCCTTCTTCTTTGTTTATTTTATGAAATAAGTCCATTACTATCCGTCCGGTTGTTGAATCAAGTGCACCTGTTGGTTCATCAGCAAGTATAATACTTGGGTTTGTAATAAGCGCTCTAGCAATAGCAACTCTTTGCTTTTGTCCTCCAGATAATTCATTTGGTTGATGCTGCATTCTATCTTTCATGCCAACAAGTTCTAAATAATATTCTGCAAGCTGTGTTCTTTTTTTACCGCTTATGCCTGCATAAAGTAATGGTAATTCAACATTTTTAATAGCTGAACTTCTAGGAATTAAATTAAAAGTTTGAAATACGAATCCTATTTTTCTATTTCGTATGTCAGATAAACCATTATCTGATATATCATTAATATTAGTTCCATCTAAAATATAGGTTCCAGAAGTTGCTCTGTCAAGTGCACCTATTATATTCATCAAAGTACTTTTACCTGAGCCTGATTGTCCAATAATAGATACAAATTCACCTTCTTTAATATTTACATCTATACTTTTAAGAACATTTAGTTGATTAGGTGTTCCGATATAAAAACTTTTGATGATGTTTTTCATTTCTATAATATTTTTATTCATTTTATGGCCTCCTTTTTAGATTCTTTTGAAGAGAGGAGATAAAGTTCATTTTATCTGGAAATGTAAAAGAATTTTTTAGTTATTTAAGAAACTTTATAATTTTATTTTAAGTGTATATACTTAACAATAGCTGAATAAGTTGGAAATTTTTATTTATTAGATTAATTTTTGAAATCCATTATATTAGATTGAATTAAAATACGTATTGGTAACTATAAAATAAATATTTATTTATGATATACTAAGTGTAATAATGCAAGTAAATGTAACTGATTTTGTTAAAATACATTTCACAAAAAGAAAATTGATAATATTTATAATGGGAGGAATGTTTATGAAAGAGTTTAATTCTGAATGTTGTAATGTAAAATTTCTAGAGAAGGATAATACAGTTTTACTTACATGGAAAAAATTTGCGTCCGGAGAGAATTATAGAAAGCCAACAACATTTACATGGGAACTTCTTAAGGAAAATGTAGGCAGCAAACTTATTGTTGATGCTAGAAATGGCTTTGAAGATGAGAAAGAAGATGTAGAGTGGGGTTTTTCTGTACTATTACCGGGTATGGCACAAACAACATGCAAAATAGTTTGCTTTATTATGAATGAAGTAAATGAAATTGAAGAAGAAATGGATATGTGGACAAAAGAATTTGCAAAATATTTCGCAGTCATAAGAGCATATAGCTATGAAAATGCTCTTGAAAAAATGCAAAGATTACTAATGGTAAATGTGCGTTATCACATCTGCAAAGGAAAACGAGATGAATTCTATAATAAGGTAAAAGAACAAGGTATTATTCAATTGTCTAAAGAGGAACCTGGTAACTATAAATATGACTATTATGTGCCAACAAATTCCAGCGATGATATATGTATTATGGAAATTTGGACAAATGAACAGACACAGAAGTCACATGGATTTACAGAACAATATAAGAAACTTACAGAATTAAAACAAGAATATGTAGAGGCTGTAGAAATAGAAAAATACTGGATTACTGAAGCTTAATTTAGAGGTGTTAAAAATATAATTTTGGAGGAATGAATTATGAAATTTTGTTGGACTACAATAAAAGTTAAAAATTTAGATGAATCTTTGAAGTTTTATGTAGACGTCGTTGGGCTTAGTATGATCAATAGATTTAATGCTGGTCCAGGAAGAGAAATTGCGTTTTTAGGAGATGGAGAAACAAAAGTTGAATTAATATGCGATGATAGTGTAGAAGAAGTGTATTATGGAGAATATATTTCCCTTGGTTTTGAAGTGAAAAATGTTGAGGAAATGATGAACACTGTTAAAGAGAAAGGGATGTCTATTCATAGCGGTCCATTTCAACCAAATCCACATACAAAATTTTTCTATGTGTTAGATCCTAATGGATTAAAAATACAATTTGTAGAGAATATTTAGATTAATAGATTATAATGGATTAAATTAAGTGAATAAATAGTGGGAATTAAAAACAAATGAGGTGGATGATAGATTAGATTCCAACCTTATTTGTTTTATTTAATTACTTCTTAACATTCTTATACACATAAAGTTAAAAAATACATTGTATTATAATCGTATAAGGAGGTGAGAAGGAGTGGGAAAGATATTTAAAATTAATTTGTATGCAGAAAGCAAGAGAAAAGAAAAGAATAAGCTGAAGTTAGAAACGGTAGAAGAGACTATTTTAAAATACAAAGATTGGTTAAAAAAGAATAACAGAGAGGATAAAATAGAATCTTATGAGAAGTTTTTACGTGTTCGATAATCATTTATAAAGGTGTATTAAATTAAAAGGATTTAATACACCTTTATTTTTTTTACTGCATTTAAAATAAATTTTAGGAGAACTTCCTATTTTAAGATAATATATTTTGTGAATTTCTATAATAAATTAGAATAATATAGATTATTTTGGAAAAATATGATATTTTAATTATATGCAAAACAATTCAAATATAAAATTAGAAAACAAGTATAAAGGAAGATAAGTAGTGATACTTATCTTTCTTTATTATTATATCCATAATTATTTACTAAAGTTTTTTGTCAGATAATACGATTAAAATACGAATAATATATTAAGTGTAAATACAAATAGCATTTTCCCTTAACATGTTATTTAGTACACTTATAATATTTCATACCCAGTTGCATAAAATACCCTGTAAAGTCGAAGTCTTAAGTTTGAACTTGAAAGATATTTAGACAATACAGGGTATTTTTATAGTTAATTTTTATTTAAGAAAAAATAATTAATGATGAAAAAACCCCTGTAAAAGGGGTCAAGGGGTAAATAATAATTTGAGAAAAGAGAATCTATCATAAAGGCATTATTATTATATGAATATTTATTTTAAATAATACCAAGTATTAAAAGAATAGATATATTATATAACTGCTTCAATAGTTCTCACGATACACGTTCTTTGAAGCTATATCAAATGATATTTAGGTGGAAAGTGTGTTATAATTTACTTGTATAAGGAGTAATGTGAAAAATACCTTTTATAGAAAATATTTAAAAGTTAAATTATCATCATTTCTTGGACCTTTGGTAATTAATTATATCTTCAGCTATGCTATGAGCAGTCTTCCTAATTTCAGCTGTATTCATAGTAATAAGCTGTCCATCTTTTGATACTACTTTTCCGTTAACAATAGTCATCTTTGTATAACTTGAATTTCCAAGGCACACAAGTGAAACAAGAGGGTCATGGCAGCCGGCATATTCTACACCGTTTAAATCAAATAATATTATATCAGCGGCCTTTCCAGAATCAAGTCTTCCAGTATCAGGTCGGCCTAAAACATCTGCACCGCCTCTAGTTGCAATTTTTAATATTTCATAGGCATTAAGGCCTTCAGTACCATATTTTAAGTGATTAAGAAGGTATGCACGTCTAACTTCTTCCCACATGTTAGAACCATCATTACTTGCACTTCCATCAACTGCTATACTAATGCGTCCACCTTTTCCATATATATCAGAAGTTCTGCAAATACCACTATTAAGTTTCATATTTGAAGAAGGACAGTGGGCAATACCAGAACCATTTAATCTATCTATTTCTGCATCGCTAAGGTATATACCATGGGCATACCAAACATCAGGACCAACCCATTCAAGATCTTCCATAAGCTCAAATGGTCTTCTACCGTACTTTTCAATGCAGAATCTTTCTTCATCAAGAGTTTCCGCAAGATGGGTATGAAGCATAACCCCTTTTTTTCTAGCTAAATTCTTAGTTTCAACCATCAAATCTTTAGTAACCGAAAAAGGTGAACACGGTGCAAGAGCTATTCTTGTCATTGCAAATTCACTTATATCGTGATATTTGTTTATAAGTCTTTCGCTATCTATTAATATTTTATCTTCAGTTTGAATAACAGACATTGGAGGAAGACCACCTTGATCTCTGCCTAAGGACATAGAACCTCTTGTTGCGGTAAAGCGAATTCCGATTTCTTGTGCTGCTCTTATTTGATCATCAATCAATGTATGTGGCTGGTTATTTGGAAAAACATAATGATGATCTGAAGTTAATGTGCATCCAGTTCTTAAAAGCTCACTGAAACCTACTAAAGCACCATAATAGACAGCTTCTGGGGTTATATTTTTCCAAAATTCATAAAGCCCTATAAGCCATGGAAATAGTGGCTGTTCCTGAACTTCTTTAATCCCTCTAAAGAGAGTTTGATATAAATGATGATGAGTATTTACAAACCCAGGCAAAGCTATAAGTCCAGTGCAATCAATTACTTCAGTTTCAGAGGGGACGTCAAGGCTAGTTCCGATTGAAATAATTTTAGGGCCTTCAATTAATATGTCTACATTCTCAAATACTTCTTCTTTGTCATTAAAGGTTATGACATGCCTAATATTCCTTAAAAGCAAAGTTTTCATTATAAAATCCTCCTTAAAATAAAAAAACCACCTTGAAATGAGTAATTTCAAAGTGGTTAACTCTACACTGTTTAGTTGAAATATAAAATTAGATTTTTTCTTGATATTATAATATCAATTATTTTACGATTTGTATAGTTTTTTATTAATTGTTATTAAAAAAGGGAATTCGTGTCAATAATATAGGAAAACTTAATTTCTTAAATATTTTAATGATAATGTTTACAAAAATCATGAAAAATTAATTATTTTAATAATAAAATCACAAGAAATTAATATTATCATATATTTATAAAAGAGGTGAGAGAAATGGGAAATATAATCAAAATAAATATGTACGCAGAAATGAAAAGAAAAAAGAACGCTAAGTTAGATATAAAAACAATAGAAGATTTTATTATAGAATATAACAGATGGTTAAAGAAAAACAATAGTGAGGACAAGATAGAGACTTATGAAAAATTTTTACGAGTATAAATATTTCTAGTGGTAAATTAAGTGAAAATACTTAGTTTACCTTTGCTTTTTTCTACATAGATTATTGATGATAAAAGTCTGCAAGGCATTGATTCACTAGTTACTGAAGTCTAATCCCCAAATTAATAAAATTATAGGTAAAACTTCTAATCTCTATATTATAATATTCGCACATTGACATTTTAGGAATACTGTGTAAGTTTGTGATATAATTTAACAAATAAGAAAATGTAATTATAAATGTGATTCAATCAGTTGATAAGGTAATGAGGAAGCAATAAAAATAATAGAATAAAAAAGTAAAAGTCCCTCTGAGAGTTTCAGAGGGACTTTTCATGTAACAAATGATACAGCCAAATATATTACCAGAGTATTATACTAATAAAAAAGCGAGAGGTGATATAATTTGGTGAATTTAGAAGAAACCGAGCAGGCGATTTATAGAATGAGAGAAGCGTTACATAAGATTATAGATAATGGAGAAAAACTAATAGATATACAAGTAATTATAGCGAGTGAAAATTTAAACCATGTGCTGAATGAATATTATAAACTACTAAAGAAGAAAATAAAATAGTTGACTTAAGAATCCTAGATATAGATAGGATTCTTTTATTATTTATATAAATTTTTTTATTACTTATGAATTTTAAAATTATTAAATCATAGGTACTGAGCGGATTAATTATGGATGTAAAGGCTGTAATCTTAATTTTTTTGTAATAGTTTCTTAAAAGAAGGTTAATATATTTGCCAAAAAGTTGTCAAGAATTAATGATAAGATATTTATTGGAAAGGGGAACGAAGATTATGGCAAAAGAAAATTATGAGTTAAAAATAAAAGAATCGGTTACAAGTGAAGATAAGCAAATACTGAGTAAGGCATTAGATGGCATAAATGGATGGAACTTTAATCCAATAGCAGTAGTGACTAATGGAGCAGAAGATTATTATTTTATATGTAAGGTAAAATCAGTGATAAAAAATCTTCAAATGAAGATGGCTAAAGTTTATATAAAAATCCAAAAAGGTGCTGAACCAAGGTTATTATCTATAGAAGAAATAAGTTAAAAGTATATTACATTTAATTTGGTGAGAATAATTGGAGAGGATAAAATAGAATAACATGAAAACATATAATAGAAATAATATATAAAACAGTAGTGAGGGAAAGAAACTACTGTTTTTATTTTGTGATTAAATTAAGGTAATTTTAAGATATTATAATTCAAAACTTATATTATTATGTGGTAAAATATAGATATATTATAATAGGAGGCTTTAGCAGATGAAAAGAAATAAAATAGTTGTAAGTTTACTTAGCTTATTAATTGTTGCAAACAGTGTTTTTGTTGGCACAGTTAATGCAAGTGCAGCTACATTAGATCAAAGCACAACTAAAGAAAAAAATAGAGCATATGTATATAATCCAGAGCTTCAAATTGATTTAAAAGTAAGACTCGCTCCAAGTTTGGATGGGACTGTAGAGGGGTATTTATATAATTTTGAAAATGTTCAAATATTAGATACTATAAATGCTAATGGTTCTGCATGGGATAAGATTATATATAATAATAATATTGCCTATGTGAGTGATGCATACATACAGCATTATGTGTCTCCAAGTGATGATGTAGTTAATGTTGCAGAAAATATTAGTAAGCAATTTGAAGTTGGAAATTCTAATCAAATTGCAGGAAATTTTGATGGACAAGGTTTATCATTAGGGTATCTTCAATGGTGTATAGGTCAAGGAACTTTGCAGCCTCTTCTTAATAGAATGGATAGGGAATATAATTCTGAAATGAGAAGTATTTTTGGAAGTAACTATGATAGTATTCATAAAATGCTGCTTGATAATAAAGAAAATCAACTTATATGGGCTAAGTCTATAAATGATTCTGGAAATACAATTATGCAGCCTTGGTATTCCCAGTTTGTTAATTTATGCAATAATGCACACTTTATAAATATTGAAAGTGATGCTGAAGCATATAAAGTTGGACAAGCAATGCTTATTTGTAATAAGTATAATTTAAAAACAGTGAGGGGCTTTGCTTTAGCTTTTGATATTGCAGTGCAGAATGGAAGTATTAGTCCGGAGGCAGCTAAAATTATTGACGCTGCTCTTATTCAAAAGCCTAGTATGGCTGAAAAAGATTTATTAAAGGTTATTGCCAATGCTGTAGCAGATACTTCAGTTAATATATCTGAAGATATTCGATTACGAAAAATGACTATAGTTAATGGTAATGGAACTGTTCATGGATTTATACTTGATTTGGATAAAAACTATGGGTTAAGTGATAGTACCTGGAGGTAAGATAATTAATCAACTTTTTTGATATTGTCTCTTTGAAACATAGAAAAATTAGTTAGTTTAAATGAAACTGAATATTTATAATATGTTTAATTAAAAAATGAAATAATGTAATATTACAATTTAATATGATAATACTAATACTACTTAGAAGTGAAAGAGAGGGTTTTTAATGAAAACACTTAGAAGTATATTAGTAATTTTAAGGATTGTAATTATTATGTTTTCGCCAATATTAATGGATAACAATATGAAAGTTAATGCTAAAACAAATCAATTTAGAGAAAGACCTGTATCTGTAGATGTGGTGTTATATGACTTTGAAGATAAATTCATTTCTTTAGTTAGGCAGAATTTAGAGGAGATACAAAATCAAAATCCAGGAAAAGTCGAATTTAAATTTTTTGATGGAAAAGGAAACCAAGCAATACAAAGTGAAGTTATTGATGGCATCATTAGAAATGAAAGAGTAGATTTTTTGTTGGTAAACTTAGTTAATACTCAGGCTACAAAAGAAGTTATTGATATGGTAAAAAGTAAAGATATTCCAGTAGTTTTTTTTAATAGAGAGCCAGTTGCTATAGATCCCATAAAAGCATATAATAAATCTTATTATGTAGGTACAAATGCAAAAGAAGCAGGTTCACTGCAGGGAGAGATCCTAATAAACTTATGGAACAATGATAGAAGCTTTATTGATAAGAATAATGATGGAATTTTGCAATATATTATGCTGCAAGGAGAACGTAGCAGTATAGAAGCTCAGGAAAGAACACAATACTCTATTTTATCAATAAATAAGGCTGGAATAAAAACTGAGCAGCTTGCATTAAATGTTAGCAATTGGAGACGCGATATGGCAAGGGATGCTATAAATTCATTATTTTTGCAATACAGCACGAAGATAGAAGCAATAATTGCTAACAATGACGAAATGGCAATAGGAGCTATTGAAGCCTTACAAAGTCATGGATATAATATGGGAGACAAAACAAAAACTATACCTGTTGTTGGTGTGGATGCAACAGAGGAAGCTCAAGAGCTAATAAAGAAAGGATATATGGCAGGTTCTGTTATACAAAATCCAGCTGAAATGGCACAAGCTATTTATGCAATAGGATTAAATTTATTTCAAGGAAATGAACCTCTTTATAATACTCAATATAAAGCAGATGAGACAGGAGTTGCTATTCGGTTACCCTACAAAAGATATATAGCTTAATAACAAAAGTTGAAACATATAAAGAAATTAATATTTTTTTAAATAATAATTGTTCTTGATTTTATTTCGATTTAATGATATTATTTCATATATATCAAAAAACAATCTTAAAAGTAAAATATTTGAATTGGAAGCTGTGAAAAATTCTCTTTATTTGGGCACTTTGAGGATTTAGAGCTAATTGTGCAACCGACCAGTTAAAACTAATCAGTGTATATACTAGTTTTAATTGGTTTTTTTTATACTATAAATTAAGTATATTGATATAATACAATTTAATTTATAACAATGTATACAAGTATAGATAAAACTTAGAAGTGTATTAACAATGAAGAGCTTTTTATTTCCTAGAAGTAAAAGACATTCTATGATGACGCTTGTAAGGAGAAGTAAAGAAATCAACTAAATTATTAATGAAAGGAATGAGTTGTTATGGATATTTTTGTAGCAAGACAACCTATATTTAACTGTAATAATAAAGTAGTTGCTTATGAACTTCTATTTAGAAATGGGCAGAATAATTTTTACGACAATATTGATGGAAATAAAGCGACACTAAATGTTATAGCAAATTCATTTTATACATTCGATTTTAAAAGTATTACAAGTAATAAAAAGGGATTTATAAACTTTACAGAGGATTTAATAAAAAATGAAGTAGCAACAATACTTCCAAGCGATGATGTTGTTATTGAAATTTTAGAAAATGTAGAGCCAACTGACGAAATAATAAATGCTTGTAAAAAGCTTAAAGAAAAAGGATTTATTTTAGCGTTAGATGATTTTGTATTTGATAAAAAATATATAAGTTTAATAAAAATAGCTGATATTATAAAAGTAGATTTCATGATTACTAAGGGATACGAAAGAGAAAAGATATTTGAATTACGAAAGGTAAATGAAAAAATAGAATTTTTAGCTGAAAAGGTTGAGAGCGAAGAAGAGTACAGTGAGGCTTTAAAGTTGGGTTACACATATTTTCAAGGTTACTATTTTAGCAGACCAGTAGTGCTATCAACAAAAAAGATTCCAACTAACAAAGATACTGCCTTAAATATATTTAAAACAATAAATAAAGAAGAGTTTGATTTTAATGAGTTGGAAGCATTAATAATGAAAGATGTTGGATTATCGTATAAACTTATTAAACTAATTAATTCATCAGCGTATTCTCTAAGAAATAAAGTAAATTCTATAAAGTTTGCTCTTACACTTTTAGGTAAGAAGGAAGTTATAAAATGGCTGAATGTAGTTTTATTGAATGATTTAAAAGGAGATAATACTGATGAGTTAGTAAAAGTTTCACTGCAAAGAGCTAAGTTATGTGAATTTGTCTGTAGCATAAGTAAATATAGAGAAAAAACATATTCAGCATATATGGTAGGTTTATTCTCAGTCATGGATGCAATTTTAAATTGCCCTATAGATGTTATCATAAAAGAACTCTACATATCAGATGAAATCAAAGAAGGATTAATTGATGAAAATTCTCCTTTAAATAAAATACTAAAACTGGCAATTGACTACGAAAAAGGCCTATGGGAAAATATTATGACTTGTGCTAAAGAAATGGAAGTTGATCAAAAGAAACTTGCAGATGCATATATGGAATTTATAAAATGGACAGATGATGTAGTAAATTATTAGAAAATAAAGGTAGGTTGAGTAGCAATACTCAGTTTACCTTTTTTTGCCTAATTATTTTTGTTGTATTAAAAAGATGATAGTTTTTTATCATAAAAAACAATAGCGATACTTTTTTACCAGAATCAAACTTATATTTAATACAAAGTTAACAATATTACTATATATTCAGATCGTGGAATTAATTATAAGTTTTGGAGGTATTATTTAATGAAAAGAAAATTTTTGTCAAAAAGACTCATTGTATTGTTATCAACTTTGTTAATTTTAAGCTCAGTAGTTTCAGGTTGTGGTAATAATAACGTAACCTCAGCGACTAGTACGAAAGTAGAAAATACTAGCGCTTCAAAAGAACCATCAGTGGATGAATTATATGAAAAAGCAAAAAAAGAAGGAACTGTGGTAGTATATTCTACTTCTGCACGTGCTAATGATGCAAAAAAGACTTTTGAAGAAAAATATCCAGGAGTTAAGGTAGAAGTTAGCAAAGTAAAATCAGATCAGATGATGAATAAAGTTATCAGTGAAGAAGATGCTGGTACTTATAATCCAGATGTAATTATTACAAAAGAGGTTAGTGGTGCAGTTGAAGAAGAAATGGTTAAAAATGGTCGTTATTTGAGATATTTACCTGAAGATATAGCAGCACATGTGGAGGAGCCTTTCAAAACTAAGTCTCCGGGTTATGCAAATTATATAGAATTTAGAACTGTTTTTTATAACACTGATGATTTTAAGGAGGCTCCTATTAAAAATTGGTGGGACTTAACCACTCCAGAATGGAAGGGAAAAATTTATGCAGTAGATCCGTTAAATTCACCAGCATTTATGGATTTGTATACGACTATGGTTATTAATAGTGATGATATGGCAGCTGCTTATAAAGAGAAATTTGGAAAAGACATAGTTCTTAATGGAACTGAAAATGCAGGTTATGAATTCATTAAAGAATTATTTGCAAATGGACTTGTTGTACTTAAGGGAAGTGATGATGTACTTGATGCAATTTCAAAGACTGGTAATAAAGCAGTTGGAATATCAGTTTCAGGGGATATGAGTAAAATTCAAGAAAAAGGATGGCATGTATCTGCAATTTACGATTTGAAACCTAAAACTTCAGTACCAGACCCAGGTTATGTTTATTTAGCTAAAAATGCTCCTCATGAAAATGCAGGTAAATTATTTATGCGTTGGATTATGGGAGAATCCGATGGTAAAGCAGAAGGTGCTGATCAATTTAATGCGGTAGGTTCTTGGGTGCCACGTAATGATATACAATCCAAAAACAATATTAAATATGAAGATTTAAAACTTTGGGATTATGACGGAGATAAGTTATATAAAGAATCACCAAAGCTAAGGGATTTCTGGATTAAGCAGAGTAAAAATTAGGAGGTTTTATTTTTGAAGGTCAGTATTAATAACAAAATTAAAAACTTTTTTACTAATCCAATAAATATAATTGCTTTAATTGCAGTTATATTTCTTACTTATACAATACTTATTCCTCTTTTCAAAATAATTAGCTCAACATTTCTGTGGAAGACTGAAGATATCCGTTTGGCAGCAGAGGCAATTCCGGGTAAGTTTACTTTATATCATTGGCTGAGAGTTTTGTATAGTGATATTAGTGATTCTCTATTTTATGGTCCTTTACTAAATTCTTTAGCTATTGGGTTTTCAGTGGCTATAATTTCAATGATTTTGGGATGTGGACTTGCATGGTTAGTAGTTAGTACTGACATACCTTTTAAGAGAGCAATAGGATTTTTAACAATTATTCCTTATTTGTTTCCATCATGGGTAGCTTCAATGGCATGGCTTGCGATTTTTAAAAATGATAAAATAGGAGGAAGTTTAGGAATTCTTCAAGGATTATTTCATGTTAATCCTCCAGATTGGATATCTTATGGGTTTGTTCCAATTGTTGCATCCCTTAGTATTCATGATAGTATTTACTTCTATTTAATTGTTGGGGCAGCTTTAAGTTCTATGAATAGTCAGTTATCAGAAGCAGCTAAAATATCAGGAGCAAATACTTTTAAAATATTAAAAAAAATAGTTTTCCCAATAGTACTTCCATCAATTTTATCAGCTTTTATTCTTATTTTCAGTAAAGCTATAAGTTCCTTTGCAGTACCTGAACTACTAGGAGCACCAGTAAAATTTTATACTGTTTCAACAATGCTTTATAGCAGTATGCGTTCACGTATGGTTACCGAAGCTAATGTTTTAAGTTTAATATTAATTGTAATATCTATGGGAACAATAGCTATTAACCAGAAGCTAATTGGAAAGAGAAAAAGCTATGTTACAGTTACAGGAAAAGGGGCTGCTCAAAAGCTTATATCTTTAGGTAAAGCGCGTAATATTATTGGAGCAGTAATGTTAGCTGTGCTTGTTTTAATTTCAATACTTCCGCTATTACTTATTTTATTTCAAACATTTTTGCTTAAGGATGGCAGTTTTAATCTTGGCAACTTGACATTGCATTACTGGATAGGAGAATCAATTTATGAAATTAATACTGGTGAGCCTGGAATTTTTCATAATGAAACTTTTCTATTAGGCTTAAAGAATTCATTATATATAGCAATTATTTCTTCAATTATCGCAGCGCTGGTTGGTTTGATTTTGGGATATGTCATATCAAGAGGAAAAGGCGCAAGATTATCAAAATTTATAGATCAAATTTCCTTTGTGCCTTATTTAATACCAGGTATTTCACTATCTGCAATTTATATTTCTATGTTTGCAAAGCCAACCTTGTTTTTGCCAGCATTATATGGATCAATATCATTGATTATTTTAATTACAATTATTAAAGAACTGCCTTTTACTACAAGAGTAGGCAGTAGTTCTATGCTTCAGATGGGGGAAGAATTAGAGGAGGCAGCAAAAATTAATGGAGCAAACTTTTATGAGAGATTTAAAAGAATAATTTTACCGTTAAACAAGAAGAGCCTTTTTACAAGTTTTTTACTAGTATTTATTGGAGCAATGAAGGAGATGGAGTTAATAATAATGCTTGTAACCCCTAAAACAGAAACATTAACAACATTAACTTTTTATTATGCAGAAAAAGGATTTACTCAGCTGACAAATTCTATATTAATATTTACTATATTCATAATAATATTTGTATATTTTGCAGCAACAGTTTTTGGGAAAATAGATTTATCGAAAGGAATAGGGCACTAAAATGAGTTTTATAGAGCTTAAGAATATAAATAAGTTTTTTGATAATAATCATGTTTTGAAAAACGTAAATCTTACTATTGATAATGGTGACTTTATGACTTTTCTTGGTCCATCAGGTTGTGGTAAAACCACTACTTTAAGAGTCATTGCAGGACTTGAGAAGCCAGAGAAAGGCAGTATATTTTTTAATGGAAAAGAAGTAGATAATGGAGAAAAAAATTATCACTTAGATCCTTCAAAAAGAGATTTAAGTTTAGTGTTTCAAAGTTATGCTCTATGGCCGCATATGACAGTATATGAAAATATAGCTTTTGGTCTTGAAATCAAAAAAATACCTAAGGGAGAAATTAAAAATTTAGCAATAAAAGCATTAGAAAAGATGCAGATTGCCAATCTAAGTGAAAGATATCCAGCTGAACTATCCGGAGGACAGCAACAGAGGGTAGCTATTGCAAGGGCTATGGTAACAAAACCTAAAATATTACTAATGGATGAACCGCTTTCAAATTTAGATGCAAAGTTAAGGATAGAAATGAGAAATGAGTTAAAGAAACTTCATCAAGAATCTAAGACTACTATTATATATGTTACTCATGATCAGCATGAAGCTTTAACATTGTCAACAAAGGTTGCAGTATTTTTCAAAGGAGAAATAGTTCAAATAGAAAAACCAAGAGATTTATACAAAAAGCCGGCTACATTAGAAGTCGCAGAATTTATAGGAAATTCTTCCCTTAATATTTTAGAAGGAAGATATGAAAATTATGGAGATTATGGAACTATTAAATCAAGCCTTAGATTTTTCAATATTTTACCTATAGATATTTCACATAAAGAAGTAATCTTAACTATTAAGCCCGAGGATATAAAAATACATGAGGAACCGGTTAAGGATTCAGTTAGAGCAACTGTTGCTGCTACTTTCCCAGCAGGGCCGGAAACTCAGGTGCAGTTAAAAGTGGGAAATCAATTACTAACAGCTTTGGTAATAGGTGAAGAAGAATATGAAGTTAATTCAATTTTATGGATAACTTATGATGATAATAAAGTAAATATATATGATAAAAAATCTGGAAAACTAATAGAATACATAGAAAAAGTACAGGTATCATAGATTGTACAATAATAAGCATCAAAGAGAATATTGCGTAGTCATGCTAGAGAGAAATATATTTAATTTTAATAAATACACTCGAACATTAATTATAGAGGGAGAATAAATATGAAAATTGACTTTCATTCACATGTTAAACTATCTAAGAAAACTAATTTTTCAATAGATAATTTTAGAGAACTTATAAAGGAAGCAAAGGAGGAAGGGTTAACAGCAATTACTATAACTGAACACTTCAATACATTAAACTTTTCAGAGGTTTATGATACTTTGGATCAGAATTATGAATATAAAGATGACTATTATGACATTAATGGGTTTAAGGCTTTTACAGGTATGGAAATAGATGTAGAGGAGAACGGCCATGTATTGGTAATAGGAAACCTTAGGAATATTAGAGAAGTACGAGAATATTTAAATGATTATGATTCAAAGGACTCATTTATTTCTCTTAAGAAATTATTTGAATTATGTGAGCCCTATGATATGCTGATTATAGGTTCCCATCCTTTTAGAGAAGATCATCCTTTATATAAGGCAGGGCCTGAATTATTAAACAGATTTAATGCCTTTGATTTAAATGGTAAAGATTTATTTACATATGGAATTGAGGAAATGAGTAAAAAGGTAAAGGAACTAGGGGAAGAATATAATGTCCCTATTGTTACTGGCAGTGATACCCATCAGTATTTACAAATTGGAAGTGTCATGACAGTATTTGAAAAGGAATGCAGTACGGTTAAAGAAATAAAAGATGAAATAAAGTGTGGAAGGTATGAAATAGCTGTTTCACCACATTTAAATATTAAAATAAAAGCGGCAACTATTATTAAAAGTATTCTAAAGAAACAGTTAGAGGCTAAATAGAGATTATGGAGGAATTTTAATGGTAGACTTAAATTCATCAGAAAAAAATTTTTCGGAAAACCATAAAAAAATTGCAAATTATATAATGCAAAAGATAGACGTAATACCGTTTATGGTAGAGCAAGATTTAGCTAAAGAGTGTAATGTAAGTGTTTCTTCAGTATCACGTTTTTGGAGAACAATCGGCTTTAAGAATTTTAAAGAGTTTAAAGAGCATTTAAAGGAACAAACCACATTTTCACCTGCATCTAAAATAAAAACTGCTTTTGATAAAATGGATAGTTATAATGAAATCTCAGATTCTATTATGTCAGGAGTAAATTATATTAAAGAAACTGTTGACCATTTGGAGGATAAAGTATTTAAAAATATAATTTCAGCAATTAATGAATGCAATACTTTACACATCTATGCATCGGGACCAGCAGTATGTTTATCTTCTTTATTAGAATTTAGGTTAAGGCGTTTTGATTTTAAGGTTAATATTCTAACAGGTAGTGGACATGAGTTATTTGAGGACTTAATTCATATAAAGCCTGAAGATGTTATACTTGTTTTTGGGTTTGTTCATGAATCTCCAGAAATAAAAGTTTTATTTGATATAGCAGAAAAAATCAATTGTAAAACTATATTAATTACAGATTTGATGGTAAGCACTATGTTAAGTAAAGCTACATATTATATTTATGCAGCAAGAGGTGAACTTTGGGAATTTCATTCAATGGTGGCCCCCTTTGCATTAATAGAAAGCATAATTGTTGCAGTAGGAAAAGAACGTAAAGAAAATGCATTAAATAATCTTCAAAGACTCCAAGAATTAAGAAACACTTATGTGAAGCTATTGCCGAAAAAAGTATAACTTATATATTTATCCTTATCTGCATAGATTAGATTTATTAATTTCGTAGTTATCTATATAGACATCCAAATGAGAATTTAGACTTAATCATATAACTCACCGAAATTGAACACATATTTGTTCCGTTGGACTAAGAAAATTTCACTGATGGTCACTAAATGTCAGGTTGCATCCATTTCAGCTTGCTCCTAAGACGAGCTTAGGACAAACTAAAATGGAACAACCAGCCATTAAGTGACCAAAACAGTTCATTTTCTAATGCCTCCTTCACAAACATGTATTCAATTTCTAGTTGAGATATATTTCTAAATATCAGTCTAATTCCTAGTTTGGATATCTATATAAGTAAACAAATTATTAGATTGAAATTATACTTGAAAATATATACCATGCCAGAAAGAAAGACTAACTATTTTGCGCAGTGTTGCATTGGGAATAGGATTGTAGGATTTCTTTATTAGAAGTTGTTCCATTCTTGCTTGTCCTTAGTTTATCTAAGGAGCATGCAGGAATGGGTACAACTTCTAATATTAGAAATCCTCAATGCTATTCTCTAGCAACCGAGCAACATGGTTAGTCTTTCTTTCGGTCGGTTATGTTCATAAATATAATTTATATTTTGGTTATCTTTATCTATTCTAAAAATACTTTCAGTAAATTGATTACTGCATCATTATGTTCTGTATTAGATATTACTGTAAGTATTTTATCATCAGAATCTGAGTGTATGTCTTTTAAAATATTCAAGTCTTTTATTTCTATACCATAGGTGCCATTTTTACCTGAGTCATCAGCTTTTTTTATTAATTTATGGTTTTTAATTGGTAAATCAGAAAAACCATTAAGAGAGTCTAAATCTAAGAACATATTAGAAGAAAAATTTTGTTCAAAGAATTCTTTACTTACAATTGCAATATCTACTTGCTTAGTTGAAATGTATACCATATCAAAATGTGAATCAAAATTAATTATGGAATGCTTATCATTATGTAAAACAATATCATTAAGCTTATCAGCTGCATCAGATAATTCTTGGCCGCTAACACTATTATCAATATATTTAATAGTGCAATATGGAACTTTCTTATTTAATTCATCAAAAATAAGAGTAAAGAGTAAAAATAATATGCTTATTATAGCAATTATATGAAGTTTATAGTATGTCCATAAATAATCTATCTTTTCCGAAAAAGATTTATTTTTAAGACCTTCTTTTAAAGTAACAGTACGATCCATCGAAATCCCTCCTAAATATTGTTTACAGCATATCTTAAATAAAGTAATCAACAATTTTAAAATAATTGCCAATTAATTATATCATATATTATAAATGTTATGCTATTTAATTATTAAGGAATGTGTGTGTAAAATTTTTGTGGGCAAAAATAAAGGAAGATATTCCAAATAATTCAAGAATATCTTCCCAAACATATAAATCCCTATTACAATAGAATTAAGCTATAAAACATATTGAAAGAAGGGATT
>JAJXWH010000077.1 GCA_021781745.1 Bacillota bacterium | reverse complement strand
GTAAGGCAGGTGCTCTCCCAGCTGAGCTATGCGCCCATAAGATAGATAAATGGTGACTCCTAGGGGAATCGAACCCCTGTTACCACCGTGAAAGGGTGGTGTCTTAACCGCTTGACCAAGGAGCCATGCTACTGTATTGTCTTTTGCTTAAATGTCTTAACTAAGTGTCCTTGAGTTATTCAAGCTGCTGACCACATAGACTATAATACCTAAAATTAGATTGTGTGTCAACACATTTTTTCATTTTTTTTATTTTTTACGCAATTAATTAATTTTTATAATCATTGTTCAATACTTAAGAGCTATTTTAACTGATTTTTTTGTTAATAATAAAATTAAAGAAACTGATTAATAATTAACTTTCATTATTGATTCTTTTAACATGATAACTACTATGATAAAATCTATTTATTACTAAAGTGAGGAGTGACTGAGAAATGATTTATCATGATTTAATTGTTGTTGGTGGCGGGGCATCTGGGTTGATGGCCGCTATTGTAGCAAAAGATTTTGGGATTGACGTGGCCATTGTAGAAGGAAATGATAGAATTGGAAAGAAAATTCTTGTTACTGGAAATGGACGATGCAATATTTCTAATAAAAAAATATCTTATCCATATAGTTGCTTTCATAGTGAAAATAATGCCTTTTTTCAAGAAGCATTAAATCAATTTACAATAAAAGATACTGAAAACATGTTTTTTTCTCTTGGTTTACCTCTAGTTGAATTAGAAAATGGTAAAATGTATCCAAAATCTCTTCAAGCCTCTTCTGTAATAGATATATTTAGAATGGCGTTAGATGATAGAAAAATTCCTTTATATACAAATTGTAAAATTAATTCTATAAACAAAAAAAATAATTTTATTTTATCTAGCAATAACGATGAATATAAAAATTTTTCCTGTAGCAAACTTATTTTAAGTTGTGGCGGTAAATCTGCTGCTAAGACTGGCTCAGATGGTTCTTCATATAAACTATGTAAATCCTTAGGTCATAGCATTATAGATACTCTTCCTGGTATTGTTCAATTAAAACTAGATTATCCTTACCTAAAAGCTCTATCTGGGATTAAATTTGATGGATCTGCTTCGATTTTGATTGATAATGAAACCGTAAGAACAGATACCGGCGAAATATTATTTACCGACTATGGTATTTCAGGTCCTCCTATAATGCAGTTATCGTATTATGCTTCTAAAGCTCTTCATAATAATTCAAAGGTAAATATAAGGCTCGATTTATTCCCATATGAAAGCGAAGAAGATGTACAAAATTTCTTATCGACACATTTCTCTTTATTTAGTTATAGGGACGTATCTTCTGCATTAATTGGAGTTATAAATAAAAAATTAATTCCTACACTTTTAAAAGATGTTGGAATTAAAGACATCCATATGCCTTGTAGTAATATTGACTGGAAACACATTAATGCTCTAATTAGTAAACTTAAAAAATGGGATTTTACTTGCATAGATACTAATGGTTTTTCAAATGCTCAAGTTACTGTTGGTGGAGTTAATACTCATGAGGTAAACAATATGACCTTAGAATCTAAGTTAGTTAAAAATCTTTATTTTTGTGGAGAAATTTTAGATGTTCACGGGGACTGTGGCGGTTTTAATCTTCAGTGGGCATGGAGTTCTGGATATTTAGCTGCTAAATCTGCAGCTAATAGATAAATATTAAACTAGATAACGGAAAAACAGTCACAAAATATAATTAATTTTAAGTTTGTGACTGCCCTTTTTATTATAGTTGATTCTTCAATTTCTCCCAATCTGCTTCTAATAATGTAACCAAAGTTCCATCACCATTTCTTATAGTATGATATGATTTTAAATTTTTTTCATCAGACTCCCTTACAGTAGCAACTGATGATATTGTATCCCCGTATTTAGTTTCTTTCTCAAAGGTTACTTTAATTCTTCTAAGAATATAATTATTAACAACATCAAGTGGTACAGCTTCAATTGCCCATTCAACATATTTGACATTATTAACATGATTATTTGAGTCAATATCACCATATCTAATATTAAATTCCTTTATATACTGCTCCTCATCAACTCTTTCCACCTTATCCATACTTATATCATAATCTACATCACCATCTACACCGTAAATATCATACTGTTCCTTTTGTATTCTCATAGGCCTTCTCTTCTCTATATCAATTAGGAAAAATAATGCTAAAGCCTCTCCAATAAGATTATTTTCTTCATCCATGATAAAATATTTTCTCAACCCGTAGAATTTTTTAAAACCTACTGGCTGAGTTGTAACGCTTATGTTTTCACCAAACATTGGATATCTGTACATTTTAATATCATACTTGTAAAATACCCACGCACAATTATTTTTTGTGCAATACTCAATTCCTCCACCAAGATATTCTGATTGCTGAGTTCCAACATCGCAAATAAAATCAATTATTGATGATAACTTACATCTTAATTGAAAATTTACCTCATAATAATGTATTTCATATTTTTTTGTAAAGCCTTTACTCATATTTATTAATTGTAAAATAATAAAATTAGCGATTATTTTCATAAATTAATTTAATCACTATTTCTATATTTACAATTTTTCTCCCCCCTTATACTATATACTATTATAATAACATTTTACGGCAGTTAATTTGTATATTTATATTCTATAAATATTCTTTAATTGATTATGAGTTACAATACTTCTTTAACAAAAAAGGGACTTTCTAAAAAGAAAATCCCCTAATAAATAATATTATTATCTATTTAATGCTTCCAATAAATCGTCTAAGTTTAATCCGTGAACTGTTGCTGCTTCAGCTATAGTTTCAGCTTGAGCTGATGGACATCCAACACATCCCATTCCAAAACTCATTAAAACTTGAGCCTTAGATGGATCTGAACTAACTACTTCACCAATTGTCATATCTTTAGTTATCATACTTTCACCTTCTTTAATATAACTTTATGTAATTATTGTCTACAATAAAATTATATTTTATACAAAACATAAAGTCAATACCCGAGCATAATACTAAACAATAGACTATATACTATCTATTCTCATTGTTTGATCTCTCTTTGGACCAACTCCAACTATTGAAATCTTAGTATCAGTAAACTCTGAAATTCTAGCTAAATACTTTTTAACATTTTCAGGTAGTTCATCGTAGCTTCTAACATCAGCTACACTATCATCCCAACCATCAAATTCTTCATATATTGGCTCACATTTAGCTAAATCTTCTAAACTTGCTGGGAAATAATCAATTACTGTATCATTAAACTTATATCCAACGCATACCTTAATTTTTTCTAACCCAGCTAATGTATCAATTTTTGTAACAGCTAATGAAGTTAATCCACTTACTCTTGCTGCAGTTTTAACTATAACTAAATCTAACCAACCACATCTTCTTGATCTTCCTGTGGTTACACCATATTCATGTCCTTTTTCTCTTATCCAATCTCCAGTTTCATCAAGCAATTCTGTTGGAAATGGTCCTTTACCAACTCTTGTAGTATAAGCTTTTGTTATACCAACTGAATTAGTAATCATATTAGGTCCAATACCTGCGCCGCTAGATACTCCCCCAGCAGTTGTATTAGAAGAAGTTACATATGGATAGGTACCATAATCAATATCTAGTAACATTCCTTGAGCGCCCTCAAATAAAACAGTTTTATCTGCTTTTATTTCATTGTACACTCTAACAGATGTATCCTGAACAAATGGTCTTAATTTCTTAGCAATATCTAGATATTCTTTTAATATTTCATCAAAGTTTAATGCTTCTCCACCTAATACTTTTGTAATATAGGCATTTTTCATTTCAACATTTTCTTTTAATTTTTCTGTGAAAACATCTTCGTGCATTAAGTCACAAACTCTGATTCCACATCTTTCAAATTTATCTGTATAACAAGGTCCTATTCCTTTACCTGTAGTACCTATATCATTTTTACCTCTAGCTTTTTCTTTTAATTGATCTAATATTTTATGATATGGCATGATAAGTTGAGCTCTGTCACTTACAATTAACTTTTCAGGTGTAACTTTAACACCAACACCTTCTAAGTAATCTATTTCTTCAAATAGAGCCTTTGGATCAACAACTACTCCGTTTCCTATAACATTTAATTTGTCGTCATATAAAATTCCTGATGGTATTAAGTGCAACTTGTATTCTTTATCGCCAACCATTACAGTATGACCAGCATTATTTCCACCTTGAAATCTAACAACTACATTAGCCTCTTCTGCTAAGTAATCTGTCATCTTTCCTTTTCCTTCATCTCCCCATTGCGCTCCTAAAACAATAAATGCTGACATTTATCTTGCCTCCCTTAATATAAATAAGCCTGCACATTTAGCTTCAATTTTAATTATTAATTTGGAGTTACATTAAATTATTTTAATCTCTCCCTTTAAATAGTAGCAAAGTACTTTTCTATGGTCAACTATATATCGAATATTTTTTTGCTTTTTTTATAAATAATTCGTATAATTGTTTTATATTGTTATCATTAAGCTTATATTTTAGTAAATTTAAATATATCTAACATGTTAAGGAGTGTTTTTAATGAATATTTATGAAGAAGCTTTAAAATTTCATGAAGAAAAAAAAGGTAAATATGAAATCAAACCTACTTGTGAGGTAAAGACTGCTAAAGACTTAAGTCTTGCATATACACCTGGTGTCGCTGAACCTTGCCGCGAAATACATAAAGATCCATCAAAGGCTTACACTTATACTCGTAAGTGGAATACAGTTGCTGTAATTTCTGATGGTACTGCAGTTTTAGGGCTTGGAGATATTGGACCACTTGCTTCTTTGCCTGTTATGGAAGGTAAGAGTATTTTATTTAAGGAATTTGGTAATGTAGATGCATTCCCTATAGTTTTGGATACTAAAAATGTGGATGAAATAGTTAATACAGTTGTAAATATTGCTCCAACTCTTGGTGGCATAAACTTAGAAGATATATCAGCTCCTAGATGTTTTGAGGTTGAAAAAAAATTAAAAGAAAAATTAAATATCCCAGTATTCCATGATGATCAACATGGGACAGCAATAGTTGTTTTAGCCGGGTTAGTAAATGCTTTGAAAATAGTGAACAAAAAGCTAGAAGATATAAAAGTAGTTATTAATGGCGCTGGTTCTGCTGGAACTGCCATATGTAAGTTATTGCTTTCTTCAGGAGTTAAAAATATAGTGATGTGTGATATAGATGGTGTAATAAGCAGAGATAAAGATCTTAGCCATAATATTTATATGCAAGAATTAGCTAATATAACTAACCCAAATAATGAAACAGGTACACTTAAAGACGTTATAAAAAATGCAGATGTATTTATTGGTGTTTCCGCTCCAAATATAGTTTCTAAAGATATGGTTAAAACTATGAATAAAGACGGAATAATATTTGCCATGGCAAATCCAACACCAGAAATTTTCCCTGAGGATGCAAAAGAGGCTGGAATTGCAGTAATGGGTACCGGCCGTTCAGATTATCCAAACCAAATAAACAATGTATTAGCCTTCCCAGGAGTATTTAGGGGCGCACTAGATGTTAGAGCTACTGAAATTAATGAAGAAATGAAAGTAGCAGCTGCTTATGCTATTGCAAATGCTATATCTAATAAAGATATAAGTCCTGACAACATAATTCCAAAAGCATTTGACTTAAGCGTACAAGCCTTAGTTGCAGAAGCTGTAAAAGAAGCAGCTATTAAAAGTGGTGTTGCTAGTATTTAATATTCCTAAAAATCTTAATTTTAAATAGATTATATTAATAAATAACCTGCATATTGAAATTTTAATTCAATTGTAGGTTTTATTATTTATATTATTTTCTTAGTTAAGTTTTTATCTGATAATAATCATAAGATTAATTTTATCCACAGCTTCATTTCGTAAAAATTATTCACAAATTTATGTTTTAAATTTATCCACAGAATAAATATCATATAATTATCCACATTATATTATTATTAATCTTATCCACAAAAAACATTTTAAAATATTATGTTGATAAGTATATATTCTCCACAAATATACTTAATCCTAGACAATACCAAATCATTTAGTTAATATAAAATTAATATCAACCATATAGGAGTGAATTATATGAGTAAGCTATTAATACCTATAGATGACGATACTTTTAAAACTGAAGTTACTATAAGATTTAATAATATACTAGAAGGATTCGATTCATTTAAAAATTTTACTCTTACAGCAAGTAGTATTGAAAACGGTGAAAGCAAAATTATTAAATTTATAGAATATATTTTTAAAATAAATAATTACAATGCTTATGTAGATTTCTACATAAATAAGATTTCAGATGAAGATAAGAAAAAACTTTTCGATTTAGTTCCAGATGAAGATACGGATATACTGAAATCTCATTTAAATTTTGATACACAAACTAGCGTATTTTTTAAACTTGTTAATAAGGAACTTATACCTTTCTTAGTTCGTCTAAATACTCGAGAAATATTTTTCGTTACTTTTTATTTTACTTATAAACCCATTACTGTCTGGGGAAATTATGATTTAAAATTTCCGTGCTTTTTTAACACTCAGGAAGATCTTGAGTTTTACTACAATATATCTAAATCTTTTGATCTTCCAATTAATATGAATTTTATAGGTTAAAAAACATAAAAATATTGAGATAGATCACTGTTATAATATATTAATCCATCTCAATATTTTGTTGCCTATTTTAGATTTTTAAATTAAATTTTCAGGTGTACATGCGCACTTTTTTAATTTTGCTTCGCACCCTTTTTATTGGTGCATATTTTTTGATTTCTCAGCACATTTATCTATAGCCTGTATGACACTATTTCTAAACCCTAACTTTTCTAACTCTACTACCGCTTCTATAGTAGTACCAGCAGGTGAACAAACCCCATCCTTTAATTCTCCTGGATGTTTTCCTGTTTCTAAAACCATTTTTGATGATCCAAAAACGCTCTGAGCTGCCATTTTGTAAGCTTTAGCTCTAGGTATTCCTAATTTCACTGCTGCATCTGCCATAGCCTCTATAAACATAAACACATATGCAGGTGATGATCCGCATAGTGCAGTAAATGCGTGAAAATCTTTTTCTTCTAGTTGAACGCACTCTCCAAAACTTTCAAAAATCTTAAAACAATATTCCAATTCATCTTTAGTTACATTTTTATTAGGGCATACTGCTGACATCGCTTGCCCTACAAGTGCTGGTGTATTTGGCATCGTTCTAATTATTTTAGCATCATTACTAATCCATTCTTCCATATTGCTAATTGTAATTCCTGCAGCTATAGTAATAATTAATTTATTTTCTATTAACTCGGATCTAATTTCATCTATTATTTGTTTAAACATAAAAGGTTTAATAGCTAAAATAATAACATCAGATTCTTTTGCAACAGTAGCGCTATCTAAAGTTGTCTCAACTTCAAACTGTTCTTTTAGTCTCTTTGAAGATGCTTCTGTTTTAGTTGATACTATTATATCATCAGCTTTTAAAAATCCTGATTTAATAAGACCTCCGACCATTGCACTCCCCATATTACCACAACCAATAAAACCAACCTTTTTATTCATATCATAGCCCCCATTAAAATTTTTTGTTATTAATTCAAATTTTATCATTTTATATGAATATCTTAATTATAAACCACCACACTCATAGGATAGCTTGTATCAAAAACTCACAAACTATAATTAAATATGAAGGGAGGAATATATATGAAAGATACTTCTTTAGTATATAATAATTCTTTATTCAGCCCAGAAGATTTTATTAATTCTGTTTTATATACTGAGCCAAAAGAACAACTTCCTACATGTGATATTGAAGAAAGCCCAGACTTTTACTACATAAATATAAACTCATTTTATGATGACAAACATATATTAGAAATATCATATAAAAATAATTTTTTAATCTTAAAATTTGTTCTTAATAATGATTTTAGAAATCTCCTATTTGAAAGAATTTTCTATCTATTAAAAATCGACTTGAATAATATTCTTCTCCATGAACATAGAAATAGCATAAATTTAATAATTCCAAAAGCCACTTAACAAATTTAGTGCTTACATAGAATTTTTAAAATCATAATTTTATTAAGTATATTCAAAGATATAAGAAATCATTATAAATATGATTTCTTATATCTTTTTTAGTTTTTCAAATTTATTTAATTTTTATTCTTTATGAATTACATCCAAGTTCCCAAATTTACTATATTGTCCAAGCCAAGCAAGTTTAACTGTTCCAACCGGACCATTTCTTTGTTTAGCCATTATGCATTCGCCAATATTTTTATCCTCAGTTTCCTTATTGTAATACTCATCTCTATACAAGAACATAACTATATCCGCATCCTGCTCTATTGAACCTGATTCTCTTAAATCAGAAAGCATTGGTCTGTGATCCGCTCTTTGTTCAGGAGCACGAGATAACTGAGATAATGCTATTACTGGACATTCCATCTCTTTTGCTAATGCTTTAATTGATCTGGATATCTCAGATACTTCTTGTTGTCTATTATCACTCCCTGATCCTCCAGACATAAGTTGTAAATAGTCTATAACAATTAAATCTATTCCATATTCCATTTTAAGTCTTCTACATTTTGACCTCATTTCCATTACAGTAACACCAGCAGTATCATCTATATAAATCTTTGCTTTTGAAAGAGGTCCTGCTGCCATAGCAATATTTTCCCAATCTTTATCCTCTAATGTTCCTGTCCTAAGTCTTAACATATCTACATTAGCTTCTGAACAAAGCAATTTATAAGCTAATTGTTCTTTAGACATTTCCAGAGAAAATACTACAACACTTTTATGCTCTCTTAGTGCAACATGTTCTACTATGTTTAACGCAAATGTGGTCTTACCCATAGATGGCCTAGCTGCAATTAGTATCATATCACCACTTTGAAATCCAGAAGTTTTTGCATCTAAATCAGTGAATCCAGATCCAACTCCAGTAATAGTACCTTTATTATTAAAAAGTTTTTCTATTTGAGCGAATCCTCTTTCCAATACATCGCTTAGTGGTTCAAAATCTTTTGATGTTCTTTTCTCTGCTATATTAAATATCTTCTTTTCAGCACTATCTACAACATCCTCAACATTGCTTTGGTTATTGTAACTCTCCTCGATAATAGTTGTAGATGATTTAATAAGTTTTCTCAATGTAGATTTATCAGAAACTATTTTTATGTATGCACCTAAATTTGCAGTGGTTGGCACAGAAGAACTTAATTCTGTTATATATGTTACCCCTCCAGCTCTTTCAAGCATATCAGTACTCTTTAGATATTCTAATAAAGTTAATAAATCCACTGCTATATCGTTTCTAAACATCTCTAGTATAGTTCTATATATTACCTTATGACCATCTCTATAAAAATCCTCTTCCTCTAAACTCTCTAGTACTTTAGCAATAGCATTTTTATCTATGATCATAGATCCTAAAACTGATTGTTCCGCTTCTATGCTTTGAGGCAAACTCCTCATAACTGATGCATCCAAGCTTTTTCCTCCTATCTAATTATCTATTGACAATTATTTTACACTTTATCATTTGTACGATTACCATAATAATTTTATCATTTCTTAGTCATAAAAAAAAGTCTCCCGTATTTATTAAGAGACTTTCTTATTAAATTAACTAAAAGCGATATCCATAATCTCCGCTATGGAAGCTATAGCTTTAACTTCTATATCTTCAATATTTAAAGGAATTTCTTTTTCATTGTCTTTTGGAACTAGAACTAGTTTTATACCCATTCTTCTAGCACCATATATTTTTTCAAAGATTCCTCCTACTGGTTTAACCTTTCCCTGAAGAGATATTTCTCCTGTAATAGCCATATCTTGCCTTATAGGCTTATTTAATAATGAACTTATTATACATATTGTAATTGCTACTCCTGCTGAAGGTCCATCAATTTTTCCTCCACCAACAACATTAACATGAATGTCGTAATCTTTAATGTCTTTATCTGTTATGCTCCTAATAACTGAAGCAGCATTAAACACAGAATCCTTAGCCATGGTTCCAGCTGTGTCATTAAACCTAACTATACCTGCCCCCTTTTTCTTTGAAGGGAAAACAGCCGACTCAATTTCAATTGTAGAGCCTAAAAATCCACTTACACCTAATCCATAAACATGCCCTACTTCACTTTTATTTGTACTTACTAACCTTTCAAATGGAACATATCTCCCAATTGATATTACTTCATCTAAGTCTGATAATTTTATTTCTAAATCATCTATAAATTGTTTACTTCTGTGTAATGCATATCCATATGTATCAGTTAATATATTTACAGCTTTTCTACCTTCAAAAGTATAATTACTTATTTTTTGAGAAACACCTTTTTCCAATCTAACATTAAGTTTTCTGGCAGCATCTTCTACTATAAGCATAATATCTTTTGAAGAAAGTGGCTCAAAATATACTTCTGTGCATCTTGACCTTAGGGCTGGGTTTATATCACTAGGGCTCTTGGTTGTTGCTCCAATTAAAACAAAGTCCGCTGGTGCACCATTATCAAAAAGATATTTAATATATTTAGGAATCGTTTCATCATCTGGATCATAATATGATGATGAAAATTCAACTCTCTTATCTTCTAAAACTTTCAAAAGTTTATTTTGAAGCATAGAGTCTAGCTCACCTATCTCATCTATAAATAATACTCCACCATGTGCCTGTGTAACCAATCCCGGCTTAGGTTCTGGTATTCCAACTTCGGCCAAATCTCTTTTACTTCCTTGATATATAGGGTCATGTACTGACCCTAACAAAGGATTCGTAATTTCTCTAGGATCCCATCTTAATGTAGTACCATCAACTTCAACAAAGTTAGAATTATCATCAAATGGAGTAAATGAAAGCTTCTTGACTTCATTTAATGCAAGTCGTGCAGCTGTAGTTTTTCCTACTCCAGGTGGTCCATATAATATTATATGTTGTGGATATGGAGATGAAAGTTTTGAAATTAAGGACTTAATTGCTCTCTCTTGTCCGACTACCTGACTAAAATTTGTAGGTCTAAGAAAACTCATAATATTCTTACTAGTTGTCCTGCTATCTAATTCTATTAAATTATTTAATTTACTTATAGTTTTCTTATTTTCAGCGCCTTTTTGTTTATTTATTACTGAAAGTCTAACCTCATCTATGTACTTCTCTTGCTTCTCCATAATTGATTGCTCAACTTGAGACTCAATTTTATTTTGAACATATCTCTTTGCCAGCTCATTTGAAATTAATCTAACAGTTTTATCTATAGCTTGTTGTAATTCCTCTTTTTTAGGTGCTGATTTTAAATCCTTGCCTTCAGCGAGAATAGTGTTAATCGCAAAAACTCTATCACAAGGATTTGACGACTGTATATATTTATCTAATTTAAATCTAACTGTTCTAGCCCTAAACGCACCTTTATCAAGAATATTTTTAGTTATAGAAATTAGCGCTTCAATTTGTGAATCTAATGATAAAGTTCCTGATATAATATCCTGTAATAAGCTTGAGTCATCATATAAATTCAAAATTAATCCTCCTTATTCCTGTGGAACAATAATCACCTTCATTTTAGTGCTAACTTCTGGATATAACTTCACTTCTATTTCATATCCACCTGCCAATTTTATTGTATCCATAACAATTTTCTTTTTATCTACATCAATTTTATGTTGTTCTTTAATTAATTCTGCTACATCTTTACTTGTAATAGCTCCAAACAACTTACCATTTTCACCTGTCTTAGCTTTTATTGTTATTTCCTTTCCTTTTAATTCTCCAGCTAATTTTTGTGCTGCCTCAAGTTCAGCTAATTTTTGTTTTCTCTCATTTTCTTTTTTATTGTTCAAAATATGCATATTTGAAGCACTAGCTTCCTGGGCTAATTTCTTGGGAAATAAAAAGTTTCTTGCATATCCATCAGACGCTTCAATAACATCACCTTTTTTGCCTATTTTTTTAACATCTTGTAATAAAATAACCTTCATATTTATTCACCTATCCTTAAGTATTTTTTCATTGCTTCTTTTAATTCATCAACAGCTTCTGCCATTGTCTTATTTGATATTTTAACCCCTGCAATATTCATATGTCCTCCTCCGCCTAATGATTCTAAAACAACCTGAACATTTATATCACCAACAGATCTTCCACTAATATATATATCATTATTTATTTCTCCTAAGACAAAACTTACAGAAATCCCTGATATATTTAGTAATTCATCTGCAGCTTTTGCTATAATCACTGTATCTATATTTTTAGGCGTTATTGCTATTGCAGTACAATCATTTACTTCTGCTGACTTTATTGTTTCTGCAATAAGTAAATAATCATCTAAATCATCGGTAAACATTTTTTTTATTTCAATTGGATCTGCACCCAAAGATTTCAAAAATGATGCAGCATCAAATGTTCTAACACCTGTTTTGAATGAAAACCCTTTGGTATCCATAAAAATTCCCGCAAGCAATCCTTCTGCTTCTGTTCTTGTTAAATTTGGCTTATCAACCATATACTGAATAATTTCTGTAACCATTTCAGATGTAGAGGATGCATATACTTCTATATAATTTAATATATCATGCTCTATCATATCTGGGCTTCTTCTATGGTGATCTATTATGACTTTTGTCTGCGCTTTTTCCACAAGTGTTAAATCAGCAATGTAACTTTTATTATGAACATCGACAATTATAACTAATGTTTGGCTATCTAACTCATTTTTTGCTTCTTCTACAGATATAAATAAATCATCATACTTTGATTCTTTGTTTAACTTATTCAAAAAATAATCAATTGCATTATTATCATTGCCTAATATAATACTACAATTTCTACCAAGCTGTTTAACAACACTTGCTAACCCAACTGCTGATCCAAAACAATCCATATCTGGATTCTTATGTCCCATTATATATACTTTGCTGCTCTCATAAATTAATTCACTCAAAGCTCTAGCTATGACACGGGCTTTTACCTTAGTTCTTTTTTCAATCTCTTTCGTATTTCCACCAAAAAATTTTATATCGTTATTAGTTTTAACAACAACTTGATCTCCGCCTCTACCTAAAGCTAATTCTTTAGCTATACTAGCGTTATTATAATTTTCTAATGGAGACATTCCACCTTTTCCAACGCCTATACTTAACGTCGTTTCAATGGAATTCCCTTTATCAATTTTTGAAATTACTTCTATTATATTGAATTTTTGCTTTATTTCATCATCAATATACTTATCTTGAATTGATAATACATATTTATTAGTATCATATTTTTTAATCATTGCTTTCAGATTATTCGCATAAGCATTTATTGTTCTTTCTATTTCTGCAACTAGAAGAGGCCTATTATTTTCATCAGTTTTATCTAATACTTCTGTAAAATTATCTACTTCTATTAACATTACGCTTTCTTGAGTAGTTTCATAATCTATAAGTTTTGTTATGTCATTGAAAGATAATAGATACAAATTCTTTTTGCTTTTTGTCTCGACTAAGTTTGCGTATACATCGTACAGCTTATTATTAATACTTAACCTTTGGTGCGAATTTTCCTCATGCTTCAATATATTATCTAAATTTAAGCCCCTAGTTATACTCAAAATATTTTTTTCCGGATCTTCCCTATTTGGTTTTAAAATTTTGAATAGATTATTACACCATACTAGTTCCCCATCTTCTTTTATTAATGCTAATGGATAAATAGATTTAAGTGCATTATTTGATATCCCCTTGTCTATGCTTTTTATAAATTCATTAAGATCATTCTCTTTTTTCCAATAATAATTTAATTGACAGAAATCATCAATTAAATAAATTATAAGAATGATTATACCTATTCCTGTATAATTATATTTAAATGATACTATTATTAGTGTTATAAATAATACAGGCTTAAGCAAGTGTTTAAGCATAGTTACCCAATTCATAAAAAGCCTCCTAAGGTATATTTAATCTCTTCTGTTGGTAATATAACGTTTTAATTTACTTAAGCTTTTACCTTCTTTTTCAACTTGATCTTCAGCTCTGATTCCTAAATCTAATTTTGATTTTATGACATCATCTATATCCACAAATGAATACCCTAATTTTTCACCTAAGATATACAATATACTTATAGCGCCTGAAATACAATCCAAAATTGAATCACGAGCTATATTATTCCCTTTTGTTAAAAGCTTAAAAAACTCTCCTATTATACACAGAAGCTGTGCTTTTAAATCTTCTATAATTTTAATGTTTGTTATTATATTAAAATTATCTTTTTTCATAGTCATACATCCTCTCTCAAAACCCTTGTATTCTTATTTTAATTTTTTTTTTTAAGTATTGCAAGGACTTCTAGAACTTTTACTAAATTATTCCATGTAGTATCAATGTATGATTCTTACCTATATTTTTCTATATTAAAAACCCCCTGATTTCTCAGGGGGATTATAATTATTACCTTTATTCTGTTGTAAATGGTAATAATGCTATGTTTCTAGCTCTCTTAATTGAAGCTGTTAATTCTCTTTGGTGCTTAGCACAAGTTCCAGAAATTCTTCTTGGAAGAATCTTTCCTCTTTCTGTAACATATTTTCTAAGCTTATTTATATCTTTATAGTCGATAAATTCAGCTTTATCTACACAAAAAGCACAAACTTTTTTTCTAGATCTTCTCATTTTACCGCCTGGTCTTCTATTATTGTTACCTTCTTCTCTGCTCATCTTATTCCCTCCTTACTCAAAAATTAGAAAGGCATATCTCCGTCATCAACTGGAGTTATATCCTCTTCAAAACCTCCACCATTGAATGCGTCATTCATTGGCATTGAATATTCATTGCTGTTACCAAAACTAGCTCCAGCATTTCCTGACGCATTTCCTTTACTTAAGAATTGAACCTCAGTAGCAACTACTTCTGTTACATATCTTTTAGTACCATCTTTTGCGTCATAACTTCTGGTTTGAATTCTACCACTAATAGCCATTTGGCTACCTTTACTCATGTAATTAGCAGTACTTTCAGCTTGTTTGCCCCATACTACTACAGGCACAAAATCAGCTTCTCTTTGACCAGTTTTTGTGTTATATTTATCAACTGCTAATGTTAAGGTTGTTACTGCTGCTCCACTTCCTGGAGTAAATCTTAGTTCTGGATCTTTTGTTAATCTTCCAATTAGAACTACTTTATTCATTTACAACACCACCTTATACTTGTTCGCTAACAATGATATGTCTGATAACACCATCAGTAATTCTGAATATTCTATCTAATTCTCTTGGTAATTCAGGATTAGCAGTAAAGTTAACTAAAGTATAGTAACCTTCACCAACTTTTTTAATTTCATAAGCAAGTTTTCTCTTACCCCAGAAATCAACGTTATCTACTGTTCCTCCACCATTTTCTATAACACCCTTAAACTTTTCGATGTTAGCTTTAACTGTTTCTTCATCGAATGATGGGCTTAATATAAATATAGTTTCGTACTTTCTCATTAATTTCACCTCCTCCCCTCGGACTAACGGCTATGCATTGCATAGCAGGGATTACAATAAATGATTATATCATCTAATTGGATGAGAATCAAGTAATTTTATTAACTTTCTGCAATAACTACTATTTTTTTTGCTTCTTTTTTAAACTTTCCCCTAGTAATCATTACTATTCTTCCACAGCCAGTACATTTTATTTTTATATCTGCACCCACTCTAATTATTTCAAACTGATTTGATCCACATGGATGTTGTTTTTTCATTTCCACTATATCTCCTAGACTAAAACTTTCTACCATATTATTATCACCCTTTTCTACATTTGATTACTTAAACTAGTTCTAAACTGTTGGCATTTCTATATTATTCTTATCTAACTCTAATTTTATTGCCATCCTAAGTTCATTCTCCATTTTCCATTGCATAAGAGGTTTAGCTTTTCCAACTACTCTTATTGTAACACTTGAAATTCCTAAGGCTACAACCCCAGTAATTTCTAAAGACTCAGATACATACTCTTCATTTTTACTTTTAAACTCATCGCATACATATTTAATAATTTCAATTACTTTTACAACATTTTCTTCATGAGAAATATTCACATCAACTGTAAATTTAATTTGGTTCCTGGAATGATTAGTTACCCCGGTTATCGAACCATTTGGAATCGAATGAATATCACCATTAAAATCATTAATTACAGTAGTCCTTATACCTATGCTTTTTACTATTCCGTTATAGCTTCCTATAGTTACATGATCTCCAACTCCAAATTGATTTTCAAATAAAATAAAAAAACCATTAATTAAATCTTTTATTAAGCTTTGAGCTCCAAGTCCAACTGCAATTCCACCTATACTTGCAAATGTAAATGATATTTCTCCAAAGATTATTGATATTATTATCGCTATTCCCATAAAATAAACTGAATATTTTAAAACACTTTTTAACACCTCACCTAGTGTTTTTGCTCTTTGTGTGTCTAATGAAAGCATAGCGTTACTTTTTATTTGTCTTTCAACAAATTTTTTTATCAAGTGATTTCCAACCTTTATAAAAAAGTACATTACAATTAATATTATAATGATTTTTATTACATTAATTATAATTAAACCTAGATGTATATTTTCTTCTATATATTGCTGAAAATCGTCTTGCAAATTTACTAAATAATTATAATGCAAATATAAATCTCCCTTCTATCTTTCAATTAACAAATAACCTTCACTGTTTTTAACATATGCATTTTTATATTCTATTAAGTTATTATTCATTAGATTATCTATTTCCTCTTTTTCATCAATTCTTACACATATTCCGCAACTCATTGTTATAGATGTAGGTGTAGGCATTATTTTAAATTTACAATTTAATTCCTTTAATTTCTTCTCAGCTGCCATTGCATCATACGTATTTTTAAATACTAGAATATAGTAATTCATATTTTCACCGCCTTCCTATACTTCTTTTGTTATAATTAATATTATATATATTTTTTATACTTTATAAAGACAGAATATATTTATAATAAAAACTTCTTAAATTTAGTGAAAAATAATTCTTTTTATTTTATAATTATATACAAATGCTAATTAAAGGAGAATATGATGATTTCATTATTTAATATATTAAAAGCTATATTAATAGGTTTTTCTACAGGCTTTATTGCCTCTATTCCTTTAGGACCTTCTGGCCTTGAATCAGTTAGCCGTTCAATTTCAAAAGGTTTTAGAGAAGGTTTTAAAGTTTCTCTTGGTGCAGTATCTGCTGATATTACATATATAATAATCATAAATCTAGGGCTGTTTACTATATTAACCAAGAATCCTAAGTTTCATAGCCTATTTTGGATAGTATCTGGATTTGTCTTAATATTATCTAATAAAATATCATCAAGAGCAAAAAATTCAAATTCTAAACTTGATATATCACTTTCTAAATATGCTTCCAGTGGATTTTTAACCGGCTTTCTGATAACATTCTTAAATCCAACCACTCCATCATTATGGATTGCTCTTAGTGGTACAATATTCAATGTGTGGAGGCATCATGGAAGAACATTTTTCTTTTTTTCAATTTCATCTATGATTGTTGGAAGTATAACCTGGTTCTGCTTTCTTAATATATTAGTAAGTAAAGGTTTTAAAAAGTTAAATCCTAATTTTACTAATAATACATCAAAGATTTTAGACTATTTTCTCCTTGCACTTGGTATAATATTTATTATTTGGGGAATATATAAATTTATTTTTTAGAGGTGAGCAATGGAAGTATACTTAGATAATTCATCAACTACATTTCCTAAACCAAAACAAGTTATAGATGCTATGTATAACTATATGCTTAATGTTGGCGGAAATGCAGGTAGGGGTAATTATAATAATGCACTTCAAAGTAATCGATACTTATATGATGCTCGAGAAACTATTTGCAATTTTTTTGGTTTTAACTCCCCTAGTAATGTTATTTTTACCAGTAATATTACTACTTCTTTAAACATTCTTATTAAAGGTATATTGAAATATGGGGATCATGTAATTACGTCTTCAATGGAACATAATTCTGTAATCAGGCCACTTTACTTTTGTAAAGAAGCTTTAAATATCAAATTAGATATACTTAAAGCAAATTCTCAAGGTTTCATTGATATAAATGATTTGAAAAGCAAAATTACAGAAAAAACAAAATTAGTCGTAATTACTCAAGCATCAAATGTCACAGGATCAATTCAAGATATATATAGTATAGGAGAAATATGCAATAATTATGGTGTTTTTTTTATTATTGACTCTGCGCAAAGTGCAGGTGTCTTAGATATTAATATGAAGAAGATTAAAGCTAATGCAATAGCCTTTACTGGGCATAAGAGTTTATTAGGTCCACAAGGTATCGGAGGTTTTATATTAGATTCAAAGTTTAATGATTCATGTTATAGTTTACTTCACGGCGGCACCGGAAGTATTTCTTCATCATTACAACAGCCCGACTTTTTACCAGATAAATTTGAGTCTGGAACTCATAATCTTCCTGGCATCATTGGATTAAGTGAAGCAATCAAGTATATAAATTCCGTAGGCTTGGATCAAATATATGAACATAATAGTTACTTAATTAATTATTTACTTGAAGGATTACTAAATATTAGTGGTATAACTGTTTATGGAGATATTTCTGGTAAGATGTTAACAACATGTCTCTCTATAAATGCTAATTTATTAGATCCCTCTGAATTAAGTTACCTGTTAGATAGTTATGGAATTAAAACTAGGTCTGGTTTGCATTGTGCTCCATTAGCCCATAAAAGTATAGACACTTATCCAACCGGAACTGTTAGATTAAGTATTAGCTACTTTACATCAAAGAAAGAAATTGACTATGCTCTTAATATTTTAAATAAAATTCTTCCTAGTAGAAATACTTAATTGGAATTAAATATTTTAATATATAATTTTTTTATTGTTTTTAATTATAAAACCATGAATAAAACCTTTTTTTGTTGGATATAAATCTAATAAAAGGAGGTCTTTTCATGTGTGAGAATTTTTCTGTAAACTCTGGTTCTCTTACTTCTTATATAAAAATTAAAAATTACTTATTTATTGAACTTCAACCAGTACTTAAAGAAAATAGACCAATTATTTTTCTTTGTATTGGTAGTGATAGATCAACAGGTGATTCTCTTGGACCCTTAGTTGGGCATAAATTAAAATATTTTTCAAAAAATAATATCTTTATTTTCGGCACGCTTGAAAACCCAGTTCATGCAAAAAATATAGTAAGCATATTAGATGAAATCAAATCGACTTTTCAAAATCCATATATAATTGCTATCGATTCATGCTTAGGCACCTTAGATAATATTGGAAAAGTATTTATTCAAAAAAAACCTCTTATTCCAGGTTTAGCGCTGAATAAAAAACTTCCTCCTGTTGGAGAAATGAGTATAACTGGCATTGTTAATATATCAGGAAATTTTGATTTCTTAGTGTTACAAAATACAAGGTTAAATACTGTGATGAATTTAGCAGATTCGATTTCAAAAGGAATATATTATTTTATTTTAAAGAGCATGAATAAAGGTATTTGTGAACACCACACTATGTAAATGGTGTGAATAATTGTTAATAAAATTTCTTGTGTTAATAACTATTTTTTAGATAATATGCTTATTTATACTCACATAGTTTTTATTATTCACTAATACTATGTATAATTAAAAATGGATTTTCATTGTTCTGAATTTTTATTGTCTTGTATTGCTTTGAAATTGTTTCACGTGAAACAACTTTTACTTACTATCGTAATGTTTTATAAATTATTACACGAACTTATTCGAAGTTATATGACAATTTTATACATAAAAATTAGATCGATATATTTCTTACTAATGATAAAATACACTCTAATTCAAACCAATTATATATAATTACTTTTTAGAATCAACTAATTATTGTTGAATCTTTATATTTTATTCACATCATTTTTAGATAATTATTTTATTATAATCTCTATTTGATATGTTTGCATTAGACTAACAATTTCGAGTTATTATAGATATTGTTTATTTAAGGAATTACTTAGTTATAACTTTTAAAAATTCTCCAATAGACCTTTCTGTATCGGCATATTCAGATGCTTTGTATATACTTAATTACTAATTTAACAAGTTCTCTTTGCTTAACGCCAATCTTCTTCTATTACTTTCATATACAAAGTCGTAGTCTTCTTCAAAATTTATGGCCTCTTATCTAAGTTCTTTATCCAATTTACCCACATGTAACAATATAGGTTACATCCCAGAATTTAAACCCTTTGGTACGTATATCAAGCTTCAGCACGTAATAGCACTTATTCATCTTATCTATATGATACATTTTTTCTTTCTGTCTCGTATAGTTGTGGTACTATACTTTTCACGGTAAATCCTTCTTAATAATTGGACCTAAATATGATTCGTGTACCTCAGACAGAAGCTTTGCCGCTGGCTTCCTTCAGACTCCATCTCACGACGCCAACTCTTATCCTAAGGTAATGGTTAATACTATCAGCCCCAATACAGGCTTTCGCTAAATAATTAAATTTTTTATTAGAAGTAATACTCCTTTTCGATTTAAAAGAAGATATCTGAAATATTGTATCAATTATCTAAAAATTTTTGAATTTTAGGCATACTGAAATAGTTTTTTTTAACTACATAACTAGGCAGTAGATTTAAATTTATAGTGATTTTATAAATTCCTAAATACTCCTTAAACTTGATATATTTGTTCACTCTCAACTTAGTTGTAAATTCATTTGAAATATTCCTATAGAATATTTCACACTTTTCCATGAAGTTTTTTGAAACTTGCATTTTTCTAATTTTTTTATTTTGTTATTTTGTTTTTATAAATACAGTTATCCCAACATTCCACTTAGATAATGTAGCTTCTAATTCATACCCGCAAACGAATTTTTTATGAATAGTAGACGTTGATATTAATTTTCTACCATTATGGTAAATATATAAATCTACTCAAACACCATAATCAATTTTTTTGCGTTTACTTATATCATTTTTCAAACTTATTTTTCCACCCTTCATAAATTTGTGGTTTTATATAGAAAGTCTTATTATTTTATTCAAGAAGATAATATACATTAAAGGTTATCACTAAATTTATTATAATTTTTTATATATAATCTAGTTAGTTGCATAATTTAATCTTGAATTCGGCAAGTGAAACAGAAAATCATTGATATTGCTAGTTTCTATGTTTTAAAAAAATAAAAAGGGATTTTGCTCCTATTTTGTGGTAAAATATTTTTGCTTAAAAATAAAAACACCGAA
>JAJXWH010000119.1 GCA_021781745.1 Bacillota bacterium | reverse complement strand
AATTTTAGTTGAACTTATCCATATTGGAAAAAGTTTAATCTTAGCTTACTCAAAATAAAGAATTGCTGGTTTACTTAAATGTATTTATTATATTCTGTTCAATTTTCAAAGACCATTTTCTTTCTTACAACTACTGTTGTAATTTGTTTTGATTTTTCGTCACCCTCAAGCGACTTTCTTAGTATATCACCTGATTTCGACCATGTCAACACCTTTTTTTAAATCTTTTAAAGTCTTTAATTAAAAGCTCTTTATTGGTTCTTTCAAGATGTATATGTCTCTTAGCGACGTTTTTTATCTTAACATATATGATTACTCCATTATTATTGTATTAAATGCCATTAGAACTATTTATATTAGCCATTGTACTTTTTTATACAAATTACTTCACTATACTATTATAGATACACTAGGATTAGTATATTAATTCCTACATAATTAAAGCAAGTTCTATCAGCATTATATTACTAAACAAACTTGCTTAACTGCCTGCAAAAATTTACATATAGCATTTTAAAATATTTATTCTATTATTTTTTATTGTTGTACCCTATTTTTTCTAAAATGATTAATGCAGTATCTTCAATTGCTCTTTCAGTAACATCTATAGTTTTACATCCTATTTTTCTCATTATTTTATCTGCAAAGTCAAGCTCTTCTAATACCCTAGCATCTCCAGCATATTCAATATCAGATGTAATTCTATGAAATTTATCCAATCTCTTCTTTCTAATTTCAATTAATCTAAGTGGATTTATAGTAAGTCCAAATACTTTCTTTTTATCAATTTCGTATATTTCATCAGGGACCCCCACCTCTGGCATTAGTGGAATGTTTATAGCTTTTATGCCTTTATTAGCTAAATACATACATAATGGTGTCTTTGAAGTTCTTGAAAGGCCAATTAATACAACATCTGCGTTTTTTAACCCTCGATAATCTTTACTATCATCATATTGCATCGCAAATTCCATTGCTTCTATTCTTTTGAAATATACTTCATCTGTTTGTCTCATAGCACCAGGGTTATATGTAGGATGCGTTTTTAATATACTAGATGCCACATTAATTATTGGCCCTAATACATTCATAACTGATATGTTCTTTTCCATTGCTTTTTGTGTTAGATGTTCCCTTACATTAACAGTTATTATTGTAGATACTATTATTACATTTTCACACTCAGCTGCAACGTTCATCACATCTTCAACATCTTCTAACCCTTTTACATATGGAATTCTTTTAACATCCACTTTTTCTGTAAACTGGCTAGCTGCTGCAACTGCAACTTGATGTGCAGTTTCTCCTATAGAATCTGATACTGCTAAAATTGTCAACATAACTTATACCTTCTTTCTCATAGTTTCATAATAATCTTTTATCCCTTAGCCTATTTTCATTGCATGCATTTCACTAATAAATTAATGATGTATGTATATTATCTTTATTTCTATATTAACCTAAACTCACTTCATTTAATAGTAGTGAATTTTTTTACTGCTTATGTTAAACTTTAATATAGGTTAATATTATCACAATTGGAGGTGCTTATATGAAAAATAAAAAAGTGTTGACCATAAGTGTTCTTCCCATAATGTGGACTCTATATATCTTATTTGAGTTTGTTACGGGGAGAATAAATGACTCTCAAACAATTTTCTTTAACATAGTACTAATTTTATTATTTGCATTAGTCGGTTTATTTACTTACACTTTAGGAATTAGATATGAAGCCGGATTTAAATTTAATACATTATTAGTTATATTTTCATTCTTTCTTTTACTTGATCAAGGAATAAAAATTTCAATAAAGTTATTATGGTTTAATAATGATTTCCCCATAATTAATAATATGCTGTATTTTAGACCTATAATTAATACCGAAGGCTCTTGGTTAAACGCAAGATTTGGTACATCTGTTAGTTTTCCCATTCTAATTACTTTAAATATACTTGCTATTTTTGTTTTCATTGAAGTGTATAGATACTATTTGTATAAAGGGAATAAAGACTTTTGGGCTGATATGTGCTTTGTTTTTGTAAGTTGTGGCGCAATTTGTTCGCTTATTGATAAACTGTTTTATGGAGGAAGTTTAGATTTCATTGGTATAAGTAATTTATTCATTGCAGATACGAAAGATTTATATATTAATTTAGGTATATTATTTTTTGCACTTACAATGTTTAATAATGGATATTTATCTTCTGGCGAGGATACCTCTCTTAAAGATGATTATCAAACATTAAAGAAATTTTTATTATTTATAAAAGATGACATCTTACACAATATTAACTTTCTTAAGAAGTAATGTAATAGACTCTAACATCATTACTAAAACATAGTCTTACTTCAATTTAATAGAAAATTTTTGATTATTAAATTAAAAAGAGCTTTTACCCAAAGTAAAAGCTCTTTTATATAAATAATACTAAGCAAGTTTTCAACAATAATTACTTTATAAAAGTTATTGGTGGCTCACCCGGGAATCGAACCCGGGACACCATGATTAAAAGTCATGTGCTCTACCGACTGAGCTAGTGAACCATATTTATCTCGCAACGTCCTACTCTGCCACACAGTCTCCCATGCAGTACCATCGGCGCTATAGACCTTAACTTTCCTGTTCGGAATGGGAAGGAGTGTTACCTCTATGCCATCATCACGAGATTAAGTGAGTCTTTAAATCCATCATTTAGTTAGACAAATTTATGCAAATCACTTTAGTGATTTATATTCCTTTTTCTTATACTATATCTAATATGACTTTTAAATAATCGCAATATAAGAAAACTTTAATATTTTATACAATAATGTCGAAAACTTGTCTCAACAAGATATTATTATACGCATTACTACTGATTATGTCAACACTTATTTAGAAAATAAAATTATTTTATTTTTTGAGTATATTTTCTGATTAATTCTAGCGACTTCTTAAACTTTACCAGTTCATTTTCTGTCATGTGTATCTCGACAACTTCCTTAACCCCATCTGCATTCAAAACAGCTGGCACTCCTCCAAAAACATCATTTTCTCCATATTCACCTTCTAATAGCGTAGATACCGGCATTATTTTATTTTCATCATTTATAATTGCCTTTATTATTCCAACAGTAGCGGTTGCTATACCATAGTACGTTGTTCCCTTTCTATTATACACTTCCCAACCAGCTTTAGCTGTTTCTAAAACTAATCTGTCTAAATCTACTTCTCCAACTCTATCTTTATTATCTTTCAGTATTTCATAAAATGATTTTCCCCCAACTGTAACATGAGACCAGGGTACAATCTGAGAATCCCCATGTTCACCCATTGAGTAACCTTGAACACTTCTCGGATCAACATTTAATAACTCACCGATAAAATTCTTTAATCTAGCTGAATCAACTGAAGTTCCAGTTCCTATAACATGGCTTTTAGGCAAACCAGATATTTTATAAACATGGTATGCAATCATATCCACAGGATTGGAAATCACAATAAAGTGCCCTTTAAATCCACTTTTCATTATTGGATTTACAATAGACTCTGCTATCTTAGCTGATAATTCTAATGTATCAATTCTTGTTTGACCTGATTTAGGCGGCGCGCCTGCTGTAATAACTACAATATCTACATCCCCGCATTGATTATAATTACCCTTAACAACCTTAGTATTTCTATTTAAATATTCAATACAATGATTTAAATCCATTACTTCTCCGAGGGCTTTTTCTTCATTTATATCAATCATCAATATTTCATCGCATACTCCTTGTGTTAATAGACTAAAAGCTGTACTTGATCCCACTAAACCTGTTCCTACAATCGCAACTTTATTCTTTTTTAAACCCATACAAAATTCTCCTTTTAATTACTATTTAGTATATTAATTATATTTATTTGTTCACGATAATCTATTTATATTCCTAAAATAATTTAATATATATTTGCAATAAGTATTATCTTTTATAAAATGTATTATTGCAAGCTAATAATATCTTCATTAATTTAATTAATATACATATATTTTGCTTATTTAGTAAATTAGTTATACTTTTCATGCCATAATATCTAAAAATTAAATATAATTCCTTAATTCAAATAATATTAATTAGAAAACAAAAAAAGATTGTTAATAATTTTAACAATCTTTTACTGGTGCGTCATCAGGGATTCGAACCCTGGACACCCTGATTAAGAGTCAGGTGCTCTACCAACTGAGCTAATCACGCAAATCTTACCTCGCAACGTCCTACTCTGCCACACAGTCTCCCATGCAGTACCATCGGCGCTATAGACCTTAACTTTCCTGTTCGGAATGGGAAGGAGTGTTACCTCTATGCCATCATCACGAGATCTTCCGGACTTACCGGTTAAATTTTATTCTTTCAAAATTGCACATAGTTTCCTTAATGTATTACAACTATATTTATTGGTCAAGCCCTCGACCTATTAGTATCAGTCAGCTAAATATGTTACCATACTTACACCTCTGACCTATCAACC
>JAJXWH010000076.1 GCA_021781745.1 Bacillota bacterium | reverse complement strand
AGGATGGCTGCAAATTTTTATACATTTGTCAAGTATTTTATTCAAAAAAATTGGGGGAATCAAGAAAAAATCAAATTAGTAAAATAGAGTAATCACAGACTCTATAGAGTTTCCGTGAGAACTCTATATATAGACGGGGGGAAGGAATAATGAAGTACTTTATTTTAAAGCAGGATAGAAATCTTGAAAATGCAATTGAAATAGAAGGCTTTAATAATAGTCAGAAGATGACTTTATTAAAGGAGGATGAAGATAAATATAAGGATTCTACAAATGTTCTTGTAAAAGGAAATGAGAATAGTATTTATCCTGATCTTATTCAAGCACCAGTTTTACTTGTTTCAGATGAACTTCATAAAATTTTTAAGCTATATGAAAATACAATAATTTATAAAATTGCTGTATTTTCAAATTTAAAGCTCAAAACACAAAAAGTATATAGATTAGTTCTTCCTGAGATATTAGAGGTATTAAGTAATAAGACTACCTACTTTAAAAATGGATGGGTAGATAAGATAGTTTTAGATTCTGAGAAAATAGGAGATTACAATATATTTCAAATAAAAGCAGGTGTAGATTACTATTTTATAGTTTCCTTAGATGTAGTTGAAAGTATGTTAAAGAGAGATTTATTTGTTGGAGTTAAATTTGAGGAGGTAGAGGTGGAATAGCATGGCAAGTGAAAATGAAGAGAAATATGGAGTTATAGCTGGAACGGCAATAAATGAGGCTGAAAAAGGGGTAAGTGATACAGTAAATACAGTAAAGCAAACAGCTTCAATGGCAGAAAGGGTTGGCGGTTTTCTTAAAAGAGATTTTGACAATGAAATAGATTGGCTTAAGTTATCTCCTCAGGAGAAAGCAGCAAAAAAAGCTGAAGAAAAGAGAGCAGAAGAAGAAAAGCAGGCAGAAGCAAAGAGGAAGGCAGAAGAAGAAGAAAAAGCTAAGGAAGCAGAAAAGGAAAGGCTAAAACAACTTAAAAAAAGCTATATTGTACATACGGCAGCTATTGTATGTACTTGCGCACTTCATGAAAGTTATGTTGTTGTTCCTGTAAGTCATGGAGAATTTATACATGGAATTGCACAGCTAAATGTGGGGGATAGTAAGCCAAATATAAATGTAAGAAGCTTTGGAATATGTAATAGTCCTGGTAATCCCAGTGTGCAGGCAGCAGCTAAAAAAATAATTGAGGAAGTTAATAACAGGCCTAAAAGTTTTACAGAAAAAGTTATGGATTTCTTTTCTAAAAAACCATCTGAAGAAGTGGGAAAAGATTTATTAGCACAATGTGTAGGAGTATGTGATCCGCAAATAGCTACCGATTGGATAGATGGAAAAGAAGATGTTCTTGTAGATGGAAAGCCAGCATTACTTGGAAAGTGTACACTTCACTGCTCATATGGAGGACAAATCACCTTATATACAAGCGGTCAAAAGGAATAAGAATTTTATTTAAAATTTAGTAAGAGAAAAGGAGGAATTACATGGTACTAACATATAAAGGTTTAAAAATTGAAACTCCCTATGATGCCATTCAAGTGGAAGATATTAATATAATTGAGCATATTAATGATCACGCTGCTCTAGAATTAAAGCTATTAATAGAAGAAGGAAAAATATTTGAATGTATAAACAAAAATGTTAGTGAAGAAAAAGTAACTGTAATTAGGATTGATGAAGATACTAATGAAGAAATGAAATTATTTGTAGGAAAAATTAATAGCGTTATCATGTCCTATGAGGGCGAACTTCATATTATGAAAATTCAGTGTATTTCTTATACAAAGGATTTTGATATAAAGAAAAACAGCAGAACCTTCTGCAATTTAGATATGACTTACCAAGAAGTTATTCAAATGGTTTTAAAACCATATAGTAATAAGGCTTTTACTGATAATCTAACAAATGGACAAAATATAGGGGAATTTATACTCCAATACGAAGAAACAGAATGGGAGTTTTTAAAGAGAATTGCAAGTCATTTTAATGGAGTGTTACTTTCAGAATGTACAGAAGAATATGGAAGATTTCACTTTGGAATACCTAAAATTGATAACCAAAAGGAAATAGATTTAGAAGATTATGAAGTTGTAAAAGATATTGATAACTTTAATAAGCGTGAAGCTCTAGGCATTGAAGATAATTACCTTCAGGAATATACAACCTGGGATATTGTGAGTTCAAAGAAATTAAAGCTTGGTGAGCAAGTAACCTTTAATAAAGTAAAATGTGTAGTAGAAAAAATTCATACGGAAGTTTATAAGGAAGAAATTAGAACAATATATACATTGGGAATTCAAAGAGGTCTTAGAAGTACCTATAAAGTAAATCATAATATTTTTGGAATGAGTATACCTGCTACAGTCAAAGATGTAAAAGGAAATACTATGAGTGTACACTTTGAAATAGACCCAGAGTATGAAGTATATGAAAATCAGAAATACTTTACCTATGCCATAGAAAGCAGTGCGTGGTATTGTATGCCAGAAAAGGAAAGTAAGGTACATATATATTTTCCAACTAATGACGAAAAAGATGCAATTGCAGTCCATGCAGTAAGAGCACAAGGTTCAGAGGCAAAATATGCAGGAAGAACACAAAATCCAGATGATAAGTCCTTTTCAAATACCACAGGAAGTGAAATGAAGTTGACTCCAAGTGATATGAGCTTTGTAGCAGATGATAGCAGAACTGTATGTCTAACCTTAGCTCAAAGCGGGAATGTTTCTCTTGTAGGTCAAAATATAAATTTTACTGCTAGTGAAAATTTACAGCTTGGAATGAGAGAGGCTGAAGGAGATTCTCCTCCCTTAAGACCTCAAAATATACAGCTTTCAGCTAAAAGTAAAATAGAAGTGGCTAAAGGTTCAATTGGAGTTCAAATGGTAGATGAAACCTTTCTAAAAGCAGCTACAATTAAGTATGAAGGGACCATAAAAGATCCTGCAGAGCTGCCTGATGAAATAGCTCATAGAAATGATGGGGATGCAGAACAAATAGAGAAAATAAATGATCAGGCAAAAGCTATGGAGGAACAAAAGATTGATGCTGCTAAGCAAAAGATGGGCTTTGGAGCAATAGCATTAGCCATAGGTGTTGCAGCAGTAGTGGTTGCAGCAACAGTTTTTACAGGAGGTTTAGCTTTAGCAGCTATAGGAGTCGGTGTCACTGCCGCATTAGTAGGCGGGTCAGAATTAGCAGAAGGCAGCTCTAATTATACTAAGGCCCGGAGTGGAGATTATTCGAAATCCTATAATTTTATGCGGGATACTGTATGTGGTGGAAATGAAACCTTATATAATATTGTAAAGTATGGATCAGTGCTTATATCAAGTGTAGTAGTAGCTATAGGTACAGGTGGAACAGCTACAGAAGTATTACTAAAAATGGGATCTGATGCAGGTGGAGATGTTGCAATTAACTTAATAGCTGATTATGCTGACGATGGAAAAATAGATGGAAATCTTTCAGATTATATAGAGTCAGCAATTATGTCCGCGTCAATGTCAAATGTAAATATAGGTGTAATGAATAAATTTAAGAAATTAGAGGCAGCAGAAAAGCTTTCCTGTAAAACTTTGGGAAAAATTAGACTAGCTTCAGATGTAGCTTTAGATATGGGCAGTCAATTAGCTACTACTGGGGATGCAAACTTTACAGGCACTTTTATAAAAAAATATATTGGAAATAAACTATGTTTCTCTGACCCTGTAGATGGAGCAACAGGAAGTCTATATATTCCAGCAACTGATATGGTTCTTCCAGATATCACTGAGGAGTTCAAAATAGAAAGAAAATATGAATCAGTAAATAGCAGGGTAGGATTACTTGGTAGTGGCTGGACAGCTAGTTTTGAAACTTGTTTGGAATTTCATGAGGAGAAAATAAATGTACTTTGCAGCGATGGTCATATTGAAACCTTTGATCAAATTAATGATGAATGGATAAATGATAAAGGCGGGGCAAAAATTTATTCATTAGTAAATAAGGAAGGTTATTGGATATTTAAAGTTTCTACAGAGAAAAAAGTTTATAGATATAACAAATTAGGTAAACTAATTGATATTACTGATAAAAATAACAATAAGCTTTCAGTAACCTATATTAGAGAAAACATTGAAACAATAACCACCTTCTCAAATTATAAATTATTTTTCACCTATAAAGATGAAAAAGTAATTGAAATAAAGGATGATTTGGACAGGACTGTTCAATACAAGTATGCAGGAAATTATTTAACAGATGTTATTCATGTAGACAAAGGAATAACAAGGTATACTTATGATGAAAAAGGATATATAAGCAGTATAACAGATCAAAATGGAAACACTTATACTAAAAACTTCTTTGATAAAAAAGGAAGGGCAATACGTCAAGACTTCCCAAATGATGATTCCTGTAAAATAACTTATGACGATTCAGAAAAAGAAGTGACTTTTTATTATACAAAGAGTCAAAGAACAGAAAAAACAAGGTTTAATAAAGATGGATTAATAACACATTTATTCTTTGAAGATGGAACTACAGAAGAATACAAATATGATGCTTATCAAAACAAGGTTTATATAAAAGATAGAAATGGCTCTGAAACCCACAAGGTTTATGATGAGTTTGGTAATTTGCTTAAGGAAGCCATGCCAAATGGGCTAATTACAGAATACACATACGATGAAAAAGGGAACTTAATTAAAGAAACAGATAATGAAGGAAAAGAAATTATCTATGATTATGATAGCTCAGATAATTTAAAGAATACGAAAACAAAGATTTCAGTTGGAAATTGGAAAACTGAAAGTTACACATATGATTCCCATGGAAGAATTTTAAGCAAAACTGATGGTAATAAAAACACATTAAAATATGAATATGAAAACATCAGCGACTTAGAAGGAAAGAAAGGAAAGGATCCTGTAAGAGTAATTACAAGCAGTAATTATATTTATGAATATACTTATGATAAAGTAGGCAGAAACACTGAAATAAAAACAGATTATGGAGTAATAGAATTTGCATATAATCATTTGAATTTCGTTGCAAAAATAAAAGATGCCAATGGAAATATAACAATTAAAAATTATGATAACATGGGAAATCTAATAAGCCTCTATACACCAAATGCCTGCTCTGATGGAAGTATTTCAGAGGAAGGCTATAGATATACCTATGATCATATGGATAGACTTATAAGCATAAAAAACCCTCTTGGAATTGTTGAAAAGAGTATTAGAGACAGCGAAGGAAATATAATAAAAGAAATAAATCCAAATTACTATAGTGATGAAACTTATGATGGAATTGGAGTAGAATATGTTTATGATAAGGATAATAGAAAAATAAAAACTATTTATCCAGATGGGGGAATTGAAAGATTTTTCTATGATGCAAATGGAAATGTAATAAAGCATATAAGTCCAGAATATTACCAGGAAGAAACAGATGACGGCTTAGGTTACAGCTATACTTATGATTCAATGAACAGGTTAAATTCTATAATAAATGAAGAAGGAATTGTAGAGAAGACTTTTGAATATGACCTTCATGGAAACATAATAAAAGAAATAGATAATGAAGGAAATGCTACTCTTTTTAAATATGATTTACTAGGAAACTTAATCGAAAAAAGAGTTCCAGTAGAAAAAGATTTCTATGGAAACATTAAATATAATTTGACCTGTTATATTTATGATAAAAACAGCAATAAAACATTAGAAAAGCATGGAACAGGAGCTGTATCTGAAAAAGGCATCTGTAACAATTATCATGAAATTTACTTTGAATACGATGAAGAAAACAGGCTTGTTGAAGTTAAGGATAAGTATGGAGCAAAAGTAAGATACAAATATGACTGTCTAAATAATAAAATTTTTGAAAGTTTTAAAATTAATGATGGAACTGCAAAAGCAATTCATTATATTTATGATAAGGTTGGAAACCTAATACAGAAGAAAGAAGAAATAAATGGAATATTTGTATCCCTAGAAGCAAAAGGAAAAAATGTTTGGGCAATAACTAATTACGAATATGATAAAAACGGAAATATAACAAAAATAGTAACTCCTAAAGGCTTTGAAATTGGAAGAGTTTATGATAAAGCAGATAGACTAATAGAGCAGCATGAAAAAGATGAAACTAATGGAATCTTCAGAAGCTATGTTTATAAGTATGATAAAGCTAATAATATAACAAGCATAAGTGAATATTCTGGAGAAGAAGCAAAGCTTATAAGCAGCAAATATATAAGTGAAAATGATTATAGAGTCCATTGGTCCGAGAGATATGAAAAGAAAAAAGAAAATGAGAGGCTGTTTGGCAGATTAGATTTTAGGGAAGATAAGAAGCAGAAAACTTATGTTTATGATGCACAGAACAGGCTTACACATTTTATAAACTTCTTGGGAAATACAACAAGGTTATTCTATGATAAAAATGACAGGATAATAAAACAAGTACTTCCAGAGCAATATGATGAAGGCGCAGATGATGGAGTTGGAACAACTTATACTTATAACGTAAAAGGACAAGTTGTTGAAGTAAAAAATGCTTTAGGAGAAACCATAACTAAAAATACTTATGATCCTAAAGGAAATCTTAAAACTAGAGTAGATGGGGAAAATAATAAGGTAGAATACACTTATACTCTCCTTGGACAAATAAAAGAGGTTATTACTCCAAACTCAAGAAAAGAAAACAAAGCAGCTCAAAGTTATAAATATGATGTAAGAGGAAACATTACAGGAATAACTGATGGTAATGGAAATGAAACAAGCTATGTGCTAGATGATTGGGGAAGAATAATTCAAATAACAACACCAGAAGGCGGAGTTGAGAAATATACTTATGACTATGCAGGAAATATAACTAGTACAACAGATGCTAATGGCAACACAATAGAATATATTTATAACAGCTTAGGACAAGTGTGCGAAATAAGAGATCAGGAAGGAAATAGTGAACATTTCTATTATGATAATGAAGGTAACTTAACAAAACACATTGATAGGAATAAAAATCATGTAGATAGAAGTTATAACCTAGATAGAAATATAGTTTCAGTAAAGGCTTATCAAGTTGATGAAGAAGCTATAGCCTTAGAAGCCAAGAAGGCTGAGGAAGATAGAATAAAAGCCATAGAAGAGGCCAGAATTAAAGCTGTAGAAGCAGCTAAAAAAAGAATTGAAGAAGGTTCAGTATTCACTCCATTAAGCCAGGGACATCGAAGAAGAAGCTTTACTGAAAGGGAAAAAGAGAAAAAAGAAAAACAAGAAAAAGGTCTAGAGCAAAACACCTCCAAAATAGAAATAGCAGAAGACCCAAATAAAAATAAATTACAAGTAATAAGCCAAAGATTCAACTACAATCCAGATGGAACTTTAAGAAGTGCATATACAGGGAATATGCAGTATGAGTATTCTTATAATATTGAGGGAATGCTTGAGTCTAAGAGTGCTTCTGGAAAAACTTTATTAAAATATACCTACGATAAAAATAATAATATAAAAACCATTAAAGACATCACCGGAAAAAGTAGTATCTATAACTATGATGAAGTAAACAGAGTTAAAGAAATTAAGGATGATAATCAAAATAGCCTAGCAACCTACGATTATTATAAGAATGACAATATAAAATCAGTAAGCTTAGGAAATGGCCTAAAAACAGATTATATCTACGATGGCGATGGCAATGTTCAAAGCTTAGTAACAATAACATCAAATGGTGAAGTATTAGTAGATTATAATTATGCTTATGATTTAAATGGAAACAGACTTCAAAAAGTAAGTAGCAAGCATAAGAATTTCTACACCTATGATTCCATGAACAGACTTAAAGAAGCTAGTTATGACGATCGATACGAAAGCTTCACTTATGATAAGGTTGGTAACAGATTAACGAAGACCACAAATGACATTACTGAAAAGTATGTTTATAATGTAAAGAATCAAATAAGGGAAATACACAATAAAAATGGAATAAACTACTTTACTTATGATAATCAAGGAAATACAATTAAAGAAGAGACTTCAACTGGAAATAACATCTTTGAGTACAATACTCTTAATCAGCAGGTTAAGGCTATAACTAAGGATGGAAATACTTTAGTCAGCAGATATGATACAGAAGGATTAAGAGCTGAGATTGAAGAAAATGAAAAATTAACTAAATTCATTTTCCATAAGGATAATATTTTGGTTGAGGTTGATAAGGACTTCAATGTAATTTCTAGGTTTACTAGAGGGTATGAGGTTGTTGCTGCTGATATTGTAGATTCCGAAGTAGACTCTAAATTAAATAGATATTTCTATACTGTTGATGAACAGGGAAGCACGGTATTAATTACTGATAAGAATCAGAATGTTAGAAATGAATATTATTATGATGCTTTTGGTAATGTTCTTGAAGGTAGGGAACAAGTTCATAATAGGATTACCTATACTGGTCAGCAGTTTGATGGTATTACAGGACAATATTATTTGAGAGCTAGGTTCTATAATCCTGTGATTGGTAGGTTTACTCAGGAAGATATTTATCGTGGGGATGGGTTAAATCTTTATGCTTATTGTGGGAATAATCCTATTGTTTATTGGGATCCGAGTGGATATCAATTAGCAGCATGTGCACCTAAAAAACGTCAAATTAATGCGACTGAATTAAGAACATCTCCAGGTGAAGCGACTCAAAATAATAAACTAGGATTAAGAGAGCAAAGTAAATTGATGTATCAAAATGGAGATATAGGAATAATACCTCAAGAAATAAAAGATAAGCTAGTTGGTAGAGAATTCAATAATTTTTCAGATCTGCAATCAGCTATATGGGAGGAAATTGGCAAGTCAAAATATGCAAATGAATTTGGCAGATCAGGACAAACATTAATGGGAAATGGTAATGCACCTCATGCACCAAAAACAAGTAGTGTAGGTAAAGTTTCTTCATATATTATTCACCATAAGCAACCAATTGCAAAAGGTGGAGGTGTTTATGATTTAGATAATCTTATTATCGTATCTCCGAAAATGCATCAAACAATTTTAGATACTAAATATCATTTTGGTAAGAAAGGATAAAAAAATGGATTTTGAAAGATTAAACAAGTTAGTAAAAAAAATTTATGAGGAAGGTTTATTTTGTATTGATGAAAAAAAAAGTGCTGAATTGCTAGAGTTGGAATCTATTACTGATTACAAAGAAGTATTTAGTTTGTTTTATTCTGACTTAGCACCAGATTATGTAAGTGATACAATAAAACTTTATGAAGAAATAAAAGAAATGGGACTGAATAAAGAAAGATATATTAAAATGATTGACAAATTAATAAATAATCTTAATGAGATAAAACAATTTGAATTAGAGTTATATTGTATGTTTATTGAAGAAAAATTCAATTTACAAAATACAGATGTTTATGATTTAATATTTGAATTATCAGATGAAGGGCTTAATGCAATACAAATATACGACAAACTCTGTGAAGGAATTAAGTAAAGAAATATATAAGTATAATGAATTGTAAATAGTAGGATGTTATATTAAGGCCTCCTACTATTTTATTTTACGATAAACAAGAAAATACAATTAAAGAAGAAACACAAAATGGAAATAACATCTTTGAGTACAACACTCTTAATCAGCAGGTTAAGGCTATAACTAAGGATGGAAATACTTTAGTAAGTCGATATGATACAGAAGGATTAAGAGCTGAGATTGAAGAAAATGAAAAGTTAACTAAATTTATTTTCCATAAGGAAAATGTTTTGATTGAAACAGACAAAGATTTTTGTGTGATTTCTAGGTTTACTAGAGGGTATGAGGTTGTTGCTGCTGATATTGTAGATTTAGGTGAGAATTATGAAGAGAACCTAAATAGATATTATTATACTATTGATGAGCAAGGCAGCACAGCATTTATTACTGATAGGGATCAGCGAGTTAGAAATGAGTATTATTATGATGCTTTTGGAAATGTTCTTGAAAGTAAAGAACAAGTCCATAATAGGTTAACTTATACTGGTCAGCAATTTGATGGTGTTACAGGACAGTATTATTTAAGAGCTAGATTTTATAACCCTGTAATTGGCAGGTTTATTCAGGAAGATATTTATCGTGGTGATGGGTTAAATCTCTATGCTTATTGTGGGAATAATCCTGTTAGGTATTATGATCCTAGTGGATATGCCCAAAAGTCATGTGTAAACAAAAGTAGAAGTGCTGCTCAAAGCAGCTCAAAAGATATACAAAAATTCGAAGTTACAAACTATGAGGATTTTAGAAACAGATCTGTAAAAGGAGATAATTTAGAAGGTCATGAATTATTACAGCATGCTTATTTAAGAGATGAGTATTTAGCACCAAACGATTTACCTAAAAATAGACTTTCTAGTGATGCTTCAAAAAATAATCCAGTTATTGCATTAGATAAAGATTTACATAAACAAGTAAATCAATTACAAAAAGAGAATGTTCCTACAAGTGGAGTATCTGGAAGAGTGCATATTGAAGGGAATATTAGGGTATTAGAACAGTTGAATGTTCCTGAGAAGTAAATTAAAAAATTAGCAAAAAAAGCTGTAAAACATGCTATAGATTTAGGTATATTTTAAAAGTTTTATGAGGTGAATTAAGATGGAAAAGGAAAAAGAAGAATTAATTAAGTGGTTATATAAAAATGTAAAAAAAGACGATTTCATAAATCAATCATATAATATAGTTGAAAAATTATCTAAACATAAAGATTTAAATGAGACAATAGAACCTATTATTAAGCTAATAGAATTGAATCCAGATAGTGATTTTGGGAATCCAGGGCCTTTAGTGCATTACTTGGAAAGTCTAGATGAAGAAGAGTATGCCATTAAGTTAGTAGAATCTATTAAGAGAAATCCAACAGGACAAACACTATTTATGTTCAACAGAATGATAAATCACGTAGAGGATTATTTGAAGGAAGGATATTTACAACTATTAGAGTCAATAAATGATTCACCAGATATATCAGAGAATATAAAAAATACAATAATGAATTATTTATCATTTCAAAGAAAGGAAAAAAAATTGCTCAAAGTAATAAGTTAGAATATGTAGATATAGTTTTAATTAAACCTCTAAATAATAAAAGTGATTTAATTAAAATAAAAAAAATCTTGGAGCTTGAGCAATCCATAAAGGAATTATTAGATAGAGTGAGTAAATTACCATGTACTCTTGTTAATTCAGTTCCAATTGGCAGAGCAAAAAAGACAGTTAATGAACTTGGAGATATTGCTTTAAAAATAGAGCTTGTATAATGTTATTAGAATTAGGAGAGTTTCTTGGATATTTATATTCTATTAGATGTCTTAACAAGTTGAAAAAGTATGTATGTAAATTAGTAAATATATAATTAATAAAAGAGTCAATGTCTTCATTTGATGAAGTATTGGCTCTGTTCTTATACTAGAAAAATGTTTTTTGATGGGAAAGAAAATTGCAAACCACAAATGCTATCATTGAAAAATACATTTATAACGTAAGGAACCAATTAAAAGAACTTCACCATAAAAGTGGAACAAACTACTTTACTTATGATATAACGAAACTTAGCCTGAGAATTTCAGGCTCTAGTTGAGTATATCTAGGGTCGCGCAGTTCTTACGCGACGTATGGAGCGTTAGAAATGCTAGACATCAGGCAAGCAAGGAAATACAATAAAAGAGGAAACAGCAACTGGAAATAATATCTTTGAATATAATACTCTTAATCAACAAGTTAAGGCTATAACTAAAGATGGAAATACTTTAGTCAGCAGATATGATACTGAAGGATTAAGGGCTGAGATTGAGGAAAATGAAAAGTTAACTAAATTTATTTTCCATAAGGACAATGCTTTAGTTGAGACTGATAAAGACTTTAATATGATTTCTAGGTTTACTAGAGGGTATGAGGTTGTTGCGGCTGATATTGCAGATTCCGAAGTAGACTCTAAATTAAATAGATATTTCTATACTGTTGATGAACAGGGAAGCACGGTATTAATTACTGATAAGAATCAGAATGTTAGAAATGAATATTATTATGATGCTTTTGGTAATGTCCTTGATTTAAAGGAAAATATTCATAATAGGATAACTTATACTGGTCAGCAGTTTGATGGAATTACAGGACAGTATTATTTGAGGGCAAGATTTTATAATCCTGTGATTGGTAGATTTGCTCAGGAAGATGTTTATAGAGGTGATGGGCTGAATCTTTATGCTTATTGTGCTAATAACCCAGTAAGGTATTGGGATCCGAGTGGGTATGAAAGATGCCCGGAAGGAAATAGTAAAGAAAGAAATATTTCAAAGGAAACTCCTAAAAACGAAATTAAAATAGGCAAATCTGATTTAGATGAATATAGAGAAGAATTGGGTGTTCCAGAGAGACATACTATTGCTGTAGGTAAGACTGATATAGATGAATTAGCTAATCATACCTTTAAAGGGGCATCTCCTCAAGTTAGAAAAGAAGCCGGACTACCAGATTTAGATGAGGTATTTCCAAATCGGGAAATAAAAGCACCTTATGATGAAAATAGAAGAGGTCATATTCAATTTATGAAACATGCAGAGGAAGGTGTTATGGCTGAATTTGAGGATGCTGTTAATAAAGCAGGGATAACATCAGAAAATGTTAAGGGAACACTATATATACATCAATCAAACCCAGATGGAGTTTGCAACAAATGTACAAAAGGATTGTTTAAATCAGTCCCTTATGAAGAAAGAGGAATATTTAAACAATTAACTGATAAATATCCTAATTTAACTATTAAAGTTTCAACGGAAATTGATCCTAATTTAAAAAACCCAAGAGATACATTATCTTTTGATGTAAGAAATGGAATAGCAAGAAATGTTGTTCAAATTAGAAAAGCAAAAAAGTAAGGAGTGGTATTTAATGATGAATTTTATAGAAAATCTCAATGAGGAGGCAAAAGTCTCAATAGGTTTAGTTATAGCTGAAAGAATGTTTAAATTAATAAATGAAAATGATGTTGGGTATAAAATTGGGCGAGATGCATTAGATAGTTGTTGGAAATGGCTTGAAGGCGAAATTATAGAAGCTAATGATTTATGTGATTATATAGATAGTGAAGATTATATAGATGTAGCTGAATTTGCTAATAAAGAAAAGGATGGTATAAAACAATGTGCATGGTATACGGTATTAGATGCTGTTTCATATACTATTTGGCAAGCTTATAAGAAAGAAAATAGACAATCTGTACCTCAATCGGTAGAAAGTGTTGATGATGAAACATTGATTATATTAGGCAAAAATTCAGTTGAATCTGGTTTTTTTAAGATTGAAAGCATTGATAAAGTAAAAAATTACTTGCTAAAGAATTATTCTATAGAAGAAAACAAAAATAGTGATCCTATTATTGGAACAGTTATTATGGAAATGGTAGATAATAATTATTAAAAGAAGATTATGTTAAAGTAATTAGATACTGTAAAGCAAGAATTCTATAATAAATTTGGGAAATATAATATAAAAAATATGCTTTAAAAGAAGATGTAAAATAGCTCCACTTTTATGGAAGATCGGGGCTATTTTTCGTTAGGAATAAACAGATATGATACAGAAGGATTAAGAGCTGAGATTGAGGAAAATGAAAAGTTAACTAAGTTTATTTTCCATAAGGATAATGTTTTAGTTGAGACTGATAAAGACTTTAGTGTAATTTCTAGATTTACTAGAGGGTATGAGGTTGTTGCGGCTGATATTGCAGATTCCGAAGTAGACTTTAAATTAAATAGGTATTTCTATACTGTTGATGAACAAGGAAGTACAACATGCATTACTGATAGTAATCAGCAAGTTAAGAATGAATATTGGTATGATGCATTTGGGAATGTTCTTGATTTAAAGGAAGATATTCATAATAAGTTAACTTATACAGGGCAGCAGTTTGATGGTGTTACTGGACAATATTATTTGAGAGCTAGATTTTATAATCCTGTGATTGGTAGGTTTACGCAGGAAGATATTTATAGGGGCGATGGATTAAATCTTTATGCTTATTGTGGGAATAATCCTGTTGGGTATTATGATCCGAGTGGGTATATGGCTTGCGATAAAGGTGATAACTTTAATTATTGAGATTATTTGGAAAATACATTGAATGTTAAGAAGCCTTCTGGAATGATAGATCCTCATGCACATCATATTTTATTTAAGAAGGGACATGGAAAAGCCCAACAAAAACTCGTTGAAGAAGGGCAAGCAATATTAAGAAAACATGGTATAGATCCAATTAAAGGAATTGAAAATTTAACTTGGGCGCCAAACAGAGTTAAAGGTCAACATAGTATAAATGCGCTTCAACATGCAGTAAATGAATTAAAAGAAGTTGATGAATTAGTGGATGTTGATAGTGTTGGACATCAAGCAATGGTAGATAAGCTTAAAGAATTAGGGCAAATTGCCGCTAAGAGAAAATAATTGAAGGAAAAATATAATACACTTAGAGGAGATAAGATAATGGATAAAAAACAAATATTTAAAAATATGCAGATAGCAATTGCAGAAGACGATAGTGATAAGATTAGTCAGATAATTAATGAAGAGAACGGTTGTTTAGAGATTATGACTCCATTTGGAACATGGTTGCATATAGCAGCATCAAAAGGAAAATTTGAAGTTGTAAAAAAACTTGTAGAATTAGGAATAAATATAAATAAAAAAGGTGGTACATTTAAGGGAAGTGCAATTGAGAGAGCTGCATCAGAAGGACACATTGAAATTGTTAAGTATTTACTAAGCCATGGAGCTGAGCTAGATGTAAGTGAACCAGAAGGAAATCCTTTATTTTCAGCAATTCAAGGTGGCCATTTAGAAATCGTGAGATTATTAATCGAAAATGGTATAGATGTGACAATTAAATATACAGGAGAGAATATGACTAATATGGATGCTTTAGCCTTTTCAATAGAACAAGGTCAAGAAGAAATTGCAAAAATTATAAAAGATTCAATTGGAAATTAAATATAAGTTAATGAGGGTATAAATGGAAGAATTATTTATGCAATTTAAAGATAAATTAGAAAAAGCTATTATTAAGCACTATAAAACGCTTAAGAATAAATTTAGAGATGATGTATTTTATGGATATGCAATATATACAAGTGACGATGTTTCTAGCATAGGACCTGTGGCAAATCGAGATAGTGATATAGTGGTTGGGATTGATGACGAAATGTATAATTATTATAAATACAGTCCAGATGAATGGAGTGAATGGGATGATTTTCAAATATTTGATGAAGTTAATCAAATAATTAGAGAACTCTACTTAAAGGCAGAGTTTACATTTGAAGAAATAAAAAAATATATTCTAAGTCAATTACTTCTAATTATGCAAGAACTCGATGAAAATGGGACTTTTGGAGAAAAGAATGATGAACGATTTCTTATTATATGGGTATCGGATTCAGATAATTCAATAGTCAACATATCGGCAAGAAAACTTAATACACTTAAAGTATATGAAAATTATGCAAGTGAATTTGAAGAATAGTTATATATATACATTTAGAAAAAATTAGTTCTTAAAATTTTAAAGATATAATTATAATGAATATGATATAGAGAGGTTATGAAAAGTAAGAAGCAGATGATAAAATAATTCATCTGCTTTTACAATATTGAAGAGTAAACTAGATATTATTACATTCAGGATGAACAAGGTAATATAGTATTTATCACCGACAAGAATCAGCGAGTTAAAAATGAGTATTATTATGATGCTTTTGGTAATGTTCTTGATTCAAAAGAAGAAGTCCACAATAGGATAACCTATACTGGACAGCAGTTTGATGGCATAACAGGGCAGTATTATTTGAGAGCTAGATTTTATAATCCTGTGATTGGTAGGTTTACTCAAGAGGATGTTTATAGAGGTGATGGGTTAAATCTTTATGCTTATTGTGGGAATAATCCTGTTAGGTATTATGATCCTAGTGGATATGATGCTGAGCTATGTAAGGGTAAAGGAAAGACACAAGCAAACAATAAGAAGCCTGCTCAATCTGTAGAAGAGATGAAAGAAGCTTATACGGAGAAAGTTAAAGATAAGACTAAAGTAGTAGGTACTTATACAGGAACTGAGTCTAATTCAACTATTTTAAAGAATGAATTACAATTGGCAGGAGTAGAAAATCCCCCATATAGTTACGCATCGCATCATATTGTTGCAGCAGCAGATCCAAGATCAAAACAGGCACAGGAAATTCTGAAGGAGGTAAATGTAGAATTCAATTCGGCGACAAACGGAGTTAATCTTCCAAATAAAGGATTTAGAGCAAATCCATATATTACAACACAGTCTCCACATACAGGTAAGCACACAAAAGAATATTTTGAACAAACTAATAGGATTATTGCGAATGCAAAGAAAAAACGATTAGCAGAAACAGGAGAAAAGAATTTAAATCCTAATAATCATGATGATGTATTAGCAATAACAAATGCTTTAGATGATGTACGTGGTAAATTATTGGATGGTAAAATTAAATGCAATATAATAAAAGAATAAATGTAATTTTATAATATAAGATTATGTTTGATATAAAAATATTATGAGGTGAAAAAAATGAGAATATATAGAATAAGTGGAGTAGAAGGATTTATTGAGTTTCAATTAAATGAATATGATACAGATTCAGAGTATCTGGATTTATTAAACGAAGATAAAAGTATTGCGGAAAGATGGAAGATTTTAGATGTAGGTATAGTAACTAAAGGTAAAAAATCAGATTGTCCATTTTTCTGGGGAGGAACGGATTTAGTTGTTATTTCAGAAGAAGCGAGAACCGAGTTATTAGATTTATTCAACCAAGAGAAAGTAGAACTTTTACCATTAAAGAACCAAGATAAAAATTACTACATGGTTCATGTCATGGAAACGCAAAATGTAGGTTTTTCACCGGATGAAATTGATTGTGAAAAAATAATATTTAATGAAAAAGAATGTAATGAACAAAATATAGTGGATAAATATATATTTAGAGGATACTTTTTAGGAAAAAGAGCTGATAGTTCAATATTTGTAACTGATAGATTTATAGATAGAATAAAGAATTCAAAATTAAAAGGCTTTAATTTTGTAAAGATATGGGAGGGATAAGCAAGATTGAAGGAGATAATTGATTTCTTAAAGAAAAAAATATTACTTGAGTGCGAAAAAATAGGAAAAAATGAAGAATTATTAGGAATTGAAATAGATTACTACTATGATGGTGAGATTATTAATTTGTCAACTTCAATTAAGTTTTTTAAAGAGAACTTTGAATTAATATCTAAAGGTGAAAGTAGAAATGAATATATTTCTTTAATTAATAATGATAATATTGACAAATTAATAAAAGATGTATGTTCGCTGAATAATTTAGATATGAATAAAAGGGATGAAATTACAAAATTTTTAGCTAAGGATTTATATGAAGCACTTAATAAAATAAAGTGGAATAATATAGGGAAAATTGCAGAAGAATTTTATATTGATTTCTTGTTAAATTATGATTAATTTTCAGAAGTAGAAAGAATAAATTAAAAAATCTAATGTAGTTTTTAGTGAAGGAGACACTTTAAAAATAATATCCTAAATTTAATGCGAAGCCTGAATTAAAGGAGTGTAGTAAGTTACATAAAAAACTTATTATATTCCTTTTTATCATTGTGCAATAGTTAATCAGTTCTTAGTGAAGTATGAAATCTTATAATACTATGAGTGTTCACTAAATTTATATTTCATAAGGAAAATGTTTTGGTTGAGGCTGATAAAGACTTTAATGTGATTTCTAGATTTACCAGAGGGTATGAGATTGTTGCTGCTGATATTGTAGATTTAAATGAAGGTCCAGAATCTAACTTAAATAGACATTATTATACCGTCGATGAGCAAGGCAGCACAGCATTTATTACCGATAAGAATCAGAATGTTAGAAATGAGTATTTTTGGTAATGTTCTTGATTCAAAGGAAGATATTCATAATAGGTTAACTTATACAGGTCAGCAGTTTGATGACATAACAGGGCAGTATTATTTGAGAGCTAGATTTTATAATCCTGTAGTTGGTCGTTTTACTCAAGAGGATATTTATAGGGGCGATGGGTTAAATCTTTATGCTTATTGTGGGAATAATCCTGTTATATATTATGATTTTAGTGGATATGCAAGAAAATGTAAAAAAGTAAGTGCACTTGAAGATGATGAACATAGAATGCCTCAAAAAGATGCAAAGAGATATGATTCTTATTGGAATAATGTTGAAGCAGCAGAGGAGAAATTACCTAATTATAAAAAGGCAATCAAAAAATACGACTTTTTAGGTGATTATTATCAAGTAAAATTGAAATATGAAAAAACATTTAAATGGGGTAAAGATTTAAAGTCAATGGATTTAGATTATTTTAATTATAAAGCTAAAAAATTGGAAGAGTTAAGCGATAATAATATGTTAAATAAAACTAAATCTAATCGTAATCCAAATGTTACAAGAGAATTTAAACAACTTATGAGAGAGGATTTAATTGAAAAACATAAAAATAATCCTGAGAAACTAGAGAAATTACTAATGGAATTAGATGAGATGGATCCAGATCATATTCAGGAACTACAATTAAATGGTCTTGATGGATGGGAGAATTTGAAGATGGCTGAAAAATATACAAATAGAAAAATTGGAATAAATTTAGGATCTCAGTTGAGAAGCGTGCCAGAAAACGCAAGAGTAAAAGTAATTGTAGAAAAGTAATAGGCAAGTAATATTCTTTATAGTTTTAACAATTTATTTATATGTCAATAACTTAACTTAAATTTTGAGTATTGAGTACAGCGAAAGGAATGATAGTTGATATGAACAAAGAAATAACTAATAAACTTAAAATGATACAAGAAATTGTACGTACAGATATTTCATATATGTCATTGGCGTTATTAAAAGAGAAACAGGTAAAAGAATGCACAAAAGATGTTGAAGAAGTAGATAACTTGGGAGGATTTTTGTGGTTAAAAAATCAATTTGAATATATGCGATTTGTAGATATATTATTTTGGGTAAATGATGAAAAATTTGAAGAGCATCAGAATGATATTATTATGTATAAGGTACCAAATAAAAATAAATATATATGTATAGGAGAAGTAGAGCCATATCCAATACTACTTAACAAAGAAAATGGAAAAGTATATTGTATAATTAGCGAATTAGGAGAAAGATGTGACTTAAAGGAATATAATAAATTTGAAGAATTTTTTAATCAATATGTAATTGGAGAAAAATACTTGGAATTTGGAAGTATCAAAAAATGGTATGACTTCATGAAAGAACATGAAATTATATAATTAATCTTCTTAATTAACAGGTCAGCTATAAACTACCGACAAATACCTCTGAGGTTTAGAAATTACGAAGCAGAAGCACTATTTTAAATATATATTTAGAATAGTGCTTTTTTATTAGCAAACATTAAGGAAAATGTGTTACTTAGTCTGATGAGAACTTTAATTCAATTTCTAGATTTACTCGAAGATATGAAGTTGTTGCTCCTTATATTGGAAAATAAGGAAAAGACCCAGTAAGGGTAATAACAAGCAGTAATTATATTTATGAATATACCTATGATCATATGGATAGACTTATAAGCATAAAAAACCCTCTTGGAATTGTTGAAAAGAGTATTAGAGACAGCGAAGGAAATATAATAAAAGAAATAAATCCCAATTACTATAGTGATGAAACTTATGATGGAATTGGAGTAAAATATGTTTATGATAAGGATAATAGAAAAATAAAAACTATATATCCAGATGGAGGAATTGAAAGATTTTTCTATGATGCAAATGGAAATGTAATAAAGCATATAAGTCCAGAATACTACCAGGAAGAAACAGATGACGGCTTAGGTTACAGCTATACTTATGATTCAATGAATAGGTTAAACTCTATAATAAATGAAGAGGGAATTGTAGAGAAGACTTTTGAATATGATCTTCATGGAAACATAATAAAAGAAATAGATAATGAAGGAAATGCTACTCTTCTTAAATATGATTTATTAGGAAACTTAATCGAAAAGAGAGTTCCAGTAGAAAAAGATTTCTATATAGAAAGAGTACTATTTACACAACGATATAAGTTTTCTAAGAAGCACTTGGATATTTTTACAGTTCAATCTATAACCATGATATATTCAATTTGGGAAGGTTTTATACAACAGGCATTTCAATTATATATAAAGTACCTAAATTCATTGAATATAGAGTTTAATAAATTTAGCAATGATATTATTACATTCCATATGGAGAATAATTTTAAGCAATTAAAAAATTATCCAAGTAAGAATAGCGGAAAGATTAAGTATTTTGAGAGCTTAAAAATGCATTTTTTGGAAGAGTACCATGAAATATATCAGGTTATAGACACTGAAAGTAATGTAAGTTTTGAAGTTTTAAATAAAATTTTAATTGCATTTTCACTTGAACCTTTTGCAGAACATTGGGACAAGTATACTTATCCTAACCCTAATTTAAAAGAAACCATTAAAACTTTTCTAAGATATAGAAATGGAGTAGCACATGGTGGTGATATTTCTTCAGAAGAGAAGGTTACAAAAGAAATATTTAACAGATATAAAATCCTAGTAAGTGATTTGATGTATGAGGTACACTCTAAATTATTAAAAGGAATTGAAAGCAAGACATACTTGAAGTCAGTGTGAGGCATACTTTTCTGAGAATCACATATTGTACATAAAATTGTCGCATTAGCAACATCTCTGGATAAAGTCCAATTATACATACAATAATAATTTTACATTTATCCGAATGATCAAGTGAATGCATTATTTAAATAAAAAAAGAATAATTAAGTAAATTTAATAACAAATTGAAGCACTTCTTATGTTGACATTAGAATTCAGCGTAAGAGGTGTTTTATATATTAAGTATGATTAGTAATGATGAATGGATAAATGATAAAGGCGGGGCAAAAATTTATTCATCTATGATAAAAATGACAGGATAATAAAACAAGTACTTCCAGAGCAGTATGATGAAGGCGCAGATGATGGAGTTGGAACAACTTATACTTACAATGTAAAAGGACAAGTTGTTGAAGTTAAAAATGCCTTAGGAGAAATAATAACTAAAAATACCTATGATCCTAAAGGAAATCTCAAAACTAGAATAGACGGAGAAAATAATAAGGTAGAATACACTTATACTCTCCTTGGACAAATAAAAGAGGTTATTACTCCAAACTCAAGAAAAGAAAACAAAGCAGCTCAAAGTTATAAGTATGATGTAAGAGGAAACATTACAGGAATAACTGATGGTAATGGAAATGAAACAAGCTATGTGCTAGATGATTGGGGAAGAATAATTCAAATAACAACACCAGAAGGCGGAGTTGAGAAATATACTT
>JAJXWH010000075.1 GCA_021781745.1 Bacillota bacterium | reverse complement strand
ATGTTTTTGTCTTGCAAATATAAAATATCTCAACTTTTTAGGGGTGGCAAGTTATTTATATAAAAAATAAGAAAAATCAAAGGGTTGCTGTCTTAGTTAGATAAAAAACTTTGACAGTACCTAAAATGAAAAGGAGATTTATTTTATGAAATATGTAGAATTAAACAATGGTGTGAAAATGCAGATTTTAGGTTATGGGGTTTATCAGATTCCAGATCAGGAAGAATGTGAAAGATTCATATAAGAAGGGCACAACATTTGATGAAAGCGGAGATTATAGAAGTTTCATGCCACAGTTTAAGCCGGAAGCATATTATGCAAATCAACAGTTACTAGATATGTTACAGCGCATTGCAGAAGAGAAAAATACTGCTCCGGCAGCAGTTTCTCTTGCGTGGATGATTTGTAAGAAACCATGGATTGTGCCAATCGCTGGAACTAGAAAGATTATACGTTTAAAGGAGAATGCAAGTGCAGCAGAGATTGAACTTACAATAGAAGAAGTAAACAAAATAGATGACTTTCTTAACCATATGAATATATCTGAAATCTTCGGAGGAAGCCGTGTGAACAGATAAAATTTAAGAAGGCTTTTTATTAAACCATAAAATCTGGATTGTTTGTATACATATTTTGAATCATATTAATAAAATCACGGACACTTTCCCGACGGTCATTATTATGGGTACAAAGTATACATGAGAAGGTTTCCTCGCAATCGAATGGAATCCAAGCAAATTCATTATTATGGTCATTTAAAAAACCAGGAGCTAAACAGATACCCTTATTAGAAGCGATATTAGTCAGGGTTGTATCATGGTCGTGACTGTTAAAATAGCGAATTGGAATTGTATTAATTACTCTTTGTTGTACAGCACGAAGTGCAGGTGGGGAACCACCGCCTACCATTAAGGTACGACCATGTAAATCATTCATTGTAATGAGTTCTTTCTTTGCAAGTGGATCTTCTATTTGTGTAATAAGATAGATACGACTATTAAAGAGATGATGAACTTTTATGTCAGGTACTCTCTTCATATCTTCAGACAGTGCAAATAAGATATCAGCTTCACCTCTTAAGAATTGTTCTGTACATCCAATCTGAGCAAATTTCGGTGTTACGGATACAGAAGGGTGCGTTTTTGAAAATTCGTTAATTGCTTTTGGAAGAAAATATATAGCTGAACGGTATGGCAATGAGATTGATATATCTTCATTATACCTTGAACTGAAGTTTTGACCCTGTTCAATTGCTTTTTTTAGTTCATTTCTAATACTTCTTAATGTAATGCAAAATTGTGCACCGGCGGGTGTTAAACTAACACCTTTGCTAGATCTGTCAAATATCTGAAAGCCAATCTCATCTTCTGCAGCTTTCACTTGATAGGTAAGAGTTGGCTGTGAAGTAAAAAGATTTTCAGCAGCATGATTGAAATTCAATGTCTGTGATAATTCTAATATGTAGTCAATTTGTTTTAAATTCATTTTAAATCACCTCGATTTAATAATTAAATTAATAATAGCATATTTCGATTGGATATTTATAGTTTAAGATAGTAAAATATCTTTGTAAAGAGAAAAAAATAATTTTTATATAGGAGGCAGGCTATGAATAAAATGAAATTAAATGATGGAACAATGATCCCATCTCTTGGATTTGGAGTTTTCATGGTACCGAATGATGGAACTTGTGAGCAGGCTGTAAGCACTGCATTGAAGGCTGGGTACCGCTTGATTGATACAGCAGCTGCATATATGAACGAAAGTGGTGTTGGTAAGGCAATTGCACAAAGTGGAATTCCAAGGGAAGAAATATATATTACATCTAAACTCTGGATGCAGGATTATGGATACGAGGCAGCAAAAAAAGGAATTAATCGTTCTTTAGCAAATCTTGGAGTTGATTATATTGATCTATATCTATTACATCAACCATATGGCAATACCGCTGGTGCATGGAAGGCATTAGAAGAAGGAGTCAAGGATGGAAAAATCAAATCAATCGGAATTAGTAATCATACTGTTGGTCTATTACAGAAACTGATGCCACATATGAGTATCCTTCCTGCTGTGAACCAGATGGAATGTAACCCGTTTTTTCAGCAGATAGAACTTAGAAAGTATATGGATCAATATGGCATAAGACTTGAAGCATGGTTTCCTCTAGGTCATGGTGATGAAAAACTGCTAAAGCATGAGAGACTTCTTGAGTTGGCTGAAAAGTACGGAAAAGACGTTGGGCAAATTATTTTACGCTGGCATTTACAGGAAGGAATTATTGCAATTCCAAAGGCAACAAGTGATTCACATATCAAAGGAAATATTGATATTTTTGACTTTAATTTGACTGAAGCAGAGATGGCAATGATTCGTTCCCTAGACACAGGAAAAGGAACGCACAATCCAGAAGATATGAGCAATGCAACTCGTCTGGCACAATTAAAGGTACATGACTAAAAAATAATATTTAGAAAGAAGGAAAACAAAAATATGGCAAAGAATTTAATTATTTATTATTCAAGAAAAGGACAGAATTACTGGAATGGAAGCATCAAGAATATTGCAAAAGGCAATACAGAAATAGTAGCAGAGTTTATTCAAAACGCAGTTGGTGGAGATTTATTTGAAATCGAAACAGTAAAAGAGTATGATGCAGATTATTATAAATGTATTGATGAAGCAAAGGATGAATTACATGCAAAAGAAAGACCAGAATTGAAGAAATATCTTGATAGCATTGATGAATATGATAATGTATTTGTATGTGGCCCATGCTGGTGGGGAACATTTCCAATGGCTATGTTTACTCAGTTAGAGCGTTTGAACTTTGCAGGTAAGAAGGTTATGGCTCTTATGACCCATGAAGGAAGTGGCCTTGCCAGCTGCGAAAGAGATTTGAAGAAAATCTGTAATAGTGCAAGCTTTGGAAGTGGTTTAGCAGTTCATGGTGCAGAAGCTGCTAATTCAGAGAATAAAGTAGCTTCCTGGGCTAAGAAAGTAACTGCATAATTTCGCATTTTTAAGATAAATAATTTCTAAGAGTCTATGAAGCAGTAGTCATAGGCTCTTATTATACTAAAACAGGAGATGAAAATAGATTGGAAGAAAAAGAAAAGATAGCGGATTGTTATCGTAAAATGTATCAGTATATGATAAAAAAAGATATAACTACTTTAAAAGAAATTCTAGATGAGTCTTTTGCATTAATTCATATGACTGGAATGAATCAGCTAAAGGCGGAATATTTAAAATATATTAAAAATGGTACATTAAACTATTATTCTGCAGAGCATAAAGATATCAGCATAGATATTGAAGAAGATAAAGCGTACGTAATAGGAAAGAGCCTCGTTACTGCTGCTGTATTTGGTGGAGGAATAGGTAAGTGGAAGTTGCAGCTAGATATTAAACTTATAAAGAGAGAAGACCAATGGCTTCTGACAGAAGCTAGAGCATCAACATATTAATTATAGGACTAATGAAATACTAAATGGTGAGAGATAAGTAATGTGTGTAAATCGTTAAAATGGTGGCGTATAATCTAGTGGATATTGAAGTCTAAGGGATTATATGTCACCTTTTGTGCGTATTAATAGCATATAAAATATATCATAATGAAGTAAAAGAAGAAATCATTCACTAGAATATAATATTATATTTGTTATTTAAAAATTAAATTAATAATAAAATAATTCGATTGGATTATTAAATGATTGAATAGTATAATTCTTATATAATCAGTTGATAAAACTTTTAGAAGTTTTACTGATAATAAGGTTTTATAGGAGGATGATATTATGTCATTAGAAGTTTTGGAAGCAAAGATTGCATTAAGTGAGTTAGTAGGAAAATTCTCTATACTTGAAGTTGATGTGCCAGCACAGGTGAAATTATTCACACGTGACACAAGAGTTAAGGTTTATATGGGGGACACGTTGGCATTTGATATTTCTGGTGTAGAAGAATTAGAAAAGATATTCTCTCAGTTTACAGCAACTGTGAAACGCTCTCACCATATGAATGGTCAGTTTGTGTCAGAAGTGAATGGAGATACTGCAAAAGGTACATTGTATTGCAATGCAACTCTTGTTACAGAGGAAAATGGAGAAGAAGTGATAACTGAAAATCTTATATATTATCATGATACTTATGTTCGTGAGAATGGTGAATGGCTTATTAAGAGCCGTGAATCACACTTTACAATCATAGATAAACGAGTTATTAGAAAATAAAAAGATTATATTATGGAAGTGAAGAAGATAAAATAGATTTAGTTATTAAAAAAACTAGAGAATTTTTTGAAAGTCTTGGAGTAAAGACTCATCTTTCCGATTATGGAGTTGAAGCCAACCTACTCTATTTTAACAATATTTATAAAAATATGTATGATAGCTGCTTTTAGAGAATTGTCATACATATTTTTATATTTATGTAGTATGTATATTAAAGCTTAATTTCTATTCAAAGTAATATCTAAATTAATGAATGTTTTAAGGATAGTAAAGTTTATGAAAGAGAGATAAAATTATGGATTTAAATAACAAAAAAGTATTAATAGCTTATTTTTTAAGAGAGTGTAATAACTATGTTAATGGAAGTATTTCGTATCTTCCAGTAGGAAATACTCAGGTTGCCGCAGAAATGATTGAAGAGTACACAGGTGGTGATTTGTTCAAATTGGATTAAAAAATAAAGGTATTTGTAATAATGGAGATGTTTAAAATAGTTATTGTAATTTAGGCAAAGTAGTTGGAGATATCATATAATCAATATTTATAAATTGCATAGTGATACTAATAGCTGGAATAATAAATAATAACATAACAATGGTATATTTGGAGGGGAATTATGAATTGGAATAATATTTCTAACATATCTTCAATACTAACAATTTTCTGATTTGTAGTAACTTTAGCTACACTTATTTTTTTGTTCTATCAATGTCAGATTTTGAAATCTTCTTTAAGAACACAGTCTTTTCAGAATTTATTCAACAATATGATTAATATTGATATGTTTTTTGCAAATAATCCAAGTGTAAAATTATATGTTGATGGAAAAAAAGAATTTCCTAAGGATATAAAGTCTTTAGATTATATTCAAGCAATGTCAGCCTGTGAACTTTTATTGGATCACTTTGAAGAGGTAGTTGGATGTCAAAGTGTTATGAGTAAAGAAATGTGGGACGGTTGGTCTTCATATATAAGAAAAATGTATAAAAGAAATAAAGCATTAAGAGGTTATATAGAAGTAAATCGTGGCAAGTATTCAAAAAAATTTTTAGAATTAATTGATAAATAAAGCCTTATATATAGTTTATTGAAATAAAATTAATTTGATAGCAAAAGCTTTATATTGAGTGAAAGCTTTTCATATAAAATTTTTGCATTAAATATAGTGAAATAGAAATATGTTATATTGTACAATCTGTCGCAATGTATGCCTTGTCCGGCGGGTGTAAATATTCCTAAGAATATTTATTTAAGAAATTTGATTACTAATCTTCATTTTAGAATTTTTTAAACTAGATTCATACAACCATTTTTATAAGAGATTAAGTAAAAAATATATTAATATAGGGAGATTTTTTATGACAATTAGAGAAGTGAGTAAAAAATATGATATTGCAGTCGATACGCTACGTTATTATGAGCGAATAGGTCTAATCCCACCAGTAAATAAGAACGCAAGTGGTGTCAGAGTATATACAGAAGAGGATTGTAATTGGGTTAATTTTGCTAAATGTATGCGTAGTGTAGGACTATCTATTGAAGTGCTGGCAGAGTATATAGCATTATTTCAGCAGGGAAATTCGACAATCGGAGCTAGAAAAGACCTTCTCATAGAACAACGCAAGATGCTTATTGAAAAAATTAAAGAGAAGCAGCAAGCCTTAGAACAATTGAATAAAAATATTGAAAGATATGAAGAAAGAATCTTAGTAAAGGAAGAAGAATTGAAGAAATCGAAACACTAACTTAAATTTAATATTTAGTATGCAGAACAAAACCATTAAATCGAAGATATTTAAGATAAAAGTTATGAGTTGATATCCAGAGATGCGAGGGACTAAAAATAGATGTGAAAATTAGTAAATTGGAGAAATAGCAATGAATAGATCAATTAGATTAACAATAGATGATAAAGAATATGCAGCAACATTAAACGATAACCGTACAGTAGAAGATATATTAAATATGCTGCCTATGGAATTAACACTTAAAAGATATGCAGGTCACGAGTACTATAGCTCACTTCCTCAAAAGCCGTCAATTAGCGGAGTTCCAATGACCTCAGATGCACATGCAGGCGGCATTTATTATTATGACAGGTGGAGTGCTTTTACAATACTTTATGGTAATGCACATATTGCACTGTTTGAAGTCGTACATATTGGGGATGTAAATGAAGATGTTATTACTCAATTGACCGCAGCAGGTGATACTGTAGATGCTAAAATAGAGTTGGTTTTGTAAAATTTAGCAAAGTAGCAAAATTACTAGAAGATAAATTTGAGAATAATAGCATCATACCTACTGGAAAATAATTACATTTGACGAGTTGTTTTTTATACATTATCACAATTTAGAAGAAAATCGTGTCAGATAGTCGTGGTATAACAGATAGGAAAGAAGGAATACTTAAAGCAATGTAAAGCATTAAGTATTCCTTCTCTATTATATATAGCTAGACTTATATGATTTTAACATAAGTTTTACTTATCAAAAGCATTTGTAATTAAAATTGATAAGATATTATAGAAAAAGTACTATAAGTATATAAGGTTAATGAAATCTAAAAAAAGAAATAAAATATTAATCTATCGAGACAACAATATGTTTCTTGAGACCATAAAATATTGAAAAAGTAATAATACTACAAAATAGAAGGAGCAATTTTGATGGAAGCAACATTAGAAAAGAAACGATTTTTTTCAAATCGTGATTTAGTTACATTATTTTTACCATTAACTATTGAGCAGGGACTGGAATATACGGTGGGAATGGCTGTTTCCATGATGGTAGCCCGGGTTGGTGAGTCAGCAGTATCAGGGGTATCGCTGGTTGATTTTGTCATGGCTCTTATAATCAGCATATTTGCAGCATTGGCAACAGGAGGATCTGTCATAGCTGGGCAGTATCTTGGACGTAAAGAAACAGATAGTGCAAAAAAAGCGGCAAATCAACTGGTAAAAGCGTCTTTGGTACTGTCCATTGTAATAATGATATTGCTTTATTTATGTAAATCACTCATATTGAATAATTTGTTTGGTTCAATTACAAAAGAAGTTAAGAATGCGGCAAATCAGTATTTTATGGTAGTTGCTTTATCTGTTCCATTTCTGGTACTTTACAATGCAGGAGCTGCTGTATTCAGAACCATGGGAAATGCAAAGCTACCAATGAAAATTATGCTGATTATGAATATTTTAAATGTAGTAGGAAATGCACTATTAGTGGAAGTCTTTCATATGGGAGTTTTAGGCGTTGCAATTCCAACTTTAATTTCAAGACTAGGAGCGGCTTTAATTATTTTATTTTTAGCTAACGGAAAAAACTTTGAACTTAGGGTTACGAATTTTATGACAGAGAGATTTGATTATACTATGCTTAAAAGAATCTTCAGCATCGGAGCACCTTTCGGCTTTGAAAATGAAATGTTCTATTTAGGAAGGCTGGTTGTTTTAAGCGTTGTTTCAATATTTGGAACTGCCTCTATAGCAGCAAATTCAGTTTCTGGAACCTTGAAGTTCTTCCTGGAATGGCAATCAATCTTGGTCTATCTGTAATCGTATCTAGATGTGTGGGAGCAGGAGATTATGAACAGGCTAAATATTATAAAAAGAAAGTAAGATTAATTATGCATATTAGCTTTATTATAAGTTCAGCAATTGTTCTTGCATTAATGCCTTTGATACTTAAAGTATATGATTTATCCTCAGAAGCCAATAACATGATATGGATTATTGTTATTGCACATGCAGTTATGATGATTTTAATATGGCCATCTGGATATATGCCTCCAATTGTATTTAGAGGAGCTGGAGATGCTAAATTCCCTATGGTTATAAGTATTGCGTCTATGCTTCTTTTAAGAATAGCATTTTCTTATGAGTTTTCATTAGGTTTTCATATGGGTATGATGGGCACCTGGTTTGCAATGTTTCTTGACTGGATTGTGAAATCTATTATTTACGAATGGCACTATAAAAATGATAAATGGACAAGATTTAAGACAATTTAGCTTACAATAGAAAGTTGTAAAGTAGTAATTAAGACATATGTGTTTGAGATAACTAATGAGGCTCAAGATTGTCTTAAACATGCATATTAATTTTATTGGAAAGTAAAGAAATCTATATAAGAAAAGGAGTATTGTAAATGAAGATTATTTTAGTAAATGGAAGTCCACATCAGAAAGGCTGTACTTATACTGCACTGTGTGAAATTGCTGAGACACTGAAAGCAGAAAAGATTGAATCAGAGCACTTCTGGATAGGAAATAAACCACTTTCGGGATGTATTGGATGTGGCGGCTGCAGCAAAGCAGGGCATTGTGTATTTCCCGATAGTGTCAATGAGTTTTTAGAAAAAGCACAGTCAGCAGACGGGTTTATATTTGGTTCTCCTGTGCATTATGCGGCAGCATCTGGTGCCATGACCTGTTTTATGGATAGAGTGTTTTTTTCCGACTTATGTGGCAATAGGAATAGTTTTTATTTGAAACCTGCAGCAGCCGTGGTTTCTGCTCGAAGAGCAGGAACCACCGCAGCACTTGATCAAATGAATAAATATTTTTTGCATGCTCAAATGCTTGTGATTCCGTCAAGATATTGGAACATGGTGCATGGTGCAAAACCAGAAGAGATATGTGAAGATAAAGAAGGTCTTCAAATCATGAGAACGCTGGCACGAAATATGGCTTGGTTTCTTAATTGTAAAGAAACTGGATCAAAAAACGGTGTTTCCCTTCCAGTACGTGAGAATCGCATTTCAACAAATTTTATTCGGTAATTATTGAAAGGAGAATTTATTTATGGAAAAAATTAAAAAGAATTTTGGCTTTGGCTGTATGAGATTGCCAATGAAAGATAATCAGGTGGATAATGCTGAGTTTTCAGCTATGATAGACACTTTTATAGAAAATGGATTCAATTATTTTGATACTGCACATGGCTATGTTGGTGGTAAAAGTGAAATTGCGCTGAAAGAATGCCTTACAAAGCGTTATTCTCGCGACAAGTATATTTTAACAAATAAGCTTTCTACCCATTTCTTTGAGAAAAAAGAAGATATACGTCCATTATTTGATGGTCAGTTAAAAGCTTGTGGTGTTGATTACTTTGATTTTTATTTAATGCATGCACAAAGTAATGACCTTTATGCAAAGTTTAAGAAATGTGAAGCATATGAAACAGCACTAGAGCTAAAGGCAGAAGGGAAAATCAGACATTTTGGAATATCATTTCATGATAAAGCTTCTGTTTTGGAACAAATACTAATTGAAAATCCTCAGATTGAAGTAGTACAAATTCAGTTTAATTATGTGGATTATGAAGATCCTGCTGTAGAGAGCCGCAAATGCTATGAGGTCTGCCGCAAATACGGTAAACCAGTTATAGTTATGGAACCCACTAAAGGTGGTAATCTTGTAAATTTGCCAGAGAATGCAAAAGTTATTTTGGACTCACTACATGGTGGAAGTACTGCTAGTTATGCAATCCGTTTTGCTGCTGGCTTTGATGGAATTATGATGGTGCTTTCTGGTATGAGTAATATGGAACAAATGAAGGATAATATAAGTTATATGAGAGATTTTCATTCATTGACTGAAAAAGAACACGAGGCAGTAAAAAAGGTGTGTGAAGTTTTCAAGGCTCAGAATCTGATTCCTTGTACAGCATGCCGTTATTGTACAGATGACTGTCCTAAGAATATTTCAATTCCGGATTTATTTGCTTGTCTAAATTCTAAAAAAGTATTTAATAATTGGAATACTGATTATTATTATCACAATGTTTATACAGTGCATAATGGAAAGGCAGGCGACTGTATTAAATGTGGAAAGTGTGAACATATTTGTCCTCAGCATCTGAAAATCAGAGATTTGCTGCTAGATGTTGTAGAAGAATTTGAAAAAAGAAATTAGACTATAATTTTTAAGAAAACTTATTATCAAGTAAAACTTGATTCAGGTGGGGGTTAATCCTCATCTGGATTTTTGTTGAACTTATAACCTCAGGGGTCACAATGTACCTTCAACGGGCACCTAGTCTAGGGTCGTGCCGTTGTTACCCCCCACTCAAAGAAGTGGAGTGTTACAGCGTATAGAAATCAGATAAACATAGAAAAGGAGAAGTGAAAAATGAAAGACGTAGTGATTTTAACAGGCGCAGGTCAGATAGGAATGGCAATTTCCAGACGAGTAGGATATGGAAAAAAGATTGTAGTTGGAGATAAAAATTTTGAAAACGCAAAAACAATAGCAAAGATTATGGAGGAAGCTGGATTTGATGTAATACCAGTCGCAACCGATATTTCTTCTAGAGAATCTATTTTAAATCTTATTGCTGAAGCACAAAAATATGGTGAAATTGAGATGCTCATTAATGCAGCTGGTGTATCACCAAGTCAGGCACCTATTGAAGCTATTTTAAAGGTAGATTTATATGGTACAGCAGTGCTTTTGGAGGAAGTTGGAAAAGTAATAAAAACTGGTGGTGTAGGTGTGACAATCTCCAGTCAGTCAGGTCATCGTATGCCAGCATTGGGTGCAGAGGTTGATGAACAGCTAGCAGTTACACCGACAGAAGAACTTCTTAAGTTAGAAGTGCTTCAGCCAGAAAATATAAAAGATACCCTTCATGCTTATCAGATGGCAAAACGTTGTAATGAGAAGCGTGTGATGTATGAAGCGGTAAAATGGGGAGTAAAAGGCGCTCGTGTGAATTCAATCTCTCCAGGAATTGTCGTAACCCCACTTGCCATTGATGAATTTAATGGACCAAGAGGAGATTTCTATAAGAACATGTTTGCAAAATGTCCAGCAGGACGCCCAGGAACAGCAGATGAAATAGCTAATGTTGCAGAACTTTTGATGGGAGGAAAAGGTGCATTTATTACAGGTGCAGACTTCCTCATTGATGGGGGTGCAACAGCATCCTTTTTCTATGGTCCATTAAAACCAGAAGCATAGAACAGCATAAGAAGACAGAATAGATGATAAACAAGAGGCTTCCTATAGAAAGAAAAAAGAAGAACTAATTTTACTCATTCATGAGGTTAGAATTATTACTTTTTTCAGGGAGGTCTCTTGTTTTTTTAGTTGAAGAATGCGCTTAAGTTGATTTGTGATTTGAAATAGGAATAGAAGGTCTGTGGAAATAGTGCAATAAACCTGAAAAAGAAAAAATGTATTTATAGAAAGCTTGTCATAAGAAAAATAGGTTTTAACTTTTTATACTTACAAAAGAAAGGATAATTATTCTCAAATTAGGTGAAATATAAAAATACTACTTGACTTGGAGTTAACTCCAAATGATATGATTATCAAAAACAAGAAGTGAGGATTATTATGAAAAGATTTATATCAATTTTATAAGAGTATTATAATGATCATTACTAAAAATATTATAGTGACATATTACTTATTGTTTTTAGTAAATAAAAAGAAGGAATTAGCTGTTATAGGAATTTTATGTGATAAAATAGAGATACATAATTGAAAGAAAGGTGATTTTCAAATAATGTTAAAACAAATAAAGTATTTTGTGTCAGTAGTTAAGTGCAATAGTTTTACAGAAGCAGCAGAAGAATGTTATATTTCTCAGTCAGCTATTTCACAACAAATTCGTGCATTAGAAGAAGAATTAGGAGTCAAATTGATTTGTAGGGAAAACCGTAAATTTTCATTAACAGAAGCTGGAGAATATTTTTATAATAAAAGTTTAATATTATTGAATGAAGTTGAAAGATTATGCCAAGAAACAGTTAAGATAGATAAGAAAATTAATTACCAAATACGAATTGGTTATCTAAAACATTATGGAGGACAGGAATTACAACATACAATTGCAGCCTTTACAGAACAACATCCTCAGATAGATATTCATATTGTGAATGGAACACATGAAGAATTGTATAATTTGCTGTGCTCAGGAAAAGTAGATTTAGTTTTGAATGACCAGCGAAGAGCTTTTTCAAATGAATATGAGAATTTTCATTTACATAGATGCTACTGTTATATTGAAATATCAAATCGAAATGAATTAAGTGATTTTGAGAAAATTACAATTGATGATTTAAAAAATATGCCATGTATTTTAGTATCATCTAAAGAACAAGAACAAAATGAAAAGGAGTATTACCAGAATATACTAGGTTTTGGTGGAAATTTTTTGTTTGTTGATAATCTAGAAGAAGGCCGTTTGATGGTAGCAGGAAATAAAGGGTTCATGCCTGTAGAGAGAGTAACAAATATTCCACAGGTTGGTGCAGCTATTACAAGGTTACCTCTTTTTAACAGAGGTGTTCAGACGCAGCGTGACTATTTTGCTTTTTGGAAGAAGGATAATAGTGATGCTAATATTGAAGAGTTTGCAAGCATTTTACATAGTATGTTCGAAAGTACTTCAAAATTAGGAATATGAAAGAAAATAACCAGTCCAAAATGCCATGATTATTTTTTTTGATTATGCCTTAACTAAATGATGGTTAAAAAGATATATTTTTGTGATTATATTGATTATCACATTCCTAAATTAATTATAGGAGTGTGATTTTTTTGTGCAAATATGAGTTTAGCATAAGTTTTACTTATCGAAACTATTTGGAATTGAAATTGTTTATAAGTTTTAGGAAAAGTACAATAAGGACATAAGAAAAATCAAAAATTATAAAAAGAATTAAACTACAGTAATTTCCATCAAAATAATCCAAAATTATATAAAAATATAACAAATCAAAAGGAGAGTTTAGTTAGATGAAAGTATTAGTTATTAGTGGAAGTCCACGTGTTGGTGGCAATTCAGATGTATTGTGCGACCAATTTATAAACGGAGTAAAAGAGGCAGGACATGCAACAGAAAAGATTAATCTTGGTAAGAAAAATCTTAATCCATGCTTTGCTTGCTATGCTTGTCGAAATGGTGGTGGATGTGTACAGAAAGATGATATGGCAGAAATATTAGAGAAGCTTGTCTTAGCAGATGTAATTGTATTAGCAACACCAATTTATTTTTACTCTATGGATGCACAGATGAAAATGTTTATTGATAGATGTCTTCCACGTTATCGTGAAATAAAGAATAAGGATTTCTATTTTATAATTACAGCAGCTGATCCACAACATGAAGCTATAGATGAAACAATGATAGGATTTAGAGGGTACCTGAGATGTCTTCCAGGAGCAAAAGAAAAAGGTATTATATATGGAAATGGTGCATGGGATAAGGGAGATGTTCTTGGTCTTTCAGTAATGGATGAAGCATATGAAATGGGCAAAAATATTTAAGAAAAACAAAGGAGAGAGTAAAAATGGCGATTACAGATTTTTCAAAAGAGTATCATGAGAGAATGTTTCCAGGATCTATATCAAAGTTCTTAGAAACAGACCCGGAATTTATTGAGTTTTTTGATAACTTTGCATTTGATGAAGTCGTTAATCAGGATGATTTAGATGATCGTACTAGAATGATGGCAATTATTGCGACTTTGATTGGATGTCAAGGGATTGATGAGTTCAAAGCAATGGTACATGCTGCACTTAATTTTGGAGTAACACCGGTAGAAGTAAAAGAAATTGTATATCAATCTGTAGCTTATCTTGGAATCGGAAGAGTATTGCCATTCCTTTATGGTGCCAATGATGTATTAACATCAAGAGGTATTAAGTTACCACTTGAGGGACAGTCAAATACTACAACTAAAAATCGTTTGGAAAAAGGAATTCAGGCACAGGTTGATATCTTTGGAGATGGAATGAAAGAATTCTACAAATCAGAACCAGAAGAATCACAACACATCAATCATTGGTTAGCTGATAATTGCTTTGGTGATTATTATACACGTAATGGTCTTGATTACAAACAACGTGAAATGATTACTTTCTGCTTCTTATCGGCACAAGGTGGTTGTGAACCACAACTTATAAGCCATGCGGCAGCCAATATGAAAATTGGTAATGATAAGCAGTTCTTAATTAAGATTATTTCACAGTGCCTGCCATTCATAGGTTATCCAAGAAGTCTGAATGCACTACGCTGTGTAAATGAGGCAGTTGCTAAAATGGAAAAATAAAATAAAAAGCTGAAATTATCATTTGACTTGAAGTGAACTTTAGGAAATATACTAATTCTAATGCAAATTTTATTGGTAAAGGGGATTATAGAATATGAATAAAGAAAAGAAATTAAATAACAACACAATTTTTCAAAAAGGAGAACCACTCCCAGAAAAATTCTCCAAATATTTCATAGGCCAAGCATATTTAAATATGCTTACTACTACTGGAGTACCAATTGGAAATGTGACATTTGAAGCTGGGTGCCGTAATAATTGGCATATTCATCATAAAGGTGGTCAGATTCTTCTAGTAACAGAGGGAAGAGGATGGTATCAGGAATGGGGAAAAGAGCCTCAAGAGTTACATCCAGGCGATGTTGTTAACATTCCAGCTGAAGTTAAGCATTGGCATGGAGCATCCAAAGACAGCACTTTTTCACATTTAGCAGTGGAAGTACCAGCAGAATGTGGATCTAATGAATGGCTAGAAGCAGTTACAGACGAAGTATATGGACAGTTAAAATAGTACGATAGATGACATTTTAAAATTGTTGCCTATGACTTTAAAGATGCAGCGTTATGCTGGACATGAGTACTATGCTTCACTGCCAGAAACACCAACTATTAAAGGAGTTACAACAACATCTGATATTAAAGCTGGTGGTATCTATTATTGGGATGGCTAGAATACATTTATTATTAATTTTGAAGGTACAAACATTGCTCCTTATAAGGTAGTGAATATAGGTTATGTTAATTAAAAAGCCTTGACTTGGAGTCGACTCCAAGCAATATACTTATTTAGGTATTAAAAAAATCAATATGCAAATTAGGGAGGAGATTTTTTATGGAATATATAACATTAAATAATGGTGCGAAAATGCCGATTCTACTATCGAAGAATCATTAAAAAAATTACAGTTTGACTACTTGGATTTATTATTAATACACTAACCATTTGGTGATTACTATGGAACATATCGTGCAATGGAAGATTTGTATAAAGAAGGTAAAATAAAAGCTATCGGTGTAAGTAACTTCTATCCTGACAGATTAATTGACTTAATTCAGTTTAATGAAATTGTTCCTGCAATCAATTAGGTTGAGACACATGTATTTAATCAACAAATAAATGCCAATGAAGTTATGAAAAAATATGGAGTACAGATTGAATCTTGGGGACCTTTTGCTGAAGGAAGAAATGATATGTTTACAAATGAAACATTAAAAGCTGTTGGTGAAAAATACAATAAATCAACTGCACAAGTAGCATTAAGATACCTAATTCAAAAAGGCGTAGTAGTTATTCCTAAATCAGTAATAAGGATAGGATGATCCAAAACATTGATGTATTTGATTTTGAGTTATCAAAAGAAGATATGGAGATAATAGTTACATTAGATAAAGAAGAAAGTGCATTTTTCTCTCATTATGATCCGCAAACAGTAGAATTTTTAACTGATTTAGGTAAGTAGAGATAGTATATATTTCAAATAATTTTAGAAAGATAGATGAAGATATGGATTTAGATAACAAAAAAGTATTGATAGCTTATTTTTCAAGAGAGGGAAATAACTATGCTAATGGAAATATTGTAAATCTTTCAGTTGGAAATACTCAAGTTGCAGCGGAAATGATTGAAGAGCATACAAGGGGGGATTTGTTTAGAATAGAAGCTAACTATTCTTATCCAGCTGATTATACAAAGTGTACAAATGTTGCAAAGGATGAGCTTCGAAATAACGCAAGACCAGAATTAACTGAAACCATAGATAATATGGATGAGTATGATATTATATTTTTAGGATATCCAACTGGTGGGGAACAGCACCAATGGCAGTGTTTACATTCTTGGAAGAGTATGATTTTGATGGGAAAACAATTGTTCCTTTCTGTACTCATTAAGGAAGTGGAATGGGAAGCAGTGAATGGGATATAAAGAAACTTTGTCCAAGTGCAAATGTTCTTTCAGGTTTAGCAATACGAGGCAGTAGTGTTAACAGAGCAGATAAAGATATTGAAAAATGGTTAAAAAACTTAATTTAATACCATAAGGGTTTCCTATTCATTGTGATATGAAGGGCGGACAGAAGGAAATTTTTATGTCTAAACACTATATTCCTAAATTAGAGAGTTGATGTGGAAAAGTCAGAATATATTGAATTGGACTAAATTCCAAGTGTTATATTGTAAAAAGGGGATGAAATCATATGACAATAGCAGAAGTGAGCAAAAAATTTGATCTTTCGCAAGATACACTCCGTTATTATGAACGTATAGGATTAATTCCTGGAGTAAATCGAAATAAGAGTGGTAATAGGAACTATACGGAAGAAGACTGCAGATGGGTAGAATTTATAAAGTGTATGAGAGGTGCAGGTCTTCCAATAGAAGTATTAATTGAGTATGTTACTTTGTTTCAACAAGGTGATGAAACTGTTGAGGCCAGAAAAGAGCTATTAAGTGAACAACGTAGACAGCTGGAAGAGAAAATGGATGAAATGAAAAAAACCTTGGATCGACTTGATTATAAAATAGAAAGATATGAAAAGGCTGTTGTTTCGAAAGAAAACGAATTAAAAAAAACTAATAGTTAATAAAAGATATCAGTATGAAGTGAACTCAAAGATTTAATAAATACTATAAGTATTTATACAGTGGGAGGAAGACAATGAAAAAAACACTATATCTAATGAGACATGGACAAACATTATTTAATCTTAGAAGGAAAGTTCAAGGTTGGTGTGATTCGCCACTTACAGAACTCGGAATCAAACAAGCAGAGACTGCTGCAAGGTATTTTAAAGAGCACAATATTATTTTTGATCATGCCTATAGTTCAACCTCTGAAAGAGCATGTGACACTTTAGAAATTGTAACTGATATGCCTTATACAAGAGTAAAAGGCCTAAAGGAATGGAATTTTGGAACTTTTGAAGGTGAAAGCGAAGATTTAAATTCATCACTTCCTTATGGAAATTTCTTTGCTAATTATGGCGGGGAAGAAGAAAAAGAATTTCAAAAAAGAGTTGCTAATGCTTGTCAAGAAATAATGGACGAGGATAATGAATTTGTTTTAATAGTATCTCATGGAGTAGCGTGCAGGCAATTTATGAGATATTGGCAACATACAAGTTCTGTAGATCAAAAAGAAAGACTTGGGAATTGTTGTATTTTAAAATTTGAATATGAAAACAAGAAATTTAAATTAACTGAAATTATAAATCATGATTTTAACTGATAAAGTGGTGGAATGGCAAATGAGGTGGTCAAGATAGTGATCAAGTTGATAACATGAATGAAATAATTAAATTTTGAGTAGTAAGAAGAGTAAGAGAAGAAATTCAAAGATTATGTTAGATAAAAAAATATTATTATTCTAGAAAAAATCTTAAATTTATTTTCAGAGGAATTTCAATGGAAAATATAAATGAATATTATTTATATTATAGGTTGTTGAATAACTAATTTTTACAAATAGTTGTTTAGGAAAACATTCTTAGGAATCAAAGATTCCAAGGATATTTTCTCGATTTTATCCCCTGCTGTTTTTTATTAAATTCATCTATCAAATAAGCTAATAAAACCCATTTTATATGACGTTCGTATCGGCTTGCCCATAGAGTCTTGGATTTTCTAAGTTATATAAGCCTTTTAATACTGAGAATAATTGCTCTATTTTCAATCTATTCTTATATAGGTTTACTCCGATAGGCGATTCGAAAAACAAAGCATTTTCATATCGTTTATCAGTGAATGCCTCAATGCTTTTAGCTTTACGCATATTTATGTCAGTTAATAAATTAAATTCTAGTTTTGTAGCAATTTCAAACCATTCGATTGAATCATATGCCGCATCTGCAAGTATTAAAAATGGATTATAAATTTTAGCTTCACATAGCAAATCAGGAACTTGATTGTCATAAACATTAGCTGTTGTTAAATTAAAAACCAAAGGAATTATAGTATCAGTAACTGTTACAACACAGTGTAATTTATAACCTTTATAATATCCTAGACGTGTACCTTTGCCGGATTTAGCTTCGCTATCATATTTTGAACTTCTTAAAGCAGTAGCATCGATTGCACATAATCTAGTTTCTGGATTAATAAGTTCAACAAACATAGCATAAATACCATAATATATATGTTTCTCTAGAATTTTAGCCCTTAATGAAAATGTAGAATAATCAGGTACTTGATTAAGATTAATTATAGATTGAAACACATAGTCTTTTTTTATTTCATATTCAAGTTCTCTTAAACTGAATATACTATGTTTAACACCATATAACATACAGGCAACTATTTGTTCATCTGAATACTTACGTGGCCGGCCTTTAGTATTTTTCATATCTGAATTTAATTTTGTAAATGCAATTTTAACAGCTTCAAAAATTTTAAAATTATCATTTTCGCTTTTAATCTTTGGTGATATAATCATATTTGAGTCATTCCTTTTATGATGTAATTAGGTTTTTAGCGAAATTATTATATCACAAAAGAATGGCTTATTTATTTTTTTACAAATTTTGTTTACTCAACAACCTAATTAAAGTAAAAATGGTGGTGTGAATAAATGTTTAAAATATATCGGTATGGAGATAGTAAAATAATATGAAAATGAATGAATATGATGAAATAATGGTTATGCTTGTAGATGATATAATTACCACAACCAGTTCATTATGGAGGAATGTTGAAGGAATTTATGATGAAGAGATGGATTTAAAACAATTGAAATTCTCAAAATCAAATAATCAAGTTTTGCTTCATACTAGCAAAGCACTATGTAGATTGGGGTTTATAGGGAGATATGGATATGATAAACCAATATTCATATAAAGGACAAGATATAACATTAGATATTATAATGAAGATTGAAAAAGTTGTGAGAATAGTATGTGAAAGAACAGGAAAAACATTTGAAGAAGTCACTAAGGAGTTTTATGAATCTATGACATACAATGCATTACAAAATACCGAATCTGTTTTATGGGCTGAAAGTTCTGAATTTATAGTTGATGAATTGTTTAGGGAATGGGAAAATAAATAATTATATAAGCCTAAATTAGGCTAGTTATTTATAAGAAGTATAAAAAAATAGAAGCTTGTTAGTAAGCTTCTATTTTTTTCATAAAACTAAGCCATTTCAAACTTAGTAACTTGTCTTTGAGCAGTTTGAGCGCCAGATTTCTTAGTTAAACTGCCAGAATTGGTTTTAAAGATATTCTTTGCTAAGATAGTGTCCATAAGTGCATTTACCTCATCTTTAGTAAGATTCGATTTAACACTTGGAATACTTAAAGTAGTTTTTTCTCCACCTTCAGTTAAAAAAGTCAAAGCTAAAGTATATTCCATTAATAGGTCCCCCTTTCATAAATTTGCTTAATGAAATGCATTAAGCATTAACTAAACTAGATGCTTCATTTACAAAGTAATCTCTAGTTTGAACTGATAAAACAGCCTTTATAGCTTCTGCAACATCATAGATGTTTTGAGGAGTAGCATCTGTTTTAACATTGGAAAAAGTTTTCTTTGTAAATACGGCGTCGCCTGCTTTGTCGGTGCCACTTTGAATCTCAATGCTTAGTGAAGTTGTTTGAAGTGATTTTGTTACAGCCATAGTTTAAACCTCCTTTATTTTGATTTCATATAGGATATATGTGTATGTCAGAAATATTACATCAATTATTGAAAAAAATTTTTTGTATGGGAGATAGATTAAATGATTGGGATTCTGTAGGTAAAGGATTATGGAGTGTCTAGAAATTGTGATTAATGAAAGAGAGGGAGAATAATGTTTTTTGAGAGAGGTGCTTTTAAAGCAAAATTATATGTAAATGACCAAGAAATTAAATTATTGATGTTGCTATTAGTCACTCGCCAACAGAGTTTGTTTTTCAACATTTACTTGGACATGTGAACTTTTAAAGATATATGTTGATCAAAACTTTGGACGAAAAGTATCTAATGAAACAATTAGAGGATTCTAATAAAAAATAGAGCTATAATTTTTCTTTGAATTTTTGTATATCTTTTAAACCTTGATAAATTTCTTCTCTTGAAAAATTACTTTGATTTAAGAGTTCATTACTTTTTTCAAGGAGAGATTTATAAAACTCAATTGCGATTTTATATATCTCGTCTGAGTAATTTGTTTCTAATTCATCAAAAATCAAATTCTCTGCTTTATTATAATTCCCTTCATGAACTGCCTTAATAAAAATTATTTTAAATATATCTGTAGAAGTCATTTGTTCAATATTAATTTTTTCACTATTTTCTTCTTTTTTATTGCAGATAATGTTTCCAATGGATTTGCCTAATTCTTGAATAAGTTTTTCAATGTCCATAATGTTTTGCCTTCTTTGTCTGCATAATATAAGAGAACTCGAGTAAAGAGTCCCCCTAAGTTTATATTTCAAGGTTATTGTACAATAACACAAGCAGATATTTTATTTTAAATTTAGAGTAGCATTCAAATATCTTTGTATTTATTTTCTAGTTTATTTTTTCTATTATTTGATATATGGCTTAACAATGTTAAAACAATAAATCCCAAAATAAAGATCCCACCCCAAAACGCACAAATTGTAATAGGGGTTATTACTTTACTACCAGCTCTAAAATAGATTATAATTGCAAACAATAATGTAGCTATCAATGAACTTATAATGCTATAAATCAAATTGCTTTTTACAGAAGGTTCGTTACTATTGTAACTCCATAGTCCACTTTTTAAGCATGCTGCAATTATCGAAACACCTCCACATATAAGTATAATTGTTTCACCAAACACTTGCTGAAAATTGGCTTTCATAAATAACATTTGTATTATAATTACTACTACTGATGCACTAAACATGACTCTAAACGCCATATGTTCACATTTATAAAATTCTTGTTGTTGACGTTCATCAATTTTTTTATATGTTATAGTACAAAAAGATAGCAGATAATATTAATAATATTTTGCCATATTATTGTCACAAATCTCTTGTAATATATAAATATAAAGTAGTTAAAACATTATTTACCCCTTATTAAATATAAATATCCAGTATTCAGAATGGTCTATTCACCCTAGTAGATCATTCTTTTTTATTTATAGAGTAAGATAATCATGGCATATGGAAGTACCAAAAAGAAAATTTAAAACAAACTCTATTTCTGTTATTAAAAAACAATATTTACATTATATATAAAATGATTATAAATATTGTTATAATATATATAAAACAAAAATTATTGCTATAACATAACGGCAAATTGTAATTTGACGATTGACTATTATGTGTTTATTTGGTAAGATATTCAAAAGCTATGAAAAGAAAAGTAGATAATAGGAAGTGTTACAGAGAGCTTGTAATGGTGAGAACAAGTACAAAGAAATTATTGAAAATGGTCTTGGAGCTGCGTACCGACTACATTTTTTGTATAGGCTACGATGGGAGTGCCCATTAAAG
>JAJXWH010000074.1 GCA_021781745.1 Bacillota bacterium | reverse complement strand
AGGTTTGTTTGCTGTGCGTATTTTTATATAAAAATAGACACTACTGATAATATTTATAGATCTTCAACGGATTGCATAAAAATTTTATTTTATACATTAGTTTCCGTGACTACTCTTAATTTCTTCTGTTCAGCCAACTCAAAATTTATAAATGAGCTAATCATTTCTCTATAAATCTTTTCAACTATATCTGGATTTACACAGTGCTCATTAGCTAAACCTCTCACCTTGCTTATAATTTTTTCCACTCTTTCAGCCGCCTTCACTTCGTCTGAATTCTTTTTAAAACTAGCTGCTTGTACAACATATGTACTTCTTTCAGCTATTAACTTAACTATTTTCTTATCAATAATATCTATATTTTCTCTTACTTGTTCTAAATTCTCGCATTTCACAATAATCAACATCCTTCTAATTTTATATTTTACCTATTAGTCTTGCGTCATACTTAACACTTGCTTAACAGTTTCTGTTTTATGCTGTATTTCATTCCATTCTAAATAATCCTTGGAATCAGCAACTATTCCAGCTGAAGCTTGTAAATATAAATCTTCACCTTTTCTCAAAATTGTTCTTATGATAATTGAGCTTAATATATTTCCATTAAACTCAAAAAATCCAAACGCGCCGCCATACGGCCCTCTTTCTTCATTTTCTAATTCATTAATTATTTCCATTGCCCTTACTTTTGGAGCGCCAGTAAGAGTACCTGCTGGAAAAGTTGATTCAAACAATTTCATGGTGTTAATTTTGCCCAGAACTTTCCCCTCAACATTACTTATTAGATGATATACATGAGAAAATTCCTCCGTTTTCATTAATTCTGAAACATTAACACTTCCTGCTGCAGCTATTCTTCCTATATCATTTCTAGCTAAATCAACTAACATTATGTGCTCAGCCTGCTCTTTAGGATCATTTTCTAATTCTTGTTTTAATATCTTTGCTTCCTCTTTAGTTTTTCCTTTTCCTTTTGAAGTACCAGCAATAGGCCTAATTATTACATTCTCATTTTCAACCTTTAACTGTAATTCCGGACTATTACTAATTAACTGATAATGCTCATTCTCCCAATAAAACATATATGGAGTTGGATTCGATCTTCTAAGTTTTTTATATATTAAAAATGGATTAATATTTTTCTTTAAATGTAACCTTCGTCCTATTTGTACTTGAAATATATCTCCATCCTTAATGTATTGTTTTGCTTTGGCTACTTTACATAAAAACTCTTCCTTGGTAGTATTAGAAAATTCTTTAAATTCACTATTATAAATACCATTATTATGAGTATTGTTATCTGTTATACTAACTTCTTGAACTAAAATCTTTTCAATATCTATACTTACATTTTTTACTCCAGGAATTTCATTGTTAATAACGATTAATTCTGATGTATTTTTATCGTATTGTAGAATTGTCGAAAAATATTTTAAATGAATATCAGGAAATTTTAATACACTTTCATTTTTATTATTAATTTCCTCAATATAATGTAGGTACTCATATGAAAAAACTCCTATGAGCCCATTACTAAAACTAACTTCCATATCATGCACCTTTGTTTCCTTAAAAATTGCTGATATTATTGGATAAATATCTGAAAATTTTTGTCCTTTTATATTAAAATCTTCTTCGTTAATATCATATTGGTCTTTAAAATTTTCAATAAATATATCATATATAGGTCTATTATCAGTATTTATTTTCATCCTACCATTTGAGACAATCAGCTCATATTGGGGAAAAACCCCTATATAGCTTTTCCCGCAATCAATAGTTGGTCCATCTACAGAATCTAAAATAGTACAGCTGCAATCACCATAGTTTGCTCTTATATTTTCAAATATGCTTAGAAAGTCATTCTTAAAATTAAATTTGAAAGCATGCTGTTTTATGCATAAAGGTTTTACGCTTTTTATATCATTAATTTTAATTGCATTCTCATCTTCTATATTGTCATTTGAATTGATATAATCTTTTCCACTTAACTTTTCACTACGATGTAAAAACTCAAAAAGAATTTTCTTTCCAATATCAGTCATTATTGATTCAGGATGAAACTGCACACCTTCAATATTATAATTTTTATGTTTTATTCCCATTATTTCACCATCAATAGTTTGACACGTTATTTCAAAACAATCAGGAAGTGTTTCCTTTTCAATAACTAAAGAGTGATATCTTGTTGCCATAAATTCATTAGGTAAATTTTCAAATACTCCCTTTGAATTTGTAAAAATCTTTGATGCCTTTCCGTGATACAATTCTTTAGCATGAATAATATTTCCACCAAAAGCCTCTCCAATCACCTGATGACCTAGACAAATCCCAAAGATTGAAATCTTCCCCTTAAAATATCTTACTACTTCTAAACATATACCAGCACTTTTAGGATTTCCTGGTCCTGGGGAAATAACTATAATATTAGGATTCATTTCTTCTATTTCTTTAATTGAAATCTTATCATTTCTAATGCAAATCACTTCATTTTTCATTTCTTTCAAATACTGATAAACATTAAATGTAAAAGAATCATAATTATCGATTAATAAAATTTTCATATAACTAGCCTCCTTGCCTAAAATAAAAAACATCTCGTCCCTTATCAGGACGAAATGTTTTTAATATCGTTATGCCACCTAACATATACTTTACAAATTTTAAAATAGAGTTATAAATGAAATTTAGCTTCTTAAATATTTATAAGTAATCTAAGAAAAATTTCATATTATCTAATTCAATATTCCATCATTTTAACGGCTGACTCCCGTACACTCCTACTTTAATAAATTTCAGAATGTCACCTCAAAGACCCATTCAATAATAATTTAGTACTCGAATCTCACTAAAATTTCGAATTCCCTTTACACTAATCTTTATTATCTACTATTCTTATCGCTGGCTTTAATTAAAAATTATTGTTTTTTAAAATATAATTACTTATACGGAATCCATACCTTTCATAGAATGGAAGAGCCTCATCATTAGCGTAAACTACATTGATCTTAATATCTTTTATATTATTTGACTCAAACCACTCTAATGAGCTTTTCATTAGCTTTCCACCCAAGCCAAATTTACGATAGTCTCTTTCAATATATATAGATTCAATTTCTCCATAATTATCTTCAATAGAACTTAAACAGTATCCTACATATTTACCGCTATTATCATCTAGCAGAATATCAAGCTTAATATTTTCCTCATCAGCCTTTTGTATAATTGATTTCATTCTTTTATCAAAGGTGAAATTCTCAAATCTCTGCTTAAAATAAACTGATTTTTCTAAGTGAACAGAATTAAGCTGTTCCCATAATGGTTTAATAAGTTCAATATCTTTTATCCCCTTTGTAACTATATTAATCCCCATTAGATCACCCCAAATTTAATTTATATTTATTATCAAAAGCCCTCTTTTATATTTATGCCATTTGCATTTTCACCAATATTTTAATACTATTCTCTACTCAAAATTCCCCAATTAGAGTAGTCTTCATAACTTTCAGAAGATTCATTTAAAAATTTAAATTATGAATTAAATCCTTCTTTTAAATCTTTAACAAAATCGATAACAGCTTGTTTACCTTCTGGCATTCTCTTAACGATAGCACTACCTACTATTACCCCATCACAGTAATCTTTAACTTCTTGTACTACTTCTTTTGAAGAAATTCCAAAACCTATGCACATTGGTATATCAACAATTTTCCTTACCTCTTCTAAGTATTCATGTGTCCCACTATCTAATGAAGTTCTTTCACCAGTTGTCCCATTTGTTGAAACGCAATATACAAATCCCTTTGCATCTTTAGTTATAGCTGCAATTCTATCTTTTGATGTTCTAGCTACCAATGGGATCAAATATAATCCATTTTCTTCACAAGCTTTAATTATTTCTCCTCTTTCTTCTAATGGAACATCTGGAACTATAAGGCCATCCACACCACTTTCAGCTGCTTCCCTAATAAAGTTTTCAATTCCTCTAAAATAAACAACATTAAAGTAAACCATTAATACAACAGGCACCTCTGATTTTCCTCTTATTAATTCTACACATCTAAATACATCCTTCACTTTTGTTCCATTAGCAATAGCTTTAGTATATGCATTTTGTATTACTGGACCATCTGCAAGTGGATCTCTAAAAGGTATTCCAATTTCCACTACAGTTGCTCCCTCTTTTTCTAATTCAATTACTAAGTCCACAGTTTCTTCAACTGTAAAATCTGCTCCACATGTTACAAAAGGTATAAGAGCCTTCCCATTATTTTCTTTAACTTTATTGAAATATATATCAATTCTATTCATTATTTCTCACCTAGATATGCAAGCACAGCATCCATATCTTTATCTCCTCTCCCTGAAATATTAATGATTATAATTTTATCATTACCTAGTGTTGGTGCTAATTTTTTAGCATATGCTACTGCATGTGAAGATTCAAGTGCTGGAACTATTCCTTCAATTCTAGTTAAATACATGAATCCATCTCTTACAGCTTCTTCATCTGTTATACTTACATATTCAGCTCTGTTTGTATCTGCTAAATATGCATGTTCAGGTCCAACACCTGGATAATCAAGACCTGCTGATATTGAATATGCTTCAAGCACTCCACCATCATTATCTTGTAATACATAACTTAACATTCCATGTAAAATTCCTTTTTCCCTTTTTGTAATAGTCGCTGCATGTTCTCCTGTTTCAATACCTTTGCCAGCTGCTTCAACTCCAATAAGAGCAACTTCCTTATCTTTAATGAATGGATAAAATATTCCTATTGCATTACTTCCACCTCCGATTGGAGCTAAAATATAATCTGGAAGCTTACCTTCAAGTTCTAAAATTTGTTTTCTTGCTTCATCACCTATAACTCTTTGAAAATTTCTAACCATAGTTGGGTATGGATGAGGACCAGCAGCTGTTCCTAAAACGTAAAATGTATCTTCTACATTTGCTGCCCAATATCTTATTGCTTCAGTTACAGCATCATTTAAAGTTCTTACTCCATTTAAAACCGGAACTACTTCAGTGCCAAGAAGTTCCATCTTCTTAACATTCATAGCCTGTCTCTTTATATCCTCTTCACCCATAAATACTTTACATTCCATTCCAAATTTTGCTGCTATTGTTGCTGTTGCTACACCATGCTGACCTGCACCTGTTTCTGCTATAACTTTCTTTTTCCCCATTCTTTTAGCTAGGAGTATTTGTCCTAAAGCATTATTAATTTTATGAGCACCTGTATGATTTAGATCTTCTCTTTTTAAGTAAATCTTTGCACCGCCTAAGTCTTTCGTCATATTTTCAGCATAATAAAGTGGACTTGGTCTACCTGTATAATAATTTAGATTATACATATATTCTTCCATAAATTCTTTATCATCAATAACTTTCTCATATGCTTCTTCAAGTTCAATTAAAGCATTCATTACAGTTTCAGGAACATATTGTCCCCCAAATTCATTAAATCTACCATTCATTATTTTTCCAACCTTTCTTACTTCAGTTAAAATCGACTTCTATTTTTAAATTTTTCTTACATTTTCAATAAAATCTTTCATTTTATCAAAAGATTTAGTTCTATTTCCACTTTCATCAACAACTTCAACGCCTGATGAAACATCAACACCTATTGGATTTGCCTTTTTTACCCTTTCAATAACATTTTCCGGAGTTATTCCTCCAGCTAAAAAGAAGTTATATTGTTTAGAAACACAAACATCTAATTTAGAATTTTCTTTAAATAATTCACTTATATCCTCTAAACTAAATGTTTCACCACTTCCTGGGTTATCTCCATCAATGAGTAAATTATCTATTAATGAATTATCTTTATTTGGTATATATTTTTTTATATTTTCAATACTGCTTATGGATAATGCCTTCCATACTTTTATAGAACTCTTCATTTTCTTCTTTAACTCAATTATAAAAGTTTCATCTTCTTTTCCATGAAGCTGAACAGCATCTAAAGATATTACCTTAAGAACATCAAGAATTTCTTCCATTGAGTTATCCTTAAATACTCCAACAGTTTTAATTTCCTTGTTTAACTTACTGCATAACTCTTTTGCCTTTAGTCCAGTAACTTGTCTTTTGCTTTTTGTAAAAACAAATCCAATATATTCTGGTTTTAAAGCATTTATATATTCAATTTCATTCTCATTAGTTATTCCGCAAATTTTAATTTGAATCATATTAAATCCTCTCGTAATCTAATATTTTATTTTCCCCTAAGAAAGACTACTTATTACTTCTAAATTCTTTATATTTAGTTTTAAACTCTGAATCATCTATTTTTCTCATAAATAATTCTCCAATTAAAACCCCATCTGCCCCATATTCCTTTATCATTTGTAAATTTTCAATACTCATGATGCCGCTTTCTGCAACGATTATTTTGTCTTGTGGTATATATTTAATTAGTTCTTTTGTAGTATCTAAAGTTACATTGAAAGTTTTTAAGTCTCTATTATTTATTCCAATAATCTCACAGTCAAATTTAAGAGCTAAATCAAGTTCTTCCTTGTTATGAACTTCTACTAGTGGCTCTAAATTAAATCTTTTTGCTTCTTTGTAAAATTCTCCCAACTTCTCTCCTAGAACACTAACAATAAGCAAAATACCATTAGCCCCTAAAACCTTTGCTTCATAAATCTGATAAAAATCAATTACAAAATCTTTGCGGAGAATCGGAATATATGAAATTTTTCTTATTTCCTTTAGGTATTCATCACACCCCAAAAAGAAATCTTCTTCTGTTAAAATAGAAAATATATCTATTCCCATGTAAGTATAATAATTTAGTATTTCTTTAATATTAAAATTTTCAACAATTACACCCTTAGAAGGAGAAGCTTTTTTAAATTCCCCAATCACAGACAAGCCTTCCTTTTTTAAAGCAGCTTTAAAGGGATTTATATAATTTGATTCTCTTTCATCTTTTACTTTTCCTAGCGCTTGCTTTTCTAATTCCTTTATTGGTATTTCCTTTTTTCTCTTTTCTACTCTAATTTTTTTCTTTGCTACAATATCGTCTAAAATCAAAAAATATCACCTCTTTAATTATTTATCGTAAATCAATCATACAACTTATAGATTTGAAAGTTCCTCATATTTTTTATAGGCAGCTCCACAATCAATAAGTTCAGCTGCTTTCTTAATACCCTCTTCTAATGAATCTGTAATCTTCGCAACATAAAGTGCAGCCCCAGCATTTACAACTACGATATCTCTTTGAGGACCTTTTTCACCTTTTAAGATGCTTATTATTATTTCTGCATTTTCTTTTGCTTCCCCACCTTTAATATCTTCTAGAGATGCCTTTTTAATTCCTAGTTTTTCAGGATCTAATTTATAAGTTGTAATTTTTCCAGCCTTAACTTCACATACACTTGTAGTAGTTGTTGTAGTTATTTCATCTAAACCATCATCACCATGAACAACCATTGCTCTTTCTAATCCAAGATTTAGCAAAACTTCACCAATCGTTTCTATTAAAGCCCCATCATATACTCCCATTAGTTGTCCACTAATTGGTGCTGGATTTGCAAGAGGACCAAGTAAATTAAAAATAGTTCTTGTTCCAAGTTCTTTTCTTTCCTTTGCTACATTTTTCATTGCTCCATTATACCTTGGCGCAAATAAGAATGCCATTCCATTTTCTTCGATAATTTTTTTACTTTGAATTTCATCATAATCAATATTTATGCCAAGCTCTACAAGGGCATCAGCGCATCCGCTTTTACTTGATACTGCACGATTACCATGTTTTGCAACTTTTGCTCCACCACTAGCTGCAATTATTGCTACTGCTGTAGAAATATTAAAAGTCTTTGAGCCATCTCCGCCTGTTCCACAAGTATCAATCAAGTGCTCTCTATTTTCTATTTCCACTTTAACACCATTATCTCTAAGTGCTTTAACTGCACCCAAAATTTGGTTTGGCGTTTCCCCATTAATTCTTAGACCAATTAAGAAACCTCCAATTTGAGCAGATGTTGCTTCACCCCTCATAATTTGATTTATAACGTCTCTTACTTCATCTTCTGTTAATACTTCTTTTGCTGATAATTTTTTTATTGCTTCATTTATAATCATTTTAAAGCCCCCCTTTATTCAGTTTACAGTTTACAGTTATATTTGATTTATTTTAATTTTCTATTTTATCATTACAAATATTAATCACAAAATTTCCAATCATGTGTTTTCCTTTAGGTGTATATATTGATTCTGGATGAAATTGAAGTCCAAAAACATTATATTCTTTATGCTTAAGAGCCATAATATCATTACTTTCTACAGTTAATGCTAAAACTTCAAGACAATTTGGAAGAGAACTATTTTCAACTATTAATGAATGGTATCTCATAACATCTAATTTTCTTGGAATTCCTTCAAAAATATCTTTTCCCTTAACTACAACTTTTGAAGTTTTACCATGAAAAATTTCGTTTGCTCTAATAACTTTTCCCCCGTAAGCTGTTGCAATACTTTGATGTCCAAGACATATTCCTAAAATCGGAATCTTATTTCCTAATTTTCTTATTACATCTATAGAAATTCCTGCATCCTCTGGAACTCCAGGGCCCGGTGAAATAACTATACCTTTTGGATTTAATTCTCTTAATTCCTCTATGGTAATTTCATCATTTCTAAAAACCTTCGTTTCTGCAAATTCACTTAAATATTGATATAAATTAAAAGTAAAAGAATCATAATTATCTATTAAAGCTATCATCTTAAAGCCTCCTTTAAAACCATTAGTTTATTTTGAACTTCTTCAAATTCTTTCTCTGGAACCGAATCGTAAACAATTCCTGCTCCTGCTTGAAGATAAGCCGTTTTATCTTGTAATATTAGTGTTCTTATAGCTATAGCCATATCCATATTTCCCCCGTATGAAAAATATCCAACTGCCCCTGAATAAATTCCCCTTTTTAAATCTTCAAGCTCTTCAATTATTTCCATTGCCCTTATTTTAGGAGCACCTGATACTGTACCTGCCGGAAGACAAGCTGCTAAAGCATCAAACCCATCTAAATCATCTTTTATCTCCCCAACAACCTTTGTAGTTATGTGCATTACATGCGAAAATCTCTCAATTTTCATAAAATCACTAACATTTACTGTACCTATTTTGCTTACTTTTCCAATGTCATTTCTCCCTAAATCAACAAGCATGACATGCTCTGCTAGTTCCTTTTTATCTTCCATTAATTCTTTTTCGAGGGCATTATCAATTTCTGGTGTTTCACCTCTTTTTCGTGTACCAGCTATTGGATTTGTAATTACTTTTCCATCTCTTACTGATACGAGGCTTTCTGGTGAAGATCCAATTACCTGATAAGTATCATAATCTATTAAATACATATAAGGTGATGGATTTTCTTCTCTAAGCTTTCTGTAAATTTCAAGCTGATTCTTTTCAGTTTCACAAGTCATTCTTTGGGATAAGACAACTTGAAAAATATCACCTGCTAAAATATGCTCTTTTGCTTTTCTTACTTTTTCTTCAAAATCTTCCTTAGATGTATGGAATCTAAATGAAATATCCTTTTTTTCTACTGATGGCTCTGTTAATGTTGGTTTATAAAGAAGACTATTAATATATTCATATTGAGACGTTACTATTTCATCGTATTCTCTGTTATCATTTTTCAAAATATTATCTATAATATAAACTTTATGAGTAAAGTGATCATAACAAATATATCTATTATAAAAATTAAATCTTATTGTTGGAGCTTTTAACTCATCTTTATTATTAAAATTAAGCTTCTTTTCATAAAGTTGTATGGAATCATATCCCATATATCCTATTGCTCCACCTTTAAAAGAAAATGAATTAGTACTACAATCAAATTTAATGTGGCTTTCATTTTTAAGTTCATCTATTTCCTCTTGGCCTTCTCCACAAATTTCTTTATAAGGATTTTCTCCCATGAATGAGTATCTTCCAAAGTAATTCTCTTTACTTCCGCTTTCAAATATAAATCTTCTACTTCCTTTAAATCCGTCAAAAATTTTAATAGGAGTTATTTCATCTCCTCTAAATTCACTTATTAAAGAAAATACATATTCCGATTTCTTTTTTTCATAAAAACTTTCTTTTGAAATATTAATCATAATCCTTCCTCCTAAAGTGAGACTCCATTTAATACATTGTCCGGTTGAACTTACTTATTAAATATAAGTAAGTCAATCTTTCTTAAAAATATAATTACGAGTCTCAATTTTTTATTATTTTACTTATTTAGCATTCCATTAGTAATTGCTGATTATTTAAGAATCATCCTTCTTTAGTATTTTCTATACAAAAAAAGAGCCACTTCACCCCAAATTTTGGGACGAAGTGACTCGCTATGCCACCCAAATTTAAATAATAATTAAGTGATATTATAGTAATGGCGAATTTATATTTCCGATTTAATTTAACATTTAAATGATAAATTTTTTTCAAATCAAAACTATAAAATATTTATTATAGAAAATAATTATTTAATATAATTCTATAAATAAAAAACATCCCATCCAAACTAGGACGAAATGTAACAATTCGCTATACCACCTAATGTATATATTGTCAGATACTTATAAAGATATTACACAAAAAGTATTTACATAAAAACTTATAAATGTAAGTACTACCTAATATCTAAACTATATCCTGTCATTTTAACGGCTGACTCCCGTACATCCCTACTTTAAAACTATTTCAAGATGTCACCTCAAAGACCCATTCAATAATATCTACAGTATTCGAATCTCACCAAAATATCGAACTCTCTTTACACTAAGCTTTATTATCTACTATTCTCATCGCTGGCTTTATTTATCTTATAAAAAAGATAACATACTGTCATAAAAAATGCAAGAACTTTTTTTCAATAATAAATCTCTTTTTATGTAAATTAACCCAATTAATTATTAATGATATTATCTTTGTTAATTTAAAAAAACTAACATTTTAACTTCTTTTCAAAACTAAAGGGAAACTTTATTTCAATTCATGAATAAACTATTTAATATCTTGGTATTAATTAATTTGCAATAGTATTTCGGAAAGGATTTGATTATTATGGAAACAGCTTACGATTTATTCAAACAATTACTGACAATCATGGCGGACATAGACAGGCTTTTAGATGAAAAATCAAGAGTAACTAGCGAAAGAAGTATACAAATATTAGATCAAAAAATTGATGTTCTCGAAACAGAAATGTTTGAAATAAGAAATAAATTAAAAAGTATTAAACTATAATTAAAAAGCCTACAATAGCAGTAGGCATTTACATAAAATCTAACTTACTTAATACACATAATAATATAATTTTAGTGCCTTAGGTAAGTTTTAATATCTAGATATAATACATATCTTCCTTGTTAAATTTTTTGTAATCATTAACTAAGTCTTCTAATGTAATAGAATGAAAGAAATTACTTATTTTATTATTAATAACATGCCATAAGTTTTCACTCATGAAGCTTTCTATTTCATTATCATCCTTTTCAATATCAATTAAAAGCAAATCACCTTCTAGAACATTTAAAATGTCTCCAATTGTAAATTCTCTAGCACTTTTGGCTAAAAAGTAACCTCCTTGTGCTCCTTTTTTTGCATTGATTATTCCACCTTTTCTAAGTGAAGAAAAAATTTGCTCTAAATATCTTTCTGATATATCTTGTCTTTCTGAAATACTTTTTACTGTGACCATATCAGATGATGAATATATACAAACATCAATTAAAGCTCTTAATCCATATCTACCTTTTGTCGAAATCTTCATAAAACCACCATATCCTACCTTTCTCTCTACTTTTAATTATATTAAGACATATTTATAAAATCAACTGTCAATTCTTACTTTTATACAAAATTTTCTGAACATTAAAAAATTTAATAACTTAATTCAGTATTCCTATATTATTAGTGTGATTTCTTCTTATCACTAATTTATCATATTTTTCTATTTTGTAAACATATTTTTTTCATTTTGATTGACTTTTATTTATTAAAAACTATATTATAAAGAATAGTGCTTAAGAAAATATCAAATAATTAAACTAATTATAAATATACATATAAGAAAGGCATGAAAAAAATGAATTTTAATCAATTGGGTCTAAGTGACGATTTAATTAGCATATTAGAAAAATCCGGAATCACAAGTCCTACTCCAATTCAGGAACAAAGTATACCAATAATCGTTCAAGGAAAAGATGTAATTGCAGAAGCTGCAACAGGAACTGGTAAAACTCTTGCTTTTTTACTTCCTATTTTTGAAAAAATCAATCCAAAATTAAATAATATTCAAACTCTAATACTAACTCCAACGAGAGAACTCGCAATACAAATTACTAATGAAGCTAATAAATTAAACGAATCAAATAATATAAATATCCTTGCTGCTTATGGTGGAAAAGATATTGGATCACAATTAAATAAATTAAATAGAAATATTCATTTAATTATTGCAACTCCTGGAAGACTTCTAGATCACTTAAACAGAAAATCTATTATTTTAAATAATCTTAATACATTTATTTTAGATGAAGCTGATCAAATGCTATTAATGGGATTTAAAAATGAAATTGAAGCAATTATGAAAGTAATTCCTAGGAGAAAGCAAATGCTGTGCTTTTCCGCTACAATGGATTCTGCTGTAAAAAAATTAGCTTATAGATATATGAACGAGCCAGCTGTTGTTTCTATTCAAAAAGAAGAAATTATTTTAAATGCAATTAAGCAAGATGTGGTTGAAACAACAGATAGAAATAAAAGAGATTCTTTATGTAAAGTATTAGATGAAGATAACCCATTTATGGCCATAATATTTTGTAGGACTAAAAGAAGAGTTGATGAACTCGAGTTAATTCTGCATAATCGTAAATACAATTGTATAAAGCTGCATAGTGATATTCCTCAAAATAAGAGAGAGCGAATAATGAGATCATTTAGAAATGCAGATATACAGTATTTGATTGCTACTGATGTAGCAGCACGAGGCTTAGATGTTAATGGAATAACCCATATTTACAACTACGACATACCTGAAAATGTAGAAAGCTATATACATCGTATCGGTAGAACTGGAAGAGCTGGCGAACATGGTTATACATGTATGTTTGTAGATCCTAAAAATATGAAGAATTTAAAAGAAATTGAAGACACTATCGGATTTAAAATAAATAGAAGAATAGTAGAAATGTAAATTAATATAATTGTTATGGCATTTTCTAAATTAATAATTATAAATAAATTTAGAAAATGCTATCTATCTTTTATCAATATAATTCATCTACTTATTTAAATTGAAAATGTTCGAAATAAAAATTAGACACATTTAACTTACTAGCTTTAAATTGTTTTATTAAATTATCTCTCATTGGTTTAGGACCACAAAAGTAAACATCAACTTTATCTTTTGTCTTAACATGCTTAGTTATTTCTTCTACAGATAAAAATCCTTTCTCTTTGGAATTAAATAAATGAATTCTTAAGTTATCTCTACTTATAGACTGCAATTCGTCAACATAAGCACCTTCTTCATTATTGTTATAAGCATAAAAAAAGTCTATAGAGAAATTCTTATTAATATCAGATTGAGAAAAACTTCTAAATGGTGTCACCCCGATTCCACCGGCAATCCATATTTGATTTTTTTCACCATTTTCATAATTAAATTTCCCGTGTGGTCCAGATACTACAAATTCATTTCCAATTTCAAGCGAATTAAAAAGCTCCTTTGTGTCGTCCCCTAAAGCCTTAATTGTAAACTGCAGTTCCCCTTTTTTGGGCGCCTGACTTATAGTAAATGGATGAGAATGAAACTTATTTTTGCCATCTAATATTTTTAAGAATGCAAATTGGCCAGGCTTAAAATTCATATCTTTTCCTAACGAAGTACCTGTAATTTCTAATGTTCCATTAGCAACTTTTTCTAATGTGCTAACTTTATACTTATATTTAAAAGAAGTTTTTTCATAAAAGAAAATACTATAAATTACAGATAAAACTCCAATTAAATTTACGGCATTTAACCATATACTAAAAGGCTCAATAGAAAATACATTATAAGTTGCACTTCCATAATAATGATAAATGCCCATAGCATATGATATAATCATTAGTTTATGAATTACCTTCCATCTTTCGTAGTTAAGTTTTTTTGCAACAAGAGCGATTATTATTAGGATTATAAATAAATACATACTAAAAGTTCCATACATTGCATAAGGATCTCTCACACCTCTTATTCCCAAGGTTCTTTCATCTCTTTTACCTATGCTTATTGTTATATTGTGTATAATTACCAAAATCAGCGCTGATATACTTAAGTATTTATGGTAAATATACGATTTATCTAATCCATCAAATAAATTGTCTAATATTCCATGTCTTGTAGAAATAAAATTTATAAATGCAAATGCCACAAGCGCAAATGCTGCCAATAGCTGCGAATATCCTGTCATTGATGATATTGTTCTAGTTGGCTGCACCATTAACCAGAATATCCAAGTTATTGCCATAAACAAAATAATTAATACAATTCCTAATCTCTTTTTCATAAAATTCCTCCTTCAATCTTTAGTATTAATTAAATAGTAAAAATAATACTTAATTTTGATTTTCTATATAGTTTTAATATAAAACATATATTCAGATTAATTATATTACCAAATAATTATTGTTAATTATATTTTAGCACATATGGCAAAATAATGCTATTATAAAATTTGAAGGTTTTAAATTCCAGTACTCATAGTAAAAGAGGCAGCCACTTTACGTGTGCTACCTTAAAAAAATTTACAAATACAAATTCATTCCATTCTTCTTAAGCCATTCATGCTTTACTTTATAGTCAGGCATTATTTCACCTACTCTATTCCAAAAATATTTCGAGTGGTTTCTATGATCCATATGACACATTTCATGAACAACTATGTAATCTAACACATCAGCTCTTGCCATACTTATTCTCCAATTAAATAAAATCACATTTTTTCCAGTACAACTTGCCCATCTTCTTTTTTGTTCCTTTACTCTAATTGCAGTCACCCTATCTTTAAAATTATTTGAATAATAATCTATTCTTTTCTGCACAATTTCAAGAGTTTTTGTCCTATACCATTTTTCCAAGGCCTCTTTTAGCTTTCCCTCATCTAATGTATTTGTAATTATTATAAATGTATTTTTATTAAATAATGATTCTTGCCTAGAGCTTTCTATTTTTATATTCTTATTAGCAGATATATTTTTATCATAATCACATGAAAGCTCATTAATTAATTCTATAGATATCTTTTTTTTCTTTTCATTATATATTAGTTCAAACGGATACTCCTCTCCTAAATACATAAAAGTACTTCCTGGAGTAAAATCTCTTTTGACTTTTATATAACCTCTCTCTTTTACTTCTTTCTTCTTTTCTAAAATCCACTGGGCTTTATTTTTTACAACCAGCAAAATATACTCCCTGCTAGTTTTCAAGGGTGCAATAACAACTACTTCCCCACCTTCTTCAATCTTAATACAAATGGTTTTTCTTTTTCTTCGAATAATGTTAAATTCTATTTCGTTATTTTCATATTCAAATTTATATTTCATTATTTCCTCCAGTAACCCCAAGCATAATAACACCATTCTTGTTTATTCTGCATCGCAGTGCATTGCTTCATCTGCTTTATCCCAAGGTACTAAGTAACCTTGCCCATGAGAGCAGAAAACAGATGTTGATGTGTATTCAATATCAGCATTTTTATTATATCCTTTACTTTCAATTACTTCATCCCTATTGTGACAAATACCATATCCATCATATACTAAACTTATACTTCCTTTGCCCTTCGTAAACGCAACAACCTCCATACTATAGTCCATAAAAGTTGCAACCGGTCCTCTACCACTAATGATTACTTTATCTTCATCTATTACTGCTGGCTCAAAAGTACCATTTAACTTTTGTATATCCGATAATACTCTTCCTATATAATCACTTGAGATAATTACGGTAAATTTGTAATACGGTTCCAGTAATATATTTTTAACTTTTTCAAGTCCCTGCCTTAATGCTCGAAAGGTCGCTTCTCTAAAGTCTCCTCCACATGTGTGCTTATTATGAGCTCTCCCTGTTAAAAGCGTCACCTTAATATCTGTTAAGGGTGAACCAGTTAAAAGTCCATGGTGATTTCTTTCAAAAATATGAGTTCTAACTAAATTTTGATTTCCAAATGACAAATCATCACTGTGGCACTTGTTTTCAAAAACTATACCACTATTTCTAGGCAATGGTTCAAGTTTTAAGTGTACTTCTGCATAATGTTTTAATGGTTCAAAATGACCACGACCAATAGTTTCTTTTGCTAGAGTCTCTTTATAAAGAATTTGACATGGTCCAAAGTCTACTTCTAAATTGAATCTTTCTTCTACAACTTCTTTTAAAACTTCCAATTGAATTTTTCCCATTATATGAACATGTATTTCTTGTAATATTTCATTCCAAACCACATTTAAAGCAGGATCTTCTGCCTCTAAAACTTTAAAATAGCTAAGAACTTCCCGCACATTACATGCTTTATCAAAAATAACCTTAGATATTAACGCAGGAATCATTTCATAATCAGTTTTTTCCTTTAATGCACCAATTCCATCACCAGGTAGTGCCCTCGAAATTCCCGAAACAGCAAATATATCACCGGCTTTTATACAATCAACAGTCTTAAATTTACTTCCATTATATATTCTAATACTGTTTATTTTTTCCGTAATTCTATTCATATAACTCTGAGCAACGTTATTTTCGCTAAACGAACCTTTATTTCCCTCAATTTCTCCACCATAACTAACCTCATCTCTAATCTTTAATGTTCCTGTTAAGGCTTTAATAAAGGTTATCCTATTCCCATTTTCGTCGTGTCTAATTTTATATACTCTTCCTGAAAATTCTCCATTTTCATTATATTTAGTACAGGTAAGTTTATCAAAAGCACTTAAGAATTCTTTTATGCCTTCATCTTGAAGTGCTGAGCCACCAAAACATGGAAATATTTTATTTTCTCTTATTAAATTTATTAATACATTTAACCAAAGCTCATAATCATAATTTCCTTCAAGATATTTTTCTAAAAGATTATCATCATATTCACTTATAATTTCAATTAGTTCATCACTAAAATTAATTTTATCAGCATTTAATTTATTATTTTTATCTTTGCAATTCCAATTACAGTCAATAAGATCGTAATCAATTAAGCAAACATCTTTAGTTAAATCGCTTTTAATTTCTTTAATTACTTTTTCTTTGTCTTCACCAATTCTATCCAATTTATTAATAAAAAACATTGTTGGAATTTTATATTTTCTAAGTAAATTCCATACGGTTTTAGTATGTCCCTGTACCCCTTCAACACTGCTTACAATAATTATTGCATAATCCATAATTGCAATTGCTCTTTCCATTTCGGTGCTAAAATCAATATGCCCTGGAGTGTCAACTAAATAATATGTAGAGCCCTTAAATTCAAAAACACCTTGATCAGAAAATACAGTTATTCCTCTCTGTCGTTCAATATTATGACTATCTAAAAATGTATCTTTATGGTCAACTCGTCCTCGGTTTCTTATGCTGTTAGTATGATAAAGTATTTGTTCTGAAAATGTAGTTTTTCCTGCATCAACATGTGCAAGTACTCCTATTGTTTTTTTCATAAAACCATCCCTAATTATTATTTATATTAAAAATACTATTCTTTCATTAAATTTCAAATCAAGTATAACATATAAATCAATACAAGGTAATTCTAAATCAAATATATCAGTAAAATTTCAAAATAAAAGGTAGTCCCTAAAGACTACCTCAAATTTAATTATTCATACCTATATATTATATAATTATGCTTCGTCTAAATTAGTAATAATAATATTTCTTATTTCTTCAGCTAAAGTTCCTTCATCTTCCTTAGATAAATTCTTTGTGTCAATAGTTTTTCCAAAAACAACCTTTATTTTTGTTGGCCTAAATTCCCTATTATCTTCAAAAGCTCTAGATGCCCTATCTATACTTACAGGTACTATTGGAGCTTTTGACTTTGTTGCAAGTTTTAAAGCTCCTTTTTTAAATTGTCCTACTTTTCCTTCTTTATTTCTGGTTCCTTCAGGGAAAATGACCATTGAGTTACCCTCTTTTATATTTTTTATTGCCTCATTAATTGATACCATTGCTGTTCTTGGATTTTCTCTATCTATAGGCACACATTTGCTATTTCTTAGCCAATATCCTATTATCGGTGTCTTTAGCATTTCTTTTTTTGCTATGAAACCTAGGTTTCTATCTGTAATATAAAGTAATATAGGTATATCGAGAATACTTGAGTGGTTTCCTATAAATACACATGTTTCTTTAGGTATATTCTCTAACCCTTTTACATCTAGGTCTATGCCAATCATATTCATAGTAAATTTGCTCCAATTGTAACCTATTTTCTTTATATACTCTAAAGAAGCTACTTCACCTTTTATTTTCCTAATATATTCGAATTTAAATCCTTGGAGTCTTAGCCATATCATATAGAACCCATATATTATCTTTTTAAAAAACATTTTTTTCTTCTCCTTTTTCCTTAGTTATAATGTAATTTAATTACAAGAATTAACTAAATGCTACAGTATATTTTATTTATGCAATACCATAGAATTTCCTAGAATATTATACACTTTTTTTGTTATATTTGCTAATTATTATTGATAAAGATTATTAAAAATAATCTTTTCAATATTTTTATAATCATAATTCTTATTATTAATTACTAAATTATCTATAGGCAGGCTCTTGATTATTTCCAGTTCTATTTCTTGTCTCTTTTCAAAATATTGAATTAATCCATTAATTCCTGATAATCCATTATTCTTTCCGTACTTTGAATTTTCAAAGTACTCAATTGTTACATCAATCCAATCTGGATAAATATCTTTATTACTGCTTACACGTTCTTTAGCGACTCTATTTATTGTTTCTTTTATATTAATTTGATTAAGATAAACGAGTTTTGGATTAAGTTCTCTAACTATGCCTGCCAATTCATTTAAATACTCCTTTATATAATCAAATTCTTTTGCATGCATTGCTAATAGTTCATTTACATGGTTTTGAAGGAATGCACATTCAAAAATCACCATTTTCTCATTTTCTTCTAGCATTCTTTTTAAGAATCCTTTCCATCTCTTTATATGAATTTCCTTAAAAAACTCGCTGGAAGCTCTGCCATCATAAATTTCATGATCTTCAAAGAAATTCATAAGTTTGTTTTGTTTTCTATGAAATCCTAACTTAGTATATGCAACTATTACATAATTTTCTTCAAATATGCTATTTTCTACTATGAGATTTTCAATTTTTTTGTTTTCTCTAATTATATTATTATATTCATCTATTGATAACAGAGCATTCCATGCCATATCCGCAGGATGTGCATCACCTTCATTATATAATTCTACTTTAAAACCTTTATTAGTAAAAAATTTTTTTATCTTTTTTGAAATCGTCGTTTTGCCTGAGCCTGGTATACCTTCTATTAATATAAGTCTATTTTTCATACACTTATCCACCTTTACTTCTTATTAGCTTTGCCTTTAAATTCTTCATTCACATAGAAGTTTTAACTAATTAAATGTAGATTTTGAGGTTCTAATGTTTTTATATTCTTTAGTAATTCGTCATACTCCTTCCCTAACTCTTGTTTTTTATGTGAATCTTTTTCAATAGATAAAAGTGAAATTATCTCTGAAAGCTTATTCTTAAGAAGCATTAATTTTTCTTTATTTTCTTTTTCAATTGTAGTAATTATAGGCTTATTCTTTTCTATAATATAATCCTTGTATTTTCCGTCAAACTCTTTAATAGATTTATTTTCAATTTCTATTATATAATCACATACATTTTCCACAAATTTTCTATCATGACTTACCAGAATTATTGTTTTTTCTGTATTTATTAATGCCCTTTCCAAAGCTTCCATGGCTTTAATATCTAAATAATTTGTTGGTTCGTCTAATATTAGCAGATTATTATTACTAAGCAATATTTTGCAAAGAGCCGCTTTAACTATTTCTCCTCCACTTAATGAACTTACTAATTTATAAACATCATCACCTTTGAAACCAAAATTATCTAAATTAATCCTAATAAATCCTTGATTAAAAGCACATCCTTCCGATATATTTTCTAAAATACTTTTTTCTTTTATTAATATACTTTGATTTTGATCAAAATATCCAATAGTTACTCCATTAGCCACTTTTATGCTTTCCTTCTCATTTTTAAATATCTCTTTTAATAAAGTAGTTTTTCCACAGCCGTTATCCCCAATTATTGCTGCCTTTCTTCCTTTTTTAACTTTAAATTTAGCCCCATCTAGCAATAACTTACTACCTGCAAATAAATTCAGATTTTTAACTTCAATTATATTTTTAGAAATAATCTCCATACCATCCTGAATATTTATTTTAATTTCCCTTATATCTTTTGGCTTTTCTTTAACTACTAAATGCGAAATTCTACTTTTTAATGATTTTATATTATTTTCAAGATTCTTTTTAGCTTTTTGTCCACCCATTTTATGAAGCCTAGCCTCTGAATTACCCATTCTTTTAGGTGTTCTTTTTATACTCTCTCTTAATTCTTCTTTACCTAAAATAGATTTTTCAATTCTTTTCTTTTCATTGATATATTCTTCGTATTCAAATTCATTTCTTATTCTTTCTTGTTTTTTTAACTTAACATACTTAGAATAATTTCCCTTGTATACTTTTATTTTTCCATTATTAATCTCCACAATATAATTGCATAAGGAATCCAAGAAATCCCTATCATGGGATACAATTAACAGTGATCCTTTAAAATTTTTAAGCATATCTTCAAGAATCTTTATGCTTTTCTCATCCAAATTAGAAGTAGGTTCATCAGCTATTAAAAGCTTTTTATTTTCGCTCAAAGCCTTTGATATTTTTAATTTAATTTTTTCCCCTCCGGATAAAAATTCCTCATATTTAGTAGGAGTATTAAGTATTTTGTTTAATCTGTTATCTTCACATTCTCCCATATAATTATCTAATTGACTTATATACTCATAACTTTGAGTTAAAAATATTTGTCCTTCATCTGGTTCAATATTTTTCACTAATATTTTTAACAAAGTTGTTTTTCCCGCACCATTCTCTCCAACTATTCCTATTCTATCTCCATCTAAAATTTCAAAATTTTTAATGTCTAAAACTAATCTATCTCCGTAATGTTTTTTTATATTATTTAATTTTGCTAATACCAAAAAAATCCCTCCTATTTCTTTAGGAGAGAGCTTATATCTATATAACAGTAACCAATTTTTAACTACGATTTTCACAGAATAGCATTCCAAAATTTCTTAACTCATGAAAAAAGCTCGATATAATTATTTTATATTATCTAATATAATCATACATATTTTGCAATTTGTATAAAAATAAATTTTACATATACGTTTATGTTAAATATAAATTATTTAATAATGAACATATACCTTTAATCTTATTTCCGAGTAAGAAAATTATTCAAAGCTTAAAATCCCCTGCATCTCAACAGTTAAACTGCAAAACTCATGAAATTCTTTGAATGTTTCATGGTAAAATCATTACTTATAGACTATAATCTACTCTCCATGATTTTAAGTACACTAATTACACCTATTAAATTAGGCTTTTGAATTATATAAAATAAAGGCAGTTAACAAAAATCTAAAAGATACGAACCTTTAAATACATAAATCTTTTTTGTATACTGTAAAAATTCTAATTGTAGATTACATTCTCATTTCTGAAATTACCTTTCCCTTTCTTTAATATGGTTTTATTATATCATTATGATAGTTAAAATTCCACTTTTTTTCATTTTCTATACCACATTTACTTACATGTTTTTATATCTTAATGATCATATTATCGAGATACAAATCCATAAGCAAACTCTCCTCCAAATATAGGAAAGCCTTATATGATAGAGAAACTCCACTATATACAATTAATGAAATTATATATATATAATTTCAATTATTACTTTTATTACCACATAACTTATTATATAATATTTATTGTAAGTAAAGTTTAGAAAGGA
>JAJXWH010000073.1 GCA_021781745.1 Bacillota bacterium | reverse complement strand
CATTTCTATGAAAATTTATTGCCTCTGGAAGCATATCTAAGTAGTCTCCGGTTTCTGTTGCAAAATATCTGTTAGCTGGATTAGACATTTGTTCACAGGTGCTTCCATTTTTTCTGACGCAGCCTGTGACTATTGGATCTGAATCTACTTCATCTTGAAAGTAAAGTGTTGCAGTTTCTCCTATTATCGGCATTGAATAAAGTATATTTCCACTTGGCGGTGCATAATAAAACCAGGCGGCTTTTGAAGGTTCTTGGCTTTCATCTACATATAAATGAAGCTTTAGTTTTTCTCCATCAGTCTCTAATACTTCTCCTTCAAGGGATCTTCCTCTTATCTTTTCATTATATATTTTATCCTGCCAGATTCCCTTTTTCCTGCAAAATCTGTATTTATATATAAGTTCTCCTTTATGTAGTTTAGCTTCAAATTGGTTAACATATAAATTCTTTTGTTTGAAATATATCTGATCTCCTATATCCATCTTAGTACGATTTTCTATTTCGTAATAAAAGAAGTCTGTATCATGAAAATTCACATGGAAGCCTCTAGTTACAGCTCTGTGATATCGCTCTAAATCCTTGCAGGCTTTGTAACTTATATCATCTTCTAATTCGTATTCTTCACCTAGCGGCCTTCCAAAATAAAATGCATTTCCATATTTTATTATATCACAAACTAAATCTAAACCTAAAAGGCTTGCCACCCTTTTTAAAAATTCATAATCCGTTTCCTTGTATTGAAACAGGGGCTTTCCAATACTCATAGGCCTGTCCATACATTGAGTAAAGCCAAGACTTATATCTTTATAGCTTTTAAGAACTTCGTTTATTAAATCATCATAACTCATTTCTGCATCCTGAAAAGATCTTGTTTTTTCTTCTTTATCAAGAATTGAGCTGCTTGATGCCGCCTCTAATTCCAAATAATATATTCCGTTTTCATTTGTTGTTCTTATATTTTCTATTATTCCTGTGAAGATTATGAGCCTTTCCCTATCCTCTAATTCTTCATATAACATTATTTTATCTTCTGTGGAAGCTTCTATTGAATACTTAAAATTTATGCTGTCATCTATTAAGCATTTCAAGTATAAATATCCATGTTGATTAGGTTTACTTGAAATCTCTATATCTTCTATTTTAAGTATATCGTAAGGACAGTATACCTTTAATTTATGAATTGCTTCCATTCCTTTCTAACTCCCCCTTTTTTAATAATATTTTAAAGTTTACTTCTATAATAATCAGTAACATTCTTCCTTATCTCTAATTTCTTGTGTTTATTAATCTTGTCCATGCTCCACAAATGTTATAATACCGCCACAATTACAATGTAATACTGACTTTGTTGTAAGAGCTGGCTGTCCTCCCACTATGGTATCATTCTTTGTATTCTCCCATTGCTTTCCTGCTATCTCCAGAGTACATTTCTTTCCCGGCTTTACTTCTCCTTTTTCAGTTATAACTGTTATTTGAATTTTTTCTGAAAGACGATCTTCATTTTGACATACTCCAAAGTAACTTATATTCTCTATTGTTGAATCAGTTTTATTTAATATTGGATTCCCATCAACGTAACATCCGTGACTTATAGGAAGATTTATCTTTCTTTGATTACTTCCCTTATCGCACTTCATTTTTGCTCCCCTTACAACGTAATATGTAGACATAAATTTTCCTCCCCAGTATTTCTTGATTATATTTTACTTATTTCTTACTTCTATTCTTTCCAGGCAGATTCCATTAAAATCTCTTCTTAATAAGCTTTCTGCTGCATCTAGTCTTACTATTATCATAGGCTTTGAACTTTCCTTAAGCTTAAAAATCTTCTTATTTTTAATTTTTTCCTCATTTAGTATAAGCTTTTTAACTACTGTTTTATTTAGATTCATTTCAGCATCATCACTAAGAGCTTCTACTTCTTCTAGGATTGTGAGATAATATACTTTATCTATTGAATTTTTAAAATCAGTTAAAAATACCATTTTGAAGATTATATTAGGATCATATTTTTCTATAATATTTTTCATATCTTCAGATACTAAAAAGAATGGATAATCTAGTATGTCTATATAATTGTTATCATTATTGCTTTTTAAATAAAGAACTATTATATCTTTTATCTTATCTGCATTAGCTAAATTCAAATTTTTAGTATTAATCACATCAAACCAATTTACAATCTGCGGAATGCATTTACATCTTTCATCCTGCTTTAATAAAAAATAATCCATCTTTAGCTCCTTCCTCTAAAAAATGTACTTTTTATTCTTCTTTTTTAATTTCATATATAAGCACAGCTTCATCACGGTATTCTCCTGCCAATATGCTTATTTCATCACTCTTTTTCATTTCTTTGTATTCATTACATTCTACTAAATCATTTACTATACTCTCTAAAAACTTTATACCCAATTTATGATATTTATCAGCTTCTTTAAGCTTTATTTTTTCAACATCAATTTCTTCTATAGTTCTTCCATATTCTTTTTTTCTATCTTGCAATTCTCCCACATGGTTAAAAAGTGGTTCATATATAAAGCTTAAATCAATATTTACTGAACATTCTTCCTTATCTAAATACCATTTATAATCGTATAAATCTATTCTATATATACTTGAATTTTTCAAAAGGCTTGTCCTTAAATATGAAATGTAAATATACTTTATTTCATTTTTTAATGCTTCTTCCTGCAGCTTCTTTGCTTTACTGCACACTTCTTTAAACTTACATAATATTTCTTTTCTTGCAGCGTCCTTATTCTTGTCTAAATTTTCCTGTATTTTAGGATATTCCTTTTCAAAATGCCTTTCCACATATTTAGTTTTGAATTCATCCATTATCTTTTCTTTATCTACTGGAATTATCATTTATTTTCCCTTCTTATTGTGTATTTATTTTTGTTCCACTCATAATAACATCATCATTAATAGTAATACTTGCTCCTGCTTGAGTTAATTTAACTCCTCCAGAGCCATTTATTGATACATCTCCGCCGCTTATACTTATGCTTGAACCAGACATGGAAATCCTATTATCACTGTTTACTTGTATCCCACCACTATCGCTTAGACTCATAGAGCTTCCTCCAGAAATTACATCTATTCCACCAGGTCTCATTATTATTTCCTTTCCATATTTTGTGCTGAAGCTCTTTACTAAAGGATCACTTCGTAAGCTTTCATTACTAGTTGAGTATGGATAATGTAAGGAGTTTATTACATACGCATTATTTTCCTCATTATCTGGGAAATATAATCTTACTACATCTTCTTTTTCAGGCATGCAGTACCAGCCTGTACCATCTGGTGAAGAGAAGATTGTAGCAAATTTAAACCATTTTGCGCCTTCTGTTTCTGTTGGACTTCCGTCTATCTCAAGTGATACCTTGACATCATCATTTTGAGTAGCAAGCACTCTTCCCTGAAGTGACACTCCAGCAATTCTGTCATTATAGATTTTTCTAACTTTCATACCTTTATCATCTCTCAATATGTATTTATTTCTAAGTTGTCCACCTATCATTTCAATTTCGCAACTATAAACCGCAAGTTTTTTTCCATTAAAACCAACCTGATTATATAAATTCATAATTATATTTGTTGTCACTTCATAGCTTATTAAATTGATATCATCTAAATCATAATCTTCATTTGAAGCCTTTACCTTATATTCATGCAGCCCCTTTTTGATTGAATAATTATATTCATTTAGATTGTAGCTTACGTTTTCCCTTGTGCCTGCTAAGGAATATTTTATATCTGATAATTGACATTCTGGTACTAAAGCTCCATTAAAATGTGATGCCAACCTTTTTATAAACTCCCAATCCGTCTCTCTATATTTAACTATTAATCCATTTATTTTAGCACCATAAGTTAGATTATCTACCATTTGAGCACTTCCATATCCAGCATTAATTTTTTTAATAATCTCTTCATAGGTAAGATTTCCATCTTGATAGGAGCCATTTGCTTTTCTTACATCCATTAAAAAAGTCTTGCTTAATGCCTCAATCTCCAAAACTTTGACATCATTACTCGTATTAATGCTGATATTTGTAACAACTCCATAAAATAAATCAGTAATTTTCTCTTCATCATCTTTTACTGATACTGTAATATCTGAGCATTCGTCTGCTTTTTCAACATAAGCATCTCCATTTTCATTGTTTATAACTCCACTTATGAAAAGTCTCGCGTGTTCATTTAATTCTCTAACTAATTTTAATTTTAAAATTCTTTCAAATTTATACGGCGATACTATTATGTCTCCATAGGTATACACATATCCCTCACTCATTATTTCTCATCTCCTTATTCATAATCTAATTATTTTCTTTATTTATTTTTATGGTATTTACCATTTCAAGTACAACATCTTTCCACATTTCACATTCACCATAAGCACAACTGAAAGTTCCCATGATTGTTTTTCCTTGAAGCTCTAAAAAGAATATAAAATTATATAAAAAATCATCTATAGCAGAGCTTTTAAAATCAAAGTATCCTATTTTCTTTTTATCTACGTCTAAGATTCCCTCATCAAAATACAAGTTTGCAGGATTAAGTCTTTTATCAATAAGTTTCATTGTATCTCTAAGCTCCTCTACATGTTCATCATCTAAAGGACTATCTATAAGCTTTAAAGTTATTGCTATACTTCCATTTTCGTTACACTTTATAATTTCAGGTCTATTTTCCGATGGATACTTAAGTTTTCTTACTGCCTCTGGCATGTCCTCAAAATCCTTTGGAATATACATCTTCAACTTCTCATAAAAGAAAGCTGTTTCCTCAAATTCATAATACCTGTTCCCAATTTTAACAGGACCATTTTTAATGTCTTTTCTAGCTTCTTTTTCTTCCACCGCATTTATAAAATCTAAAATCTTTTCATCAACTCTTTTATCCAAATAACCTCACCTCTTAGTATCTTTATAAATTTTTCAAATTCTATATTCCACTTCATTCCATATAACCCTTAAATTATAATATATTCAAAATACTTATTCAACAAGTTTTTTCAAACTATTACAATTTATGTATTCATATTGCTATTTGAATATAACTTGGTATTCACTCCTATACTATCTATTTCGAAGCAACTAAATATATTAAATTAAAAAAGTTCGTATAACTATAAATTATACGAACTCAAACTTCCTCTATATTAACCATTCTAAACCATATTCTATTCACAAAAATATAGTAACTTATATTTATTCCTCTTGTAAACGCTGTATCATATTAAAAATAGCTTCTGCGCTATTAAAATTTTCAGGAACTATTTGAGTAGCAGGAATTGTAATACCATATTCTTCATCAATTAAATTGACAATTTCAACAATATCAAATGAATCTAAAATCCCTTCATCAACCAAAGTTGTGCATTTGCTAAAATCAATATCATCTCTAACACCTTTTAATAATTCAATTAACTTTTCCATAACAATTCTCCTTTATCATAATAATTTATATTAAGTATATTAGGTTGCTTTTATATAATCATTTTTTATTTTTACTCGATCAATTTTTCCATTCATATTAAGCGGCATGCTTTCCCTCTTGTGATAGACATTTGGTATCATATAGCGTGGTAACTTCTGCTTTAAAAGCTGAGACAATTTTTTCAGTTCTAAATTTCCTGTGTATACAGCAATAATTTGATCACTTTCCTTATTATATAAACAACAACACATATCCACGCCCTCTAATGCGCCCATTGCATTTTCTATTTCACCTAATTCTATGCGGTTGCCCATATGCTTAATTTGGAAATCTTTCCGTGATACATACACCATCTCCCCATTCTCGTTTAAATAAACTAAATCACCTGTACAATAAACAGTTTCAGGATAGCTATTATTTAATGGATTTTGAATAAAGACTTCTTTTGTTTTTTCTGGATTGTTATAATATCCACAAGCTAAGAAAGAACCTCGAATTAGTAATTCCCCAATCTTGCCGTATTCTTCAACCTTTTTCCCATTCTCATCAACAATCAAGGCATCCACATTGTCACATGAAACCCCTATTGGAATAGGTTCATCATCCCTAAATTCTCTATCCACTATATAATAAATTCCAATGTCAGTAATTTCAGTAGGTCCGAATAAATTTGCATAGATTGCGCCTGGAATATGTTTACGCCAAATATTAAGTTGTTTAGTAGGCATTGTTTCTCCCGCAAATAAAATTTTCTTCAAATTCGGTAACTCTACAACTTCTAACGCCCCTAAATTAGCTACTATGCTTAATGCTGAAGGAACCCAGTAGATTGTGTTAATCTCTTTTTCTTTTAAAAATTCCAATAACTTTACTGGAAATGAAAATAACATCTTAGGAATAATATGAAGTGTTGCACCACTTCGAATTGTTGCAAATATATCTAATACAGACATGCTAAAATAAAATGGCGTTTGATTTCCAAAAACAGTACTTTCATCTAAACTAAATGTTTTAACTACCCAATCTGAATAGTCGATTACAGAACGATGGCACACAATAACTCCTTTAGGAATTCCTGTTGATCCGCTTGTAAAAAGAATATATAAAGGATCAGTGTCAATCATATTTCTTCTCACAACTTCCAACTTTTCTTTATCCTGAGGATTCACGCAAATTTCATCATAAGATACTTTTACACAATCTGTTTCCATAAGGGATAGAAATTTCTCTGTCTTATCATCATAAATTACAGCTGCAGGCTCCAAGGTCCTTAATATTATGTTAATGCGTTCCATTGGCATTTGTGAATCAATTGGCACATAAAAGCATCCACCATATGCCGCTCCCATAAAGGCTGCAATATTTCGTGCACTTTTTTCCATATAAACAACAACTGCTTTACGTGTACCAATTTTTTCTATTAGATAGCTTCCAATACTCCGAGCTGAATTTGCTAATTCCCTATAAGTAAGTTCATATTGGCTGTCAGAAAAGGCAATCTTATCTGGAAATGCCTGCTCAGAGCGTTCTAGATATGATAAAATACTTTTTTCCATCTTATTTCCTCCATATTCCATTAAATATTATTTTGAAATGGCTTCTTCATAATAACGAACACTATCATTATTATTGGAGCCTGCTACTCTAGCATTTACTCGTATCTTATACTTTTTATGCGCTGTAGAATCAAAAACAAAGGTTGGATTCTTATCATAATCTCGTATTATCTGCTCCTTACCAGTTTCTAAGTCTGTTAATACAAATTGATATTCTGGTGTTACCTTGGTTCCATGAATAGAATCAGCCGTTAATGTTACTTTATTGCCACCTTTTGTAAAGTTAAACCATGTAATTGAAATATAGTTTTCAGCTGCACTATATTCTTCAGGCTTATAAAAATATTTATTCATATCTTCTCCCTTTTGCCTTAGTTTCAAGAAGTTAGCTAAGGACTCTGAAAAAGCATCTGCTCCTTGACTGTTAAGGTGCTCTCCATCACTAAAATAATTTTCTCTCGATTTAAATAATTCTGGTTTAATTAAATTATAATCATAATACTCAATATTTAAATCCTTGGAGATTTTAGCAATCTCATTATCGAACGCAAAATAATTCTTCACTCTTAGTACTTGGAATACAGGAGCAGGAGGAATTAAAAGAATTAATTTGCAATTATTTGCTTTACATAGTTCAGATATCTTTTTCAAATATTCAACATTCTTTTCCTGAATATCACTAATATTTCTATTATCATGAGAACCTTTCATGTTATCATAATTAATAGTTCCTTTTGAATCACTAGGGTTAACTTTTACAGCTCCTTTTCCTATATATCCGCTTTTATTATTTTTAAAAGCTTCTACTTGTCCAGCTTCCGGATAATTAATATAAACCGGATCTAATTTTCCATAGATATTTTTCACTAAATTCTGTATTGAGTCTACATGATATCCACGCCATGGAAACAGCCTGTCTAAATAAGAACCATCTTGTGCAGAGGCAGCAAAATAATATTGTACCTTATTAAAAAATGATTTCATATATGGTGCAGTTGAAAGATATACCAGAGGTTTTTCTCCCTTATTTGTAAAATTAACCTGTTCTGCAGTTAAAACCATCAATTTAGGCTTCTGGTAATCAAATAATTCCTTTAAAGAATAGTAAGTACCAGTAAACATTTGCGAAGGAAATGCATAATCAAAAGTTTTGACGCCTAGTTCTTTATCCATAATATATGGATTAATATCTCTTTCGGATAATGAAGCACCTACAAACGCTACATCTATATTTTCTTTTTGGGAATACATCTCACGCATAGTCATTCTTGTGTTGTTACCTTTGGGTACAAATGCAAAGGTCAAAGCATAGTTTATAAAAATTAATACTACTATAAATATAATTGCCTTAAACCACGCTGCTTTAGAATTGTGCATACATAAAACCTCCCAGTAAATTCGTAGAACTAACATCAAAATAAATAATGGTAAAAATCAACACATACAACACTATCCATCTAAAAACTAAATTTTGCTCAGATAAGAATGCTCGAATTTTTATACCACTTTCTTGCATTACACTTATTGTTAATAGAAGAATAGTTGCCACAAATAAAACTTGAAAATCAAATTCTTTAAGTCCAAGTTTAAGGATTGTCCCATTCATTAATTGATTAAGATTAAAATTCATTATTGTATTATGTAACATATACAGTGAAGCCTTTAAACTCCTTGCTCTATCAAAATACCAGCCCAAATTTACAATAAAAAATGTTCTTAATATTCTAAATAAATGATATGAGAAGCATTCAGTATTTACTTTTGTTATTTTCTTTAACCATAAATAGAAAGGTTCCATAATAGCACTAATAGCAATTATAATGCCATTGTATAATCCCCATGCCACATAGTGCCAATATGGCCCATGCCAAATTCCAACAACTAAAAACACCACAAGGTTAGAAATGGCAACTGGTATGACTTTTCCCATTCTCTTTCCAAGATATTTATTTGCTAATTTACCTACCCTTGACATTCTCTTAGTAAGTGCCAACGGATAGAAAATATAATCCCTCATCCAGGAGCCTAGTGTAATATGCCATCTACGCCAAAATTCTGATAATGAATTTGAAAAATACGGACGTTTAAAATTTATTGCCATATCAATTCCAAATAATTCTGCAATTCCTATTGCTACATCAATTCCACCCGAAAAATCAGCATATTGCTGCAATGAGTAAAACAATATTCCAACTATTGTAATCCCTCCGCCATACTGGTCATAATGATTAAATACCTGATTAACAACTGAAACTGCTCTATCAGCAATTATCATTTTCTTAAATAGTCCCCATAAAATTAACTGAAGTCCAAATTCAAATTTTTTCAAATCAAATTTACGAGTTTCACATAGCTGGTTTGCTAACTTATCAAATCTATTAATAGGACCTTGTATAATTTGAGGAAAAAAAGAAACAAATAATGCGAATTTAAACAAATTTTTTTCTGCTTTATATTTGCCATTATATACATCTATCAAATATCCAATTGATTGAAATGTATAAAAGGATATACCAAGTGGAAGCAATAGCCCCAGAGTAATAGGTTCTACTTTGCTTTTTGTTACCATATTAAATAATCCAGTAATATTTCCTGCTAAGAAATTAAAGTATTTTAGAAATCCAAGAATTCCAAAATTAATTAATAAAACACACCAGAAAATTATTCTCTGTTTTTTCTTTGCTAAAGTTCTTATGTTTTTCTTAACTTCGAGTGTTAGTATCTCCTTCTTTTCAATTAATTCTTTTTCCATTTTTTCATTAATTTTACTAATAACTACTGTTCCAAGCCAAATGCTGAGAGTTGTAAAAATTATATACCCAATAGTCTTTATACCAGCAAATGCATAGAAAACATAACTGCCAACTAGTAAACATGTCCACTGAAGCTTTTTAGGTAAAATATAATATGTAGAAATTAATATACATAAGAAAAGCCAAAAATTAAATTGTAAAAACGACATTTCTTCACATCCTTATTTAAATACACCATTTACTAACTACAATAGTATTTTAATTATAGTTTATTATTTTGTCAGAATAGTGACATCTTTGAGTAAACTATTAAAAGCTAATCCGATTACAATCATGATTAAACTGTAGGTGATAATTTAATGTTTTTAATGGTAAGTGGCGACCATCTTCATAAGCCTCATAACATAGTAAGTTGATACTACCACCCCAAAATTGTTACTCCCCGCTCCTCTTAATGATGCAAGTAAATCTTGATTTTGATATAAATTAGCAGTTATTATAATACCAAAAGCATCTACTATTTGTGCCTCTATCAAATTATCGCATGCTAACCCATATTGTCTTTGTAAAAATCCAACTCCTCCTCCTAATGTAATTCCCGAAACGCCAACAGATCCACAACTTCCTCCGACAAATGCAAATCCAAATTTGGCCACCCTGTTATAAAGTTGATATAGATTATTTCCTGCCCCTATTCTTACATAACCTTCATTAGTATCTATTTCAAAGTTAAGTAAATTAGAAACATCTATGACAATAACATCATCTCCCACAGAAAATGATTCATAGTTATGACCACCACTTCTACAACGTATATTTAAGCCTTGCTTTCTCCCCCAATTTACTGCATTAACTACATCTGTTACATTACTAGGATATACTATTAACATTGGGTAGTAACTAAAATATAAATTTTCATCCCTCCGAACAAGATTATAGCTTTTATCTGATCTAGTTATAATAAGTCCCGTTAACTCCCCTGACATATTAATTTCCCCCATCCATATTTATTTCTTGCTTTATCACCTCTATCTTGTCTAGTTTATCTAATTACTATAAGTAACTAATATCATTATTCATTAATTTGGACTTCTTAATAACATTTTCTTTAAATTTAATGCATTCTCTATAATCCAATATTACTGTTTCATCATTTCTATTACCATCCGTTCTACGCAAAAACATGTTAACTTGGTTAAATCTGTCCTTTTTATTTAATAAGTTTTCTGAAATGTCATCAATTATATATATTTCTGAATTATATTCTTTTATAAAATTTATATTCTCAAGAGTAGAAAAACTTACCTTAGCTAGACTGTTAACTAATTTATTTCCCTTTATATAAAGTAACTCCATTAGCTGTTTTATTGGTTTTGAATCAGAAATAAAGGCCACACTATTTGGTAGTATCTGTAAAGTTGTATTATCTGGATCCAAATTAACACTTTGTAAAAATCCGGTAAGATTTTTAACTATTTCATCTTTGTTCCCTTTAGATAATTTCTTAATGAATATTTTACTATATTTAAATTGTATTGCCTTCCTAATGTAAATTTGATCTGAATTATACCCTTTAAATATCTTATTGCTATATGAATTCGCACAGAACTCCTCAAACTCTAGGACTATTGGATACATTATTGATTCCATAAATCCTCTATAATCTAAATCATAATAAAAATCTAAGACATTATAATACTTCGTTAATTTATCAGTTTTAGCTATCGTTGATAGAATAATTGATTGATTTTCTTTAGAGTCAAGGTAAATATAATTCGCAGCAAAATACTCTTGAAATGACTTATGACACCATCTATATTCATTTCCTTCTTTTAAAAATAAAGGCACTGTATGTTCTAAATCATCTATAAAATCACTTTCGTTAAAATTAATTTCTAAAGCTTTCTTCTTTACAATTCCTAAATTCTCAATAAGTATTTCTTTTGAATAACTTATTCCCTGCCTAAGAGTAATAAATCCTAATATTCTTAATATCTTATGAAAATCATCAATATTTAAATTACTTTTTTTAGGATGAACATACGCTCCGCCTTTAGATTTATCATGATCTAAAAATAAAGCTTCATATACTTGTTTATAAAAAATATGTTTTCCATTAGGTAGATCTCTTCTATAACTAAATGCTAGGTATAAGAGTGATACCATTAAAGGATTATCTAAAAATTCTTTAACTATCTCTAAATTTTCTTGATTCTCTAATAAATCTATAAGTTGCTTTGATACTTCTCCATAATTATCATATTTTTTAATTAAACTATAGGCTTCTTCTTTAATCAATGGATTAATCACAAATCTCTGAAAATCACCAAAGCAACTAAGCGCTGATTCTTCTCTTGATGATATTAGAAATTCATTGTCAGGAGCTTTATCAATGAAATCTTCTAAATTTTTTGTAACAATTTCTTTCAATTCTTCTTTAATTTCATCATAACCATCAAATAAAAATATGAAATCCCCTCTTTCAATTAACTCTAAAATACTATCCTTTTCAAATGCTTCTTTTATTCCATTAATTTCATTGATTATAAAATCAACTATGTTTATATCTTTATTTATTTTTCTTAACTCAATTAAAACAGGAATGCCTCTTTTTTTAGTTATTATATTTAAGTATAAGTATTTAATTATTGTAGATTTCCCCATTCCTGCATTATCTACTAAAAGAATCTTTTTATATAATGGTATAAAGTCATCTCTATATCCATCAATATATATTTTAGTTTCTTTTTCTCTATTCATCATATTTGTTTTTTTTACTGTTAAAGGTATATATAAATCATTAACAGTTCTACTAGAATCATTTTTGAATACCAATGTATTCATATGCAAATGCTTCTTGTAGCTTCTTTCCAAGTATTTACTTAATTTGTATTCAATTAAATCTAAATCTTTTTTTTTCTTTGTATCAGTATATAATTTTTCTAGTTTAGGTTTTACATAAATGCTGATTATATTTTTTGTTGCTTCCTTTATACTTTCTGTGGCAACCAATACTAAAGCTGACTTTACAATTTCCTCCATAACTATTCCCCTTTCATATAATACAATTATACAAAAGTTGGTATACACCTTCTAAAACTTACAATATTTATATAATAAATTAGTATCCGCTATATATTGTGAGATATATAACTAAACTTTCTTTTTTATTGGGTTTCCTGTCTCATATATGAATTACGACATTCTTTTATTTTTTATTCATTAATCTTATCGAATTTAGATTTTAGCTAACTTCAATCATTTTTCTTGTTAACATATCTATCACCTTTATAAAAAATTGCACACACGTTTCAAGTATTTCTACAAAATAAACGTGCGTGCAAATTAAATCCTTTAGGTGGTTAAAAACCTTTAATTAATGCAGGTGACGGGACTTGAACCCCATATATTTATTGTAAAGCCTTATAAATAAGGTATTTCTGAGGATAGGTAATCAAACATAAAGGAGGTTTGTACGCTATACGCAAATCCCAGTGTTCAAGCCGTTTTATCTACAAGTGTTTTACTTTATCAACCATTCTCCCTAAAGAGTCGACAGGGTTTGTAATTACTGTAGAAATATGGGCCGATAAGTGCTACTATATTATGGTAATCAAAAATTTAAGGAGTAATGACGTATGAATGTAGATAAAGAAATCAGAAGCACAAGGAAACTTATATTTCTTCATCTGTTTCCTGGAATTGCGTTATGCATTATGTATATATTTTTTTCGAAGGTGGGAATTTTAGCAGGATATCCCCAAATAGTTATATTAGGTTTTTCTTCAATTTTCTCAACAATTCCTATAGAACTTGGATATCTATTTTATGTAGCAAAGAAAGAAGAAGGAACTTTTAATATATTTAAAATACTAGGTTTAAAAGGTAAGTTGAAGGTTAAAATATTTATATTTTACTCTCTTTCATTGTTTATAGTAGGAGGGATACTTTTAATTGCTTTAATGCCACTTTCAAATTACTTATTAAAAACTGTATTTTGTTGGATTCCAAGTTGGTTTAATATTGTCCAAGATATGAGTCTGTTTAGTAAAAATTATATCATCATAGCAATTTTAGTAGACTTCTTCATTATTACACTTACAGTACCAATTATTGAGGAGCTTTACTTCAGAGGATTTTTACTAGCTCGAATGAAGTGGATGGGAAAATATAGTGTTCTATTTAATGTAATATTATTTTCAGCTTACCATTTTTTTTCACCTTGGACTATTATTACAAAGATTGCTACAATGTTACCATTATACTATTTTGTATATAAAAAAGACTCTCTAAAATTGGGAATATTAGTGCATTGCTTAGGTAACTCTATAGATGTGGTGTCATATATGACACTATTGATATAATAGAAATTAGAATTATAATTGCAATTCAAATACAAACATTTGAAAAATGGACAAGGCCCTTATCCAAATTTATAGTGCCTGTATAAATTTCTATAGAATTATTTTTATGAGAGTTACAGACGAGGGCGCAGATGAGATTCTCATTGCGCAGCAGATGGGTCACTCTGCTATAACAATTGCAAAAGAGTATTATTACTACTCTAACAAAACTCGAAAAACGAATGAAGCTCAAATAGAAAAAGCAATAAGTATCTAAAGGTAATCACCTCAACTAAAATAAAAAAAGCTCTTACCCCATTGATTTTACTGGGATTAAGAGCTATCTATTTGGTGCAGGTGACGGGACTTGAACCCGTACGTTATTCAACACACGCCCCTCAAACGTGCCTGTCTGCCAGTTCCAGCACACCTGCGAAATATGAAGTGAAACTTGATTCAGATAGGGTTTAATTCTCAGCTGAATCTTAGATTAACTATTTAATAATAATTCATTTTCCGAAAAATTTCAAGTAGATTTTATTTATAATTTAAGTTAATTACTAACTTAAAAGTTAGTAATTAACTTGAAAAATGTACATTTAAAAAACTTTTAATCAAATTGACTATTTTATCTCCATCAAAATCACTATCTTTTTTTCTATATAGATATGCATATACATTATAGTAAGTATTAACTTTATCTACATATTTTTTAGTCTCTCCAAAAGGTATATAATCAATACTTTTTCCATCTGAAGAATACTTGCTATCTACAAGCCAAGATTGTACATTAGTTGGACCTGCATTGTAAGCAGCAATAGTTAAATCTAAATCATTATTAAAAGTATCATTTAACCTTCTAAGATACCAGCATCCCATTTTGATATTGTATTCTTCATCATATAGGTCTTCTTTAGTAAATGTGCTATATCCCATTTCTTTAGCTGCCCATTCCCCTGTTTCAACAGTTATTTGCATAAGTCCCACAGCATTTTTATGTGAATGAGCATCATCATCAAATTTGCTTTCAGTCTTTATTACTGCTAATACTAAAAGCGGATCTAAATTATACTGAGAACTGTACCTATCCACATACTCTTTATACTTATAAGGAAAAAACTTTTCTTTTATAACATATCTAGAACCTATCCCGATTGCTATTATAACTGCTAATAAGAATATTAGAGTACGAAAGGTTTTTTTTAGAAATTTCATTATTTTCTCCTTAACTTAGCATATTAATTTCATAAAATCAATTAAATCATAAACTTGCTTTTGTGTATCAATTAAATCAGTATTATTATCAATAATGATATTTGCAAACTCCTTCTTTTCTTCAACTGACATTTGAGAATTTATTCTGCTAACTGCTTCCGCTTTAGTTAATTTATCTCTATCCATAACTCTTTGTATTTGAACTGAATTGTCAGCATATACAAGTATAATATAATCCATTTCTTGATGCATATTATTTTCAATCAAAGTCGGAGCATCAATTATAATTAATTTTTCACCTTTTTTTTCATATTGTTTTACTTGCTCCTCAATACTTTGTTTTATATAAGGGATGATTATACTTTCATACTTTATTCTTTGCTTCGGAAATCTAAAAATATGGTTCCCAAATTCTTTTCTTCTAAATTCCCCTCTCCAATCAAAGAAACCTCCTCCAAATTGTGTGCGTACCATTTCTAATATTTGCGGATTCTTTTCAAGAACTTCTTTTGAAATAGCATCTGCATCAATAATAACAAAACCTTCACTTTTTAAAATATTAGATACAGTACTTTTTCCTGTACCAATTCCACCTGTTAAACCAATCTTAATCATTTTTATATATAAACCACCCTTTATTCAGTTAACAGTTAACAATTAACTGTTAATTTTCTAGATTCATTATTTCGCTTCGTACCATGTACTGCCATAGTTAACATCCACATCAAGTGATACTTTTAATTTAATTGCATTTTCCATTTCATAAGCGACTAAATTTTTAACTTCTTCAAATTCATCTTTTTTTACATTTAAAATAAGTTCATCATGTACTTGAAGAATTAATTCACTTTTTAGGTTCTTTTCATTTAATTTATTATAAACATTAACCATAGCAAGCTTTATTATATCAGCTGCACTTCCTTGGATTGGCGCATTCATTGCTAACCTATCTCCCAAGGCTTTCACTATTTTATTTGAAGATTTTATTTCTGGAATAAATCTTCTTCTATTTAGGATTGTTAATACATATCCTTTTTCCTCTGCTTCCTTAACGACACTTTCTAAGTATTCCTTTATTTTAGGATATCTTTCTAAGTAAATAAACATATATTCTTCAGCTTCTTTTTTAGTAATTTTTAAATCTTCAGCAAGACTAAATGCACTTATTCCATAAACTATTCCAAAGTTTACTGCCTTGGCTCTACTTCTCATAAGAGAAGTAACCTGATCTATTGGAACCTTAAATACTTCCGAAGCTGTTTTTGTATGAATATCACTATGGTTCTCAAATGCATCTATCATATTCTCATCTCCAGCAATATGAGCTAATACTCTTAATTCAATTTGAGAATAATCGCAAGAAACTAATATATCAGTTTCCTCCATAGGAATGAATACTTTTCTTATTTCTCTTCCCATTTCATATTTAATAGGAATATTCTGCAAATTAGGCTCAGTACTAGATAATCTGCCTGTTGTAGTTACAGTTTGATTAAAATTAGAATGAATACGTCCATCTTTATCAATTACATTTTTTAACCCTTCCACATATGTAGAATTTATTTTAGTAATTTGTCTATAGTATATTATCTTAGGTATTATTTCATGTTTATTCATTAACTTTTCTAATACTTCCTGATTAGTTGAATATCCGGTTTTTGTCTTTTTAATAACTGGTAAATCTAATTTTTCAAATAATATTTTTCCTAATTGCTTTGGTGAGCTTATATTAAATTCTTCATCAGCCAGCTTATATATTTCCTTTTGTGTTTCATCAATTTCTTTCCTGAATTTTACTTGTAACTCATCTAACATACCTTCATTTATGTTAAATCCGATGCTTTCCATAGATGAAAGAACATAAATTAATGGATGTTCAACTTCGTAATAAAGTTTATCCATGTTTTCTTTATGAAGATTTTCCTTTAATTTTTCATAAATTACTGGCAGATAGCTGCAAAGGATTCCTTTAATGTTGCTATCTTCTCCACTCGGATTCTCTCCAACATAATGATTGACTAACTCTAAAATTTCATATTTACTCTTTGATGAATCAATTAAATATGCTGCAATTGCAGTATCAAAATCAAAACCTTTAATTTGAATTTCATTTTTATTTAGGAAGGTAACAAAGTTTTTACCATCATGAATGACTTTATTAATAGTCTCATCTTCCATTAAATCTCTTAAAATTTTTAAAGCTTCTTCATTATTTTCAGAGTTTATGTCTTTAAAATTAATAATAATTCCAATGCCTTCTAGACCTAAATATAAATTTTCAAGTTCTAATTTCGAATATACAGATGCATCTGTTAAAGTATAATCTATATAAATTCTATTTTTCTTTTCCGAAAATAATGCTTTCATATCTTCAATTGTGTTAATAATTTTTACATCAACTTTGGATTCCTCATAATCAGTATCATCTTTAAATTTAGATAAAATAGATTTCATTTCAAGCTTTATAAGCATCTTTTTAATTTCTAATATATTTTCATGATTATTAGAACTAATATCATCTAAAGACAACTCAATTGGAACCTCTCTCATGATAGTAGCTAGCTTCTTAGAAAATATTGCTTGTTCAACATTATTTTCTAAATTTTCCTTAAGTTTTTTCCCTGGAATTTTGTCTATATTTTTAAGGACTTCTTCAATAGATCCATATTCTTTTATTAGCTTAAATGCTGTTTTTTCACCAACTCCTGGAACACCTGGAATATTGTCTGATTTATCTCCCATAAGACCTTTTACATCAATAAACTGATTTGGAGTTATTTCAAATTCATCCATAAAACTCTTTTTATCATAAATCGCTGTTTCACTAACACCCTTTTTAGTAATAACAATTTTTGTATTCTCAGATGCTAATTGCAATGCATCTTTATCTCCTGTAACTATGAAAACTTCTGTATTATTGCCTTCAGCAAATTTAGATACTGTACCAATTAAGTCATCTGCTTCAAAGCCCTCTACTTCAAAAATCTTTATTCCCATGAACTTAAATAATTCCTTTATAATAGGAAATTGTTCTGCAAGTTCTGGCGGCATTTTATTTCTTCCTGCTTTATAATCACTATACTCCTTGTGCCTAAAGGTTGGAGCCTTTAAGTCAAATGTAGCAATTATGCTGTCAGGATTAATTTCATCCTTCATCTTAAATAACATATTAACAAAGCCATAAATGGCATTAGTATTTATTCCATCACTATTTGTAAGAGGAGGCAAGGCATAGAAAGCCCTATTCATAAGCGAATTTGAATCTAAAATCAATAATTTTTTCATTAAAAACCTCCTAAAAATATAAAAAACTTTATTTAAATTTAAGTTATTGTTCAAACTCATTATACTATATTGCATAACTTAAAGTATATATCTATCCTATTTAATATAGAATTTATGTCATATTATTTCCATAATTGCGCCTTATAATTCTAGTTTATTATTAAAATGATAAACTAGGATTGCTTTATGTTAAACATTTTAAAACAATCCTAGTTTATTACTCTTTTCACTATTTATTTTTAGGCTTACTTCGTTCTATATTATTGGTATATGTTTTTAATTCATTATTAAGGGCCTCAACAATATTATTATATTTTGCCTTAAAAGCACGTCTAGCCATAAATCTTTGAACCCATAACGACAAGTATCCAAAAAACTTATCAGTTGATTGTTCTTCTTCAAATATTAATTTAGTGCTTCCATCTTTTTGTCCTTTAAAGTTATACGTTGATATACATTTCGAAAAACTTGTTGAAGTTGTAATCTGATATTTTTCATTTTTTGCATACTCAGTTATTTCAACTGTACACTGTACTGGCGTTGGTCTTCCTGCATTTATACTCTTTTCAATTTTACAACCTGTTGCGTCATCCTCATTAAAATCATCAAAATCTTTTCCTGCATTTTTAATAAAAATATGGAACACATCTTCTACTGGATAATTTAAAATCGCAATAGCCTTCATTTTGGCTTACCCCCTAATAAATTTTATTTATTTACCTGCGAAGTATTCTAAGCCTATTGCTTCACGTACTTCTCTCAATGTATTTGCTGCTACTGCTCTAGCTTTGTCGCTTCCGTCTTTTAACATCTTATATACTGAATCAATATCTTTTTCAAATTCTATTCTTCTATTTCTTATTGGTTCTAACTCAGCTTGAAGAACTTCATTTAAATATTTTTTAACTTTTACATCTCCAAGACCGCCACGTTTATAATGCTCCTTCATTTCTTCAACTGCATCTTTATCACTTGCAAAAACATCTAAATAAGTAAATACAGTATTTCCTTCAATTTGACCTGGATCCTCTACTCTTATGTGGTTTGGATCAGTATACATTGACATAACTTTTTTCTTAATAGTATCTGCATCATCAGACAAATATATGCAATTTCCTATTGATTTACTCATTTTTGCTTTACCATCAGTTCCAGGTAATCTTCCTGCATTAGAACTTGGAAGCACTGCTTCAGGTTCAACTAATACTTCACCATATATAGAATTAAAACTTCTAACAATTTCCCTAGTTTGTTCAATCATAGGTAATTGATCTTCTCCAACTGGAACTGTATCTGCCTTAAACGCTGTGATATCAGCTGCCTGACTTACTGGATAAATAAGAAATCCAGCTGGAATACTGTTTTGAAAGTCCTTCTGCTTTATTTCCTGCTTAACTGTAGGATTTCTTTCTAATCTTGATAATGTAACAAGATTAAGATAATGCATTGTTAGTTCATTTAATTCTGGAATTTGAGATTGTATAAATATATTTGATTTAGCTGCGTCAATTCCAACAGCTAAATAATCTAGTGCAACTTCAATTAAGCTATTTTTTATTTTTTCTGGATTTCTCGCATTATCAGTTAAAGCTTGTTGATCTGCAATCATAATAAAACTTTCATATAATCCTGATTCTTGAAGTGCCACTCTATTTTTTAAAGAACCTATATAATGTCCTATATGTAACTTTCCAGTGGGTCTATCCCCGGTTAGTATTATTTTCTTACCCATTAATAATTCACTCCTAAACTAATCTGCAAAACTTATTAAACTTCTACTTCTGTTTTACTTTCAACAACCTTGTTAATTATTTCTGTTCTTTTATCTCCTAAAACATTAGCTATCTTTATAGACATGCTTTTCTCCTTATAAATAGCTTCTCTATTTGCATCAACAATTTTCATGATTCTTTCTTCCATCTTTTCGTATGAAATTAAATCATCATAATATGTATCTACAATATCCTTTAAACATGTTGCTAATTCTCTTGGATTTCTATAAACTGCTCTCATTTCTTACTCCTTAATACAAAAATTTAATAAACAAATTTCCTACTATTATAACATTAAATACGGTATAATTCTATATTCATAACAAAGACTACCTTAAAATACAATTTCTAAGATAGCCTATAATATATGCTTTGCATATACATTATTATTGAATACTAATTGTAAAATCATTAGGAACTATCATTACAATACATTTTGCTCTTTTTACAACATTAGTTGTTACTGACCCTATCATTCTTGTTAACCCTCTTTTAGTAGATTTTGTCATAACGATTACACCTATATTTTCTTCATTTGCCTTCTTTATAATCTCATCTCCTGGATACCCAAAAGCAAAAAACGTCTCAACCTTATAATCTTTCATTTTTTCTTTTGCTGCTTCTAAAATTTCTTCACCTAATTCTTGAGCAAATTTTATTTCATCAGCAACTATCATCTCATTGATTAACACTAATTCTTTAACATTCATTATTATTATTTCAATTGAGTCTTTGGGAAATATTTCTTTTACAAACTCTAAAGAATGCATACTTCTCTCTGTTCCATCTATCGGTATTAACACTTTCCTCTTATTCATATATACTCCCCCTAGCATAATTCTTAGTTATTTATATTATTCTACAACTTACTAATAATATCCTCTATTTTGTCATACTAAATATATATTTTTTTATTTTAAAATAAAAAAGGATATGTCTATACCTAAAACTTATAGATACAGACATCCCCCATCTTATTTTTACTCTATAATTTCTCCGTTTCTAGAAATGGTTACTACTTGCCACGGAATCATTTTATCACTTGCTTTTAATGCAGTTTTAACCGCATTTTCTATTCCACCACAACAAGGAACTTCCATTCTTACAACAGTTACACTTTTTATATCGTTCATTTTTAGAATTGTTGTTAATTTTTCTGAATAATCTCCTTCATCAAGCTTTGGACAGCCTATTAGAGTAATTCTATTTTTTATAAATTTATTATGAAAATCACCATAGGCATAGGCTGTACAATCAGCTGCTATAAGTAAATTAGCATTATTAAAGTATACTGCATTTGGAGAAACAAGTTTAATTTGTACTGGCCACTGATTCAATTGTGATATTACTTCGCCAGAATCAGCTTCTCTTTTAACTTCAATTTTCTTATGACTTAGCATACTAGCCTGAGAGCCTGGACATCCAACTGGAATAGCTGCATTTTTATTTAATTCCATCTTTTTTTCCTCCATTTTTCTTTTTACTGCTTCTTCATCATACGGAGCTGCTTCACGTTCTTCAAAAGTAATAGCACCAGCTGCACATGAAGGGAGACAGTCACCAAATCCATCACAATAGTCATCACGTAGTAATTTTGCCTTTCCATCTATTATACTAATTGCACCTTCATGACATGCATTTGCACAAAGCCCACACCCATTGCACTTTTCTTCATCTATTTTAATAACCTTTCTTATCATAAAATTCACCCTCCTAATATTTTAGGTACTGTCAAAGTTTTTTATCTAACTAAGACAGCAACCCTTTGATTTTTCTTATTTTTTATATAAATAACTTGCCACCCCTAAAAAGTTGAGATATTTTATATTTGCAAGACAAAAACAT
>JAJXWH010000021.1 GCA_021781745.1 Bacillota bacterium | reverse complement strand
TCAATGTTTTTGTCTTGCAAATATAAAATATCTCAACTTTTTAGGGGTGGCAAGTTATTTATATAAAAAATAAGAAAAATCAAAGGGTTGCTGTCTTAGTTAGATAAAAAACTTTGACAGTACCTAATTAATATACAGGAGGATAAATATGATAAATAATATAAGCAAAATAACAATTTATGTTGAAAATCAAGAGGAAGCAAAAAAATTTTGGGTTAATAAGCTAAATTTCGTTGTTAAATTTGAACAACAAATGGGGCCAAATATGAAATGGGTAGAGGTTGCTCCAAGTGAAAATTCACAAACTACATTTGTATTATACGATAAAAATATGATGAGAACTCAAAATCCTAAAGCAAATGTTGAGCATCCATCTGTAATTCTAAGTACAGATGACATAGAGAAGGCATATACAGAAATGAAAAATAATTCTGTAGACGTAGGTGAATTAATGACTATGCCGTATGGTAAAATGTTTTCCTTTAAAGATTTAGATAATAACCAGTATTTACTTCGCGAAGATAAATAATAAAAATTAAAGTAGAATAAAACAAAATGAGAGTCTTTAGATAGAAGGGAAGTGAATCTTTAAAGAAGGATTATACAAAATTATCTTTCTTTGAGAAAGTATTATGGAGAATAAAAAGATAGTTAGAGATGGCCATATTCATTCGCCATATTGTCCTCATGGAACAAAAGATACTTTTGAAATGTATGTAGAAAAGGCACTTGAAGAAGGTTTAGAAGAAATGACATTTACTGAGCATATGCCTTTCCCATGCTATTTTATGGAGGATAAAGAGTTTTTAGATGAATGTGCTCCGGATAAAGATGCAATAGAGAAATATTTAAAAGATGTTAAACTAATCAAATTAAAATATGAAAACAAAATCAAAATTAATATAGGTCTTGAAGTTGATTTTCTAGAAGGATATGAAGAAGAAACAAAAAAACTTTTAAATATGTATGGTCCGAATCTTGAAGATGGATTGCTTTCTGTACATTTTATAAAAATTGGAGATACCTATACCGCTATTGATGGAAAAGAAGGATTTGAAATAGCTTTAAAAGAGTTAGGCACTATTGAAAAAGTTTATGATAAATATTATGAAACGCTGCTTATGGCAATAAAAGCAGATTTGGGCAAATATAAGCCACGCCGCATTGGTCATCCAAATTTAATTAGAATTTTTAATAAGTTATATCCCCTGGAATATAAAAATAATGAACTTTTAGAAGCGTTAGTTAAAGAAATTAAAAATAGAGATTATGAGGTAGATGTAAATACTGCTGGCCTTAGAAAGCCGTACTGCGGAGAAATATATGTGAGTGGTACATTTAAGGAACTTGTAAATAAGTATGGCGTCAAGAAGATTTATGGATCAGATTCTCATACAGCTAGTGATATTGGAAGAGATTTTGATAAAGAATAGGGTTATAGGATATTTAATTTTTTATTTTAAATTTAGGAGATAACTATGGAATCAAAAGGTATGAATTTTATTAGTGAGATTACTTCATATATTTTTGTAGAAGATAAACCTAAAGACGCTGATATTATTTTTGTCCCTGGAGGCTCTTGGCCAGAACCATCAGAAAAAGCCGCTAAACTTTGGTTAAATAATTATTCACCCTATATTTTACCATCGGGAAAATATAGTATGAGTAAAGGTTATTTTACAGGGCCAGTGACAAATAGTGAAATATATAAAGAACAATACAACACTGAATGGGAATTTATGAAAGATATAATGTTATCTTATGGTGTTAATGAAAGTGCTATATTAAAAGAAGATAATGCAACTTGGACAAAGGAAAATGCATTTAAATCTCTTGAGGTTACGAATAAATTAAATTTAGAAATAAAAAGAGCAATTATTTGTTGTAAATCCTTTCATGCAAAGCGTTGTTTAATGTTCTATAGTTATGCATATCCTAATACAGAATTCATTGTGTGTCCTGTTAATATAGAGGGAATTACTAAAGATAATTGGTTTAAGACAGAACAAGGTATAAACAATGTAATGGGAGAATTGTCCCGCTGTGGAGGTCAATTAAAAAATGCTATTCCTATTTGGAGTAAATAATTCTTTATGTTGACAATTTAAAGAAAAATATATTATTATATACAATAAAATATTTATAAAATAAAGGAGTAAGATATAATGGCATATTATTTCAATGAACCATCTCATACTTTTGGAGAATATTTATTAGTTCCAGGGTATTCTTCAACAGATTGTATTCCTCAAAATGTAAGTTTGAAAACACCACTTGTTAAATTCAAAAAAGGTGAACAATCACCGATTACAATTAATATTCCCTTAGTATCAGCAATCATGCAATCAGTATCAGACGACAAAATGGCAGTTGCTTTAGCAAAGGAAGGTGGAGTTTCATTTATATATGGATCTCAATCAATTGAAAATGAAGCAGCTATGGTTGCAAGAGTTAAGAATTATAAATCTGGTTTTGTTACTAGTGATTCAAATCTAAAGCCAGATTCAACATTAGCTGAAGTAGTAGAATTAAAAGAGAAAACAGGTCATTCTACAATGGCAGTTACAGAAGATGGTACTCCTAATGGGAAACTTCTTGGGATTGTAACAAGTAGAGATTATAGAGTAACTAGAATGGATATGAGTACTAAGGTTTCAGAATTTATGACGCCATTTAACGAATTAATATATGCTGGTGCCAATATAACTTTAAAAGAGGCAAATAATATTATTTGGGATAATAAATTAAATAGTTTACCATTAGTTGATAAAGAACAAAAATTAAAATATATGGTTTTCCGTAAAGATTATTCAGCTAATAAGGAAAATTCAAATGAGCTTATTGATTCGCAAAAAAGATATGTAGTCGGCGCGGGTATAAACACTAGGGATTATGCAGAAAGAGTACCAGCTTTAATTAATGCAGGTGCAGATGTATTATGTATAGATTCCTCTGAAGGTTTTTCGGAATGGCAAAAGATAACAATTGATTATATACATAAAAACTTTGGGGAGAATATCAAAGTTGGAGCTGGAAATGTTGTTGATAGAGATGGATTTTTATTCTTAGCTGAGGCAGGAGCAGATTTTGTTAAAGTTGGAATTGGTGGAGGATCTATTTGTATTACCAGAGAGCAGAAAGGTATAGGCCGAGGACAAGCAACATCACTTATTGATGTAGTAAAAGCCAGAGACGAATACTATGAAAAAACAGGAATTTATATCCCAGTATGTTCTGATGGAGGTATAGTTCATGATTATCATATTACTTTAGCGTTAGCTATGGGGGCAGACTTTATTATGTTAGGAAGGTATTTCTCAAGATTTGATGAAAGTCCAACTAATAAAGTTAATATAAATGGAAGCTACATGAAGGAATATTGGGGTGAAGGTTCTAACAGAGCAAGAAACTGGCAGAGATATGATCTTGGTGGAGATAAGAAGTTATCTTTCGAAGAAGGTGTTGATTCTTATGTACCATATGCAGGAAGCTTGAAAGATAATGTTACAATAACATTAAATAAAGTTAAATCAACCATGTGCAATTGCGGAGCTCTTACCATTCCAGAATTACAAAAGAATGCGAAAATAACATTAGTATCTGCTACAAGTATTGTAGAAGGAAGTTCACATGATGTTGTATTAAAGGAAAATACTTATAATTCTCAACAATAGTTTTTTATAATAAGGTGTTATAATTATCATTGACATTATTTAGGGAATATAAAATATTAATACATTAATTTTAAGCTATAATGTTTGTAAATTATTACAAACATTATGGCTTATTATTTTTATGGTAAATATTATGATATAATTAATATGGAAAACGTTTAATAGGAGGGAATAAAGTGAAAAAATTTAGAAATGTATCAGCACTATTATTGGTATTGGCATTTATAGTTACGATGTTGCAAATACCAATAAAATCAGTACAAGCCGCTGAAAACTCTAATATTGTTTATGTAAAAATACGATATGATAGAGCAGATAAAAATTATGATGGCTGGAATGTTTGGGCTTGGGAAAAAGGAAAGGATGGGAGGCAAGTGAATTTCATCGGAGAGGATGATCAAGGAAAATTTGCAGTTGTGGAGACTACTAAGGAAGCACAGCAATTATCTTTTATAATTAGAAAAGGTGATTGGGTAGAAAAAGCAACAGGTGATGAAAATGTGGATTTAGCTAATGGGGATGTAGAAACTAAAATTACTCAAGGCAGTGGGGAAGCAACTCGCGTAGATAACCCTCTAAATAGAAATTTTAGTACAGTTAAATTAAATCTTCACTATTATAGGTTAGATCAAAATTATGACTCTTGGGATGTTTGGTCATGGATTAATAATAGCGACTCAGCAGGTTATGCTTTTAATAAGCAAGATGACTTTGGCAAATTAGCAGAAATAACCAAAACAAATATTCAGAAATCAAAAGCAGTATCATTTTTAATTAGGCAAGGTGGAAATAGCTGGACATCAAAAGATGGAGATAAAGATAGAAGTATAGATTTAGCATATGCAAATAACAATGGTGAGATTAATGCTTATATTCTTCAAGGGGATGAAAAAGTTTATACTAATCCCAGTGAACCAATTAAGAATCCCCAAATAACTTCTTTAAAAATTGATTCTATTAATGAAATGAGTTTTAAATTAAATTCTAAGCTTTCAACTACTGACGGAATTGTTGTAAAAGAAAATGGTATCGTTACCGATAGTTCTTTATACTCAGTAAATGTTGGACAAAGTGCGATAGAGGGTTTAATTAAGTTTAAAAATCCAATTAATTTATTAAGCACTTATACTTTAGAAATACCTAAGTTTAGTAGTGCAAATTCTAGTTTTGGTAAGATATATGGATCTAAAGAATTTGATGATTTATTTGGATATAAAGGTGAACTTGGAGCCATTTATAATCCTAACGAAACAAAATTTATTTTATGGGCTCCAACTGCAACTAAAGTAAGTGTTGCTTTATATGGAAAAGATGGAAGAAAGTTTAATCCGGCTGAAAAGGTAGTAGACATGGAAAAGGGTGAAAAAGGAACTTGGACTATTGAAGAAAATGGTGACTTAGACGGTGTTTACTATAATTATTTAGTAACAATTGACGGAAAAGAAAATGAAGTTACTGATCCTTATGCAAAAGCTGTAGGTGTTAATGGAAAGAGAGGAATGGTTGTAAACTTAAGCTCAACCAATCCAGTTGGATGGAGTGAAGATAAGAGGCCTGAACTTGAAAATCCAACAGACGCTATGATATATGAAATGCATATTAGAGATTTTTCTATAGATCCAAACTCAGGTGTTACTTTGGAATATAGAGGTAAATATAAAGGTGTATGGCAAGATAAAACAACTATTCCAGGTACAGATGTTAAAACTGGAGTAGCTCATTTGAAAGAACTTGGAATAAATACTGTACAATTAATGCCAACTTTTGATCATAGGTCAATTGATGAAACAAAGTTAGATACTCCACAATTTAATTGGGGATATGATCCACAAAACTATAATGTACCAGAGGGTTCTTATTCTTCAGATCCTTATGATGGAAAAATAAGAATAAAAGAATTTAAGGAATTAGTTCAAGAACTTCATAAACAAGGAATTAAAGTAATAATGGATGTTGTTTATAATCATACTGGAGCAACAACAGATTCATTGTTTAACCTAGCTGTTCCAGACTATTATTATCGTCAAAACGCTGCAGGCGGTTTTTCAAATGGTTCAGGCACTGGTAACGAAACCGCTTCAGAGCGTTCTATGGTTAGAAGATTAATTGTTGATTCAGTTAAATACTGGGTACAGGAGTATCATATAGACGGATTTAGATTTGATTTAATGGCTATTCATGATATTGATACAATGAAAGAGATAAGAAGTGAATTAGATAAAATTGATAAAAAGATAATAGTTTACGGTGAAGGCTGGGCAGGTGGAGAAGTAGCTCTACCAAAAGAACAACAATCATTAAAAGCTAATGCCACTAAATTTGGAGAATTGCAAATTGGTATGTTTAGTGATGATTTTAGAGATGGAATCAAAGGTAATGTATTCGATGATAAGTCTGGAGGATTTATAAATGGAGGAATAGGATTTGAAGATTCCATAAAATTTGGTATAGTTGCATCAACTAAGCATGATGGAATAGATTATAGTAAAGTAAATTATTCAAAAGAACCTTGGGCAAATGAACCTTATCAAACAATTACTTATGCTTCATGTCATGATAATATGACTTTATGGGATAAATTACAAACAGTTAGTCCTAATAAGTCAGAACGCGAAATAGAAGCTATGAATAAGGTTTCAGCAGCCCTAGTATTTACATCTCAAGGAATGCCATTTATTCAAGCAGGTGAAGAATTTGCGAGAACCAAAGTTAATAAAGATGGGACTTTCAATGGAAATAGTTACAATGCACCAGATAGTGTTAATAAACTAGATTGGGAAAGGGTAAACGAATATCAAGATTTATATAACTATTATAGAGGTTTAATTAATTTAAGGTCTTCTCATAAAGCATTTAGAATGAGTAATACCAAAGACATTCAAGAAAATCTTAAATTTTTACAAGAAGGAAAAGACTTTAAAGGAGATAATATAGTTGCATATACATTAAATGGAAACGCAGTTGGTGACTCTTGGAATAAAATTGCAGTAATTTTTAACTCAAATAACAAAACAGTTGAAGTAACGCTACCATCAAAAGGTTGGACAGTTGTAGTAAATGAAAATAAGGCCGGAGTTGAAAAATTAGAAGAGTATAAAGGTGCAACAGTTATTGTACCAGCAAATAGTGCATATGTATTAGTAGATTCAGCAAGTTATGCATCAAAATAATTAAAAAATCACCGAAATAAAAAGAAAGTTATCTTAATATGATTTATACATCAATTAAGGTGACTTTTTTATGTTATAATTCATATAGAAAGTGAGAAAGTATTTCTATTTTAGGTATTTTAGTTATTTGTAACTTTATTGTGGTAATTGCAACTTGCAATAATAATATATAATTATTATTTTATAGAATAGCTGTTATCTATTATTTTAATTATCTAACCATAAAAGCATTATTTTTAGCATAAAAAGGAGGAACTAATGAAGGAAAATACAGATATTACTTTAAAACAAATAATTAAAGTTATTCATAGAGCAATTAATTCAGTAGATCAAAGATTATTAAATCATGGTGAAAGAGTTGCGTACATTATGTTAAATTTATTAAAAGCAGAAGAAAATTATAGTAAAGACGAAATTCTAGAGATTTGTACCCTTGCTATATTTCATGATATAGGAGCATATAAAGTTTCTGAAAGAGACAAGCTTGTGGAAATTGATACTAAATCTCCTATCGATCATGCCGTTTATGGCTGTTTATTCATTAAATATTTTTCGCCTCTTTCTAAATTGTATAGTATAGTTTTATCTCATCATTTTACTATGAAATATTATAAAGATAATAAAATGGAGGTTTTCTGCAAAGAAGGCTTATTATTAAATTTTGCGGATTATATTGATAGAATATATTTGTGCAAAAAGGAATTAACAGTTAATTATATTATAAATAATAATGAAGAATATTTAAAAGAACATGTGGAATTATTATTAAGTTCAGATAAAAAATACAATTTCATAAATAAATTATTAGATGGATCATACTTAAAAGAATTATACGATTTTTTTGCAACAAAAGTTATCTCTAGAGAGGAAGTGCTATCATACAGTAAAATGTTAGCATACTCCATTGATTTTAGAAGTGAAGCTACCGTTAAACATACAATATTTGTTGAAGCTGTAAGTTATCAAATTGCAAAATTATGTGGATTAAATAATAAGACTTTAACTAAAATTAAAATTGCGGCTGTTCTTCATGATATAGGGAAAATAGGAATTCCTGTGGAAATATTAGAGAAGCCCGGAAAGCTTTCAAATGATGAATTTGAAATTATGAAAAGCCATGCAATAATTGGATATAAAATATTAAGTGATTTAAATATTGATGATATAAGGGATATAGCGACACTTCACCATGAAAAGATCGACGGTACAGGATATCCTTTTGGATTAAAAGGAAATGATTTAACTTTAGAAATGAGAATAATTTCAATAGGGGATATAATTAGTGCTTTGCTAGGCGTAAGAAGTTATAAAGAAGAGTTTAGTAAAGATAGAGTAATAAAAATCTTGAGTAATATGTCCAAATATAACAAAATAGATTCTAATATAACAAAATTATTTATTGAAAACTATGATTATATAATTGAAAAGGCAACAAGTGAATCAAGTGACTTGATGAATACTTATTTAAGTTTAAACAATGAATACCTGAAAATATTAGATTATTTCAAATATTAATGATAAAAAAAGCTAGATATTATGTTAACCTTGAATTTATATATTACAAGTACATTTGCTAAAAGATTGTATGTAAATTATAATAGGTAACATATATAAGCTAACTTTATTGCCACAAAATATTACTGAAGAATGGAGAAAAATATGAATAAATTATTTCAAGTTAAAGATTTAGAATTTTATGAAGAAGATTTTGTTGATGATGTAAAAGATTATGAAGATATAATTGATATTATAGAAGAATTAAGTCCGGATTTGGATTATGAGATAATTGAAATTGCTGGATCTAACGGATGCTGCGACAAAACTAAAAAAAATTATTTGATAGAGATAATTGGTTATATAGATGAAAATGATGAATTTATTACTAAAGAAGAAAGAGATGCTATGGGGATAATGGTACACAATAAGAAGTTTGATTTATTCGTTATAACGGTTCATAAATGCACTTCGTGTAATAAGTGGGTTATTTCCTTGCTTGAATAGTATGCACATTTAGCTGTTTAAAATACAGCTTTTTCTTTTATGCTAAGATTTTTAGCAATAGAAAGGATGTAGGATTGTTGAGTTAATAGTTAATATTGAAGTTGCGTTAGGCAATGGTGGAAAATACGTGTTGGGTAAAAAGCCCTACACAATGGAATATAATAAAGATGAAATTGGGACAACCTCTATTAATCGTTATGAGTATATTCACAATATTGTAGCTAATAATGAAGAATTACAAAGAGGTGGAGCAAGTTATAACTGGACTAAAGAGGCGTTTAGAACTACTGAAGATATTGTAAAAGAAGAAAATGCATCAAAAGTTGAAATTCCAGTTTTATTATTTCAGGCTGGACAGGATACTTATGTAAAATCAGAAGGTCAGAATAAGTTTGCTAAAGGTGCCAAGAACTGCAAAATAGAAAAGATGGACGATTCAAGGCATGAAATATATCTAGAGAGAGACGAAATTCAAAAACCTTATTTAGTATCAGTATTAGATTTTTATGAAAAAAGTATAAATTAAAAATATAAATTACCTGGAATATAAGTGGAATTCCATTTCAGTATTAAGTGAATGTAACTATTTGTATAAATAAACATTCACTTTTTTTATGTTTTTAATAAAACTCATTTTGAGCTTTTATTTTTATTCAAAAAATTAATGTACATAGTATGACTAGTCTTGGGACAATATATCTTTATAGGGTTTAAAAAGGTGGTGAATATATTAATGAAAAAAATAATTAATTATATATTATGTATATTAGTTCTTTTCAATATTCCTATTATATCTTATGCATCTTGTAACAAAGATTATAAAACGCAAATGAAGCAAGATATATTAAGCCTTATGATGGCTTATCCTGAATTTATACAAGGTGTTGAGAAGAAAAGTGATGATGAAGTTTATTTAATCATGAAATCAGGCAAAAAAATTATCTATGATGATAAAAAACAAAAAAGTCATGAAGAAAAGTTATCAAATCCAGATTTACAAGATATGTTGGAGCAAGAGTACCCAATGCAAATGACAACAGAAATTATGGAAAAGAATTTTGATCCCGGTAGAGCAAGGCATTATGAACTTTTTAATGAAGTATATGGTAACTCAAAAGGAGCCATAGAAAAAAATTTGAAGAGCTTAAAGTTTGGATATACTAATTACCAATTCAATAGCAAAAATAATGCAAATTCTTCTCTTGAAGCAGTATTAAAAGAACTTATTCCCTTGGCTAAAACTAGAGGTGACATAGGAAGTATACTTTATCCAGCCAGTGGAACATACAATTATAGAGTTATATCAGGAACTGGAAGATTAAGTCCTCATTCCTATGGAATAGCTATTGACCTGAAAAGTGATAAAAGAGACTACTGGAAATGGAGTTCAGAAAAACAAGGAAAGCAAAGATTGGGAGATTACCCAAAGGAATTAGTAGAAGCTTTTGAGAAAAATAATTTTGTATGGGGCGGAAAATGGAATCATTTTGATATCTTACATTTTGAGTATAGGCCAGAAATAATATTAAAAGCTAGATATTTTAGTAATTGGAATCACAATTGCCAGTGGTATGACGGTGTTCCTTTAGAAGAAAATACTAAAAAATACATTGAAATGATAGATAATGAACTATTGTAGAAGGATATTTATTTAGAAAGGGGTATTAAAATATGCAGCTCTCTAAAAATAAAAAAAACTCGTCAATTTTAATTGGAGTTATTGTGATTACTTTAATATTTTCATTTATTAATGTTATGGAGCAAAACGTAAAAGGGGAAATCAATTGTGATGAAATAGGATGTATTGTAAAAAATATATTTGAAATAAAAAATAAAGCAATATTAAATAATGATTTAGATTCTATCAAATCCCTTTATGCCACAGATACTAAATATGGTCAATGGGCATATGAGTATGAACAAAAGAAGGTAAAATACATAAACAATTGGGCAGAAAAACAGGGCATAAAGTTTGTTGATATAGTGCCCAAAATAGTAATTAAAAGATCGAAAATTGGAGATCAAAAATGTTCATTTAATATTATTTGCAATACAGAATATCAATATGTTTATCCAGATCAACCTGAACAAATTAATCGCTCAAGAATTGGAACTTACCACTCTTTTCAGTTAAGTAAGAGAGGAGATGGATGGATTATTACAAAGGAATGGTATACAGACCCATTTGCTGATTCATTAAGCTTAGAATCTATTAAAGTTGATGCTATTAAGGAGTTCATTTCAACTCAAGTATCTAGAGATTTAAGTAATATTAGTGAAAAAAGAAAAGGTGCTAAAGAATACGCAGATAGGTATTGTGGTGCAGCAACTTTAGAGGAGTATGGATTTAAGTATAATAAACAATATAGAGATTTTAATCCAGAAGGAGGAGATTGTGCAAATTTTGCTTCACAAATATTACACGAAGGAGCTAAATTTAAGGAAACGTCAGGGTGGAGATATGATAAGGGAAGCGCAACAGGACCATGGGTAAATGCAGGTAAATTTACTTATTATATGCTAAACAGCGGTAGGGCTTCAGTTATCGCTAAAGGAAGTTATGAAAAAGTATATAAGACTTCCTATAAGTTACTCCCAGGAGACTTTGTAGCTTATGAAAAGAAAGGTGATATTACCCACGTATCTGTAGTAACTGGTGCTGATTCAAAAGGTTATACTTTGGTAACATGCCATAATACAGATAGAAATGATGTGCCATGGGATTTAGGATGGAGCGATAAAAAAATAAAATTTTGGTTAATAAGAGTACATTGCTGATTAAAACCGAGCCTTAAAAATGAGTTACATTTAATGGCTCGGTTTATTGTTAATAATAATGAAAAATATATAAGCCTAGCGTATAATAATAGGATATAATATAATTCATATATTAATAATAATTAAGGGGGATAAAATTAAGAAGTATAAATTTAGTATTTATATTCTTATTTAATAAAATGAAAGAGATTATTTTAAAGAAAAATGATGGAAGTTATACTAAAGCTCAAATAAAGGAATTAGATTTAAGCTATTTAGATAAAATAATGGAACTTCAAGATAATGTTTATAATAAACTTAGTAATAAAGCTTTTTACTGCACTTCAGATAGAGAGGAATTTAATATAATTTTTAGTGGAAAAGGCAAGATTATAGGATGTGTTTCAGCAATTGATGATGAATTAATTGCTATAGGAGTATATATAGAGTATGGATATGAAAAACATAATTATGGATATGACATAAATATTCAGGGAAAAGACCTATTAAAAGTAGGACAAGTTGAATCGACTATAGTTAAAGAAGAATATAGGGGGAATAAACTTCAAAGGGTAATATGTGAGATTTTAGAAGAAATTGCATATTGTTCAGGGATGAGTTATATTTGTTCAACAGTTGCACCTGATAATATCTATAGCTTAAATACCTTTAAAAGTCTTGGATATAATATAATAATAGAGAAGTTAAAGTACAATGGATTAAATAGATATGTTTTAATGAAAAATTTTGAGAATTAATACATTTAATTAAACTAATTATGAAAGAAAGATATTCATAAAACTAATTGTTTTAAAATTTTATGAGCATGCTTTTAGAAAAAAAGTATTGATTTATGAATTATTTTGCAATATAATGAAATTCGTAAGCATTGAGTTTATGATTAATTAATATACATAGATATAATAAATGAAAATTAATATATGCCATGATGAAGAAAAGTAAATTCAAATAGATGATTTAAAGAGAGCAGATGGCGGTGGGATATCTGCATGAATCTTGAATTGAAAGAACACTTCGGAGCAATTAACTGAAATTTTACAGAAAAGAGTAGGCTTAATCGGGTCCATGCCGTTAAAAATGGAAGGTATAAAACATTTTAGTTTTGTACTTGTTTGAGGTGAGTTTTTATAAACTAACTAGGGTGGTACCGCGAAGATAATCTCGTCCCTATGCATAAGCATAGGGGCGAGTTTTTTTAGTTAAAGAAAATTTTAATAATTTTAAGAGTATAATTACAAAAAATAATTGTAAAAATAAACAATAATTTAAAAAGGAGTAATAATAATGAAAAGAATATTTATTAAAGATTTAGTAGTTAATGGTGAAGAAACAGTATTACTTAAGGGATGGGTTCATAAAATTCGTGATCTTTCTCACGTTTCTTTCATTATGCTTAGAGATAAGTCAGGAATAATTCAACTTGTTTGTACAAAGGAGCAAATTAAGGGGTTAAGACTTGAAAATGCAATAGAAGTAGTAGGAGTTGTGCGTGAAAATGAAAAAGCACCTAGAGGAATTGAAGTAGAAGTATCATCTATAGAGGTTGCTGGTAAAGTTTTTTATGATAAGCTACCATTTGAAATTCAAAGCTATAAAGAAAAAGCATCACTTGAAACACAATTAGATTTTAGAACAGTGAGTCTTAGAATTCCTAAGAAGAAAGCAATTTTTAAAGTACAAAATGAAATTGAAGAAGCATTTAGAACATTCTTTAAAAATAATGATTTTGAAGAAATACACACACCAAAGATAACTCATTCTGGAACTGAAGGCGGTTCTGAAATGTTTACTGTAAATTATTTTAATAGAAGAGCCTTCCTTTCACAAAGTCCACAATTTTGGAAGCAAATGATGGTAGGAGCTGGATTTGAAAGAGTATTTGAAGTTGGTTATGCATATAGAGCAGAGCTTCATAATACATGGAGACATTTAAATGAATATGTGAGTTTAGATGTTGAAATGGGATTTATAAAAGATGAAACAGATCTTATGGATACTGAAGAAAACTTTATAAGATTTTTATATAAACATTTAAATGAAAAATGTGCTGAAGAATTAAAATTATTTGATGTAGTTCTTCCAGAAGAAATTAATATTCCAAGAATTCCACTTGCTGAAGCTCAAGAAATTTTATTAAAAGAATTTAATAAAAAGTCACCAGTAGGAAATATTGATAATGAAGGGGAAGCATTATTCCATAAATATATTAAAGAAAAATATAATAGTGATTATGTATTTTTAACTGAATATCCAACAGCAAAGAGACCAATGTATGCTATGGAACGTGAAGAAAATCCTGAAATGACAAAGAGTTTTGACTTAATCTTTAAAGGTGTTGAAATTACAACTGGTGGACAAAGAATTCATGATTATGAAATGTTAAAAGCAAAAATGGAGAGATGGGGATTAAAAATAGAAGATTTTGCATTCTATTTAGATACATTTAAGTATGGAATGCCGCCTCATGGAGGATTTGCTATAGGGCTTGAAAGAATTACAATGCAAATTTTAAATTTAGGAAATATAAGAGAAGCATCTCTATTCCCAAGAGATATGAAGAGATTAACACCATAAGTAGAGAACCCAAATCTATGATTTGGAGTACCCTGTGAGCAGTTCAAAGTTAGCAGTTAACAATTAAATGACAAAAAATTTAACGAGGTGAAAGTAATGAAAGTTAGTATTGATGAAGTAAAATATATTGCTAAGTTATCTAAATTAAAATTTTCTGATGAAGAAGCAGAGAAATTTGCACATGAATTTGAAAATATTTTAAATAGTTTTCAATATTTAAATGAATTAGATTTAGAAATAAATGATGATTCAGATAAGTCAAATTTAAAACCAATTCTTAGAAAAGATGAAGTTAAATCTTTTGAATGTAATAATTTATTTAGAAATGTTAAAGATATGCAAGAAACTTATATTAGAGTGCCAAAGATTATTGAATAGGGTGGTGAGAGTGTAATGAAAATGAATTTAAAAGAAATGGCAAGTAAAATTAAAACAGGTGAATTAACTAGTGAAGCGCTAGTAAAGTCTTATATAGACGAAATTATTAAAACAGAACCAACGGTAAATGCATTCTTAAGCCTACAATGTGATGAAGCATTAGCTAAGGCAAAGGAAATCGATGCAAAAATTAAGGCAGGCAAAACTTTGGGAAGACTTGCAGGTATTCCAATTGCAATTAAAGATAACATCTGTACAGAAGGTGTAAATACAACTTGTGCATCAAAAATGCTTGAAGATTTTATTCCGCCATATAATGCAACTGTAATAAAGAAATTATTAGCTGAAGATGCAATAATAATAGGAAAAACTAACATGGATGAATTTGCAATGGGATCATCTAATGAAAATTCAGCATTTAAAAAGACTTTAAATCCAAGAGATTTAACTAGGGTTCCAGGAGGATCTTCAGGTGGATCAGCTGCAGCAGTTGCTGCAAAATTTGCACCAGTATCACTTGGTTCTGATACAGGTGGATCTATTAGACAGCCAGCAGCATTTTGCGGTGTTGTAGGTCTAAAGCCAACTTATGGTTTAGTATCTAGATTTGGACTTATTGCTTTTGGCTCATCTTTAGATCAAATAGGACCATTTTCTAATTCAGTAGAAGATAGTGCTTATATCTTAAATATAATATCTGGAACTGATGAATTTGATTCAACAAGTATAAGAGAATTAAAAGAAATAGATTATACGGCAAATCTTAAAGATGGGATTAAGGGAATGAAAATTGGCGTTCCTGAAGAATTCTTTGGTGAAGGTTTAGATGAAGAAATTAAAGCTTCAGTTAATAATAGTTTAGAAAAATTAAAAGAACTTGGAGCAGAAGTAGAAACATTTTCTTTTCCTATAATTAAGGATGGATTAGCAGCTTATTATATAATGTCATCAGCTGAAGCAAGTACTAATTTAGATAGATATGACGGAATAAGATATGGCTATAGAACTTCAAATTATACAAATGTAGATGAATTAATGGAAAATAGCAGAACTGAAGGTTTTGGAACAGAAGTTAAGAGAAGAATAATGATGGGAACATATGCATTGGCTTCTGGGTATTATGATGCTTATTATAAAAAAGCAGATGCATTTAGACAAAAATTAAGACATGATCTTAAAAAGACATTTGAAAAATATGATTTAATAGTAGGGCCTGTTTCTCCAATACTACCTTTCAAAATCGGCGAGAAAAATACTGATCCTTTAGCGATGTATTTGGCGGATATTTACACTATTAATGTTAATTTAGCTGGAAATCCAGCAATATCAATTCCTTCTGGAGTTAGCAAAGAGGGCTTACCAATTGGAATTCAATTAATGGGTGATATGTTATGTGAAGAAAAAATATTCAAGGCTGCATATAGCTTAGAACAAGCTTTAGCACTTGAATTGTAGGAGGGACAACAATGAATTTTGAAACAGTAATAGGGTTAGAAATACATGCAGAGTTAAAATCAAAAACTAAAATATTCTGCTCATGTTCAACAAAATTTGGGGCAGAACCTAATGCTAACACATGCCCAATATGTACAGGAGTACCAGGGACTCTTCCAGTTTTAAATGAAGAAGTTGTAAATTTAGCAATAAAAGCTGGTACTGCACTAGGTTGTACAATAAATAAATATAATAAAATGGATAGAAAAAATTATTTTTATCCTGATCTTCCAAAGAATTATCAAACTTCACAATTTGATTTACCAATATGCTCAGGCGGGCTTGTTGAATTTGAATATGAAGGAAAGCAAGTAAAAGTTAGATTAAATAGAATTCATATAGAAGAAGATGCTGGAAAGCTTGTTCACGTTGAAGGAGAACCAGTTTCATTAATAGATTACAACAGAGTTGGTGTTCCACTTGCAGAAATTGTTACAGAACCTGATTTAAGAAGTGTTGGTGAAACTGTAGCCTTTATGAAAAAGTTGAAATCAATTTTAGAATATGGTGAAATTTCAGATTGTCGTATGGAACAAGGTTCCCTTAGATGTGATGCTAATATTTCTTTAAGACCGGTAGGGCAACAAGAATATGGAACAAAGGTAGAACTTAAAAATATCAACTCCTTTAGAGAACTTCAAAAAGCTTTAGAAAAAGAACAAAGAAGACAAATGGAGCTTTATACGTATGGAGAAGGCCATAAAGTAGTTCAAGAAACAAGAAGATGGGATGCGGCAAAAGGAAAAACAATTCCTATGAGATCTAAGGAAGAAGCAGATGATTATAGATATGTTGTGGAACCGGATTTACCTCCAATAATAATATATGATGAACAAATTGAAGCAGCGGAGAAGTCTTTACCAGAAATGCCTGATGAAAAGAGAGAAAGGTTCTTAACATCATATGAGCTTACAGAAAAAGAAGTTGAGATTTTAATTGGGGATAAAGGACTTGCAACTTTCTTTGAAAAAGTTGTAGAATTAGGGATTACACCTAAGATGGCTGCAAACTGGATTTTAGGAGATATACTAAGAATATTAAATGATAAAAAGATTGAATCAGAAGATATAACAATAGAAGCAGAAAATTTTGCAAAGCTTCTTAAAGTAATTGATGAAGGAAAAATCAGTAATAATGTTGGAAGAGAAGTTCTTGATGAAATCTTTGATAATAATAAAGATCCAATGAAACTTATTGAGGAAAAAGGACTTATGCAAATAAGCTCAACTGATGAATTAGAAAAAATTGTTGATGAAGTAATTGCAAATAATCCTCAGTCGGTAGAAGACTTTAAGGCAGGAAAAACACAAAGTGCTGGTTTCTTAATGGGTCAAGTAATGAAATTATCTAAAGGAAAAGCAAATCCTAAAGTAGCTAAAGAGCTTGTTGATAAGAAACTTAGCGAACTATAAAATAGTGGCAGTTTAGTAAGTAAGATTGCTCAAAAAAGATTTTTGCACAATATAGTGATTAAAAATTTAATCACTATATTGTGTTTTTTTATAGGCTATATATTTAGTAATGTAGCCTAGCATACGAATATATTTCCAGGCATGAAACTAATATTCTCAAGGTAGATTAATTTGGAATTTGTGGAATAAAGAAAAAGTAAATTTAATAATATTATTATAGTAGATTTGGAGTGAATCTTATTTGCTTAGTATCCACGAATAAATTATATTACGAGGAGAATGATATTATGAAAAATTTAAAAAAGAAATTTGAAAATGAAACGAAAACTAGGATAAACATAATAAACTCAGAAAAATTAAAGGGAAAAATATTTCAAGAAATTCTAGTTAAACCTGGAGTATTTAATAAAACCGATTTTATGAGTAATAATTACTGCAGCACATTTCCGACAGAAATATTATGCTCATCTCCTAGAAATAATGTAATTAATGTATACTTAGATATAAAAAGACCTGGTGAAATACTAACAGAATTAAAGGAGAATATTTTAAAATCTTTATATGAGTCATGTGAGATTTTTGAAAACGAAGGATTAAATTCAATTGGCAGTAATGTAGAAGAAATAAAATTTAAGGAATTATTTATTAAATTATTAAATCATTATTCAGAAATGAGCTTAAATACGTTTTACGAAGTAGAGGATACTAAGAATATATTTAATAATATTAGTTTTAGTGAAATATTAAATGAAATAAATAGTATAACATATATATACAAAAAAATTGAAGATAGTGATGATTTGCTATGGAATCAGTATTTTAATGAGTTCGAGAAGAATTTCAATAGTCAGTATAATAAATGGATGAATGTAATATCTAAATATTATGCAGATAGTGAAGAAGGATATGAATATACTAATGAAGAACAAGAAGTTTCAAGTTACTATTTTAATAAGGATTTCCGAAATTTGTGCGAAATAATATATGGTATTAGCAGCTCTTGCGCGCTAATGATTAATAAAGCATATATGGAAATACCTTCATGCAATAATCAATTTTCTAACGTAGTATTTATCGAATATACTAACTATAATTTTAATAACAACTTAGCAAAATTCATAGAAAAAAGGATTAGTGAAGACTATAAAGAACTATTTTTAATAATTACAAATTGCAATGAACATAGATCATATTTTGAAAAGATTAAAGAAAACGTAAATAGCTTAACATTAGATAAGAGAATATTTTGCATTTTAGACAAATTTAATTTTTACAAAAGAGATTTTTGTAAAGGAGATTGTATAAGTACCAGAAATGAAGAAAATTTAATTGAGAAATTAAAAATCAGCATATCAAAACAAATGGGCATTTATAAAGATAGAATTATTGTAACTGAAGAATTTAATGATGTTGATAAGAATACTATGAAGGTTATAAATACAAACGAAGATTTTCTTGAACTACTTAGATTAATGAAAAGAGAAAGTGAATCGATAGGGAAGATTATAAAAATAAAATCATCAAAACAAGATAGAATAATTAATATATCCTTAAATCAAGAAAGAATGAGTGTGCAAGCTTTGATGGGAATGCTTTATGATAGATATCATGGATATTTAGTAGATTTATGGAACAAAATTATTAAAATTGAAACCAATGATGAAAATCATAAGAGATTCAATTATAGCAGAATTAATACTATAATTAGGAATCGTAAAGATGATTATAAGGATTATAAACATACTATATCAGTAGCTTGTAGTGATGAAAATGAAATTATAGACTTTAGCTTAAGAACTGGTGACTATAATGATAGTAAAAAAATATTAAGGATGCTACTAAATTATGGATATAATACTATTGGTTTTGATTCCAGTGAAAATAAAATAATTATAAACGTCAATGGTGAAATATCAAAGGAAGATAAAGAAAACCTAATAAAATCAGTCAAAGGAAGATTGGAAGAAAGTGCAGTCAGTTATTTTGAAAATGCATTTTTAATGAATGCAACAAAAAACAAATTTAATGCTAACAGCTTAAATAAAGCATTAGAAATTGAAAAAAATGTAACTATTGATGATTTTTATATTGCTTTTAAAGAAATGTTTAATAAGATGAGTGATAATATAATAAGGTATGAAGTGCATCTTCCCAAATAGGATTGCAAACATTTTTGAAATCATATAAACAATGCGAAGGATAACCAAATAAGTTAAATGGTTATCTTTCACATTGTTTATAGTTTAAAAGTTATTTATGATAGTTTTTTAGGTTGACGTATGTCGATATTATGTGAATTTTAAAACATAATTATAATAAATAGAAGATAATTGACAAAACTTTTGTTATTATTCATTGCTGAAATTATTTAAGGTTGTTGTAAGAAATGGTAAAATATTAATATAAAATTTTAAAATACGATAACTAAGTTTACATAGTAATAATACTAAAAAGTTATCATTTTGAGGAATTATAGTTTAACTTTTGATAATGCATGGACAAAGGTCAACCTTATTACTTAAGGAAAGCTTTTTGTGTTTAATATTTTTTGGAGGGATGATAATATGAACAATAAAAATATTCAAGAAACTCATAAAGTAGTTGCATCAGAAGATATGCAAAGATTAAGTCAGCAGATAGATGAAACAGTTATTACCCTTGATAATTTGTTAGTTTTTAAAAATAATTCAAAATGTACATTATGTAAAGGTTTTAAAGAGGTGGATAAAAAAATAGAAGAAATTAAACTGTTAATTGAAACCATACAGACTACAGTATATAAATGTTGTTCTGAAGACGATAAAGAAGATAACCTAATTTATGAATGCTATGCTTTTAACGATTTCTATAACTAAGTTGTAAAAACATTTATTATTGTGATTGTGATATATAACTGATTGTGTATTTTATAAAAAACTTATTACGTTATATATCACAATATAACAACCTCTGATAATGGATATAAGATTTCTGCTTATCAGTTTTTATATCTAAATTTCTTCAGATTTTAGTTTTAATACCTTATCAAGATTTTTAAATACAGATTTATCATAATCTTGATGCAGAGATACTTCTAATACATCATATAATTTTTCCAATTGTTTAATAATTTGATCAAGAACAGAATCATTTTTTACAAGTAAAAACATTTTACTTGTAGAACCATCGCCAATTTCTCCACAAAGTATACCCTCAAGGTTAAATGCTCGGCGAGCAAAAAGTCCGGTTATATGACTCATAACGCCTGAATGATTTCTAACCAATAATTCAATAAGATAAAAATTTGTATTAATCATATAGATTTTCACCACCTATCATTTCGATATTTGCTTTACCAGGAGGAACCATAGGAAGAACATTTTCTGTTTCTTCAATTGGTATATTAATTACACATGGGCCTTCTGTTACAAGCAACTTTTCTAATTTTTCTAAAGGAAATTCTTCGTCACCTAAATCACATGACTGAATACCAAAACCTTCTGCAATGATTTTAAAATTAGGATTAGATATGAAATGTGATGCAATGTAATGTTCGTTATAAAAAAGTTGTTGCTGCTGACGTACTAATCCTAAATGATGGTTATTTAATATAATAATTTTTAAATTAAGATTAAAGTCAGAAAGTGTTGCAAGTTCCTGTATATTCATTAGTATAGAACCATCACCGCTAAAGCAGAGAATAGTTTTATCTTTGTTGGATAAAGCAGCACCTATAGCTACTGGAAGACCAAATCCCATTGTGCCAAGACCACTTGAAGTTAAATAAGATTTTGGTTTTTTAAATGGATATCTTTGCGCTACCCACATTTGATGTTGCCCAACATCAGTAGTTATAATTGTATTATCCGGTACCTTGCTTCCTACAAATGGTATTATATTTGCTGGATGCAATGTATTTTTATAGGAAGGAAGCGGATATTTTTCTTTAAAACATTTAACTCTTTCAATCCAAGATTTCCTACTTTTAACTTCAATATGAGGAATAATATCCTCTAAAAAGTCTTTAACATTTGCAACCATTGAAAGACTACTAGTTTTAACTTTATTTATTTCAGAAGGATCAATGTCAATATGGATAATTGAAGCATTAGGACAAAATTTTTCAACGTTTCCTGTCGCTCTATCATCAAATCTTACTCCTAGAGCTAAAATTAAATCAGCTTCATTAAGCAAATAATTAGTAAATGGTGCTCCATGCATACCAAGCATTCCAAGACTTAATTCATCATCACACGGAAATGCACCAAGTCCCATAAGACTTAATGCTACTGGAACACTGTTTTTCTTTGCAAAAGTATATAAATTTGATGCAGCATTAGAATTTATTATACCACCACCTGCATAAATAATAGGCTTTTTTGAATTATTTATTAATTCTGCCATACAGAGAAGGGTAGAGCCTTGTAATGTTTCGCGCTCTGAAATCTCTTTTTGAGAAACTGAAGCAGGAAATTCTTTTAATTCAATAATTTCATTTTGGATATTCTTTGGAATGTCTACAAGCACAGGACCTGGTCTTCCATCCAACGCTATTTTAAATGCTTCAGGAATAACAGTAAAAAGTTCGTTTATATTTCTAATTAAAAAATTATGCTTTGTTATAGGAATAGTTAGCCCATATGCATCCACTTCTTGAAAAGCATCTGTTCCAATTGCAGATAAAGGCACCTGACCTGTTATGGCCACAAGTGGAATAGAATCAAGTTTAGCATCAGCAATAGCAGTTAGTAAATTAGTTACTCCAGGACCAGATGTAGCAAAGCATACACCAACTTTACATGTGCTTCTAGAGATACCTTGAGCTATAAAACCAGCACCTTGTTCATGACGTGCCAGAATATGTTTAATTTTGCTTTTATATAAAGCATCATATAATGGGAGATTAAATCCACCAGGAATACCTGATATATATTCTACACCCTCATTTTCTAATAATTTGATTACTATTTCAGAACCATTATATTTCAAGAAAATCACTCCTTAGAAGTAAATTATATTTTTTATATTAATATTCAATGTAAATAATAAATTAATAGATAAAAAAAATCCTCACCCTATGTCGTATAGGACGAAGATGTAATCACCGCGGTACCACCTAAATTTGTATAATTAAATATACACTCTTATTAATAATACAGGAAAAATCCGATATTATTGCCTTTTTAACGGTAGGCAATCCGTTTAATTCTACTCTCAGTAAAGATTTCGGTTAAAAACTCCAAGGCTACTTTCGATATATATCTCATGAGAATTTACAGCAAACATTCTCTCTCTGCGTTTTGATGATATAAGTACTCTTCCTCTTCAATGTTTTTACATTATTATGTTTGTATTAATTATATTCAAAAATCATGAAACTTGTCAACAAAGTTTTTAGAATTTAAAAAAATAAATTCAGAATATTCTATTACATTCTGAAAATTTAATATTGTTACAATTAATATTTCTGATGTATAATCTATGTTTTACATATTGCTAATTAAGCATAAACATTTTTAATTAAAATATTTATATATTCATTCTTGGATATGATATAATAACAATGCAAAACATGTATATTTTAGCAATAAAATGATTCGAAAAAAATTCATAAACATGAAGTATTATAATAATAAGTTCTTAAAAATTTTATATTATTTTTTATGAGATAGGAGAAAACATATGGAAGAAAAGAAGAAAGAAAATTTGATAGATAAAAGTTTAAAGCTAAACAAAAATAATATTAGAGTTCATGAAATGGATCTATCCGAATGTGGAAAATATCAAGAACTTAATGGCAGCTGGGTAATATGGATGTTAATTTCAGGAATAATACTATGCTTCAAGAATTTATATAGTGGAATTGCATTAATATTAATATCGGTTGTAATATTTATCTTATACAAGAGAAGTCCTAAAAATATTTCAGCAACTTATTTTAATCTTGCATTAGATTCAATTGGTAAAGGTAATATGGAGAATGCCAAGGATTCTTTAATAAAATCTGTAAATATAAATTCAGAAAATAACTATGCTTATGTGCTACTTTCATCAATATATTACAAGGAAGAGAATTATAAAGACACAATAGAGTGTTTACTGAAAAGTAATGTTCTTAAGGTGCCAAATAGTAAATATAATTATTTAGTTGGAGCATGTTATTTTAATATCGAAGAGTATGACAATTCAATTAAATATTTAAATGCTGTTAAATTCGAAGATAACAATATAATGAAACATATTAAAGATTCACTTCTTGGTAAAGCATATTTCTTAAATGAACAATATAAACAAGCGTTAAAAGTATTTAAAAGATTATTAGATGCTAATGATGAACTTAGTGGGGATTTAGTTGAAGTTAATTACTTTTTAGGTTTAACATATTTAAAATTAGGAGAAGAAGAAAAAGCTAAAGCTGAATTTATGAAAGTATATAATCAGGATAGGGAGTACAGGAATATAGAAACACTAATTAGTGAATTAAAATAATTTATAGGAGCAGTCGAACTGTTCCTTTTTTGCTCGTGAATTATAGAGATTGCTTTAGGTTTAACGAAATAAATTGAGAGATATAATAAATATTATGTAAAGTAAAGTATGTCTAAAACGTAGTTTTTAGTTTAGTGATAATATATTAAAATGTATATTATAATAAATTTTTTAACAATACTATGATAGCAAAATATGTATGTAAGGCATATAATTTGAAATATGTAACTTTATTTATCTGGAAAGATGTGGTGGTGTTGGATTCAAAAGAAATTATCAAGAAATTAATAAATAACAAGGGTATTAAACTTAGCATTATCAGTTTTTCTGCATATCTTATAATGTTTCTAATATTTATATTACTTGTATTAGTTTTTATAGGTGCAATGTTTAGTGGATTATTAGTTATTATTATTGGTCCTATATATACATATATGATTAGATCTTTAATTATGGGATTAATTGTTCCTTTATGTATAATTTTTATTATTGCTTTCCTGTTAAAAATATTTGCTGCTTTTTTTCAAACGAACCTATTAAATATAATAAAAAATTATTCAGCTCAATTTCCAAGTAAAGCAATGAAACAAACAGCTGTTATTATAATAGCATGTGTTTTCGCAGTTTTCTTTTTAGCAGGTCAAACTCAAAAAACATTTAATGTAGTAATTGATATTCCGAATGTGATTAATCATCAATATGGATCAATAGATGGAATAGTTGAAATTCAAACTGATACAGGGGATAATTCACCTTTTGTTTTAGTTGATAATATTACTTTTAATGAGGGTTTTGTTTTTAAACCAGGAATCATTAATGGAAAGAGGTATCATGTAGAATATTTGCCTCATACTAGATATATTGTAGATTTTACATTAATTGAATAAAAATACTGTAAATTAATAAGTATACTGTAATGCAGAGATTAGTGAATCAAAAATCATGTATTGCAGTATATTTGTATTTTAGAAACAAATAAGATCGTCCTAATATTTTGTCTTTGATTTTGGATTATTAACTAACTGTGTTAAAATAAAATGTATATAATGCACAAAGGAGTTAAGAATTAATGAATATAATTACTTTAGATAATATAAATAAAAGCTATAGTGAAAAGGTATTATTAAACGATGTATCACTTGGAATTAATGATGGTGATAAGATAGGTTTAATTGGAATAAATGGTGCTGGTAAGTCTACATTTTTAAAAGTAATTTCTGGTCGAGAAGAATTTTTTGAAGGAAATATTACTAAAGGTAGAAATGTTAGAATTGAATATTTAGATCAAAATCCTATTTTTGATAAAGATGCAACTGTACTAGAGCAGGTTTTTAAAGGAGATACTAAAGAAATGAAGCTCTTAAAAAAATATGAAGAGCTGTTAGATAAAATTAATAATTGTAAAAATGAAGAGTATGATTTGTTGAATAACGAATTAATTAAATTACAAGGACAAATCGATTCATTAAATTTATGGGATATTGAAAGTGAAGCAAAAACTATTTTAACTAAATTAGGAATAAAGAATTATTCAGAAAAAGTGGGAAATTTATCTGGAGGACAGAAAAAGCGAATTGCACTGGCTTGTTCGCTTATAACACCTTGTGATCTTTTAATTCTAGATGAGCCGACAAATCATCTGGATTCTGATTCAATAGAGTGGCTTGAAGAGTTTTTAAATTCAAGAAAAGGCGCACTATTAATGATTACTCATGATAGATACTTTTTAGACAGAGTTACTAATAGAATTATTGAGTTAGATAGAGGAAATTTATATTCATATCCAGGTAATTATACAGCATTTCTTGAAAAGAAAATTGAAAGATTAGAAACTGAACAAGTTCAAGAAGATAAAAGAAATGCATTAATTAGAAATGAATTAAAGTGGGTAAGGCGCGGAGCAAAAGCTAGAAGTACTAAGCAAAAGGCCAGACTTCAAAGATTTGATGACCTTGTAAATACTGAAAGTATAAGAAGACAAGAAGATGTTGACATATCGTTTGTAGGTTCAAGACTTGGAAAAAAAGTAGTTGAGTTATATGATGTGAGTAAATCATTTGATAGTAAAACTATAATTAAAGATTTTAATTATATATTTTTAAGAAATGATAGAATCGGTATTGTTGGTGAAAATGGAGCAGGTAAAACCACTTTAGTTAATTTACTTAGAGGAATTTTACCGCTAGATAGCGGGAGAATTGAAATTGGTGATACTGTTAAAATAAGTTGTTTTGCTCAGGACAATAGTAATATGGATGAAAAACTTAGAGTTATTGATTATGTTAAAGAAGGTGGAGAATATATACCGGTTGAAGATGGCAGCAAAATAACAGCTTCAACAATGTGTGAAAGATTTTTATTTGATAGCTCTATGCAGTATACTCCAATTGAAAAATTATCTGGAGGAGAAAGGAGAAGGCTGCATTTATTAAGAGTACTTATGGAATCACCAAACTTCTTAATTTTAGACGAACCTACAAATGATTTAGATATAGAAACATTAAAAATCTTGGAGGATTTTTTAGATAAGTTTATGGGCATAGTAATTGTAGTGTCCCATGATAGATATTTCTTAGATAGAATTTGTACAAAGATATTTTCCTATGAAGGAAACGGATGTATAAAAGTATACAACGGTAATTATAGTGATTTCTTAATTTCAAAAGAAATAGAAAAAGCTAATTCTGCAGAGTCTGTCAGTAAGAATATAAATGAAATTAAGAATGAAAAGAATAAAATTACAAGAGAAAGGACCAAAGAAAATAAACCAAAGTTTACATTTAAAGAGCAAAAAGAGTATGAAACTATAGATGAAGATATATCAAATTTGGAAGAAAAGATAAAGTCTTTGGAAACAGATATGACTAAAAATTCTTCAAACTATGGAAAGCTAAATGAACTTATGAAGGAAAAAGAAGAAGTTCAAAAGGAATTAGATAATAAGTATGAAAGATGGGAATACCTAAATGAAATTGCTGAAGCAATAGAAGAATATAAAAATAATAATTAAATTTTAGTTATATTAAACACTTAGCAAGGAGGATAATGAGTATATTTTAATTTACCCTATAAAATTTTAAATATGCTCTTTCAAATATTATGGAATTACATATTTTTTTAAAAGGCAAAGATGATCCAACTATATTTAAAGGCGAAAGAATCGATACTTTAGATATAGAGCTTCAAGGAAAGAAATATAAGCAAATAAGATATTTTAGAAAAGGCGTTTCAAAATCACAATACATTAGTATAGATTTAATAAAGAGAATAAAGGAAATTAAGGATAAGTAAAAGAGAGTTATAGTAAGTCATATGCCTTAATTTGAGATTAAGATGTAGCATTTTCTTTATAATTCGAAGATAAGTTAATAAATATAAATGTAGGTGATAATTTTGATAAAACAAATTTTACTAGAAGGTTTTAGTAAAAATATAACTAATTCAATATTAGCTAAAGGACAGCGTGTGTTAAAAAATGATTTGCTTAAAGATTTAAATATTAATGTAGACAATGATTATATTAAGATAAATTCATTTGTGGTTTCAGAAAGTCTGTTTAATGAATATTCTTGTAAAATTGAAATTGACAATATAACAAAGGATATTATTGGAACTCATTGCAGCTGTTTAGAGTTTGAAAAAAATGAATTTTCAAAGGATAATTATTGTTGCAAACATTTGGTTGTAACCTTCTATAGCTTTTTAAGAGAAATTGATGAGGACGAAAATTTAAGAAATAAAATTACAAATGTTATAAATTTTAAAAGTACGAAATCAAAATTGAAAGATAATAATAATGATGATTTATTATCATTACTTATTGGTGATACGGATAGGGATAAACTTAAAGTTGATATTATTATAAATAAGAATAATTGGTCTTCTAAGCTTCAAGTGGAATTTAAAATAGGTTTGAAAAATAGAAGTAATAAAATGTATATAGTCAAAGATATTAACTCTTTTTTAATTTCTATTTATAATAATGTTCCAATAAAATATGGTAAAGATTTTATCCTTGATTTAAAAAAACAATCTTTTTCGTTTGAAGACAAAAGATTAATTAAATTCATGAATAATATTAAAACTTTGGCTGAATATGATAGGAACTTTAGAAGGCATCAAGATAAATTAATTGAGGGAAAAACACTAACTATTCCAGATATAATGTTTAAGGAATTTCTTAATATAGTTAAAAAAAATCGAATTTTCTTAGGGGATGGTTTTTTCTATAGAATCTTAGAATCTGAAATAATAGAAGGAGATATGCCTATTCCTTTTGCTTTAAGCAGCAAAAAAGATATCATAGAATTAAAAGCTCCAAACGGCATACCTGAACCTCTAACACAAAATGAAGATGTATTCTTATATGGAACTTCAATTTATATTCCATCAGTAGAACAATGTGAAAGGCTGTCTCCATATATAAAAATATTTAATGCAACCAATCAAGTTAGTTTTAATAAATGTAATGAAAATAAAATATTAACGGAATTAATACCATCTGTTCAAAAAGTAACAAATGACTTAACTTTATCAAAAGAAATAAGAGATAAAGTAGTTATTGGACCGGTTAACTTTAGTTTTTATTTTGATAAAGATAAGGATATATCTTTATTATTTAAGGTCTCTTATGAAGGTCATGAATTTAATTACTTCGATGAATACAAAGATAAAATCATTTATAGAGATGTGAACAAAGAACATGAAGTTTTAGGAGTGCTTAAAAGTCTTGGTTTTGAGGAAGTCAATGGAAGATTGTTTTTCTTTAGAGATGATGAGGATGCGTTTAGACTTTTTAAATATGAAATAGAAAAGATTCAAAAGTATGGAGAAGTATTTTATTCAGAAAGATTTAAAGGACTAAAAGATATTAAGAAATCTGACTTTAAGGGAGAAGTGCGAAAAGGGAAATACAATTATTTTGAATTTGAATTTAAAATAGCAGATTTATCCTATGAAGAAACTGCTAAGATACTTAGAAGTTTCAGAGATAATTTAAAATACTATAAACTCGAAAATGGAGAATTTTTAGATTTAGAGGAAGCTTCATTAAAAGAGGCTTTAATTTTGATGGATAATTTGCTATTGGAAGAGGAATTAAATAATAACTTAATTGAAGTGCCAATGAATAAGGCAGCTTATCTTGAAGATTATTTAGAAGATAAGAATATGAGATTTATAAAAGGTTGTGAAGAAATTAAAGTAATAAAAGACAGATTAAAAAATATTAAAGATAAGTCTTTTCAGCCTCCATATGGCCTTCAAGCAAAGCTAAGGGAGTATCAAAAGGATGGGTATAATTGGTTCAGAACTTTAGATTATTTAGGATTTGGTGGTATTTTAGGTGATGAGATGGGTCTTGGAAAAACTCTTCAAACAATAACATTATTATTATCTAAACCTAATTCTAAAACAATTATTATTGCACCTACTTCTTTAATATATAACTGGAAAAATGAATTTAGAAAGTTTGCACCTTCTATGAAAATAGCAATTTCAAATGGAAGCCGAGATGAAAGAGAAAAGCTTATAAAAAATTACAAAGAATATGATGTTATCATAACAACCTATAATCTATTAAGAAGAGACTTAGAATTATATGATATGGAATTTGACTATTGCATTTTAGATGAAGCTCAAAACATTAAAAATCAATTATCCTTAAGTGCAAAGTCTGTTAAGGAAATAAAATCAAGGAATAGATTTGCATTAACAGGTACACCAATAGAAAATTCATTAATGGAATTATGGTCAATTTTTGATTTTATAATGCCAGGGTATTTATATTCTGAAAAGAAATTTGTTAGTAGATACTATAGAAGGCTTGAAGAAGGTCCAGAAATTTTGGAAGAATTAAATAGACTGGTTAAGCCATTTATTCTTAGAAGATATAAGAAAAATGTAATTAAAGAATTACCTGATAAAATTGAAAAACGGTTATTAGTACCTTTAAGCGATGAACAAAAAGTGGTTTATGAAACTTATGCAAATTATGTTAAAGATTTAATTCAAAAGAAAGTAGAAGATTTTGAATTTACTAAAAGTAAAATTGAGATATTATCGTATATAACTAAGCTGCGCCAAATATGCTTAGATCCATCTGTAACTATGGATAATTACTTAGGAACCAGTGGGAAAATAGATGCGCTAATTGAACTATTAGAACAAAGCATTGAAGAAGGACATAAGATATTAGTATTTTCACAATTTACTTCAGTGTTAAAAAATATCGGAAAGATACTTAAAGAAAAACAATTTGAATTTTCTTACTTAGATGGGTCAGTTTCATCAATAAATAGAATTAAAATGGTTGATGAATTTAACAATGGAGAAAAGAATGTTTTTTTAGTATCCTTAAAAGCTGGGGGTACAGGATTAAATTTAACTAGTGCAGACATTGTAATACATTTCGACCCATGGTGGAATCCAGCTGTTGAAGATCAAGCTACAGATAGAGCTCATAGAATTGGACAAAAAAATGTTGTGGAAGTAATTAAGTTAATATCAAGTGACACTATTGAAGAAAAGATAGTTGAGCTTCAGGATTCTAAAAGGGAATTGATAAATAAAATATTAAGTGATGATTTGTCAGTAGGAACGTTTATAAATACTTTAAATGAGAATGAAATTTTAGATTTATTTAATTATAGTAATATTTAATGAAAATATGTCATAAATTATAGTGGTGATTATATGGTAGAAGAAATAAATGAAATAGCTGTCTATTTGAGAGAGATCAACACTATATCTATAATATTAAGACTTACACTTGCAACAGTCTGTGCTGGAATTATTGGGGCGGAACGAGGTAGAAAAAATAGGCCGGCAGGTTTTAGAACTCATATTTTAGTTTGTATTGGCGCAACATTGATAATGATAACAAGTCAGTACATGAATGATGTTCTAAACTTTAAAGGTGATGTAAGTAGAATGGGAGCTCAAGTAATAAGTGGTATTGGATTTTTGGGTGTAGGTACAATAATTGTTGTTGGAAAGAATCAGGTTAAAGGCCTTACAACTGCAGCAGGTCTTTGGGCTTGTGCATGTATGGGTCTAGCAATAGGAATTGGATTTTACGAAGGTGCAATTATATCATGTGTCTTTTTATTTGGAGTAGTAACAGGGCTTCATAGACTAGATCTATATTCAAGACATCATTCAAAAGTATTAGAGGTATACGCTGAACTTAAGGATATAACTGGTGTTACGAACTTTATGAATACTGTAAAATCAGATGGAACAAAGATTTCAAATATAGAAGTTAAGAAAGCAAATGAACTTGACAGGCATATTATTGGACTCACAATGACTTTAACTTTGGCTAAAAAAATTGATCATGCAGAGTATATTTTAAAGCTTCATACTATTGGAAATGTATGTTCTATTGAAGAAATAATGTAGTTTTTTATGGAAAAAAGTACAAGAGGAAATTCTGTTGTTTTTGAATTTCCCCTTGTATTTTTCCTTATTAGGATCAAAAAATAATAAGCCCATAATCCAATGCATATTTTGAGTCATACAGCCCCAAATCTATGTTTGTCTTCTTCAATAGAAGTCATAATCCTTATAACTATTTAACGCATTTATTAGAGAATATACCAAAGCATATGTCAGATACAGACCTAAATTTTCTGCAGGAGCTTTTGCCTTGGTCAGCATCTCTTCCAGATAAATGCAGGGTTAAAAATGTAGAACTTAAAAAAGTCCTGGGAAACCAGGACTTTTTATTTTCAAGGTACTTATTATAGTACGCTTACAATGGAGTGGAGCAGTCACAAGGAGCACATAATAATATGATAAAAGATAACTTGAAAATTTCTATAAAACATTAAAATAATATATAGGAGACTTGTATGAGAAAATTATTATCTGTTTTAATTGGATTAATAATTATAACATTTATAGGCTGTACCCAAAATATTATTGGTGATGAAAAGATAGCAGAAGATTTTGTTACATCTCAAGGATATACGATTATTGCTCGAAAAGGCGAAATACAGAAGTATACATTAGAAAAAAGTAAACTTTATGGTGGAAAGGGAACAATCCCATATCAAAAAGTATGGGGTGCGCAAACAGTTGAACCAGAAAAGTATTTTGGTAAAGAAATAGTTGTATATGGCTTTACAGTAAAAAATCATCCTATGGAAAGACAAGATAATAATGCTAAAGATGGAGTAAATGTATATGTTATGTTATCAGAGGGGAATGTCATTGGAGGATATTCATATCCTAATGCTGATGTTGTTGGAGCATGTAGTTCTAATTATAATAATGATTAAAAGGAATACTTAGACTAATATTTCTTTTTTTTATAAAAAGATAAAATGATAATGTGTCACTTTTATATTGACAGGAAAAAATATAAATGGTAAGTTAAGATAAGTGACTGTGTGTCATTTTAAAATAAGGAGGAATAGAAAATGCCAAAGGTTACAAAAGAATATTTGGAGATCAGAAAAAAATTTATATTGGATTGTGCAGCTAAGGTTATTAAAGAAAAGCCTTTATATGAAATGACAATGAGGGATGTAATTAAAGAAACTAAGCTCAGTCAGGGAGCTATTTATAGATATTATTCAAGTTTGGAGGAAATTTATATAGAAATAGCTAATCGTAATACGCCTGTTGGAATTATGGAAAAGCAAATGGATGAAGCGATTTCAGCAGAAAAAGAGCCAAAAGTTTTTATAATGGAAGGTTTCAAAATAATGGCAGATTATATTGTGTCATTGCAGGATACAATGGGAGGAAAAATGTATTTTGAATTGCTGGTTCTTCATGCACAGAATATAAAAGAAACAGAGAATTTAATAGATATGATGAATTTTAAACAAAGTTTTAGTTATATTCAAAACAGATTTATGGAATATATCCTTCAACATATTGAAAAAGGTGATTTCAAACCAATTATTGAAGCGGAGAAGCTTATGAATTTCATAGGAGTTGCTATGGATGGCATTTTAGATGATGCAGCTATAAGCTCAATGAATAATAGGGACATGGATATTTTAGGACTGTGTGAGACTTTAGGAAAATCATTGATTTATCTTTTAAATATATAGGGGTAGTTAGGAGTAAAGAATTATAGGGAAGGGAAGATGTTATGAAAAAGATTATAATTATTGGAGCAGGTTTTGCAGGATTAGCTGTTGGGAGTTACTTGCAGATGAATGGATATGAAACTGAAATTTATGAAAAACACAGCATTCCAGGGGGACTTTGTACAAGTTGGAAGAGAGCTAGTTATACTTTTGATGGATGTATACACTATTTAGTTGGATCAGATAAAGGTAGTGCCTTTTATAAACTTTGGTCAGAATTATTAGAGTTAGAGGAAATGGAATTTGTAAATCATTCTACGAGAGTCTTTATTGAATTGAAAGAAAATACAGACAAGTATGGTAATAAAGTATTTACTTTATACTCAAATGTAGATAAACTTGAGAGATATCTTCTTGATTTATCTCCAGAAGATAGAATGCCAATAAAAGAATTTATTGATTCAATAAAGTTTATACAAAAATATAACCTGCCTCCGTTAATTGAAAAAGCACCAGAAGTGAGAAATGTTTTTGATAGAATTAAGCTAATTACATATATTCGTGTAATAAAGTTCTTATTGAAATGGAATAAAATTACAACTATGACTTTTTCAGAAAGGTTTAAAAGTAAATTTCTAAAAGAAGCTTTTGAACTGCTTTATGAAGGACAAGAGTATTCAGTATTGTTTATAGCAATGCAGTTAGCATATTTTAGTTCTGGCTCTGCAGGATATCCAGTAGGTGGTTCACTTGCTTTATCTAGACGTCTTGAAGAGAGATATTATAAGCTTGGAGGTAAAATAAAGTTCAATATTGGGGTTAGTAAAGTCATAACTGAAAATAACACAGCAGTTGGTATTCAGACTAAGGATAATGTGGTGGTCCATGCAGATACAGTAATTTCAGCTGCTGATTGGAATTTCACTGTTTTTAAAGCTTTAGAAGGTAAATATACTGATAATGTTATAACTTCATTAAAAAATCAAAAAACATTTGAGGTGTTCGAATCAGCATTACTAATTTCTCTTGGAGTTTCAAGAGCGTTTGAAGAAACTCCACATTTACTTCGTTTTCCTTTAGATGAAGAATTGAAACTGGAGGATGGATCTAAATATAACAGAATGGAAGCTCATATTTATAATTATGATAGGACTATGGCTCCAGAAGGTAAAACTACTATTACTGTAACCTTAACTACAAAAAATGCGGATTATTGGATTGAGCTTCGTAAAAACAATTATTGCAATTATAAAGAAATAAAAGATTCAATTGCACAGAAAGTAGTAAATATACTTGATAATAAATTTGGAAATCTAAAGGATAAACTTGAAGTTGTTGATGTTGCAACACCAGCTACTTTTAACAGATACACAGGGAATTGGAAGGGAAGCATGCAAGGATGGATGCCTCAAAATAATTTATTGTCATCTTCGCCAGTTAGAAATACCTTACCAGGACTAAAAAACTTTTATATGGCAGGGCATTGGTTAGTACCAGGTGGGGGACTGCCAGCAGCTTTATTAAGTGGAAGGAATTTGGCTCAGGTAATTTGCAAAAATGATAAAAAGGAGTTTTTTTGTTTTAAGCCGAAAATTTGAGTTATGTAATAATTATAAGTAGATTTTTTTACTGAATCATACTACTGCTGCCCCCACTTCTTATAAAACGTAATAGTAAGTATGTGCTATTTTAGGTCTCAACATCGATCACCATCGACACAACTCATATTGTGAAGATACTTGATATTAAAATACGACACGCTGTTGTTATATTTAACTTGATATAATATATAAATAACGATATTTGTTTTCAATTTACATTTATGGGAGGCCATTATGGAATTTTTAAAATCTTGGACAAACAACTTGGTAGATACACTTGAAAAAGAATTGGGTAAGGAATTAAGCGAAAAAGTTATTGAAAATTGTGGACGTATTTGTGCAAATGAATGTGGGGCAATGAAAGAAGTGGAAGAAATTATTAAATCTCTTGGAGATACTGATAGTGTTGATATAATAATTGAGAAAATGAATAAAGGATTTTGTGAAGGAAGGTTAAGAAAAGAAGGGAATACCATTACAATTGTATATAAACAGTGCAATTGTCCAAATAGAAAGCATGTTGAATCAAACTCATATTGTATGTGTACACGTGGCTGGGCAAAAGAGGTTTTTGAAAAGGTGATTGGGAAAGATGTAGATGTAGTCTTAGAAGAAGCTATTGCATGGGGAGATGAGAGTTGCAAGGTTATTATTACTTATTAACATTTTTATGATATAGTTCGCTTGTTTTAAGAGGTGTAAAAGTTAAAAAAATATATAGCATTGTAAATTGATGTGAAGTAGAGATTATTTTTAGATGGGGGTACATGAATGAATTTAATATTGGAGCATGAAGATTTATCAAACTATTTAGTAGCAAGCAAATATGTAGATTTTGATAAAAAAATTATTCGGGACAAGATTAAGGAATTGTTTCATAGGAATATGGACGAAATTGAAAAGGTTAGAATTGCTTTTGAATATTTACGAGACGAAATTTCACATTTTTGCGATATTAAAGGTGAGAGGGTCACAAGAACAGCTTCAGAAGTATTAATGTATAAAGAAGGTATCTGTTATGCAAAGTCAATGTTATTAGCTTCATTATTGAGATTCCAAGGTATTCCAACGGGCTTTTGTTATTAAAGAGTATCTTTAGACGACACTCCAGGAATAAGATATGCCATACACGCTCTAAATGCGGTTTTTCTTTCATCAATAAACAAATGGATTCGAATAGACGCCCATAGAAGCATAAATGGCAAGATACCTCAATTTTCTATAGATAAAGAACAACTTGCATTTCTAATTCGTGCAGAATATGATGAAATTGATTATCCAACCATATTTGCAAATCATATTAAAATTATAACGGGCACATTAGAGAACAATACAAATTGTATGGAAATGATAGAATGCAAACTTCCTACATCTTTATATTAGTTAGCAATATTCAACTTTTGCACCAACCAGTAATTTAACTTAAAATTTAAATGCTTAGTTAATGTATACAAGTTAATAATTCAATTTGTAAAATGAAAAGCATAAAAAGTTTAAAGGCTATAAACATTGAAAAATTAATGTTTATAGCCTTTTCTCACGCCACTTTGTCAGAATTATCATTATCTATAACAACTCCGAGCTTTGTTGGTATTATTGTACTTAATTTATCCAAAGAGTATTATTAATAGAATTATTGGAAAAGTTAAGGGCATAAAATAAGTTAATAAAAATAAGTTATTGAAAAGCAAAAAATCACTAGAAATTCTCTAGTGATTTTTAAAAAACTTATGACATTATGATAACACATTGGAAATTATAAGTCTAGTAATATATGTATAAAATGATAAAATTTTATTATCAGAATAACTCGCGAGTACATTTGATTATAGAAAAGATATCAATTGTAAGGAGATAAACTAAATGAATAAAGATTATCATATAGAAGTAGTATATTTACAAAAGATTTTATGTAAAAGCTTAGGTCAAGACTATAAAATACTTAAGATTATTAGACTTTATGGAGGTGCACAGAAAGTAACATATAAAATCGAGTGCAATAAAGGCTTTTTCTCTATTCTTTATATTTGGGATAATTCTATGAATTATTTTAATTGTAAAATAAATGATAATGATATATTTGAATCAAGTGGGGCGGATTTATTTGAATTAAACAATAAATTCCTCACACAAAATGGAATTAGGACACCAAAAATTTATTATATAGACAGAAGTAAGAAAGATTACTCATTTGATTTTGCACTAGTTGAATATACAGCAGGCGGAGACATTGAAAAATATTTTTATGCTGATGAAGAGACTAAATATAAAGTATTTACTGATTTAAATGAGAACATTAAGAAAATGCATTCTATCAAAAATAAGTTTTATGGAAATCTTAAAGCTGAAAGAGCATTAGGTAGTAGAAGTGAAGAAATATTATTAATAAGAAGCATAAAATGAATTGAATATTCTTCAAGATTTCATGAAGGAATACTAAAAAATAAGATTATGCTAATTAACAAAATACGAGAATTATATGACAATGTAAAGCCTCGAAATGACTATACATTTATACACGGGGAATTAGGGCCTAATCATGTTTTTGTAGATGAAAATCTTCATACTTACTTAATAGATATAGAGAGTGCTATGTTTTTTGATGCAGAATATGAGCATAGTTTTTTACAATTTAGATTTGGTGAGTGCTACAAATATTTTAATGAAGATAATCTTGATTTAGACAGATTAAAATTTTATAAGATGCATTTGCATATTTCATGTCTCTCAGGTGCATTAGAGCTCAAGGAAAAATCATATCCAGATATGAATGATGTTAATGATATGATTAAATACAATTCTAAACAAGTACTAAATTTCATAGGAATTGAATAAATAATTTAAAGGCGATAAACACTTTTAAAACGTTTATCGCCTTTATTCAAGCTACTTTATTAGAATTATCACTAGAAGCTGCATCTAGAGCAACTCCAAGCTTAGTTGATATTATGGTATTAAGTTTATTAATTGATGATAAAGATTATGCAAAGAGCTTTTTGGGTAAAGTATCATATTTTAGATTTATAAAGGCATACAGTATAGGACTACACCTATTACCTTATTGTTATTTTTTTCCTTGTATTTTCCCTTAACGCAAAAATATAATAAGTTACAATAAAATACCAATTGTACTCAAACGCTGATTTTATCTAGTATCAGAATATAATAAAATATAGGAAAATACGTTAAATTAAAGATTATGGAGAGGGCATACTGGTGGTTTAATTATATGATTTGAAGAAAAGTGATGCATATACAAAAAAATGGACGCCTGGAACTTGGCCTCACTATATAATGACAAGGATTGTTGAAAGGTGAGGGCATGTACATTGACGGTACCAGTTAAGTAATGTCTTCTGCAAAAATTATTGGTAATTCAAATCTCTTGGTTAATAAATATCACATCCAATGGATTTCTGTCTACTAGTTTCTTATATTTATACTTTGGATACCCAACCATAATAGCACCTGTTACAATTTTGTCTTCAGGTATATTAAGCAGAGAGAGTAGTGGAGCGTAGTTAGAAAATGCGCAAAATTCAAATAATCCAGCCCAACAAGAACCAAGTCCAATAGTAGTTGCATATAGTTCAGCATAAGTAAGCTGAGATATAGTGTTTTCTCGTCCATTTTTAAAGTCTTTTGGAGCCGTTGCAATAATAAGGTGTGGAGCATTACGTAATATTGTATCCATTCCTGTAGTCTTGTGAGTTTGGACATGCCTTGTAAAACTCCAATGTAATGAAAGCTTACTTTCCATCCATTCATAAATAATTTCTATAGCTTTTTCTGATATTTTTTTGTTTTCAACTATTATATAAGAAACACCTTGGCTGTTACTAGCAGTAGGCGCATAATGTGCAATATTGATTATTTGTAATAATTTTTCTCTAGGCACGTGTGCATCCTTAAAACAACGTATTGAACGGCGGGATCTAAGAAAATTTTCTGCAGTTTTTGAATCTATAACGGGGAAGTTTTCTATAACAATTTGATCAGCTAAAGGAGTTTTTATATTATCCAATGCTCCGTGGGGACATACAGCAACACATTGGCCACAGGCAATACAGTTCTTTGCATTACTAGTATTAGGACCGGTTTCGTCTATTGATAAAACTCCAGTTGGGCATACTTTTGAACAAATTCCACATTTAATACATTTTGACTTGTTTACATTAATTAAATCCATTAAATATCACTCCTAGTTTTGTTAATATATACTTTATATTCAAGTTTCTATGATGTAATATAATTTATATTAGTATGCTAATATTATCAAGTACGCACTTTCTAGGAACGTGGTTACTAATTGTATACTATATAGAATTGCTTGAGTATAAGAAGGAGTTGTAAATGGTGAAGTTTAAAGGAATTGAATATAACTGCTCTATGGAATTAACATTAGATATTTTAGGAGGTAAATGGAAGCCTATAATTATATGGCAGTTAGGTAAAAAAACTATGCGTTTTAATGAGTTGAAAAGAAGTTTGCCTAATATTACACAAAAAATGTTAACGCAACAACTTAGATCACTAGAAGAAGATGAGTTAATTAATAGGGTTATTTATAATCAAGTTCCACCTAAAGTGGAATATTCCCTTACTGATTATGGTAGAAGTCTGTTGCCAGTTCTAACTGATTTATGTGAATGGGCAATTAGTTATTCTAATTTAATTAAAGCTAAAAATACATGCAAATAAGATATTTTTCCATAGAAATGGAGAAATTGTATTATCGTGAAAATCGATAGATTAATTAAGAGTTTGATAATAACAGCTCCAAGGATACATTGACCTTGGAGCTGTTAAGCGTTTGGGCTTCTATAATAACGATAGATATTATTAAGGATTTTCTTTAGGGGATTTTTCTTTTCTGATGTATCATTATTTTTACATTTGGTAACTAAGGAGTAAAAAACTTAAGCAAATCATTTTTGTTTACAATTTTAAATTTAGATTTATCAAGAAACTACAGTGTATGTTTGAGTATAGGCTATCTGTTCATCGCCTAAAGTAAGGTAATAGTATATTGGTATCATATAAGTTGAATAAAATAGTGTTGAGGCCTCTCCAACATTGTTTTCTAATGATCTTATTAATAATTGTTGATGTTTTAGGCTTACAATGTAGCAATTGGCTATAATAACAATTTGTTCTGCAAAAAATACATCAGAAATTGAATTTGCATATTTATCAGCATGATTTACTAAATTTCCTCTAATAACTCGAAGTTGATCAATGTCACGTTGCAAATTGGTATCTATAGTTTTTAATTGTTCAACTGGTGTATCTGATTTCACATTAATCACGACTAAATTAGCGCGTATCGTTTTAATTTGTTCCAAGCTACTTAAAATATCTTCTTTATTTTGAAGATCTGATATCCTTGGACCATAAGGTGTAGGTTTAGTCGGGATTTGTGCATACGCTATATCACTCATAGATACTGTTATAAGTATTATAAATATTATTAAACGAATTACTTTTTTTGGCACTATTATTCCTCCTATAATCTTGGTTGATTATTTTTATTAAAAAATTGCCTTAAACTTATCGTTTACTATTTTAGCGATTTTATTCCTTTTGATAGATGTTTATGTTGAGAGTATTAATATAACTTAGAAGTTGTTTATGTTATAAAATTATTATTTTTTATATTTGAGTGATGTTGTAATTATAGGACAACTTTATTACAGAATTGTTTGTAAACTAGATAAATTGAAAATGATAGGATTATAATTTAATTATGAGATGCTAAAGAAGTAAATTAGTTAAGAAAATTATGATTATTATTAAGAAAAAGGATATAAAGGAGGAAATATGAATAGTAAAAAAGTTTATCCAAGAACAGGTGATAAAGAAACAATATATTTAAAACCAGTAATTACAGATCCTAATATCATAGTTGGAGATTATACCATGTATAATGATTTTGTTAATGATCCAACAAAATTTCAAAATAATAATGTATTATATCACTTTCCTGTAAATAGCGAGAAGTTAATCATTGGTAAGTATTGTTCTATAGCTTGTGGAGCAAAATTTATGTTTACATCTGGCAACCATAAGATGGCGTCACTTTCAACTTATCCATTTCCAATATTTTATGAAGAATGGGAGTTAAATAGTGCAGATATTACCGATGCCTGGGACAATAATGGTGATATCATAATAGGAAATGATGTTTGGATTGGTTATGAAGCAGTAATCATGCAAGGGGTTCAAATAGGAGATGGTGCAATAATAGGAACAAGAGCAGTTGCAACTAAAGATGTTGCTCCTTATACAATTGTAGGAGGAACACCTGCAAAAGAAATCAGAAAGCGCTTTTCTGAAGAGGTAATAGCCAAATTAGTGGAACTGAAATGGTGGAATTGGGATGACGAAAAAGTTCAAAAGAATCTGCCTTATCTTATGAAAGGAATTGTTAGTTTAACTGAAGAAATATAAGCATAATAAGGAGCGTGAAGTAATAATGATAGAAGTTATATATTTCAAAGCTTCTTTTATTTTATTAGATAAGCAAGTTACATTCAATTCTTCCTTCATAAAGTATTACTGCTTTATGTTTACAAATTTAATTTAAAATACATATTAAAATTTTTATGTTTTTATTGTTAAATTAAAAACAAAATGATAGAATATCTATGGGTAGTATCGAAAGAGAATTACACCGATATTTTTAGCATTAAGAATTATAATACAACTCATATCTATATGAATGAGATTGAAGTTAGGATGTTGTATCACGTATATGGAGGTGATACTATTAAAGTTGGATTTATTGGTCCTGGGAAGGTAGGCGTAAGTTTAGGTCGCTACTTTACTCATAAAGGGATAAAATTAAGTGGCTTTTATGGAAAAAATCAAGAAAACACCAAACAAGCAGCTGAGATTACTAAATCTAAATTTTATGATAACATTCAAAATATTATTAATGAAAGTAATATATTATTTATTACAACGCCTGATGATATAATTTCAATTATAGATAATGAATTATCAAAATTTGATCTAAATAACAAATCTATTTGTCACACTAGTGGCTCACTTAAATCAAATGTATTATGTAATGCCAAACATTCTGGTGCACTGATCTATTCTATACATCCAATATTTGCGTTTTCAAGTAAAGATACAAATTTAAAAGAATTAGAAAGTATATACTTTTCTATTGAAGGAGATATTTTTGAGAATTGTGCTCTTTTAGAATTAATGAAAAGATTAGGGAACAAGCATTTTGCTAGAAGTGCAGAAGATTCTTCAATTTATCATTTAGCTAATGTTTTTGTTTCTAACCTTGCTTTATCATTATTAGATATGGGAGTAACTTACTTTAAAAAACTTGGTTTAAATGAAGCAGAAGCTCTAAATGCTCTTAAACCTCTTATAATTGGTAATATTGATAGTATTTATACAAAGGGTTTTGTGAATTCTTTAACAGGACCAATTTCAAGAGGTGATATTACTACAGTAGAAAAGCATTTATGTGCTTTAGAAGAAAAGGATAAAGATCTTTACAAAATACTATCTGTAAATTTAATAAAGCTTGTTGCTCTAAGAGAAACAAAAGAATTTGAAGGTATAAAAATGGAAAATGCAATTGAAAACTTACTAAGTAATTCAAAAAAGCATAAAGAAATATATGAGCTTTTAGGAGGAGTAGAGTAGTGAAAAATACAGTATTAACTTTTAAACAAGCTAAAGAGCAAGGAAAGAAATTAAGTATGCTTACAGCATATGATTATTCAATGGCAAAAATTATTGATGAAAGCGGAGTAAATGCTATCTTAATAGGGGATTCCCTTGGAATGGTTATTAAAGGAGAAGAAGATACTTTAGCTGTTACAATGGATGAAATAATCTATCATACAAAAGCTGTTAAAAGAGGTACAAAAAACGCACTAATAGTTAGCGATATGCCATTTTTATCTTATCATGTTTCAATAGAACAAGCAGTATTAAATGCTGGAAGATTAATTAAGGAAGGTGGAGCAAATGCTGTTAAACTTGAAGGTGGTGCAAAAGTAGCAGCTCAGGTCAAAGCAATTGTAGATGCGCAAATTCCTGTAATGGGTCACTTAGGGTTAACGCCACAATCTGTTAATGCTTTTGGAGGCTTTAAGGTACAAGGTAAAGATCAGTCGGCTGCTAAACAATTGATAGAAGATGCCGTTCTATTAGAAAAAGCAGGTGTATTTTCAATTGTACTCGAAGGAATTCCAGAGAAGGTAGCTGAGCTTATTACAAATTCAGTATCAGTTCCAACTATAGGAATTGGTGCAGGAAAATATTGTGATGGCCAAGTATTGGTTTATCAAGATATGCTAGGAATGTTTAATGATTTTGTTCCAAAGTTTGTAAAGCAATATGCGAATATAGGTTCAGTTATGAGGGAAGCTATTTCTTCCTATGTTAGGGAAGTAGAAGAAGGAACATTTCCAGAAGAAAAGCACACTTTTAAAATTGATGAAACCGAATTGAAAAAATTATATTAGTTTTGAGGAGAGAAAGATGTTAGTAAAAGAAATTAAAGAACTAAGAAGCCTAGTTAAAGCATGGAGAAAAGAAGGTCTTTCAGTGGGATATGTACCAACAATGGGAGCATTACATGAAGGGCACGAAAGTTTAATAAAGATGGCAGTTAGTGAAAATGACAGAGTAGTCGTAAGTGTGTTTGTAAATCCAACACAATTTGGACCAAATGAGGATTTTGAAAGTTATCCAAGAGATATAAATAAAGATTTAGAGATTTGTTTAAATGCAGGAGCTAATGTAGTTTTTAATCCAGAACCAAGTGAGATGTATTTTGATAATAAATCTACAACAGTTAGTGTTTCAAATCTAACTAATGCACTTTGTGGTGCAAAAAGACCAGGACATTTTGATGGAGTATGTTTAGTTGTTTCAAAATTTTTCAATATAGTTACTCCAGATAAAGCTTATTTTGGAGAAAAAGATGCTCAACAAGTTGCTGTTATAAGAAGGATGGTTAGGGACTTAAATATTGATGTAGAAGTAGTTGCCTGTCCAATAATCCGTGAAGAAGACGGATTAGCGAAAAGCTCAAGAAACACTTATCTTTCTAGTGAGGAAAGAAAAGCAGCATTAGTGTTAAGTAGAAGTTTAGAAAAAGCTAAAGATGCATTAATTGGTGGCGAAAGAGATGCACTTAAAGTTAAGGAAATTATTACAGATGAACTAAATAAAGAACCATTAGCTAAAATAGATTATGTAGAAATTGTAGATAGTGATTCTTTAGAGGATGTTCATATGATAAAAAAGAATGTATTAATACCGATTGCAGTATATATTGGTAAGACAAGACTAATAGATAATTTTAGTTATACTAATTAAACACATTTAGGGGGAGAAAAAATGATACTAACAATGTTAAAAGGAAAGATACACAGAGCGACGGTTACTCAAGCGGAGTTAAATTATGTAGGAAGCATAACAATAGACAAGACTTTAATGGAAGCCTCTAATATATTAGAAAATGAAAAAGTTCAAATTGTTGATATAAACAATGGAGAGAGATTTGAAACATACGTAATTCCAGGAAAAAGAGATTCAGGTGTTATTTGTTTAAATGGAGCAGCTGCAAGATTAGTGCAAACAGGAGATAAAGTTATAATAATTGCTTATGCTCAAATGGACGAAGAAGAAGCAAAAAAATATAAACCAACAGTTGTATTTATGAACGATGATAATACAATAAAAGAAATTACTAACTATGAATCTAATGAATAAATTTTAATTACAAATAAAAGAGTGAGAATTTATTTTAATCTCACTCTTTTAAATTACCATGCCGCTATTAAAGTATGCTTCAAAAAAGCTTTAGTTCTATATATTCAAGTAGGAATAAATATTTTTCGTTTATATGATCTTATAGTGTTTTAAAGCATGTTCAATTCCATCTTCTTCAATATCTTTTGTAACAAAGGAAACTAAATCAAATAATATTGGATTACTATTACCCATAGCAATGCTGTTTTTAACATATTCAAGCATGGTTAAATCATTAGTACTGTCACCAATAGCGTAAGTATTTTCATGAGGAATATCTAAAATATCAATTAAATATTTAATGCCAGTGGCCTTTGAGAAACCAATTGGAACTAGTTCATAGAAATTTTCACTACGGTGTATAAAATCAAAATAATTTTTAAATTCTTCGTGAAAGGATTCAAAGTTACTATTTTCATTTGTCCATATTACAAACTTATCAAAATCTATTTCTGGATCTTCAAAAGTTTGTCCCTTATAAAAACCTTCTTTAATATGACGAGCTTTAATTCTAAGAACTTCTTTTGAGCATATATTATTATCATCGTCATAATAAACACCAAATTTTCCCTCTAAGATGCCATCGATGTTATACTGGATTAATTTCCTAGCAACTTGTTTTGATAGTTCAACTCCGAGGCTTTTATGAAATAACTCTTTATTCTTAAATTCTATGTATGTACCACATCCACATATATATCCATCGAAATTTAATTCCTGAATACAATCATCAATTTCTAATATTGGCCTTCCTGTATTAATAAATACAAGATGTCCATTTTCTTGTGCCATTTTTATTGCTCTTTTTGCACTTTCTGGAACTGTATAAGTTTCTTCACTAAGTAAGGTTCCATCAATATCAAAAAATATAATGCTTTGTTTCATTTTTTTCTCCTTCCATATCTGCTTGTACATTCTTGGAATACTTTTACTTTCGTATGAAATAGTTTCTTTGTCAATTATACATATTTTGCTGAAGTAATACAACATTTCAATAGTTTTACCATGATACATTCATAGTGGCGAAAGCCTAAATTTTGCACTTTCCCTGATAATATAGTATAATTACAACAATAATTAAAATATTTGTTCGTAAGATATTTTAAGTGTAAGTAATAAATGGAAGGAGTGAAAAAGTGGAGTTTAATAGAGAACAAAAAAAGATACTTAGAAACAAGCCTAATGGCCATATGCTGATAAAAGGCGAAAAGGGAACAGGAAAAACTACAACATTTATAAATAAAATTCCATTATTACTTAACAATTATTGCATAACTAAGGATGATAAAATACTTATTGCTACGTATAGTGATGAAGTATCAAAAGCAGTTTCATTTATTTATAAAAATATAGAGACTGAAAAGTACCATCAAAGCAGTTTTTTTGACGAAGACAATAGTGATAAATTAGAAATTAGTACAATAGATTCATTAATAATGTATTACTTTAATCAATACAAAAAGAAATATAAAAAGAATTTTACTATCGCATCCTTAGAAGAAAGACAAGGTTGCCTTGATAAAGCAATAATGGCTGTAATAAAGAAATATAATAAAAAAAAGCTTAGTATATTAGACTTGAAATATGCTGACTTTATACAAAAAGAAATTATGTGGATTAAGTCGTGTAATTTTACAAAGCTTAATGAATATCAAAATGCCAATAGATCTAAAAAAATGAATAAATTGGTTTATGGCAGCTATCCTAAAGTACTTAGAAAAAACTCTGAACAAAGACAAGCTATATTTGAAATATTGAAAGAGTATAATAAAAACTTAAACGAATTAAACAAAATTGATGATCAGGATTTAGTTTTACTAGCTTTAAAGTCAGCAAAGAGTAAGAGTGTAAAGTCATATGTGCATATTTTTATTGATGATAGCCAAATGTTAACAAAAGCTCAACTAGAATTCTTAGGTGCAATAAATAATAAAAAAACATATTCAAGTATTACTTTTATAATGGATACATCTAATAATAGCGAATATGATAGTTGGCTTACAAACGGAAAGTCGTTTGCTAGTTTAGGCTATGATATGAAAGGAAAAAGTATTACCTTAAAGACGAATTATTCTAGTGTTGAGATTAAAGAAATAAATGAATCTAATGATGCTAAGGATGTCTTATTAGAAGATAAAACTATAGAAAAGGATATAAAAATAGAAGAGCCTTTAAGATTGGACACTATTAAGTATATTGACTTGAAAAGAAATATACATCATAATTTCATAAAAGATTCTGGAAATATAGATGATATATATATTGAATATAACGGAATTGAAGAAAAAGTTGAAGAAGTAGTGAGTATTCCAGTATTCAGTGAGATTGCGGCAGGTAATCCTATTCCTATAAATGAGTATATTGAAGACAATTATTACTTACCAAAAGAATGGATACGTAGTTCAAAGGATACATTTATGCTTAAAGTTAAAGGGGATTCGATGATAAATAAGAATATTTGTGATGGAGACTATGTTGTAATAACTAAACAAGGTATGCCAAAGGTTAAAGATATAGTTGCAGTTGATATTGATGGTGAAGCTACATTAAAGACCTACAATATTATTAATAGACAAGTTGTTCTTATGCCTGAAAATGAGAAGTATGAACCTATTTTTATCACAGATCAGCAATTTAGTTTTCTTGGAGTAGCTATCGGACTGGTTAAAAATTAGTAAAATTAATGAAAGACCTTGTAATAATTGTTATAATTGTTACAAGGTCTATTATTTTTTAATTATGCATACTAAATATATACAAAGGATGTGAGAAATATGTTTGAAATAAGGAATTTGAAATATAAAAATATATTAGATATTTCTTTTTTGCGTATCTATAAACCCATAACATGTATTATAGGGCCTTCAGGCAGTGGAAAAACCACACTTCTACGAATGTTAAATTGTTTAAATGTGCCTGACGAGGGGATTATTTATTATAATAATAATGATATTTCTAAAATGGATACAATAAAGCTTAGACGAAATGTAGTTATGCTTGGACAGACTCCTGTAATTTACAGTGGTACAATTGAAGATAATTTGCAAATTGGTTTGGAATTTTCAAAAAAGAAAGCAGTATCTCAAGATATTTTAAAGGAGACGCTTGAAAGAGTGGAACTTAATAAGCAGCTATCTGATGGGTGTGGTAATCTTTCAGGAGGAGAAAAACAAAGGTTATGTCTTGCGCGTGTCATGTTAATGGATGCTGATACATATTTACTAGATGAACCTTCTGCCGCATTAGATAAAGAAACAGAGCAGTTTATAATTGATAATTTTTCAAAGTTTGTTTTAGAAAATAATAAAGAACTTATTATGATTACTCACTCAGAACAAATTGCCAGAAAATTTCCAGATTCATTAGTTAGGATTGAAGAAGGAAAGGTAACGGAGGCATATTATGAATAATAATTCGGTAATGAACTTATCTGTAGTTCAACTTTCAATAGCTTATGTATTTGTATTTATAATGCTGATTATATTTAAAGCAAGAGGTATAAAACGTGAAAAGCAAATTCTGATTGCTTCAACTAGAATGACTTTGCAGCTAACAATAATGGGATATATTTTAATGTTTGTCTTTGAAAACCCTAGATGGTGGTTAACCTCGTTAATGATTGTTATAATGATTTCTTTTGCTATTTATAGTTCTATTGAAAGAGTAAAAACTAAAATGTCAAAGGAACTAAAGATAATTATTGCTTTTTCTATGATAGTGGGATGCTTATTGGTTGCTGCATTTTTTATAATTATCGTATTAAACGTACGACCTTGGTTTAATCCTCAATATTTTATACCTATTTCAGGAATGATTGTTGGTAACAGTATGACAGGTATATCTTTAGGGGCAAATAGACTATGTAACGATTTTGAAGATAAAAGAGTTGAAATTGAAAATTCCTTAATGCTTGGTGCAACACCGGTAGTAGCAGCTAAAGAAATTGTAAATAATGCCTTTGATAGTGCAATTTTGCCTACAATGAGCAATATGCTTACTATAGGAATTGTGTCCTTGCCAGGAATGATGACAGGACAAATTCTTTCAGGAACTTATCCTCTTACTGCAATAAAATATCAAATTGGGATTATGCTTGCAATTTTAGGAAGTACAGCTATTACAACTGTATTATTTGTAACTCTTGGTTACAGAACATTTTTTACTAAAGATAATAGATTAAAGTAAACTTAAGGTATGAAAGAAAGGAGGGGAGGACTACTTAAAGATGAAGTTTAAGAAATAAGATTTGAAACAAAAATACATTAAAAAATACGAAATGTCTTTTGTATACTATTTTTTATATATTGGTAGGATAATGAATTTATATTAGATTGCTTCTCTTTCTTTTATAAATTCATTTATAATTTGTAATACTTCACTCCAATTTGAAACTCTTATAATATTTTCATTTAACTCAAATCTATTATAATTTGTATCGAGCAATATAACAAAAAATCCACTTTGTGATAATTGAAGAGCATTGTCATAGCTATCTTCTATAAAAATATCACAGTCCAAATCAAAAGCTTTAGGAACTTTATTGTGGGTACCTAAAACATAAAGTTCATCAAAGGGAATCCCATGTTCTTTTAAATAACGAAAAGTCAAAAGTTCTAAAGATTTTTCTCTAGCTGTCACAAAATAGATATTATTATTTTCAAAAACTTTATTCAATATTTCTTTAACATCATGTCTTAATTTTTCTTCAGTATGAATTTTTACTTTAAGCTTATCATAAAATTCAAGGTAGTCACTTTCTTTTACATTAAGAACTTTAGCAATTTCATAACATGTAACTTGTTCTTCGGAAATGTTACAGTTAAAATAGCTATTTGCATAGCTTAACCAATAATAAGGATCTGTTATAGTTCCATCAATATCAATGCATATATTTAATTTTTTCATACTATCACTCCTTTTGTAAATATTATATTGAAAAAGTATTAAGAACGGATTAACTTCAAGTTATTTTTTGCAATATTTTAAATTTATTTATCTTATTATATTTTTTTATATGGATATAATATAATAACTGGTGTAATATAATACTAAAGAGTAATGAATATTAATTAATATAGCTTATCAGGAAGAGGTGAAATAATGTTTAATTGTATAAAATGCGAGAATAATAATTTTAAAAATTTAATAAATGGTGAATGGGTGGGTGCCAAAGAGAATAATTTAATAGAAATACATTCTCCACTGGATAATTCTCTAGTAGGCACAGTTCCAGCTATGACAAAAGAAGAAGTTGACTATGTAATAAAGATTGCTAAAGATGCTCAAAGAGAATGGAGTAAAGTGCCAATAAGCGAAAGAGCAGAAATATTATATAAAGCTGCTAATATATTAGTAGAAAATACTAACGAACTTGTAGATATAATGATAAGAGAAATTGGTAAGGATAGAAAAAGTTCTAAATCAGAAATTCATAGAACTGCTGATTTTATTAGATTCACAGCAGATACAGCTAAAAATATGGCGGGTGAAAGTATACCAGGAGATACATTCCCAGGGTTTAAAAGAAATAAAATTTCAGTTGTAAATAGAGAACCACTAGGAGTTGTACTTGCAATTTCTCCATTTAATTATCCAATAAATTTATCAGCATCTAAAATAGCTCCAGCAATAATTGTAGGAAATTCTGTTGTACTTAAACCTGCAACTCAAGGAAGCTTATGTGGTTTATATTTAGCAAAAGTATTTCAAGAAGCAGGTGTTCCTGCAGGTGTTTTAAATACTATAACAGGAAGAGGCAGTGAAATAGGTGATTATGCTGTAACACATAAAGGTATAAACTTTATTAACTTTACAGGTAGTACAGAAATAGGAGTAAGAATTTCTAAAATAACAAGTATGGTTCCACTGCTTATGGAATTAGGTGGTAAGGATGCAGCTATTGTTTTAGAAGACGCAGATTTAGAACTTGCTGCTAATAATATAGTAGCTGGAGGTTATTCATATTCTGGTCAAAGATGTACTGCTGTAAAAAGAATTTTAGTTCTAGAAAAAGTTGCTGATGAGTTAGTTGGCAAAGTAAAGCAAAAAATGAGCAAACTTACTGTTGGAAATCCTTTAGATAAGGATGTAGATATTGTACCATTAATAAGCACTAAATCAGCTGATTATGTCGAGGAACTGATTAAGGATGCCAAGGATAAGGGTGCAGATTTAATTGTAGGTGGAAATAGAGATGATAATTTAATTTACCCAACTCTCTTCGATAATGTAACTACAGACATGAGAATTGCTTGGGAAGAACCATTTGGACCAGTTTTACCTATTATTAGAGTGAAAGACAAAGATGAAGCTATAGAAATTGCAAATAAATCAGAATACGGACTTCAAAGTGCAGTTTTCACTGAAAATATTGATGATGCTTTTTATGTTGCAGACAGATTAGAGGTTGGAACTGTTCAAGTTAATAATAAAACAGAAAGAGGGCCTGATCATTTTCCTTTCTTAGGAGTAAAAGCTTCAGGGATTGGAACACAGGGAATAAGATATTCTATTGAATCGATGTCTAGACCTAAAGCAACTGTAATAAATTTAGTAAGATAATGAGTTTAACAAAATGAAGTAAAAAATAATAATGAAAATCCCTAAGATAATTGTTATAATTGTTCTAGGGATTTTTAGGTTATAAAGTAAAATTTGATTCAAGTGGAACTTAATTTCCATCTGAATCTTAGTTTGGTTTGTCTAGGTTCTAGTTACTGTTATTTCCTACCATGAAAAATAGAGGAGCACAGTGGCTAGACATGAGGATAAAGTAGATTTATATAGATCTTCCCTTAAAATGTTAGCATTAAAGGAGGAAATTGATTATGGCTTTAACGCCAATGATGGTAGAATATATGAAAACTAAGGAGGAATACAGCGATTGTATTCTTTTCTATAGATTAGGTGATTTTTATGAAATGTTCTTTGATGACGCTGTTACAGTATCAAGAGAATTAGAATTAGTACTTACTGGGAAAAATTGCGGACTTGAAGAAAGGGCTCCTATGTGCGGAATTCCACATCATGCAGCGGCTGCATACATTCCAAGATTAGTTAACAAAGGATATAAAGTTGCTATATGTGAACAACTTGAAGATCCTAAAGAGTCTAAAGGCATCGTTAAAAGAGGTGTAGTAAAAGTTATTACGCCAGGTACTTTTGTGGATGTAAATAGTTCCTTAGAAAATGATAATACATATTTAATGGCTATATACATAAATGATGATAAAATTGGGATATCAGTTTCAGACATAAGCACAGGTGAGTTTAAAGTAACTTCTTTTGATAATATAAAAATTAGCTTGTTAGATGAAATTTCAAAAGTTTCGCCTAAGGAAATTTTGATTGATGAGGATTTTGATGAAACTCTAATAAATGATATAGGTGGAGTTACATCAGCACTTTTATCAAAAATGAAATTTGATGAGTTTCTTGTCAGTAAAGAAGAACTTATTGAGCAATTTTCTGAAATGGAAGTAGCAGGTCTAAATGAGGAAAGAGAAATTGCCAGCAGAGTATTACTTAAGTACATATATGAAACTCAAAAAATGAGCTTAACAAATATAAATTTATTAGAACAATATGAAATAGTTAATTACATGACTATAGATGGTAATTCGAGAAGAAACTTAGAACTTACTGAAAGTATAAGAGAAAAAAGTAAAAAAGGTTCTCTTTTATGGGTTCTTGACAAAAGTGCTACATCTATGGGAGGCAGAACTATAAGAAAATGGATTGAAGAACCATTAATAATTAAATCTGAAATTATTAAGAGACTAAATGGTGTAAATGAGATATTTAGTTCAATTAGTTTAAATGAGGATTTAAGAAATTCCTTAAAAGATATTTATGATATTGAAAGAATCGTAGGTAAAATATCTAATAAAAATGTTAATGCAAAGGACTTATTATCACTAAAAGCATCCTTAGATAAAATTCCAGCTATAAAAGGACTTTTAAAGAACACTAATTCTGATTTATTAAAGGAGTATTATGAAAGTTTAGATGAGCTAGCAGATATAAGGAATTTATTAGAATTGTCAATTAAGGAAGAACCATCATTAAGCATTAAAGAAGGAAACATAATAAAGGATGGATATAATGCTGAAGTTAATGAATTAAGGCAATCTAAGTTACATGGAAAAGAGTGGATTGCTGCTCTTGAAAATCGTGAAAGAGAATTTACAGGAATTAAATCTTTAAAGGTTGGTTATAATAAGGTCTTTGGATATTATATAGAAATATCCAAATCTAATTATAGTTCTATCCCAGAAGGAAGGTATGTTAGAAAACAAACCCTTGCTAATGCTGAAAGATACATTACAGAAGAACTTAAAGTAATGGAAGATAAGATTTTAGGAGCTGAGGAAAAGCTTATAAATTTAGAATATTCACTATTTAGTGAAATAAGAGATAAAATTGAAAATGAAATTGCTAGACTTAAAAAAAGTGCTAGAATTATATCAAATTTAGATGGTATATCTACATTAGCACTAATAGCTCTTGAAAATGATTATGTTAAACCTGAGATTAATGAAGATGGTTTAATTGAAATAACAGAAGGAAGACATCCAGTAGTTGAAAAAGTAATTGGTAGAGGAGAGTTCGTTTCTAATAATACTACCTTAAATCAAAGTGATAAAGAATTATTGCTTATAACAGGTCCCAATATGGCTGGTAAATCAACTTATATGAGACAGGTTGCCTTGATTACCTTAATGGCTCAAATAGGTTCATTTGTTCCAGCTGCTAGTGCAAATATATCAATATGTGATAAGATATTCACTAGAATTGGTGCATCAGATGATTTGGCAGGTGGTAAATCAACCTTTATGGTGGAAATGTGGGAAGTTTCTAATATACTTAAGAATGCAACGTCTAAAAGTTTAGTATTATTAGATGAGGTTGGACGTGGTACTTCAACATATGATGGACTTTCTATTGCGTGGTCTGTCATTGAGTATATTACAGGAAATGAAAATTTAAGATGCAAGACATTATTCGCTACCCATTATCATGAATTAGTAAAATTAGAAGGAGTTTTACCTGGAGTTAAAAACTATTCTGTAGCAGTTAAGAAGATGAAAGACAGTGTAATATTCCTAAGAAAAATAGTTGAAGGCGGCGCAGATGAGTCTTATGGAATTGAGGTTGCAAAATTAGCAGGACTTCCTGAGGGGGTAATTAATAGAGCTAAAGAGATTCTTTTAAGCCTTGAAGGCGAAAATACTTTTGATATACATAAGGTAACCAATAGTGATATTAAAGAAAGTGAAGTCTCTGTAGATATAAATACTTCAGATAATAAGGTTATTGTTACAGAAATAGTTTCTGAAAGTAAGAGTGAGTATGTTGAAGAAGTTAAACATGAAAAAGTTCCTTTAACTGAAAATGTTATTGAAAATAAATTAGAGCATACACATAAGAAACACAAAAATAAGGATTCTTCAAGTAATATGCAGTTAGATTTTACTTTTATTGAAAAGGAAGCATTACTAAAAGAAATTAGTGAAGTGGATATATTAAGCCTTAATCCAATGGAAGCTATGAATACTTTATACAGATTGGTTTCAGAAGCAAAAAAATTGAACAAGTAAATAAGTGTGGAGGCTGGTCACGTTTCGCCACACATGAAACCCACGAAAATCTAAAATTGGATTTTTGTGGCTCTTTTATTTTATAGAAATAAATTCATTTGAATGTTCCTTATATATGCTATAATTTAGTTAAATTTTAGATCTTCATAGAATCTTTATAAAGTTAAAATAAAATGTTCTATGAAGGGAGTGAAGAGAAAGTAATATAAAGGAGAATACTGAGATATGGCTAGGATACTTGTTGTAGATGATGATGAGAGAATTCTAAGGTTGATTAGAAATATTTTAGTTCAGGATGGGCATAACATTACATCATACTTGAATTTTGATAGTCTTGCTGAGGACAAACTTAAGAGTTTTGATATGATATTGCTTGATGTTATGATGCCTGGAACAGATGGCTTTGAAGCATGTAGGAGAATTCGTGATAAAGTAGATTGTCCTATTATGTTCATTACTGCAAAAACAGAAGAAGAAAGTATTGTATATGGATTTGGACTAGGTGCAGATGATTATATAAAAAAGCCATTTGGAATAGAGGAGTTAAAAGCTCGTGTAAATGCTCATATAAGAAGAGACAATCGTAAACACCATGTAATGATTCACAGTGGAAATATTAGTTTTGATTTGCAGGAAATGAAATTAAGTGTAGGGAATGAGTATATAGATTTCACAAAAGGTGAATATCAAATCTGTGAATTTCTAGTTAGGCATAAAGGTCAAGTGTTTTCAAGAGAACAGATTTATGAAGCTGTTTTTGGATATGAAAGTGAAAGCTGTGATAATACAATAGTAACTCATGTAAAGAATATTAGAAAAAAATTTAATGATTTCAAGGTATCACCTATAGAAACAGTATGGGGGATTGGATATAAATGGGCAATGTGAAAAATAAAAGACGTCAGACAAGTATAATGGTTATTTTAACAAAAGCAGTTTATGGAATAGGCTTTGGTATTTTAGGTTTAACAGCATGTGTTCTTATATTTTTGTCTATAATTGCTAGTAAAAATATTTTAACGCCTGAATCATTGAATAATATTGAAGCAGTTTTGTTTTTTGGATACTTTGGAGTTGTACTAGTCTTAACTATAGCTATCCCATTTTTTACAGCGAGAAAATTAAGAAAAAATGGTCAAGCTATTTTGAAGGTTATAGAAAAAATTAAAGTACAAGATTTAGATTTTGAAATTTCTCATAGTGAGATAAAAGAAATTAATGAAATATTGGATAGCATGAATGATATGAGGCTGGTATTAAAGGAATCTCTAGAAAAACAATGGAGTTTAGAGCAAAGACGTAAAGATCAGATTTATGCACTTGCTCATGATTTTAAAACTCCAATGACAGTGTTAAAAGGAAATGTAGATTTGCTTCAAAATATCATAACAGATGAAACTAATGCAGAGTATGTTGAAGATGCTAAATACAGTTTGGACCAAATGGAAAAATACTTAAATAACCTTTTAGATATGGCAAGAGCAGAAAAAGGTTATATTATGAATGCACATAAACTAGAACTTTATTCAATGGTTAATGAGATAATTTTACCATTAGTAAGAATAGCAAAAGAAAAAGAAGTTACTCTTTCTGTGGAAAATGAGCAAAAAACTATGTTTATTTGTGCAGATAAACTGTTGTTTCAACGTATGATTAATAATCTTGTTTCTAATGCCCTTGATTTTACAAAGCCAAAAGGAAATATAAGAGTTAGAGTTAATGCATCAGAGGATAATGCTATTATTTCTATTACAGATTCAGGTCATGGATTTAGCCAAAATGCTTTAAAGCATGGTTTAGAGCAATTCTATATGGATGATATTAGCAGAGGAAGAGAGAATCATTATGGAATGGGGTTATTCATTTCAGACAGTATTGTAAAACAGCATAATGGCAGAATGATGCTTGCAAATGATGAAGTAACAAGAGGAGCAAAGATAATCATCAGTATTCCTTTAATAAAAGAATAATTAATTTGATATATTACTTTTCGAAATTATATGAAGAATAAATTAATAAAAGCAACTAAAATATTAAAGAAAATTTTTATTATAATATTGTGTGTTGTAACAATGTTTTTAATTTGTACAACAGCTTGGAATAAAATTATGTGTATGAAGGAAGATGAAGTTTTAGATAAAATAGGTACAAAAGTAAATGTAAATGGCATTAATATAAGGATGTCAGTCACTGGAGAAGGCGAAAAAACTATTGTATTGCTAAGTGGGATGGGAACTCCAAGTCCTATTACTGATTTTAAGCCACTTGTAGATAAGCTAAGTAAAAATTATAAGGTAGTAACTTTGGAGTATCCTGGTTATGGACTAAGTGATGATACTAACATGGAAATGAACAATAAATTTATTGTGGAAGAAATAAGAGCAGCGTTAAATGAGTATGGAATTAAACCACCATATATTTTAATGCCACATTCAATATCGGGAATTTATTGTATGCAATATATGAAGATCTACCCTCAAGAAGTAGAAGCTATGATAGGTATTGATTCTTCAGTGCCTAATCAGGCAAAATATGACGAAAATAAAAAAATTTCAAATGGGCTTTATCATATTGTAAGATTTATGGATATAACAGGTTTATCACGACTTTTCCACCTATCTGGAATTGAATTTGTTCGACAAATGGAATCTAGTGGAAGTTATTCGGAAGAAGAAATAAGAATTGTTACCGAAATAATGAACAGAAGATCCATAACAAAAGCACAGTTTAGTGAAAATAGAAATTTCATGGATAATTGTAAGTCGCTATATGATATAAAGTATCCTGATAATATACCAATATTATTTTTATTGAGCAATGATTCATGTAAAGAATATGAAGACGAAGGATTAAGTGTTACATGGGATGGAATACATAAAGAAGTAATTTCAAATCCAGATATACAAAAGCTTGAATATTTAGATGGACAGCATTATTTACATTGGACACAATGCGATACAATTGCTAATATGACAGATGAATTTATACAAAAATTTACACATTAAGAATTTAATTTTAGTGAAGTATAAAGGATTTCAAAGGTCACGCTTCGCCTCCACCATGAAACCCACGACCATTTGTATGTGGCTAAAATAGCTGCGTGCAGATGGGCGTAGGTTTTTATTGTTATGGGTGCTCAAATGAATATGCACTATAACTAAAGTAAATAATCTTATGGACTTTATTTTAAAATATGTGATAGGATTAAAATAGATAAACTTGTGGTAAATATTAGAACAAAAGGAGAATAATAATGAATAACATTCTTTTAGTAGAAGATGACTTGAGTTTGATTGATGGCCTTGAATTCTCCCTTCAAAAGAACGGATTTAATGTTAATATAGCGAAAACAGTAAAAGAAGCATTATGCATATTTGAAGATAATAATTATGATTTGCTTATTCTTGATTTAACATTACCAGATGGTACTGGTTTTGAAATTTGTAAGAAAGTACGTCAAAGTTCCAATGTTCCAATTATTTTTCTTACCGCTTCAGATGAAGAAGTTAATATTGTAATGGGACTTGATATTGGTGGTGATGATTATATTACAAAGCCATTCAAATTAAATGAACTTATTTCAAGAATTAATGCCCTTATGCGTCGCACAAAATTATCCAATATTGAACAAAATCAAGTATATTCAAATAGTATAATGATAAACTTAGAAGAAAGCAGAGTCTTTAAAAATAAGAATGAAATAGAAGTCACCGCAGCTGAATACAGGCTGTTGTGTTTATTCATGAAAAATCCCAATATAGTATTGACACGGGAAATAATTTTGGATAGGCTATGGGATAATAATGGCAGCTTTATAGACGATAATACTTTATCTGTATATATAAGAAGATTAAGATGCAAAATTGAAGATGACCCAGAAAAACCTAAATATTTATTAACAATACGTGGTGCTGGTTATAAGTGGAATATTGTAAAGTGAGGATTTAACATGAGCATTTTTGATATTAAAGATTTAAAAAAATTATTTATTTCTGTAATAATTATTCTATTTTCTTATATTCTTTTAGGACAAGTAATAATAACAATGGTTACTAATGATTATAAAAAGGAATTAATAAAGCACGATTGTGAAGTAGCAGGATTTTTATATGAAAATAAGGTAAACATGTCACAGTTTCAAGTTGCTTTTACACATGAAAAGAATAAAGAAGATTATAAAAGAGGAGAAATCCTATTAAGAAGTGCAGGATATGATGAAAGTACAAATAATAGTCTTATTCCTAGTGTAAAAGCTTTTCATAATAAATATGCAATAATAGCTTTTATTTTATCTTTAGGTATAGGAACAGCATTATTAACCATATTATTGATATTCGCTGTTAAATACAATAAAAGTCTAGAAAAAGCTAATTCGGATATTTTAAATTTTATGAATGGTAATTATAAAATACGTTTAGATGATAATAAGGAAGGAAATTTATCAAAACTTTTTTCAGCAATTAATATGATGGCCACGTCTTTAACAACCCACATAATAAAAGAAAAGCAAAATAAAGAATTCTTAAAAGACACAATTTCTGATATATCCCATCAATTGAAAACACCACTAGCAGCATTAGAAATGTATAACGAAATTATATTGGATGAAAATATAAACAATGAAGTAGTTAATAATTTCAATTTAAAAATTAAGAATGAATTAGAACGAATGGAAAATTTGATTCAAAATTTATTGAAATTAGCAAAATTAAATGCAGGGGCAATTGAGCTTAATAAAGAAAATTGCAACCTTAAAGTTTTTTTTGAAGATATAATTATGAGATTTCAAACTCGAGCAAAATGTGAAGGTAAAAAAATAGTATTAAATTGTAATAATAAGGTTAGTCTTATTTGCGATAAAGTATGGATGCTAGAGTCTATATGTAACATAATTAAAAATGCATTAGATCATACGGAGTCAGGAAATGAAATATTAATTTCTTGTGATAATACACCTGTAGATACAAGAATTATGATTAAGGATAACGGTTTTGGTATTCATAGTGAGGATCTTCACTATATTTTTAAAAGATTTTATAGAAGTAAGTTTTCAAAAAATATTCAGGGAGTTGGAATTGGTCTAACGCTTTCAAAGTCCATTATTGAAAAACATAATGGCACAATTATGGTAGAAAGTGAACTGGGAAAGGGAGCTACTTTTAATTTGGTTTTTTCAAAGCTTACAACATTGTAAGATTAAATACATCTAACTGTAAGCTTCATGAGTTATAGTTAACTTAAAATAAAAAAGTGAGGTGTTTAATATTGGAGATATTAAGAATTGAAAATATATGTAAAACATATGGAAAAGGTGAGAATAAAGTAGAAGCATTAAAAAATGTCACTTTTTCAATTAATAAAGGAGAGTTTGTTTCAATTATAGGGCCATCAGGGTCAGGAAAAAGTACATTGCTTAATATTATGGGAGGCATAGATACTGCTACGTCTGGAAAAGTGTTGTTAGATAATAGAGATATTTTTGTAATGAAAGAAAAGGAGTTATCAGTTTTTAGAAGACGTAATATTGGATTTATATTTCAAGCGTTTAATTTGGTACCAGAATTAAATGTTGAAGAGAATATTATATTGCCAATATTGTTGGATAATAAAAAACCAAATAAAAAATATATAAATGAATTATTAGAAATACTAGGTTTATCAGGTAGAAAAAATCATCTTCCTAATCAGTTATCAGGAGGGCAGCAGCAGCGTGTCGCTATAGGACGAGCCTTAGCGACAAGACCAGCTATTATTTTGGCAGATGAACCAACAGGAAATCTTGATACTAAGAACAGTAAGGAGGTAATTAATCTCTTAAAACTATCTGTTAGTAAATACAATCAAACATTAATTATGATTACGCATAATCAAAATTTTGCTTCATTAGGAGATAGAGTTTTTAATGTTGAAGATGGTAGTGTGTCAGAACTAGGGGGTGAAATGAAATGACAAGTTATCTTGCCCTTGCTCCAAAACATTTAGCGATTCATAAGAAAAAAACTAGGCTGGTAAGTTTAAGTGTAGTTATAGCAGTGACTCTTGTAGTAAGTATTTTTTCAATGTTAGAGTCGCTTATTAAATTTGAAAGAGCACAAATATTGAAAAAAGAAGGAAACTACCATATAACAATTTTTAATCCATCTGAAAATGAGACTGCTTATGTTAATAATAGAATTGAGGTAAATAATTCTGGAACTTTAAAGGATTTAGGAGAAGGAACCATAAATAATGAAAAATGTGCATTAGCATCTTTAGATGAGAAATTTGCAAACAATTTAAATTTTAATTTAGCAGAAGGAACTTATCCAACAAAAGAGAATGAGATTATGCTTGAAAAGTGGTTTGTGGAAAAAGCTAAAATTAATATTGGGGATACAGTTTCAGTAGAAGTACCTAATAGTTCAATCAAAGAATTTACTGTAAGTGGAGTATATAACGATTGGGGAGCTACAAAAGCAGCTTCTATACCTATAGTCTTTCTATCAGTAAACATTTCAAATTCGTTAACGCCTGCATCGAGTCAAATTTATATTTTATTTAAAGATGGAGTAAATATAAGGCAGACAGAAGATCAATTCAAGAAAGATTTAAAATTGACAGATGAAAGATTAGCGCATAATGAAGGTCTTCTAGCACTTATGATGCAGACGAATAATAATAGAGTTATACAACTATATGCTATAGGAGCCGTATTATTTTTACTTGTTCTTGTGACAGCAGTTACAATGATTTATAATACCTTTAATATTACGGTTATGGAAAGAGTCAGGCAGTTTGGAATATTAATATGCATTGGTGCCTCTGAAAAACAAATAAATAAATTAGTAAGACGTGAAGGAATATTTATTTCTTTAAAAGCAATCCCTATAGGCATAATAACAGGAATGGTAATTACTTTTATTTGCTGTGCTATACTAAAATATTACAATACTCAGATTTTTGGAGAAATATCAATATTTAATTTTAGTATAGTAGGAATAAGTTTAGGTGTTATAATTGGTTTTTTAACAGTTTTCATAGCTTCTTTAATACCAGCAAGAAAAGCTTCAAAAGTATCACCAGTAAATGCAGTTACTGGAAGTAATGAAATTAGAATATCAAAGAAAAAGAAAAAAGGAATTTTAACAAAAGTGTTTCCTATTGATATTTCTCTTGGAATAAACAATGCTGTAATTAAAAAGAAAACTCTATTTTTAATGTCAATTTCAATTGCTTTAAGTATCATTTTATTTATGGGCTTTAGCATTCTTGTTAATCCAAAATGTTTAGGGGTAAAACCAATTAGTTCATCAACGCCTGATATTTATATAACTTCTAAGCAAGGAATTTCTAAAGATATATATTCAAAATTATCGAGTATAGATGGAATGAAAAAAGTTTATGGAAGAATGACAAACTATGTTACTGCATCTTTTGATGCAACAAGGCTTACAGATGAATATAAAAAGAATGCTATCGAAATTAAAACAGATAATAATGGATTATTTGTAGGAACAGAAAACTCCTGGTTTATTTCTTACGATAAAACTCAATTAAATTGGGCTAAAGAATTTTTAACAGCTGGTGAATTAGATGAGGATAAATTAAATACACAAAATGGAATAATAGTTGTGGAAGAGTCAATTAGAGGAAATGATCTGGTAAAAAACACTAAATTTAAAATAGGTGATAAAGTTTATATTAAAACTAACAAAGGAAATAAAGAATTTATAGTTCTAGGCATATTAAGCTCTATATCTCAGCATAGTGAAAGTCCAACAATGTGCACTTTTATAACAACAGAAAAGATCTTCTCACAAACATTTAAGAACAATGAATATAGTATTATAGAAATGCAGCTTAATGATAAAAATCAAGATATTGCAAATATACAAGCCATAGTAAATTCGGATTCTAATTTAAAATTGCATGATATTAGGCAGCTTAATTCGGAAGCTCAAAATGCTTTTATGACAATAGCTGTATTTATTTATGGCTTTGTAGGAGTAGTAGTACTTATAAGCATCCTAAATATTATAAATACAATGAATACAAGTATAGAATCAAAAACAAGATATTTAGGCGTTATGAGAGCTATTGGAATGTCAGGAGAACAGCTTTTTAGAATGGTTCTAACCCAAGCTTTAGTATATAGCTTAAGTGGGTGCATTCTAGGATGTGCTTTGGGGCTTGTGTTGCAAAAGTCATTAAGTAATCTTATTCTTGGGGAGTGGAAATTTTCTTTATTACAAATAATATTTATATTTCTAGGTTATATTTTTATTACAATATTATCAGTTATAAATCCATTAAAGAGGATTAAAGCCAATTCTATTTCACAAGTTGTAACGGCAATGTAATATTCATTAAAATACTTTTTATAAGTGTAATAGATGTGTTTATAAATTTAATGATTGCACTTTAAAATAAGTTTATAGTATAAAATTTATGGTGGATTTCAAAGGTCGTGTTTTGTTATTGTTACGGGGTAGCACTACAATAAAAAATACGAAAATCTAAAGCTTAGATTTTTATGGGTATGTTATTTCATAGAAACAATTTGCTGATTTTCTCTAAAAAATTTTCCATATCCTTTAATTCTTTCCCAATATTAATTTTGACTTGTTTTTCAAAGTGTTTTTGATTTGTATGATCATAATCAGATAGTTTTTCAAGAGACTTACGAAACGATTTAAGTTCTGTTCTAGTATTTAGAAAAAGTTATATTTAGATTTAGTGTATCAAAACATAATTTAAAGATAGGTTAGGTAAGCCCGAAATAAAGAAGAAAATGGAATAAACATTGAATTTGCTATGTTTAATATTTTTTCTACTTGGGATATAATATTAGGATATAAGAGGTTTTGTTAGATGGAGGATGAAAAATGAAAAAATTATTTATACAGAAAATTTCTGCTGTTTTTATACTTTTACTTATGTTCATAAGTTTATTTGGATGTACAACAACAAATAAAACTGCTGTAAATAAGAAGCAGGATAACCATGTGGAAACTACAAAATCAGAAGATAAAAAAATGGATTCTGGCCAAAATGGAGATTCAAAAAATAAAATAATAATTAATGATTTTCAAGGCGTTGCAGATTATATATATAAAAATGGAACTTTGCCTGAAAATTTTATAACAAAAGCACAGGCTGATAAACTTGGATGGAAGCCAGGAGACGATCTTAGCAAAGTAGCACCAGGTAAAAGCATAGGAGGAGATATTTTTAAGAATGCTGAAAAATCTCTCCCAGATGCTGCTAACAGAATTTGGTATGAGTGCGATATTAACTATAATGGAGGACATCGCGGAGATGATAGGATTCTTTATTCAAATGATGGATTAATTTACTCTACCTCAGATCATTACAAAACATTTAAAGTGTTGTATAAAGGAAAATAGTTTTTTATTTAAAAGGATGTGAATAGTTTGAATAAAGTAGTAATACAAGGCAGTAAGCTTACGGATAAAAATATTTTACACCAAATTTTAAAACAGGAATTAAAACTTCCTGCTCATTACGGTGAAAACTTAGATGCACTTTGGGATTGTCTAACTGCTGATATTCAATTGCCAGTTATAATTGAATGGGTTGATTTTCAAAAAAGTAAGGACTTATTAGGTGATTATGCTGAAAATACCTTGGAAATTTTTAATGAAGCTGAAAAATTTACTGGAGGAAAACTTAATATAATAATTAATAATTAATAAAGAAACATTAATGTTTAATTTTAAAGGGTAAGTAGTTCTTAAAAATAAAATTTCAAAATATTATTTATTAAAATTGCTCCTTTTATTTTATTGTGATAAAATTATCGCGTACCTTGATAGCAATTTATTAAAAATATTTTTGCAAGTACGATTATTTTAATATATACTATCTTAAAATATACCAAGGAGTGTAAGCATGGAAGAAAATTTAAGCTTAGAAAATTTAAGTGCAGAAGAAATATGGCAAAATTTATATAACAAAGAATTAAATTGTAAGAAGAACATTTTAGAATATATAGATATTGCAAGGATACTAAAAAAGGGTGAAGCTGACCCAGAAAAGATTCAAGATACTTATAATTTTATCTATGATAATATTGAGAAGATGTCAGATAAAGTTAAACCGAATACTATTATGTATCTTCAAAATGAATTAAAAAATCAGTTTGGCAAATATGTAGTTGAAAAGGATCCTAAAGAAGAGAGTGCCTTTATAAAATTCTTTAGGGAGGCATACCCTGTAAAAGATAGAAGAAAAGATTTTACTTGGGTTATAATGAATATTAATAATATAGTAGAAGAACAAATTTGGACTACATTAATTCACATTAACAGAGAATATATATGTAAAAGAATTAGATTAGAAGCTGAAGAAAAAGAAGCTATAATTAAAATGATAGAAAAGGTAATTGAAAAAAATAATAAAAAATATATTAATCAAATAAAAAGTTTGGATAAATTATTAAATAATTTAAATATTAAAATAGTAAATGACAAGGATAAATTCAAGGTTAAAATATTATAATTATGTAAAAAGAATTTTAATAATGCAAAAGAGCATTGTTAAGATTCTTTTTTATTCTTTAGGAACTGTCCATGAATCGTAAAAAAGCATAAGATACTATAATGAGGTTAGATAATGTCGAGATAGCAAATGAAAGACTAAAAGATAATGATAATGAAGAACATGAGATACCTATACAAGAAAGATTTATATGATTCGTAGGACTTTAAGGTTGTTTATATGAATAACTGTTGAAATAGATGATTTAAATAATTATGAAGAAGCATAATTATTCAAAGAATAGAGGTATCATTATATTAGTAATAAATAGAGATGAATTTTATTAGTGGATTTCAAAGGTCATTCTTCGCCTCCACCAATGAAACCCTCGACTATTTGCATATGGCTTGAATGGCTGTTTACAGGTAGACGTGGTTTTCTATTATTATGGTTAATCTTACCGATTTAGAGACTTAATTAGATGATAATGCAATAATCTATACAAATACAATTACTATTTTTAAAATTCTGATGCTCCTGGAGTCTTGATTTGAATTTTAATGTATCTTATAAGTTTCTTTGGATACGTTATTTTAACATGTAATCTTCTTCAGGTGTTATGTTCATATTAATAAAATGGGATATAATATAAACAAAGGAAAAGTTGAATACTTTTATATATAAAGTATTGGAGAGATTGTTGATTATATACCTGATATAGAGGAGAAAAATGATTATGAATAAAAATAATGATAAACTTCAAATAAGAAATAGCACAGCAGAGTTTTTGATTTTCACTTCACAAACAGGACCAAATTCTATTGAGGTTATGGTTGTAGATGAAAATGTATGGTTAACTCAAGATATGATTGCAACACTTTATGAAAAAGGTCGATCTACTATTGCAGAGCATTTAAAAAATATCTTTAGTGATGGTGAATTAGATGAAAAGGCAACTTGTCGGAAATTCCGACGAGTTGCACCTAATGGAAAGGAATATAACACTAATTTTTATAATTTAGAAGCAGTTATTGCAGTTGGATTTAGAACTAATTCAGAGAGAGCTATAGTATTTCGTCAGTGGGCAGCTTCTGTACTTAAGGATTTTTCGATCCGCGGCTACGTTATGGATAAGGAAAGATTAAAGAATGGAATCTTTTTAAATGAAGAATATTTTGACCATTTACTCGAAGAAATAAGAGAAATTAGAGCTAGTGAAAGAAGATTTTATCAAAAGATAACAGATATTTATGCAACAGCAATGGATTATTCAGCTGAGGCTATAACAACCAAAACATTTTTTAAAACTGTCCAAAATAAATTACATTTTGCGATACATGGTAAAACAGCAGCAGAACTTATAATTGATAGAGCAAATGCAGAAAAAGAAAACATGGGCTTAACTACTTGGAGAAATGCACCTAAAGGTAAAATATTAAAAAGTGATGTTTCAGTTGCCAAAAACTATTTATCATTAGAGGAAATGGACTCGTTAAATAGGATTGTAACGATGTATCTTGATTATGCTGAGAATCAAGCTAAAAGAAAAATTCCAATGACTATGGAAGATTGGATTAATAGGCTTAACGCTTTTTTACAATTTAATGAATATGAAATTTTGAATAATTTAGGAAAGGTTACAGCAGAAATTGCGAAAGCTTTTGCTGAGAGCGAGTATGAAAAATATAGAATTGTACAAGATAGATTGTTTGAAAGCGATTTTGATAGACTTTTGAAAGAAAGTGAAAAAAATAATTTTTAATTAAGATATATAAGTTGCGTTAAAGAGCTTACATTGCATATTAGACGGTTATATTCATGTAAATTACGGCAATGTGATTTCATTATCGCAACTTATATAGAAACATTTTAAAATAATACTGGATTAGGATATTAAGATAGTATTGGTTAAGAGGTTGATTGGATGCAATATAAAGAACTGTATAAAATGTATATTACTAAAATGAAAATAGGAAAATGCGAGAACTGCTTGAAAGTTATGGCGGAATAGTTAATACTGAAGATGAGATTATAATTAGTGAGGAAATGGAGAATTATGGAAATGAAATACCAATTATAACCGAAGATAATCAAATAGGTAAAGTGAGTAATATTAGTACACCAAAAGAAAAAATACATTTATTTATGTCATTGTTTAAAGGGCGGGAAGATGTTTATGCAAAACGTTTTGAAAAGAAAGATAGAAAAGGTGGATATTCTCCAGTATGTATGAATGAATGGAAAAAGTGGATTTGTAATAAACCTAAAATTAAATGTTCACAATGTGAAAATAGAAAATATTCGATGTTGAGCTTTGATGAGAAGGGTATTCAGCTATAGGATATTGGATTAAAAGTGATACTAAATTGTTGGAGAGTATTAACTCAATTTATAATAGTAAAAATTTCTTAACGATATATAACAATGATGTTTTATCTGCTAAAAAAGAATTAGTTATATCGAGTCCTTTTATTAGCAAGATAAGTTTAACAAGATTATTGGAGAATTTTAAAGCGTTATTAAATACAAGTGTAAAAATTAAGATAATCACTAGACCAGAAGAAGATTTTAATGGTACTTCTAGAGAAAATATGAAAGTTATATATGAAATTTTAACAAAGATTGGAATTGATTTGTATTTAAAACTAATTTGTATAAAAAGTTTGCTGTGATTGATAATAAGGTAGTTTGGTATGGTGGTATAAATTTATTGAGTTATAGCAATTCTGAAGATAGTATAATGAGGTTAGACAATATTGAGATAGCAAATGAAATACTAAAAGATAATGATGATGAAGAAAATGAGATACCTATTCAGGAAAGATTTATATGATTTAAATGAAAATAATTTAGTAATATTATATAAAGTGAAGTAGAAAAGGATTTCGATTTAACACAGTGGAATGGGAGAACGAGGCAGATATAGATACTGAAACACTATATGAAGATAGTGTTCCTTATAATATTGGTTAGTGGTGGATTTCAAAGGTCACGCTTCGCCTCCACCATGAAACCCACGAAAATCTAAAATTTGGATTTTCGTGGGTTGTTTTAGTTTAGAGACAAGCTTTGTGGGCTTATGACGTTTAAAATTTAATAAATACAAACAAGTATCTGGTTGTAAATTCTTATAGTATTTCTAGCACTTCAACTTTATACTTTTCCCCTGGCGCATCAACTTCAACTATATCACCAGCTTTTTTTCCTAATAATGCTTTCCCTAAATCTGATTCTATACTTATTAGCATGTTTTCGGGATCTAAATCCATAGTAGTTACAAGGGTAATGATATCATCATCATCATCTTCTATAAATTTTATTCTTGCTTTACTATTAAGTCCGAGTGTCGACTTATCTAAGCTCGTATCATCTATTACTGTTGCTGTTGAAATCATAGTTAATAGGTATTGGATTCTATTGTCATTTTCTCTATAGTTTCTACAAGCCTCTTTATATTCAGCGTTTTCAGATCTATCTCCATGAGCAGCAGCTATTAATTTTTCTTTTGCAATTTCAGCTCTCTTTACAGTCATTCTATAGTCTAATTCTTCTCTTAATTTTCTTATATTTTCTTCTGTTAGTTTATTATTCATAATAACTTAACCTCTCCCTACAAAATATTCTAGTAATATTATATAATAAATAGAAAAAAATAAAAGTTAATTTGATTAACAGTAAAAAAAAACTATGGGAAAATTTTTCTTCAAATATGCTTTACATATGTTAAAATAATTTGTAAGAACTGCGAATAAGTAAGGGAGTGAAATTAATGCCCGTATTTAAATTGACAAAAGAAATTGCTTTTCCAAATCCAGAACTTTCTGAGGGAGATGGACTTTTAGCCATTGGAGGCGACTTATCCATGGAAAGGTTACTCTTAGCTTATTGTCATGGAATATTTCCGTGGTATAATGAGGGGGAACCAATTTTGTGGTGGTGTCCTAAACCTAGATTTATACTTATTCCTAGGGAAATCAAAATTTCTAAATCAATGAAAAAAATAATTGAAAAAGGTGAGTTTAAAGTAACATTTAATAATGATTTTGAAGGCGTAATTAGTAATTGTAAATTGCTAAGGGAAGTAAATGAAGAAGGTACCTGGATTACAAATGAAATGAAAAATGCATATATAAATCTTTTTAATAATGGTTATGCCATGAGTGTTGAAACCTATTTAGGTGATGAATTAGTTGGTGGATTATATGGCGTAAAAATAGGAAAATGCTTTTTCGGAGAAAGTATGTTTTCAAAGGTAAGCAACGCTTCTAAAATAGCCCTAATAAAACTTGCGGAGAAACTTAAAAGTGAAGATTATATATTTATTGATTGTCAAATGCATACAAAACATTTAGAAAATATGGGTGGAAAGTTTACAGAATGGACTGAATTTAAGACTCTGCTTAGAAAAGGTATAAATTTAGAAGAAAATTAAAATTAAATAAAAATAAGGTGTGTTGAAAAGATGGAAGATTTAAAGAAAGCAATTGATGAAATAACAAGAGAAGATATAATAAAAATAGTAATAAGTAATAAAATTAATAAGGATGTTGAATATAACAAGATAGTATTTGAATTAAAAGAAAAAAATAATAAGCAATATTATCAAATAGAAAAATTTGCAGATAAACAAGTATTTCATGAAAATATAGATAAGAATATTTTAAGTGATAAAATTTTAGAGTATATATCAAGTAATTATAAGCAGCTATCAGCCTGGTCAAATTCTAATAATTTTGATATGAAAATATCTAAAAAAGGTAAGCTTTTATTTAGCAAGAAAAAAGCCGATAATGTTAAGCTTGTGAATAAGTCTCATAATAAAGAAAAAAATTATATTCTTAAAGAGGGAATGATTATTGAGCCACTCATTGACTTAGGAGTATTTACAAAAGAAGGGAAAGTAGTTAATTCAAAATATGATAAGTATAAGCAAATAAATAGATTTGTAGAGATTATTGATGATGAAATAAAAAATAACAATTTTAATGAACTTACTATTTTAGATTTTGGATGCGGTAAATCCTATTTAACCTTTGTACTATATTATTACTTTGTTGAAATAAAAAAAATAAATGTAAAAATGATTGGTTTAGATCTTAAAGCTGATGTTATAAAAAAATGTAATGATATAGCTAAGCGATATAATTATGAAAATCTACACTTTGAACTTGGAGATATTAATGGATTTAAATATAATAATAAAGTTGATATGGTAATTACACTTCATGCTTGCGATACTGCTACTGATTATGCATTATATAATGCAGTAAGGTGGAATACAAAAATGATATTCTCTGTTCCGTGCTGTCAACATGAATTTAATTCACAAATAAAGACAGATTCATTGTCTATATTAACAAAGTATGGAATAGTACAAGAGAGAGTTGCAGCTCTTATGACTGATAGTGTTAGAGCTAATTTATTAGAAAGTGTAGGGTATAAGACTCAGCTTTTAGAATTTATAGATATAGCTCATTCACCTAAAAATATATTAATTAGAGCTTCTAAAACCAATATATCAAGGGATAAAAAAGAAAAAGCCTTGTTAGAAGTTAAGAATTTAATGGAGCAATTTAACCTTAATCCAACCTTATTTAATTTACTTAAAAATGATAAGTTAATTTAAGAATTATAGTGAATCCACGACAGTAAATTGATTGATGCTGTCGTGGATTTATTTATTTAATGCCTCTTCTTTTTAAAAGTAGTATGAGGTGAAGGTTCATCTGCTCCAAAAGGGCTTTGTTCATGAGCCTTTTCTTTTAGATTTTTGTCATAACGACGAGATGCTGGATCGGATACAGTATTATCTGAATTAGAAAATTCTTTACTTGTCATAGTAATGCCTCCTTATTGAAAATAATTTATTTTCTTATAATAGCTTATCCATAATTATGATAAATATTATCTACTTATGATGCATATTATGTTTTCTATTGTCATTTTCATGTAGATTAAATTATTGAATATGGTAAATAAGTATGTAATAATAACAATTGTATTAGGAATAAATTGAAATATTTTTTCTCATTTAATGAAAGGAGGAAAATATAAATTGAAGAGAATTAACATATTAAATGAAGACACTGCAAATAAAATTGCAGCAGGAGAAGTCGTTGAAAGACCTGCTTCTGTGGTTAAGGAATTAGTAGAGAATTCTATAGATGCAAATTCTAAAAATATAACAATTGAAATAGAAGAAGGCGGAATTTCTCTTATAAGGATTATAGATGATGGAGATGGCATTTATAAAGATGACATTGCAAAGGCATTTCTTCCTCATGCTACAAGTAAAATAAAAGAATCAGAGGACATCTATAATATACATACTTTAGGTTTTAGAGGTGAAGCACTTCCATCAATTGCTTCTGTTGGCAAAGTTAATTTAAAATCTAAACAGGAAAATGAGGAATTTGGTTATGAGATAAATGTAGAAGGCGGAAGGTCAAGTGAAGTTACTGAGTGTGGTGTGAATAAGGGAACTATAATTGAAGTTCAAGATTTATTTTTTAATGTACCTGCAAGAAAGAAGTTTCTAAAATCTGTCTCTAAAGAAAGCTCTTTAATAAATGATATTATAACTAGATTAGCCTTAGCTAATCCTAAAATTAGTTTTAAATTATATAATAATCATAAAAAAATTCTACACACCTTTGGTAATGGTGATTTGAAAGATGTAATCAGAACCATATATGGCAAGTCTATAACGGATAACATACTTTATTTTAGTGAAACATCTGACTTAATAACTGTGTATGGATATATTGGAACCGAAGAAATTGCAAGAGGTTCTAGAAATAATCAAAGCATTTTTGTAAACAAAAGATATATAAAAAACAGGGCCTTAGCAATAGCTGTTGAACAAGCGTTTAAATCATTTTCTACAGTTAATAAGTTTCCTTTCTTTATATTATTTATAGAAGTTTACCCAGAACATGTAGATGTTAATATTCACCCAACTAAAGCTGAAGTTAAATTTAACGATGAGAGAACTATATTTAAAAAGATTTTCGGAGCAGTTCATACTGCATTAAAAAATGAGGTTTTTGAGACTTTTTCAATTAAAGAGGAGAAAGATTCAAAAAGTGCTTCAATTCCTTCTTTTGAAGAAATCACTTTTAAGATAAAGGAAGAAGAAGAAAAAGTCAAACTCGCTAGCTCTGCTGCTAAGACTCTAATAGATCAAGGTGTGGATCTTAAAGCAAATAGTAATTTTTATAGTTATGAAAAAACTGATGATGTGCCATATTCATTTATTAAAGAAGATAATTCTGATTTAATATCAAGAAGTGTGAATGAAGCTGATAAAGCCATTGTAGATATTCCTATAGATCTTAAATCAAGTACAATTAGTGAAGAGAAAATCGATTTAGATAATGAAGAGATAGAAGATGCTGACGATAATTTAGAAAATGCAAATATTATTAACATTCAAGAACCAACACCGAAGTTTCCTCCAATAACTATAATTGGTCAATACAATAAAACGTATATATTAGGCGAACATGAGGGAACCCTATATATGATTGATCAACATGCTGCCCATGAAAAGATAATATTTGAAAAATACTTAAAAGAAATTGAAGATGGAACAATTATTATTCAGCCTTTAATGGTTCCAAGTATTATTGATTTAAGCATTGATGATTATTCATATTTTGAAGAAAATAAGGAAGTATTTAAAGAAGCAGGCTTTTTGTTGGAAGAATTCGGTGGTAACTCCTTATCCTTAAAAGAAGTTCCTTATTTTTTAGGAAAGCTGAATCCTAAAAACTTGTTTCTTGATATATTAGATAACCTTAAGAATTTAGGTAATGGAAAAACAAGTGAAGTAAAACATAATGCTATTGCTAGCAAAGCTTGTAAATCAGCAATTAAAGGGAATGATAAACTAGAAATAAATGAAATGGTTAAATTAATCGAAGATTTAAGATTTATTGATGATCCATTCCACTGTCCACATGGAAGACCAGTGATAGTTAAATTTACAAGTATGGATATAGATAAGAAATTTAGGAGAATTATATAATGAAACAAAAGTTATTAGTAATTGGTGGACCTACAGCAGTAGGGAAGACTGATATTTCAATAAAACTTGCTCAGAAATTAAATGGAGAGATTATATCGGCAGATTCAATGCAAATTTATAAATATATGGATATTGGTTCTGCAAAAGTAACAAAGGATGAGATGAATGGGATTAAGCATTATTTAATTGATGTCATAGAGCCAGATGTAGCATTTTCTGTTGCAGATTTTAAAGAATATGGCGAAAGGGCATTAAGTGAAATTATAACTCATAATAAACTGCCTATTATATCTGGAGGCACAGGACTTTATATTAATTCATTAACCTGTAATATGACTTTTACTGAAGCTGAAAAAGATGAACAATATAGAAATGAATTAGAGAATTTAGCAATTGAAAAAGGTAATGATTATATACATGAAATGCTTAAAGAAATAGATCCTATAAGCTTTGCAGAAATTCATCCTAATAACCGGAAGAGAGTCATTAGAGCATTAGAAGTTTATAAGCTTACAAATAAACCATTTAGTTCATATAATGCTGGAGATGATTTTTACAATAGTGATTATGACATATATTATTATGTTTTAACAATGGATAGACAAAGATTATATGAAAGAATTAATAATAGAGTTGATATTATGTTAGAAAATGGTCTTATAGATGAGTGCATAAGGCTTAAGGAAATGGGGTATAATTCAGATATTCAGTCTATGCAAGGTATTGGATATAAAGAAATATTATATTATCTAGAAGGTAAAATTTCTTTGAATGAAGCTATTGATATGATAAAACAAGGCTCAAGAAATTATGCTAAGAGGCAGTTAACATGGTTTAGGAGAGATAAACGTTGTATTTTTTTAGATAAAGATATAATGAATGAAGATGAAATTTTAGAGAAAGTAATTAATGACATTAGAGGAATCTAGCGTTATAATAAAAATAATAAGGCATATGAAAGAAGATCACAAGTCCAAATATGCCGTGACTATTTTTCATCAGACAAGGAAGCAGATTGACTTCATAGCGAGGGCTATTAGGTCAATCTGCTGACACGGTATGGTGGAAAATAGGCAGGGAGATTGACTTGTTATTTTCTTGATAATGCCTAGAGTTAATGTCACTTATGGAGGTGTTATATTTTGGTCAATAAAGCACAAAATAATTTGCAGGATATTTTTTTAAATAATGCAAGGAAAAATAAAATACAATTAATTATACACTTGTTAAATGGTTTTCAATTAAAAGGTATTGTAAAGGGTTTTGATAATTTTACGGTGATTTTAGATTGCGATAATAAGCAAATGCTCATTTATAAGCATTCGATATCAACTATAACGCCAGCTAAACCAATTTTATTTGCAGAGAATGAATATGATAGTTAGTAAATAGGCATTAACACTGCCTATTTCTTTTTGAGTTGTGTAATTTTGTATTTTATTATAATCTGTTATTAACTAAAATATATACTTTGGAGGATGGGACTTAGATATGCTTAAAAAGACAGAAGAATTATTAATGAGTAATTACAATATAAGCGAAAGGACATTTGAGATTTATAGACAGGCTTTAAATGATATTGCAGCTCAATTTGAAAAATATGATGAAATCAGAGAATATAATCAACTTAAGGTATTACAGGCCTTTCAGTTAGAAAAAATAAGTGATTCTCATTTTACTAATACTACAGGTTATGGACTTGATGATATAGGACGAGATGCTTTAGATAGAGTATATTCCAATATTTTTAAGACTGAAGCTGGACTTGTAAGGCCGCATTTTGTAAGTGGTACTCATGCTATTGGATGCGCCATTGCAGGTAATGTAAGGCCTGGAGACAAAATACTTTGTGTTTCCGGACTTCCTTATGATACTTTACTTGGAGTTTTAGGGTTATCTAAAAAGAAGAATCCAGGTTCTTTAGATGAGTATGGAATTAAAACAGAAATAGTCGACTTAGACACTGAAGGAAAATTTCAATTTGACAAAATAAAGGAAGCATTAAAGTCAGATTCAAGTATAAAGCTTATACATATTCAAAGAAGCACAGGTTACGCTTCTAGAAAATCATTTTTAGTTTCAGAAATTGCAGAAGTTATTAAACATATTAGAGAGGTTCGAAAAGATGTATTAATATTCGTTGATAATTGCTATGGAGAATTTATTGAAACAACAGAACCAACTGAATTTGGAGCTGATATTATGGCAGGGTCTTTAATGAAGAACATTGGAGGTGGAATTTCTCTTGGTGGCGGATATATAGTTGGAAAAAAGGAATATGTAGATGCGGCTGCTAATAGATATACGGTTCCTGGAGTAGGAGGGGAATACGGAGCTACTTATGGACTCATGAGAAGCTTATTTCAAGGATTGTTCTCAGCTCCACATGTGGCTATTGAGGCTGTCAAAACTGCTATTTTTTGTGCCCGTGTAATGGAAATAGCAGGTTTTAAAGTTTTCCCTCCATCAAGTGATAAGAGAACTGATATAATTCAAGCAATTGAATTTGGAGATCCAATAAAGTTAGTTAATTTCTGTAGTGGAATTCAAGCTGGATCACCTATCGATGCATTTGCTGTTTGTGAACCATGGGCAATGCCTGGTTATGATAGCAAAATTGTTATGGCAGCTGGTGCTTTTATTTCAGGGTCTACTATTGAATTATCTGCTGATGGCCCTGTAAGAGAACCATACATAGCTTATATTCAAGGTGGTTTAAATTTTGATCATGGGAAAATAGGTGTTCTTATTGGCTTAAGTAAAGTTTTAGAAGTAGAATAAAGAAAAGTAAAAAAAGACTATAAATTATCGGGTTTAAAATAACCACTGTGATAATTTAATAGTCTTTTTATTAGTCAAAATAATATTTATATAAATATGCTGTTTTATTTAACTTGCTAAAAAGATCTAAAGATACCAACAAGCTTGCCTAAGATTTTACAATCATCAACTATAATGGGGTCCATTGTATCATTTTCAGGTTGAAGTCTTATATGGCCTTTTTCTTTATAAAATCTTTTAATTGTTGCACTATCGTCAATTAATGCAACTACAATATCTCCGTTATTTGCAGTTTGAACAGTTTCGATAATAGCTAAATCATTATTCATAATTCCTGCATTAATCATACTTTCACCAGAAACTCTAAGCATAAAAAGCTCTTTGTCGTGCTTTATAAAATCTAAAGGTAATGAAAATGTATCTTCAATATTTTCGGTAGCCAGCATTGGAAGCCCAGCAGTAATCTTACCTACAATTGGAATATTAATCATTTCTTTTTTAGGCATTGATAATTCAGCTATTTCTAAAGCTCTTGGTTTAGATGGATCTCTTTTTATCATGCCTTTTTTTTCTAATCTTTTTAAATGGCCATGAACAGTTGAAGTTGACCTTAATGATACAGCTTCGCAAATTTCTCTTACTGAAGGTGGATAGCCTTTACTTTCTGTATAACTCTTTAAAAATTCGTAAATCTCTGATTGCTTATCTTTTTCGTCTGACATTACAAACACCTCTCTATTCTTGTAATATTATAGCACATAATAAACTTTATAGCAAACTAACGTTCTAAAACTAGATTTAAGTTACAACGTATATTTAAAGTGTATTTCAATGTTGAATAAAAAATAGTATTATATTATTTGGTGTATTTAGATAATTTTATTCAAATAGATTTAATATACACAAAAGTTTATGACTTGATTTTGTTAGTTATCGTGTGAAGTCAAAATTAAAAAACAGAAAAGGGGATAAGTATGTTTGATATAAAAGTATTTGAAGGTATGAGCATAGAAGATAAGCTAGAAAATATGCTAGTTATGCTTGAAGGGCTGGTAGAAGAGGAAGAGGATTATCCAATTACAAAGTTATGCAATGCAGCGGCTTTAATAAATGCTCTTACAGGAAGAATAAATTGGTGTGGATTTTATTTGCTAAAAAATGATTTTCTTGTACTAGGTCCTTTTCAAGGTATGCCTGCTTGTACAAAAATTGAAATAGGGAAGGGTGTGTGTGGAACAGCTGCTTTCAAAAAGGAAACTTTAATAGTGAATGATGTGCATAAATTCGAAGGGCATATTGCTTGTGATGCTGCATCAAATTCAGAAATTGTAGTACCTATTATTAAAGATAATAATTTAATAGGTGTTTTGGATTTGGATAGTGATGAATTTAATCGATTTACAAATATTGAAAAATATTATTTAGAAAAGGCTGTAGTTGTATTAAATAAATATATAGACTGGGAAAAATAATTTAATAATAGATATAGATCTCAAAGAGCAAATTATATTATTAAAATTTGATTTGAATATTTATTTTTGGTATAATTATAGTTCTATAATAGAAGAATGAGGTGTTACAGATGGCATATAAATATTCTGATGATGATTATTGTGATATTTACGAAAATAAAATTTGTGATAATTGTGGTAAATGTCTAGAGATTAATGGTATTGATACTAAGGCAATAAAAATCGAAGATATTGCAAAAACTCAAGAAGAAAATGAATTAATAGAAGAAGAATTTTTAAACGATCTAAAAGCTTCATTGACAGAAGATGAGCTTAATGAGATAATTGAGGATAAACTTGACTTAAAAGATATTTATAAAAAATTTGGAGATAAAATAAATAATATTGATAATTCAGATTTTGAAGGTGATTATGAAGATGCGTTTGATCATATAGCATACTTAGACGAAGTTGATTTAAATGATGATTTGAGCCTTGATGAAGCTACTGAAGAATTATACCCTGGAGTTAGAAGGTTAAGGAAAAAATAGAATACATGAATAGATTTTCGTTTTGCTTCACATAATAATCATGAAATATATTTCAACAGAAAGGATGATTTGTGATGAAGCGAAAATCAACTATAGCACTTATTTTAGCTGCGATTGTTATATTAGCCATTTCCTTAATTGGATGTGGTTCAAGAACTGGAACTAGAAATAACTCTGTACACATTCCTGATAATGGTGGTAACACAAGAGGAAATATGTATAATAGAATTGTCGGAGACGGAACAGGGCAAAATAGCACTGGTAATACAACAGGCGGAACAACAAATAACAATGCAAATACTAATGCTGGTGATGGGAATAATACCAATAGCGATACTAACACTAACAATGGAGCTAATAACAATAATATTTCCGACGCAACTAGAGACAGAATAAAAGCAACAGCTGATTCTATAAGATACTCTGCTTCAAATTTTACAAACGACATTAAAAATGCTGGCTATAATGTAACTGAGTCAGCTGATACTAAAAAGAATTATTTTAAAGGAAATGAAACAGATTATTTATTAGGTGGAGATGTAGTTAGGTTATACGAATATAATTCTCCAGCAGAGCTAGAAGGGGATATGAATAGAATTTCACCAAACGGTTTAACTATAAATGGAACAGATGCTAATTATACTAGAAGGCCTTATTATTATAGAAAAGGTAATACACTAATAGTATATGAAGGCAATGAACCGGCATATATAGACGAGTTTAGAAATATGTATGGAAATACGCTAAAATAACTTATTTTATAAAAGGCTATCAGTTTATATTTTACTGATAGCCTTTTATTATGGAATAGCACTAAAATTTACTTTACTAATAATTAGGAATGGATATATTATAATTTTGAAAGCGGATTTGATTTAACTGCATCCCTTAAAGATTCATCATCAACATGAGTATAAATTTGAGTGGTTGATATATTTTCGTGGCCCAATATGCTTTGTAAACTTCTTATATCAACATTGCCATACTTGTACATAAGGGTTGCGGCAGTATGTCTTAATTTGTGCGGAGTATATTTATCGTCTGTTAGTCCAGCATTTGTTATATGTTTTTTTATCATTATTTCGACAGTTCTTTGATTAATTGGCGTATTTCTAGAGGATAAGAATAAATACTTTTTATTCTCTGGTAACGCTTTAGAATCGTCTCTAACTTTTAAATAGTTCTCTAAAGATTTAAGACACGCATCATTTAAATAAACAGTACGTTCTTTATCTCCTTTACCAACTATATTTAAGGTATCACCTTTGAATTTATTAATTTGTATATTACATAGTTCTGATAATCTCATTCCGCAATTCAAGAAAAATGTTAAAATACAATAGTCTCTTTGATAATTTTTATTATTTTTATCTAAAGACTCAAGAAGATGTAAACTTTGATTTAAGGTGAGGTAAATTGGATGTCTTTTATTAACTTTGGGTGATTCTAGCTCTAATGTTGGATTGTCATCTATAATCTTTGCTTTTCCTTGAAGAAACTTAAAATAAGATTTTAATGTAGCAACCTTCCTTGCTCTTGCATAAGCGCTATTTCCTCTATATTTTTCTGCAAATGACATAAAAGCATAAAGATCTCTAAGGCGAATTGATTTTATAAAATCATCATCGACTAAGGAAATATCTATTTCATCAAACTCGACTGCATTGTCTGTAAGGGCGCGATATTTTAACATGAACCTAAAAAATATAATCAAATCTTTTCTGTAGGCTTTTATTGTATTTACCGATTTGTTTTTTATAGTTTCTAAATAATTCAGAAAATCTTGTACTGAATCAGGTAATTTGTTATTTGCGAATAAATCGAAATCGTAATTCATATTCTTAAATCTCCATATACTATAATTATTGATTATAAATAAATTATACCAAAATATCAAATTTAAATCAATTATTTCGGGAAATGTATATTTCCCGAAATAAGATATGGAGAATTTTAATAAATCGTATGCAAACATTAAATAATATCAAATCTAAAAAGGAATCGCTTCTAAATTGGAACTTTATAATATAACAGAAATCTCAATCAAGCTGCATTTGGATTTTAAGAAAATTTTAAATTTGAAAATAATTTTATGCTAGGAAAACTATTTTTTTATTTTTTTAAATTTTAATTTATTATTAGATTTTAATGCAATTATATAATATTAATAACAAATTTCTTCTTTTATAATATTGGATATAATTAGCAATTTAGATTTCAAATCTTCTATATATTTAATTGTTGAATTACTTTCGTTTGTAAAATATGATTTTGTTTTAAGTCTGAATATTTTATAACCTAAAGCATTTAATCTGAAATCTTTGCTCGCGTCTGCCTTTTTTCTTTCTTCGCTATCATGAAAAAATTCACCATCAACTTCAACACCATATTTATAGACTTTGTTTTTATAAAATAAAATTATTGGTATATCGAGCTCCCCTTTATTAGTCATTGTATTTATCCCAATAATTATATCTGCATCAGGAATTAGTTTATTTAACAAAAAGCCAAATTCATATCTTGCAAATTCTTCTATTTTTGAACCAGCGAGTTGATTGTCTACATAACGTTCAAGCATAGTTTTTTTAAACGATTTTCTTATTTCGATATAGTTTCTTTTTTTAGCCGCTATTTTCTGCGCCTGATTTCTATCTCTATTTAAGTTGATCTTTTTGAATATTAATTGTATAGTTCTAGCACTTCTGTTGTATATTTTCCCTAATTCAATCATAGAATAATTATTTAAATATAGTTTATACATATCTTCGAATACAGTAGCTACATCTTGGTTATGAAGACAATTTAAACATTTAATCAAAGTTTTATTTTCTACATCTGATAGTTTTGTGTTTTTGATTAAATCACTAATTTGTTTATTATATTCTTTTTTGTAAAGCATAAATACTCCTTTGTCATATTCTAAAGAATGTTTGTTAAGCTAAATATAAAAGTTAGTATAAAATAGATTATTTAAGGTTGCATACTACATATTCTTTCATTATGTTATAATAATTAATAGTTAAGAAAATTTCAAGGGGGACTTTTATATTATGACACAAATAACTAAAACTAACGCTATGAGAATATTAGATAGCAACCAAATTACATATTCAACTCATAGTTATGAAAACAAAGACGGAAAAATAGATGGTGTTGCAGTGGCAAATAAAATAGAAAAAGATGTTGATCAAGTATTTAAAACCTTAGTGACTCAAGGTCACTCTAAAGAATTTTATGTTTTTGTAATTCCTGTAGCTGAAGAATTAGATATGAAGAAAGCAAGTAAGATAGCTGGGGAAAAGAATATAGAAATGATTCACGTTAAAGATATAAACAAAATTACTGGGTATATTAGAGGTGGGTGTTCCCCACTTGGTATGAAAAAAGTATTTAAGACTTTTGTACAAGAAGATGCTTTATTATTTGATACCATTGTATTTAGCGGAGGAAAAATCGGAGCTCAAATCGAGATGAATCCAAATGATCTTCCCAAAGTTATAGAATGCGCTTTTGTTGATATAATTAAGTAGGAATATATCTTGGTTGCACTCATTCAATAAATAAACGAATATATGTTCGATGAGGGTAGAAACGGCATTTTCTTAATTTTTTGAATTCCTATTACACATTAATTTTAGGAGGCAATTATTCATGTTAACAAATAAATCTCAATTTATACGAAGTCTATCTTTAAACAGAAGTAATATAAACTCTTTTGATGATTATCCTTTTAATTTACCTGCAATTCAAAATCTATCAACTTTAGATTTTCATCCAAGAGTTACATTTATGATTGGAGAAAACGGAACAGGAAAGTCTACTATTTTAGAAGCTATTGCAGTTTCATATGGTTTTAATCCTGAAGGTGGTACAAAAAATTTTAATTACTCTACACGAAATACACATTCACAATTAAATGAGTATATTAGGTTAGTTAAAGGTGTTTATGCTCCAAAAGATGGTTTCTTTTTTAGAGCTGAAAGCTTTTATAATTTAGCTAGTAACGTTGATGATTTGGCTAAATCAGCTCCTGAAGGAGACGTTTTTATGCAAAGTTATGGTGGAAATTCCCTTCATAAGCAATCTCATGGAGAGTCTTTCTTTTCTGTTTTTGTAAATCGGTTTAACAAAAACAGTATTTATATTTTAGATGAACCTGAAGCTGCTCTTTCACCCTCGAGACAAATTGCTATGATTAGAAGGATACATGAATTAGTACAAAGTAATTGTCAATTTGTTATTGCGACCCACTCTCCTATTATTATGGCTTATCCTGATGCACTAATATATGAAATAAATAATTGCAGCATAATAGAAAAAGAATATGACGATACCGAGCATTACCAAGTCATGAGAACATTTTTTGATAATCCTAAAAGAATTATTGATATGATTACAGACGATGTGCGATAAATAAAAAGCCTGTATAACTTTTAAGTTTTAGATTCAATACTCTCTCCTACTTAAAAATTTATACAGACTATTTTAAAATATATTATTTGTAATGTGAATTTTACTTAGCAACTTCTCCTATTAATGAGAACGAATTTGCTTTAACTATCTTTACGTTAACCAGTTTACCAACTAGCTCTTCCCCACCTTCAAAATTTACAAGCCTTCCATTTCTAGTTCTACCAGTAAGTTTTGATTCGTCATTTTTACTATGACCTTCTACTAATACTTCATATACTTTTCCTTCTGCTTCTTTATTACCTTTAGCTATACCAGTATTCACAATTTCCACTAGTCTATTAAATCTTTCGTGTTTAATTTCATCAGCAATTTGATTTTCCATTCTGTCAGCTGGTGTATGATTTCTTCTAGAGTAAATAAAAGTGAAAGCTGCATCATATTGAATTTCTTTTGCCAATTCTAATGTTTCGTTAAAATCTTCTTCAGTTTCTCCTGGGAACCCTACAATTATATCAGTTGAGAAGGTTACATCTGGAATTTCAGCTCTTATTGTTTTAGCAAGTTCAAGATATTGTTCTCTTGTATAATGCCTATTCATTTCTTTAAGAATTCTATTTGAACCACTTTGAACTGGTAAGTGTATTTGTTCGCAAACCTTATCGCAGTCTCTTATAGCATAAATTACGTCTAAAGTTAAATCTTTTGGATGAGATGTCATAAATCTAATTCTTTCAAGACCTTCTATTTTATTAACTCTTATTAAAAGATCAGAAAAAGTTATATTTTTGTCTAATCCCTTACCATATGAATTTACATTTTGTCCAAGTAAAGTAACTTCCTTATAACCATTAGCTACCATATCTCTAATTTCATTTTCGATATCTTCTGGCTTTCTACTTCTTTCTCTGCCTCTAACATGAGGTACTATACAATATGTACAAAAGTTGTTGCAACCATACATTATAGTAACAAAGCCTTTAATATCGCTTTTTCTATCTATAGGAATTCCTTCAACAATTTCCGTTTCTTTATCAATTATTTCTTTTATTTGAACACCTTCAGTTTTAACTCTGTTTAAGTATTCAGGGAATTTATATGAATTATGAGTTCCAAATATTATATTTACATAAGGAAATCTTTTTAGTATTTCATCTGCCATTCCTTTTTGCTGCATCATACATCCACAAATTCCAATAACTAAATCAGGATTTTTCTCTTTTTGCTTTTTCAAAATTCCAAGGTTACCAAATACCTTGTTTTCTGCATTTTCTCTAACACAACAAGTGTTAAATATTATTATTGATGCTTCGTCCCTATTTTCTGTGCTTTCATAGCCCATTCTCTTTAGCATTCCTGAAAGTTTTTCTGAATCCTCTTCATTCATTTGGCATCCGTAAGTTTGAATAAAGAAGAATTTTTTATCACCATTGATTTTATCATTATTAAGTTTTTCTATATCAAAATTCATTATACATCCTCCGTTTAAAAACAAGTTCCATAGTATTATAACAAATAATAATTACAAATAAAAGAGAATAATTTTTATATAGATTAAAGAAGCTATATTAATTTCAAAATATAGCTCCTTTATAATAATTTAATATATACTTTTTGACCATGTAACAAATGATTGATATTCCTTGAATCCTATTTTTTTATATAATGATAATGCTTTAAAATTATTTCTATCAACTCTTATATAAACATCTTTAATTGAATTCTTATGACAAAACTCAATCAAATAGTTTACCAACATTTCGCCAAAACCTTGTTGTCTATATTCGCCAAGTATGCCTAGGTTTACTATGGTATAAAGTCCTTTGCTAAAAATAATTTGACCATAGCCAACAGCTCGTCCCTCTTTATTGCAAATAAAAACTCCAAAATTATTTATATAATATTCTTCTTTTTCTTCGTTGTAAACATCTTCTACAGTTAATGGAATCCGGTTTTTTTCATTGAAAACTGAATTTTGAATTTTACATCTTAGTTCTTCATCTTCACCTTCTTTAAAGTGTCTAAAGAATATCCCGCTGCCAGCCCGTTTATATTTATGGTCCTTCAAATTCAAATGCATTAATATATTTTTAGAATTTATGTTAAATTTTAATTTTTGCATTATTTTTGACGATCTTGAATTATCCATCATTTCGAATTTAAAATTTTTTGTATTAAAAAATGATAAAACCTTTGATGTAAGTAATTCAACATACTCATCTTTCAAATAAATCGAATATATCGTACTATATCCTCTTTCACATGGATTTTCATACCATATGTATCCAACATATTCATTGTCCACCTTAAACAATTTTATTTGTTTTCTTATTACATACTTTATTAAAAAAGATTCTTCATCATAAATTTCAAAAAAACTTCTGCCACAAATATAAGCATCTTCATTTCTGTTATACAATTTTCGTAGATGATTTATATTAAATAATGATAATTTTTCTAATAAGACCATAAAACTTCCTCGTTTCCCCCTGATATAAGTAAATTATAATTCTTATAAATATGATAGTCAATTGTCAAAATTGTGTTAATTTATTGTATAGATATAAAGCTCTGGAGAATATTTAAATTTTATTTTATTTATACAATGTAAATATTGTAAAGGAATTTATTACAGAAAATAAAAAAATAGTTTCCTTCATTAAGGATAATTTATTGTTTTATCTTTATGAAGGAAACTGTAATATTTCATGCTT
>JAJXWH010000072.1 GCA_021781745.1 Bacillota bacterium | reverse complement strand
TGCTAATACAGTTGTGATCGCTGCTGTTAATGTTGTCTTACCGTGGTCTACGTGACCTATTGTTCCAATATTAACGTGTGGCTTACTTCTTTCATACTTTGCTTTTGCCATTATAATTTTCCTCCCTATTATCTTGTAATAAACTTGGCCTAGTGTTTTGTATTTTTACTAATTGGAGCTCACAATCGGGATTGAACCGACGACCTCCACCTTACCAAGGTGACGCTCTACCGACTGAGCTATGTGAGCGTTCAAAAATTATTATGTTCTTTGATATACCAATTATAAAGTTTACTATCATTTTTTTTATTTGTCAATATAATTTCTCACTTTAAATCTAAGCATTTTTCTAATTTTCTTTTCACTCTTTGTAATGCATTGTCAATAGACTTTGAATGTCTTTCTAAATCACTCGCAATCTCTTGATAAGTTTTACCATCTAGGTATGAAGTAAGAACTTCTAGTTCTAAACCTGATAATACTTTAGAAATTTTTTCTTCAATATAGTCCATTTGTTCTTTACTTATCATTAATTCTTCTGGGTCTGAAATCTTTAACCCAGCTAGCACATCTAAAAGAGTTCGTTCAGACTCTTCTTCATATATTGGTTTGTTTAATGATATATAAGTATTTAATGGAATATGCTTTTGTCTTGTAGCTGTTTTTATTGCAGTTATAATTTGCCTAATTACACATATTTCCGCAAAGGCTTTAAATGATGTTGATTTTTCTGAATTAAAATCTCTGATGGCTTTATATAACCCTATCATTCCTTCTTGATAAATATCTTCCTTGTCCGCCCCAATCAAAAAGTATGATTTAGCTTTTGATTTTACAAAGTTCTCATATTTTGAAATTAAATATTCTTGCGCTCTATTACTTCCATTCTTAGCTTGCGCAACGATTTCTTCGTCTGATTTATCTTTAAAATCTAAAAAACCCTTCAATTGCTTATTCTCAACTCTCTTCTGCATTAAACTGACAACTCATTTAAACAATTATAACCCAGTAAAAATAGGTTCGTCAACTGAAATTACTTGCTTCTTCTAATTTCTTCTAGCAATTTAGCTATCTTATCATCTATATTATCGCTTATACTGTTTTTATGTATGCTTTGATTTCTATTAGTTCTAATCTTTATAGATTTCTCTACCTTTAGCACCTCATTATAAAATTCCAATGACGACATTCTAACTGCGCCTCTCTGAAAAATAGTCTGCTGTTCTAAATTATCTGATGTTACAACAACTATTTCATGCTTTCTTCCCAATGCATTGACTTTTTTTTCAATATAACTATCTGCAGTTTCTCCGTCTTTTGTGAATATGACAGAAATATTTTTGTTAATTTCCTCTTTTTTTTCAAGGCTTCCTATAACTTTATGCGCATCAAATACCAATATTATTTTACAAGCTTTAAATACTCCATAATTATGTAACTTGTCTATTAAAGTTTGTCTTGCATCCTCAAAGCTAGATTCTTTTTTTTGTTTTAAATTTGGCCAACTGTTTATTACATTATAACCATCCACAAAAATAGTTTTCACGATATACCTCTTCCTATTTTAATCGTCCCTTTAAAACTTCATACATAATTATACCACCAGCTACTGAAGCATTTAAAGAGTTAATCTTTCCTACCATCGGTATTTTTATTAGCTTATCGCACTTTTGCACTGTTAATTTTGAAATTCCCTTTCCTTCATTTCCGATTATAATTGCACATGGTCCGCTAAAATCAGTTTGATAACTATACTCTTCAGCTCTAATATCAGTTCCATAGACCCAAATACCCATCTGTTTTAATTCATCTATTGTTGAGTTTAAATTCGTTACTTTAGCTATTTTTACATGTTCAATAGCTCCGGCTGAAGATTTGTATACTGTCATACTAACAGAAGCACTTCTTCTCCTTGGAATTATGATTCCATGAACTCCAAATAATTCTGCTGTTCTTGCTATAGATCCTAAATTATGTGGATCTTCGATTTCATCTAGTATAACTATAAACAGGTGTTCTTTCCTTTCTTCTGCTAAGGCCAATATTTCTGATACCTCTGAATACTTAAATGGAGTTACCTTTGCTATTACTCCCTGATGTGTTTCTCCATTGCACATTGAGTCAAGTTTTCTTCTATCTACTTCCTTTATTAGAACTCTTTTTTCTTTTGCTAAGCTAACTATTGCATTTATTGAACCTTCTAATTTGTTATTGGATATATATAAGGTTTCAATTGTTCTATCTCCTTTTAATGCCTCAATCACTGCATTTCTTCCAATAACTATATCTTCTCTTTCTTGAAATTCACTTTCTTCTCTTTTATCTTTAACTTTAAACTGATTATCTTTTTTTTCTGTTCTAGACATTTTTCCTTTCGGATTAAATTGTTTTGATTTTTCTTGCATTATAAACCCTCCTTTGTAACTTATTAAATTTACCTTATTATCTCAATGCATTTATTAAATATAAAATTTAGTCTTTCCTTATTTCCTATTAAATATAAATATCCTATTAGCGCTTCAAAACCAGTTGCCATCCTATAATCTCTTACATCCGCATTTTTAGGAACTGTAGCAGATTTAGTGTTCCTGCCTCTTTTATAAACAGCATCTTCTTCTTCATCTAAAAATTCTTCTATCTCATGCATTACAAGTGCTTGACTTTTTGCTTTAACATAACCAATTGCCCTAACATGAATTTTATTTGCTGACAATGCTGTATTTTCTGTTAATATATAGTTTCTAACAAAAACTTCAAACACCCCATCTCCTATTAATGCTAATTGGAGCGGATTTAACAATCTAGCTTCATCTTTTGAAAATTCCCTCATTCTTAAGTCATCTAGCATTTATATTTCTCCTTTTAAATAAGGGTTGCAAATTTGCAACCCTTCCTTATACTTAATCAATCTTTTTCCATCTTACCCCTTGAGGTGTATCTTCTAAAATTATATTTCTACTCTTTAAATCATCTCTGATTTTGTCTGCTAAAGCGAAATCTTTATTTTTTCTTGCTTGTTGTCTCTTTTCGATAAGTTCCTGAATTTCAGCTTCAAGATCTTTTTTCATAAGACTTTGAAGAATACCAAGTGGTTTTCCTAATTCCCTTATCAGTTCATTTGCTTTTTCGCATAATTCAGCAGAAGAATTTATATCAACATTATTGTTAATATCTCTAGTTAAGTCAAATAACACAGAGATTGCATCTGCAGTATTAAAATCATCATCCATCTTTTCAATAAACCTATCTCTATATTTATCTAAAGATTTTAAGTATTTCAATTCTTCATCATCTATTGCTTTTTTCTTAACTTCATCTTTTAAATTTTCAAGATTATTTATACAATTATATAATCTTTCTATTGATGATTTTGCTGAATCTAAAAGTTCTTTAGTAAAGTTTATTTGAATCCTATAGTGACCAGATAGCATTAAAAATCTTATTGAGTCTGCATCATATTCCTCAAGAATTTCTCTTGCTGTAAAAAAGTTATTTAACGATTTTGACATTTTTTTATTATCCACATTAACAAATGCCGAATGTATCCAATAATTTGCAAAAGGTTTGCCTGTTACTGCCTCACTTTGTGCTATTTCATTTTCATGATGTGGAAATTTCAAATCCATACCGCCAGCATGAATATCTATGGTATCTCCTAATAACTTTTTTGCCATGCATGAACACTCTATATGCCATCCTGGCCTTCCAAGCCCCCAAGGACTTTCCCATGCAGGCTCACCTGGTTTTTGAGCTTTCCAAACAGCAAAATCCATAGGATCCTTTTTTCGTTCATCAACAGATATTCTTGCACCTGCTTGTAAGTCTTCTAAATTCTGACCTACCAATTTTCCATAGCCGCTAAATTTCTTTGTGCTATAGTAAACATCACCATCTACTTCATAAGCAAATTCAGCAGCAATTAGCTTTTCAATAAATTTAATTATATCTTCAATATATTCTGTTGCCCTAGGATTAACAGTTGCTCGTTCTATTTTAAGGTTATCAGCATCTTGGTAATACTCTTTTATATATTTATCTCCAAGTTCTTTTACAGTAATCCCCTCATCATTTGCTTTATTAATCATTTTATCATCTATATCAGTAAAATTTTGAATAAACGTAACTTTATATCCTCTGTATTCTAAATACCGTTTAATAGTATCGAAGACTATAAATGTTCTCGCATTTCCTATATGCATAAAATTATAAACAGTAGGTCCGCAACCATACATTTTAACTTCGCCTGGGATAATAGGGATAAACTCTTCTTTTTGCCTTGTTAAAGTATTATATACCCTCATTAATTTACCTCCTAAAGTTATTTTAATTTCATATTATTTTTTTCAAATTCACCTTTTATTATATTACAAACATCATCTATTTTGATAACTTCCATTTCGCCATCTCTAAGCTTAAATTCAACTTCTCCATCACTAATCTTTTTACCTACTGTCAACCTCATAGGTATTCCCATTAACTCTGAATCCTTAAATTTCACTCCAGCCCTTTCATTTCTATTATCTAAAAGAACTTCTATGCCCATATTTAACAACTTTTCATAAAGTTCATTCGCAACTTTAGATTGTCCTTCATCCTTAACATTTACTGGTATTACTGAAACATGATATGGTGCAACAGATAAAGGCCATATTATACCATTCTCATCATGATGCTGTTCAATTATAGATGCCATTGTTCTTGTAACTCCAATTCCATAACATCCCATTATAAATGGTTTTTCTTTCCCATCTTCATCAATAAAGTTAGCATTCATAGCTTGTGAATATTTAATTCCTAGCTTAAATATATGCCCAACTTCTGTTCCTCTTGCAATAGTGATCTTACCACCACAAACCGGACAGCTTTCTCCTTCAGTTACATTTCTAAAATCTCCAACTACACCTTCAAAATCTCTTCCGTAATTTATATTCTCAAGATGATATCCAGTTTCATTTGCTCCAACAATAAAGTTATACATATTAGCTATTTCTTCATCTACCAATAACAGGTCCACTTTTATTCCCACTGGCCCTGCGAAGCCAACTTCTGCCCCAGTTGCTAATCTAACTTCTTCACTGTTAGCAAGTTCTAAATTAGTAACCTCTCCAATCGCATTACTTATCTTAACTTCATTAATTTCCCTATCACCTCTTACCATAACTGCCACTATTTTTCCGTCTGCATTAAATAAAATAGTTTTAGCGAACTTCTTTTCATTAGTATTAAAGAATTTAACTAGCTCTTCTATAGTTTTTACATTAGGTGTCTCTACTTTATTTATCTCTTTAAATTCTTGCTTCTCTTCTTTTTCTGCTGGAGATGTTGCTTTTTCAATATTAGCCGCATAATCACATTTACTGCAAAATACTACATCATCTTCTCCAACCTCAGATTTAACCATAAACTCTGCTGAATTTGAACCTCCAATAGCTCCTGAGTCTGCAGCAACACATTTAGCATCTAATCCACATCTATTAAATATTTTAACATACGCATCATGCATTTTATCATATGCTAAATCTAGGCCTTCTTGATCCTTATCAAAACTATAAGCATCCTTCATTATGAACTCTCTTGATCTCATTACTCCAAATCTTGGTCTTCGTTCATCTCTATACTTAGTTTGAATTTGATATAAATTAAGTGGTAACTGTTTATATGATTTAATTTCATTTCTAGCTATATCAGTAAATACTTCCTCATGAGTTGGTCCTAAGCAAAAATCTCTTTCTCCTCTATCCTTAAGTCTAAACATTTCTGCACCGTATGCATCCCATCTACCTGATTCTTGCCATAATTCTGCTGGAATAATAGCTGAAGCTAAAAATTCCTGAGCCCCCGCTGCGTTCATTTCTTCTCTAATTATATCTTCTACTTTTTTTAATACTTTCAATCCAAGTGGCATGTAATTATATATTCCTGCCGCCATTTTCTTTATCATCCCAGCTCTTAACATAAGCTTATGACTATCAATTTCTGCTTCTGCTGGTACTTCTCTTAAAGTTGATATTAACATATTAGACATCTTCATTTTGTACTTCCTCCTACTAATCTTGTTTATATTATATCCAGACTATTTAAATAAAACAGAATTAAATCTGTTATAGCACCTTATATATGGTTGCAATTTATGTTATTAAGTATTTATTTCATAAAAACTCAACAACTTAATGACTTATTTAATTTTATAAAACAAAAAAGTTCGCCTAATATATGCATTAGGGCGAACTTGTCTCGCGGTACCACCTAAATTTGTTCTCTAGTAATGATAACGGTATTAAACCGATAGTTTTTACCTATACTCAAAAGCTGGTTCAAAGTCTATTTAAAAGTCTTTCAGCCTAGGGACTTTTTCTCTTAATGGGCGACTTCTACTATTCTTCATCATCGTTTTAAAATCTTAATTTTATTTTAGTCTATTATAACTTCTCGAATTTCACATGTCAATATACTATAATTGTACTATTTTTTCACTAAATATTTAGCTAAAACTAAATCTTCAGGCGTTGTTATTTTAATATTTGTATAATCACCTTCATAAATATAGACTTTATTTCCTAAATACTCAACTACACTAGTATCGTCAGTAACCACTATCCCTCTTTTTTTAATCTCTTTATGTGATTCATATATCAGATCAAAATTAAAAGCCTGTGGCGTCTGAATTGCTACAAGATTACTTCTTATTAATGTTTCTACAGAGAAATTATCATCGCCCTTAACCTTTATAGTATCTTTTGGCATAACTCCCGGAGCTGCCGCCTTATAAATTCTAGCATATTTAATTGCATCGCTTATAATTTTTTGAGATACAAACGGCCTAGATGCATCATGAATTAATACTATATCAGAACTTTTTACCTCAACTAAGGCATTATATACAGAATCTTGCCTTTCATTTCCACCTGCGACTAATCCATCGACTCTTAATTCATACTTATCCAGTACCTGACTTTTACAATATTCTTTCTCATCTTCAGGCACTACTAAAATGAGTTTATCTATTTGATCATTTTTTATAAACTGTTTTAAAGTGTAATAAAGAATGGGCTTGCCACTCAAATCAATATATTGTTTACTTTGAGCATAACCCATCCTCTTACCTCTGCCTCCAGCTAATACTATTGCACTAACCATACAGAAAAATCTCCTTATTTTTAATTATCTTTTGGCTTTGCAAAAATCATTCTTCCTGCTGCCGTCTGAAGAACTGATGTAACTATAACATCTGTTGTTTGTCCTATATACTTTCTTCCACCTTCTACAACTATCATAGTTCCATCTTCTAAATAAGCTACACCTTGACTTGATTCCTTTCCGTCCTTTACTATATCTATTATCATTTCTTCACCAGGCAATACAACCGGCTTTATAGCATTTGATAGTTCATTTATATTAAGCACTGGCACTCCTTGGAATTCAGCCACTTTGTTTAGATTATAATCATTGGTTATAACCTTTCCTTCCATTTTTTGAGCTAACTTTAACAGTTTCGCATCAACTTCTGCAATCTTAGGAAAATCATCGTCTACAATCTGGGTTTCTATTGATAATTCCTTCTGTATTTTATTTAAAATATCCAAGCCCCTTCTTCCTCTGTTCCTCTTCAAGGAATCAGAAGAATCCGAGATATGTCTTAACTCATCTAATACAAAATTAGGTATTACTAAAGGTCCTTCAATAAAGCCAGTTTCGCAAATATCAAATATCCTTCCATCAATTATAACTGATGTATCTAATACCTTTGGAATTCCGGCGGTAGATTCTTTAATCGTTTCCTTAACTTTCTTTTCTCTTATTGCAGGTCTCTTAATATTCACTAGAAGAGCAGTTATATCTTCTTTCTTCTTTATCATTATTTCTGCACCGATTATAGCCGCTAATATATTTAACAATATTAATAAAATTGGTCCTATTACACTTATATCATTTATTGGCTTTGCTATAAATGTCATAAGAATTAATGTAATAATCGCTCCTATGGTTCCATAAATTATTTCTGTTATACTCATTTTTTGCATACTTTTTTCAATATATTCAATTAAATTAGAAATGCCCTTATATATGAGGGGAGAAATAATATATAATATAAGTCCGAAAATTAAAGATACAACAATAAAAAACGCAATCCTTGTTATAGTCGTTGAAAGGTACGTCAAACCAGAAATTTGAGGGATTGTAAGCAAAATATCAGATATAAAATACCCTATTATCAACCCAATTACAGAAAAAATTCCCCTTAATATTTTTTTTAACACATACTTCACCTCCTTCTAATTATTTACAGCCTTGTGTTATTTTAATCATATTTTTAATATTTTCTCTGCATTACATTTAATTATAACATACAATAACTTTATCTAAAATGAATAAATTATTAAGTTTATTTAATAATTTTGTGTATATATAATAAAAAGACTGACTCAAAATGTACTAATCATTAATTAAAATATAAGAATCACTTGCATTTTAACTAGATTTTATTTTAAGACAGTTTCTTTATTGTTAAATTTCTTTTTTTAATGATACTTGCTCTTTTATCCGTTTTAACCCATCTTTAATAGCTGTAGCCCTAGCTTCGCCTATCCCATCAACATTATCTAAGTCGCCTATATCTGCATCTAATATATTACTTAGCTCCTTGAATTCTTTTATGAGATTATCAATAACATTAGATGGTATTCTAGGTACCTTACTTAATACTCTATACCCCTTCGGTGATATTAATGTATCCATAAGCGAAATTCCGCCATGTCCTAGTGCTCTAGAAATTGCATCTAAATCTAATAACTCTGATGAATTCAACCTTTGAATATGCTCATATACTTCATTATGTTGTAATCCGTCTCCACAATAATCTCTAATTAACAAAATTCCATCTCTTTCTATATGCTTAACCAGTTCATTAAGCTGCATAGATATTAATCGTCCTTCGTTCCCAAGTTCTAATATATACATATTAATTTCTTCTACTATTCTCATTACCATTTCTGTTCTTTGAATTGCAGTAACCACGTCAAAAAGCGTTGTTAAGTCTTGAAATTCTAATAAGTTTAAATTATTAATAACACGTTCAAGCACTGACACATACTTTTCTAATGTCTGTAATGCCTGATTAGCCTTTCCTAGAATTACACTACTCTCTCTTAAAACATACTTTATATCACCTTTATACATAGTTATTATGTTTCTCCTCTGAGAAATTGCAATTACTACATTGTTAGTTTGCTTTGCTACTCTATGTGCTGTTCTATGTCTAGTTCCTGTTTCATAGGTTGGAATAGATGAATCTGGAATTAATTGAGCATTCGCACAAACAATCCTTTTTAAATCACCAGTTATTACTATAGCTCCATCCATTTTGGCTAACTCATATGCATAGGATGGCGTATATTCTGAATTAATATAAAACCCGCCATCTACAAGTTTCATAACTTCTTCATCATCACCGATTACTAATAATCCCCCTGTTTTAGCTCTTAATATATTTTCAAGACCTTCCCTTAGTTGAGTGCCTGGGCACATTATCTTTAAGACATTCTTTATTCCTATTCCCTTTTCTATTCTCATACACTCACCCATTTTCCTAAAAATCTTAATTCATTATTATTTGTAATAAATCCATTGCGTATTTTAAGATACGTTTTTATATAAATACTTAAGAATTAATTCCTTAAAATCCAAATTTTAAAATCTAACTATAAAACTATAATACTATAATAACTATAATCTCTCAATAATATTTATAAAATTTAAGTTATAGTATATTTCTTTGTAGAAAATTGTTAATACATCATATTCAAAATTTATTTAAATCTAATTTTGGGTATATGCAATATTTTAATAATTATACACGTGTTTTATTACATCTATTAAAGATTTTAATTCAATTATCTCAATTCTTTTTAATTTGTTTTCACTAATAAATGAATCTTTAGGGACATATACTTTTTTAAAGCCCATTCGCTCAAGTTCTTTAACTCTGCTTTCCAGTGATGGCACTTTTTTAAGTTCACCAGTTAGTCCCACATCTCCTATAAATGCAATATTAGATTCTATGCCTTGTTGCTTTACAGAGGATACAATGCTCATTATTACAGCTAAATTAATTCCCTGCTCTCTTATTTTCATACCTCCAGTAGTCTTAATTATTACATTTTTATCGTAGAGGTTAATTCCTCCACGCTGCTCCAGTATTGATATTAATGTATTTAGCTTATCCTTACCCAATGTTTCACCTATACGTGTTGGATAAGGCGTAAAACTTTTAGATACTAAACTCTCTATCTCTGTTATGATTGCCCTAGTCCCTTCCTTAATTACAGTTAATGCACTTCCAGATATAATCTCGCCTTCTTCTCGCTTTGTCATAAAGAATTCAGATGGATTATCTATTGAAATTATGCCTCTTTCACACATTTGAAAAAATCCATTCTCAATACCACCAAATCTATTTTTAGAACTTACAAGAACGCGTAATTCTTCATCATTATCATCTTCTATAATAAGTACCGTGTCTACTAAATGTTCTAGCGCTCTTAATCCAGCCAGTTCATCATTTTTAGTCATTTGCCCTACTATAATAACTGCCCTTGGCCTATTTTCGTTTTTAGCAATTTTAAGTAACGCATTAGCACATTCCATAGTCTGTGTCGGAGATCCTGCTCTAGCTGGTAATGAAGCTTCCATAGTAAATGTTTGAATACTATCTATAATTAATAAATCCGGATTTATTTCTTCAGCTGCATCTAAAACATTATCAAGGCTTGTTTCCTGTAATACCCAAATATCCTTATGAATATTTTTAAGTATCCTATCCGCTCTATTTTTTATTTGGCTGTCACTCTCTTCTCCAGATGCATAGATTACTTTATATCCTTTTTGTGCTATAGCATCTGAAATTTGAAGAAGTAATGTTGACTTTCCTGCCCCTGGCCTAGCCGTTATTATTGAAATTGAGTCTTTTACAATTCCTCCCCCCATTACTCTATCAAATTCATTTATCCCCGTAATTATTCTATCGTTTTTATTTGATACAACTTCAAACAGTTTTTTTATAGGTTTTTTAGATGCTTGTCTTGCCCTTGCCTCCATGCTTTTTAATTCAATCGTAACTTCCTCTAAGGTATTCCAATTATTACATGTAGGACATTTTCCTAACCATTTTATGCTTTCAAAACCGCAATTTGAGCACCTAAATAATGTTTTCTTTTTCATGAATGTTCCTTTCTACCTTTATGGTTTATAATACTTCGCACAATTTATATTAATTCATACTAAAATCTAAGTGATATTTTTACAATTTCCCTTTGGTTAAATTTTAACTATATTATAACATACTGAAGCAACTAAAAACTTATTTAGGCACATGAAAGAAAATAATAAGTCCAAGTTAACTTAATAATAGTCTCCGCCGCAATTTAAATTATTTTTTCTTAAATTTTAAGAATATTTAATCCGTTATTACGAAAACTATTTATTGCAGACTAGCAGTAACAAAATATATAGTAGATACAACTTATTCTATTAATTCACTTAAATAACTAAAAGAACATATGCTGAGTATTATAATTTAATTGAATAATTAAGCATTTAGTCTTTACAACGTAGTTAATTAAGCCTATATAAAATTGTGATTAAGAATACAATAATTTATCAAATAAATCTATTTTTATAAAATATATTGCTGGTATATTTTTTCTATATTATAATATTATTATAAAATAGTAATTATTAATTAAGGAGGCGTATTCATGATAAGAGTATATACTACTAATACTTGTCCTTGGTGTGTTAAGGTAAAAAATTACCTAAAATCAGAAAATCTCGAATTTGAGGAACTTAATGTTCAAGATGACATGAAAGCTAGAGAAGAAATGATAAAAAAATCTAATCAAATGGGTGTTCCAGTATTAGATATTAATAATAATATTATTATAGGCTTTGATAAACCTGCTATTTTAAAAGCGTTAGGTAAATAATTAAGAGGGCGAAATTTCGCCCTTTTATTATTTTTGTATATGCATAACATTTTACTAAAATTAATATTGAAGCTTAAAATATTTAAGTCAAAAAACTATTTCTTTTTTAATATATATTTTTCAGCAGCTAATAATGCAATTGTACCATCTGCAACAGCTGTTGTTATCTGCCTATATTTCTTTTGCCTTACATCACCTGCTGCATAAACACCTTCAATATTTGTTTGCATATCTTCATCAGCTATTATATATCCTTGTTCATCTAATTTTAAGTAATCTTTGAATTTCTCAGTCCTTGGTTCAGTTCCAATACATCCAAAAACAGCATTTACTTCCAAATTTTTAATTTCTTGAGTCTTAGTATTTTTAATGTCAATTGACTCTAAGAACTCATTTCCTCTAGCTGCCACCAAATCTTCATCTAGTAGTACTTCAATTTTAGGATGATTGAAGACTTCCTCTATTAACGCCTGCTCCCCTTTAAAATAATCATACCTTCTTATTAGATATACCTTTTCAGCAAATCTGGTTAAGAATATTGATTCTTCCAATGCTGAATTTCCTCCACCTACAACAGCTATTTTTTTATCTTGATAAATGGCCCCATCACAAATAGCACAATAATGAATTCCTCTTCCTGCAAATTCGCTTTCTTGTGGAATAGGCAATTTTCTAGGCGCTGCCCCTGTAGCAATTATTATAGCTTTAGGTTCATATATATATGACTCAGTTTCAATTATTTTGTTATCATTCGTAATATCTATACTTTGAATAGAATCAAATTCATCAATTACAGCTCCAAGTTCCCTTGCCTGCTCTTGAAATATATCAGCTAAATCTCCACCTTCTATACTTCTAAATCCAGGATAATTTTCTATGGTATAACTATTCCTAACTTGGCCCCCTACAATCTCATTTTCCAATAGCAATAAATTTAATTTAGCTCTTCCAGCATACATAGCTGCTGCAAGTCCTGCTGGACCCCCTCCAATTATTATTAAATCTAATTCTTTCTTCTCCTTACCCATATCTGTTTTCTCCTATTTTTAATACATTTTATAATTAACTTCAATATATGCTTTATTTAGTAGAATGGGCTATTTCAATAACATGTAATTTATATTCTTGAAACAGCCCATATCTATAAATTAGTTTTTATTCATTTCTAAATTACTTTCTTCGACCAATCGCTTAAAAACAAGTTTATTTTCTAATTCACTTACTTTCACCTTGTCTCCAATACGAATATTTCCTTGTAAAATTTCTTCACTTAATCGATCTTCTACTTCTTTAATAATAAGTCTCCTTAGAGGCCTTGCTCCATAATCAAGGTCTATGCCTTTACTTAGTAAAAATTTCTTACTATCATCTCCAAAATTCAAATAGATTTCTCTATCTTCAAGCCTCTTTCTTATTGAAGCTAGCATTAAATCTACAATTTGATTTAAATCTTCATCACTTAATTTATGGAATACTATAGTATCATCAATTCTATTCAAAAATTCTGGCCTAAATTTTTGTTTTAATTCCCCTAATATGTTCTCTTTCATTTTTTCATATTCAGTTTCATCACCAGAACCGCCTGTATTAAATCCTATACTTTTTTGCTTTTTAATTTGATGAGCCCCTACATTTGATGTCATTATAATTATAGTATTCTTAAAGTTTACAACTTTACCCTTACCATCTGTAAGTCTTCCATCTTCCATAATTTGAAGCAATATATTAAATACCTCTGGGTTAGCTTTTTCAATCTCATCTAAAAGAACTATGGAATATGGCTTTCTTCTAACTGCCTCTGTAAGCTGGCCGCCTTCTTCATGACCTACATATCCTGGAGGTGAACCAATTAATCTAGACACAGAATGGCTTTCCATATACTCTGACATATCAATTCTTATAATACTATTTTCATCACCAAACATAGCTTCGGCAAGAGCTTTAGAAAGCTCTGTTTTTCCAACTCCTGTTGGCCCTAAAAATATGAAACTACCAATTGGTCTATTGGGATCTTTTATTCCAACCCTTGCTCTCCTTACAGCTCTAGCAATAGATTTTACAGCTTCATTTTGCCCTACAACCCTTTTATGCAATATGTTTTCAAGATTTAATAACCTTTCACTTTCAGATTCAGTTAATTTTTCTATTGGAATCTTTGTCCATGATGATACTACGCTAGCTATTTTTTCTGCATTTACAACTAATAACTTTATTGAGTTTTGAGTATCCCAGTTATCCTTCATGCTAATTAATTTATCTTTTAAACTTCTTTCCTTATCTCTTAGGTTTGCTGCTCTTTCAAAGTCTTGAACTCTAATAGCCTCTTCTTTTTCCTTGCCTATATTTTCAATTTTCTCTTCTAGGTCTTTTAAATCCGGCGGTGCTGTTAAATTTTGTATTCTTACTTTTGCAGCTCCTTCATCTATTAAATCAATAGCCTTATCCGGCATAAATCTATCTGTTATATACCTATCCGATAAGTTTACAGCAGCCTCCAATGCCTCATCTGTAATTTCTACTCTATGGTGAGCTTCATATTTATCTCTTAAACCTTTTAAAATTTCTAGAGTTTCCTCTTTTGTAGGTTCACCAACAGTTACAGGTTGAAATCTTCTTTCCAATGCAGAATCCTTTTCTATATATTTTCTGTATTCATCAATAGTTGTAGCTCCTATACATTGAATTTCACCTCTAGCCAATGCCGGTTTTAATATGTTTGACGCATCGATAGCGCCTTCTGCTCCACCAGCTCCTATTATGGTATGAATTTCATCAATAAAAATAATAATATTTTTATCTTTAATAATTTCCTCCATTGTCTTCTTTAGCCTTTCCTCAAATTCTCCTCTATATTTTGCACCTGCAATCATTGATGTCAAATCTAAAGAAACGACTCTTTTACTTTTTAATATTTCCGGGATATTTCCTTCAACTATACGTTGAGCTAATCCCTCAACTACAGCAGTTTTACCAACACCTGGTTCACCAATTAAACATGGATTATTCTTAATTCTTCTGCAAAGAATTTCTAATAGTCTTTGAGTTTCACTATCTCTTCCAATCACGGGATCTAATGTTCCTTCGCTAGATAGAGCTGTTAAATCTCTGCCATACTTATCAAGCATTGGAGTATTTGCTTTTTTACTCTCTGCAGTATTCTTGTCACTTACTTTATCCTCATAAGTCCCAGATAAAAATACAAGCAACTCCTCGCTGATAATTGTAAAATTTATATTTAGGCTCTTTAAAATAGTATAAGCCATTCCTTCTTCCTGATTAAGTAACGCTAATAAAATATGTTCCGGACTAACATATTTATGATTTAATTTCTTAGCTGCTGCAAAACTTTCATCAACTAAGCGCTTGGTTCTAGGAGTTAATAGTATATTATCATCTGTTCTTTTAATATCACCATATCCTAGATACCTTTGTATCATTGTTCTAATCTTCTCACTGTCAACGCCATATTTTTTTAAAAGTTTAGCTGAATATCCATCTTCCTTTAAAATCCCAAGTAACATGTGTTCTGTTCCAACATATCCATGCTTGAACTTTTCAGACTCATTTTCAGCTTCTAGAATTACTACTTGTGCCCTTTCTGTTAATTTATTATATTCCATGATTTTTAACCCTCCTATCGTTTCCTCATGTCAATATTTCCTTAACTAGTTTTGCTCTTTCATACTTACTTTCTTTATCATCTAAAGCTCTTCCTAAATGATTCTGAAGTGATGAATTACGCGTAAGTACAAATAATTTATCTAGCTTATTTTTATCAACATTTATAATTGACAACTCTGATCCTAACCTAACATTTGACAATAATTCGATAGTCTCTTTAGAATCTAAAAGAATTGCACATTTTAATATTCCATATGCTCTATGCACCTTATCCTCTAACTCATATCTACATTTATTAAGCAGTATTTCTCTAAATTTATTCTCTTCTGCTATTATATTGAAAATTGCCTCCTTTAATTTGCTAATAATATTTTCTTCTGATAAACCTAGTGATATTTTATTGCTTACTCTGTACAAATTGCCATAAACTTTTGTACCATCTAAATATATTCCTTTTACAGTCGTCCCCATCTTACTAATATTTTTTGAAATATTTTTAATTTCTTCACTCATTGTTAGTGCAGGTAAATGTAAAATCACTGATGCTTTTAAGCCTGTTCCTATATTTTCAGGCGATGTTGTTAAATATCCTAGTGTCTCATCAAATGCATAGTCAAAGTTTTTCTCAATTTTATCATCAATGTTCATTGCTTTTTCAAATGTTTCCTCTAAATTTAATCCTTGACTAATATATTGAACATTAACATGATCTTTAGCATTTATCATAACACTAAGAGTTTCCTCTTTGTTTACAATAAAAGAACTCTTATCAGAATTTTTTAAAAGTTCTTCACTTATTAAATCCCTTTCTAAATATTGTTTACTAAATTCCTCTTTTGTATTCCAAATCTCATAGAATGCAATTTCCTCATTAATCAGCTCATCCTTAAGTGCATTATATATATTTTTCCCATTATCTCTACCTTTTATATAATTTAATTTATTAGGGAAAGGTAAATCGCTAAAATTTCTAGCTAACAATATTTTACTGCTTAATACTATTCCACTTTCTTCATCTTTATGAATCCAGCTATTCATTGCAATTTTCCCCCTTGATATTTACTGATTGATTGGTATTTTTCTCTAATATATATAACTCTAACTTCTTGATTTCATCTCTTACAATTGCCGCTCTTTCATATTCCTCGGCCACTATTAATTTTTGCATTTCCTCTTTTAAGTCTTTAAGCTTACGTCTTTGGACTAATTCCTTTCCTTTCATCTTAGGAATCTTACCAACATGTTTGGTTCCAGCCTGCAAACTCTTTATCCTTGGTTCAAGTACAACTTTAAAATCTTTATAACAACAAGAACAGCCTAATTTGCCAGTTCTTTTAAATTCATTATAGGTTAATCCACAATTAGAACATACTATTTCTTTTATCTTATCATTATCTATGCTGCTTTTATTACCATCAATGTTAGATAATATTTCAGTTAGCATCCCTTGAAAAGGGATGCTTGCATTTTGCGTAATTGAGTTTAAAAATGGGATATTCGCTATATCCTTTGCACAATTTTCACATAACCAAATTTCATGCTTTTGCCCATTCATTACTGTAATTAAATTTATTTTAGCCTCATTTTTTCTACATTTTTCACACAACATTTATATCCCCACCTTTTAAGATAAAATTACCATAATCATTGCTTTTAAAATATCAGCCCTTAATTTATTTTTATTATCTGCTGAAGTTAAGCTTCTATCATTTATTGCTATCTTCATTATTTCACATTCTCTTTCTTCAATCACACCCGACTCAAATAAATGGTTGAGTAAGGCATTTGCATTATGATATGTTATCGTATCCCCTATACTTTGATTTATTAATTCTTCTCTTTTATTAGTGTCATCATATTCTAATTGCTTGATCGCTATGTGGCCGCCTCCGCCTCTTTTACTTTCAATTAAGTATCCTCTTTCATAAGTAAACCTGGTTGTTAGTACATAATTAATTTGGGATGGCGCACACCTAAATTGATCTGCTAATTCATTCCTTTGTATAAAAACTACATTGTTTGCATTTTCATTAAACATTTGTTTTATAAAAGCCTCTATTATATCTGAAAGTCTTGCCATAACATCACCTGCTTAAACCTTTATTAAAATATTTGTTTTTGACTTACTTTGACTTTATATTATTATACTATATTTCTCTTATTTTTTAAAGTATCAATATAAATTTATGATTATTTCTAATTTATATGTCAATAATATATATTAAATATAGTTTATGGAGGCTTTTCATGCAAATAACTTGGTATGGACATTCTTGTTTTCTTATAAAAACATCTATGGGAAAACGAATTTTGATGGATCCATTTGATAATAGTCTGGGATATGATAATAATTTTCCTAAATGCGATTTGATAACTTCTAGTCACAGTTCTTTTGATAGTTCATACATAAACGATATCAATAGTACGACTAAAGTTATTAATGAAGCTGGAAATTTTGATATGGATTTTTTAAGAATTGAAGGCTTGAATTCATTTCATGATAAATTTAATGGCCTAAGAAGAGGTCCAAATATTATTTATATATTTAAAGACAATAAATACTCGCTTTGCCATTTAGGAGGCTTAGGTCATATTCCTAGTCTATTTACTCTAGAAAAGTTAAAAAACATTGATATTCTATTTGTTCCCATAGGAGGTCACTTTACATTGAATGGCTCTGAAGCTGCTAAACTTTGCAAAATGATTTTACCAAAATATATAATTCCTATGAATTATAAAACTAACAACACTTCATTGTATCTAGATGATCCTAAAGATTTTATTATCTCAGTAAAATTTGTAAAGAAACTAGATTCTAATGTATTAGATATTTCAAAGTTAGATTTAAATTCTGAATATAATTGTATATTACTAACGCCACCTTACAACTAAGAATAGTGCTTCTTACCTAACATTGAATATTTTACTTAATAATTTATATATCTTTGCAATAAAAAAAGACCGTCTAAAGACGATCTCTCTTTTTATTACTCTTGATTTGGAGCTCCTACTGGACAAACATTAGCACAGTTTCCACAATCAATGCAAGTATCTGCATCAATAACGAATTGAGTATCTCCTTGAGTTATAGCACTAACTGGACATTCTCCAGCGCATGCTCCACAACTAACACATGAATCATTAATAACAAATGCCATCTAGAACACCTCCTAATAAATTGTGGTAATTAACCTCTTACATTTTATCATGTATTCTAATGTTTTTAAAGTCTTTTGTGCTTTAGACGACTTATTTTTTAGTAACTAACTTAATATTGGAAATCAAATTACTATATAACCTAAATCTTCTATTGAATTTACAATCTCTCCAATATTTAAAAAAGTCTCATTGTATATTACTATTATTTCTTTTTTAATTAGAGATATTTCAGTAGCTATTACACCATAATTGCTGACAACTGTTTCTTGGATTACCCTAACATCTTTTTGAGATTCCATATTACAAATCTTAATAACAGATTTCATAGAAAATCCTCCTACTCCTCATTAATAAGATCTTTTATTAACTTCTTATCTTCCTCTGATTCAACAATTAATTTAATATTATTTTCATCTATTGTATCTTCGTATTTACCTGAAACAAGTTCTACATCAGTTATTTTAAATTCTTCAACTACCTCTTCGTCTCCTCTCCTAACCTTAACTTTGACGATTTCCTTAACTATAGAATTACTAATAACTTCTCCATTACCTGCTTCAGTTTTAACAATAGAGCCAACCTTAGGTAGTTTTTTTCTTATATTTTCATATGTAGTTTGCTCATAATTTAGACAGCACATCAATCTTCCACATATTCCAGATATTTTAGTAGGATTTAATGACAAATTTTGTTCTTTCGCCATCTTTATTGATACTGATGCAAAGTCTCCAAGAAATGCAGAGCAGCACATAGACCTTCCACATGGCCCAAGTCCTCCAACCATTTTGGCTTCATCACGTACACCAATCTGCCTTAACTCTATTCTAGTTTTAAATATAGTAGCTAGATCTTTAACTAATTCTCTAAAATCTACTCTACCATCTGCTGTAAAATAGAATATAACTTTATGATTATCAAATGTATATTCTACATCTATTAATTTCATATCTAAATGATGCTCTTGAATTTTATCTAAACATATATTCAAGGCTTCTTTTTCTTTATCTTTATTTTCTTTATGCCTATTAATATCATTTTCATCAGCTATCCTAATAACATTTTTTAATGGTGAAACTATATCCTCTTCTGTAATTTCTTTGATTCCAATGACACATTCGCCAAATTCCACTCCTCTAGCTGTTTCGACTATTACATAATCCCCTTTTTTAACAGGTAATTCAGCTGGACTAAAATAATATATTTTTCCTGCCTTTTTGAATCTTACTCCTATAACATTTATCATTAATTATACCTCCGCAAATCCCATAAGTAAAACACTTACAGTCATTGAATAGTTTGTATTACTATTAAAATTTATTCTGGCTTCTTCTATGTATTCTAACATAATATTTAACTTTTTATAAGATAATCCTCTTGATATATCCTTTATTTTATATATCTTATCAAAATTTACAATAAATTCAGTATTATTAAGCTCTTTAAAAATCATAATATCTCTTATATATGATAGAAGTATACTTAGTAGCTCAAACTTATCATCTTTTGAGTTTTTCAACAACTCCTCATACTTTAAAACGATTCCTTGCTCCCTTTTTATAATATCTTCCAGAAGTTCTATACATATATCTCTTAACTTTTTTAAACTTTCATCATTTAAAAATTTATCTACTTTTCCTGGCACACCTGCACTATATGCTATTGCAGACTTCTTATCCTCTAAAGATAAATCAGTATATTTATAATCAATATATTCTAAAATTTCGTCTTTGCTTAATGGGGTTAATTTGTATATTTGACATCTAGATTTTATAGTATCTAAAATTATTTCTAAAGAATCACTCAGTAATATTAAGAATACTCCCTTGGGAGGCTCTTCAATAGTTTTAAGCAATGCATTTTGAGCTTGGGCTGTTAATTTATCACACCTATATAATATTAATACCTTTTTATCCCCTTCATAAGGTTTCTTATTAACTTCATTTATTATATTTCTCACATCATCAACTCCAAAGGAGTTAGAAGAAGGGTGATATTTTACAATATCAACACTTTCTACATCACCTTTTTCTTTAATAATATTATTAGAAATATATCTAGCTATTAAACTCTTTCCAATTCCATCATTTCCAACTATTAAATTCGCATGAGAAAATGAGTCATTTAATTTTCTATTATCTATACTGTGAATAATATCTTTATGACCAATAATTTTTCTCAATGCTTCTCTCTCCTTAGTATCATATTTTTACAAATTGGTCTACGTCAAGTACAAAAATTGTAGCCCCTCCTACATTAATTTGTATAGGATATTGCTGCATATATCCACCTTCACTTCCTCCTAAAGTAGTCGGTGTAACCAATGTTTCCTTTCTCTTTTTACATATTGATTTAATTACTTCTATAACAGCTTGAACCCTATCTTCTTCTATTCCTACCATTAATGTAGTATTACCTGATTTAAGGAACCCTCCTGTAGTTGCTAATTTTGTAACCCTGTAATTTTCTTCTGTCAATGCCTCTATAACATCTATTGAATCCTCATCTTGAACAATTGCAATTACTAACTTCATAATTACCACCCTTAAAATAATAATTTACTAATTATTATTTTACCACAAATTAAATAAAATCTTATTTATTTGTTAATTTATATTTGTCCATATTTTAGGTTTCAATATATTTTTTATTTCCTCAATTACGTTTTCTTTTGATTTACTTGCATCTATTTTTATAATTTTATCTTTATTTTCCTCATATACAATATTATAGCCTACTCTTACTCGCTCATGAAAATCTAACTTTTCTAAATCTAGTCTATTAATCTCCCTACAATCACTATTATTAATTCTTTCTAATCCAATCTTAGGATCAAGATCAAATAATATTGAAATATCAGGCATATATTCTCCAACTGCAAATTTATTTATACTCATAACTTCTTCAATACCTAAACCTCTTGCATAACCCTGGTATGCTAGCGAAGAGTATATAAATCTGTCACAAAGAACTATTTTTCCATCATTTAGCGCAGGTATTACTTTTTCCACGAGATGCTGCCTTCTTGCTGCTGCATAAAGCAATGCTTCAGTTCTTGAATCCATTGAATTGTTTTCTTTGCTTAAAATAACTTGTCTTATTTGTTCCGATATTTTAATTCCACCGGGTTCTCTAGTTTTTATACAGTTAAACTTGTTGTCTGTAATCCAATTATATATTTCATCAATTGCTGTTGTCTTTCCAGAACCTTCTCCACCTTCAAAAACTATAAATAAACCTTTTTCCATTGTAAACCCCTACCTTAAAAAATGTGTAAAAAATAATTCACCTTTTAGCATGTTCGTTAAATAAAATTATCTTAACTGCATCTTTATATACATCATAATCTGAATCATTTACATTTGCCTTCACAATTTTTTCTTCACATGCCCTGCAAATCTTTTCTCCATTTAATATTATACCATCACTATCAACTGCTCCACACATAAAACATGATTTATTTAAATTTTCCATAAATATTCCCCCTTAATTTTTTAGGTACTGTCAAAGTTTTTTATCTAACTAAGACAGCAACCCTTTGATTTTTCTTATTTTTTATATAAATAACTTGCCACCCCTAAAAAGTTGAGATATTTTATATTTGCAAGACAAAAACATT
>JAJXWH010000071.1 GCA_021781745.1 Bacillota bacterium | reverse complement strand
ATAACAAATTTGAGTCTCATTTTCTATATTTTTTATCACTTTTTAAGTGAAAGCTCAATATTTATAGAATTCAGTATCTTAGCCATGCAAAGCATGGCTTTTTAATGTGTCGTGAATAATCTGGGATAATTTTTATTATGTAAAGTAATTCTGAAATTTATAATATATGATATAAGCTATAGTTATAATAAATATAAAAAATATATATTTGGATTATAACATTAATTAGAATAAAATTACAGTATAAGCAGCTAAAAATGAATAAAAGAGGAAATGCTTATGCTGGTAAAGCAAAAATTTAAAGAAAAATCAATGGAAAGAATAAATTTTATACCAAAATGCAGTTCATAAGAATTAAGTAAATGCATAAGTAATAGAGTAAATATAATTACAGCTATACAGGTTCATCATTACTTAGGCAAACAAGATGCAATGTGGATTTTATGCTATAAAAAAATAATTTGAGAGAATAGAATAAAATTGTTCTAAAAATACCATTTAATATTGAAAAATATAGACAATAATGATATTCTTAATTATATGATAAATGATTTCAATTAGGAGGTGTTATTATTATGTGTATTTGTAATTTAAGTCCAGGCGAAAGAGGAATAATTACATCTATTAAAGGAGATTCGAAACTAATTAAAAGGTTATTTGCTTTAGGATGCATTGAAGGTACTGAGGTAGAACTTAGGAGAACAGCACCCCTAGGGGACCCAATAATTATTAATTTTAGAGGTTTTGATTTAGCTATAAGAAAAAATGATGCTAAAAATATACATTTAAAGAAAATATAGTATAATTAATAGTAGTATACTTTAGCTAAAAAATCTTATTTTATATGCAAATGGGGGAGACTTAAATTCATGATAAACGTAGCTTTACTTGGTAATCCAAACGTAGGAAAAACAACATTATATAATGCACTTACAGGCTCAAATCAGTATGTAGGAAATTGGCCTGGCGTAACAGTAGATAAAAAGGAAGGCTTTCTTTCTGGAGATATTAAAATTGTAGATTTACCAGGAATATATGCTATGGATACTTTTTCAAATGAAGAAAAAGTATCAAAAAGTTTTTTAGAAGACGGAAATGTTGATTTGATTTTAAATATTGTTGATGCATCAAATCTTAACAGAAATTTATATTTAACAACTCAACTAAAGCAATTTAATAAGCCAATAATTTTAGCTTTAAATATGATAGATGTTTGTGAAAATAAAGGAATAATTATTGATTATGATAAATTAGCAAAAGAATTAGATGTCGAAGTTATTCCAATAATAGCTGGAAAGAATCAAGGAATTGATAAAATAGAAGATAGATTAAAACAAGGAAATTTTAAAAAGACATTAAATAATAAAAAATTTGATTTTTCATCTGAGAAAGAAGCCTATAGTTTTATCGAAGGCGTGTTAAATTTATGTGTAACCTTCGATACAACAAAAAAAGAAAGTATTACTGAAAGATTGGATAAGTTTGTTCTTAATCCTATTCTAGCATACCCAATTTTTATATTATTAATGGCCTTAATGTTTCAATTGACTTTCTCTTGGGTTGGACAACCAATTTCTGATTTCTTGGATTCATCACTTAATGATTATCTTATTCCATATGCAAGAATTTTACTTTCAAGTACTTCATCTTGGTTTAGTTCTCTTATAGTTGATGGAATAATTTCTGGTGTTGGTGGCATCTTAGTCCTTTTACCAATAATCTTAGTATTATTTATATGCATTACTATTTTAGAAGATAGCGGCTATATGGCAAGAGTTGCATTTATGATGGATAAATTGATGAGAAAAATGGGTCTTTCAGGGAAAGCATTTATTCCTATGATTATAGGTTTTGGTTGCACAGTTCCTGCAATAATGACAGCCAGAACTTTAGAAAGTGAAAAAGACAGAAAGTTAACAGCGTTACTAGTGCCGTTTATGTCTTGTAATGCAAGATTACCTGTTTATACAGTATTTGCAGCAGTTTTCTTTAAATCTCATAGAGGACTAGCTGTATCATCACTATATCTACTTGGAGTTATAGTTGCATTCTTACTAGGGATTCTATTCAAAAACACATATTTCAGAAAAGATGAGGAACCTTTTATTATTGAAATTCCTGAGTATAAAATGCCTAAGATTTCGTCAATCTATAAACAAACTTTAGACAAAGCTATGGGCTTTCTACAAAAAGCATCAACTATAATATTTGCAATGAGTGTTGTTGTATGGTTTTTATCTAATTTCAATTTTTATGGAATGGTTGAAAAAGTGGATGACAGCATATTAGCATCAATTGGCAATATACTTGCACCAATATTTGCACCCTTAGGTTTTGGCAACTGGCAATCAGCAGTTTCGCTGCTTTCAGGGCTCCTTGCTAAAGAATCAGTTCTAGCTTCAATGCAGGTAATATATTCAGGAGATTTATCACTTATTCTACCAAGTCATTTTACTGCTATTTCTGCATATGCATTTCTAGTGTTTATATTGTTATATACTCCATGTATATCTACAATAGGAACTATGCATAAGGAATATGGAATTAAGCTAACTATATTCTCTATATTTTTTCAATTAGTGGTTGCTTGGATCGCTGCTTTCCTTGTATTTAACCTTGGAGGGTATGTCATAAGGCTGGCATATTTTTACTTAAAAATGAATCATTTATTCTTTTAAAAATTTGTGTAAACTATATTATTATCTCAAATTTATTATTAAGGCAGGTGAAACTTAAATGATAGAGATACTAGTAACTATTGTAATAGTAGGTTTTGCTGGATATGTAATTTTTAAATCATTAAGAAACTCTTCAAAAGGAAAATGTAATTGCGGATGCGATGGATGTAAAGCAAAAAAAGTATGTTCTGATAAGAACGATAATACAAGATAGAATTTAGGCAAAATTATATTTTAAGTTCTAATAGCGATAAATAATTGCTTTACTTATGAAATTTATGTTAAAATATGATTCCACTAGAATAATTATTATTTTAGTGGAATTTTCTTGTTTAAAAAATAAACGAAAGATAAAATTATACTTAGGCACAATCAAAAAATAACAAGTCCATTTGCCAGCCTATTTTCCATCATGCTGCGTCGGTAAATTGACCTAATAGGCCCGCTATGAGGGCAACTTGCCTCCTTGCCTGATGAAAAATATCCATGGCAACTTTGGACTTGTTATTTATTTTCATGTGCCTAAATTGAAAGTAGGGGGCATAATGAATTATAAAACACATTTAAATGGAGGAATACTATCAGGATTATACATAAGTTCACAAATGGCAGGTTTGCCAGTAATATCAACAGTAACATTCATAGGTGGTGCAATACTTGGTAGTATACTACCTGATATAGACCACAAAAATAGTTATATTGGAAAAAAGACAAAAGTGGTTTCAAGTGCAATAAATAAATTTGCAGGACATAGAAAATTATTTCATGGCCCGCTTATATATTTACTTTTGTATTCAATGAGCTTTGGTATTACTAATAATAAGATATTAATGTTAGGCATAAAGGGTATTTTTTTAGGAATATTATCTCACTTAGTATTGGATAGTTTTACTATTGGGGGGGTACCATGGTTTTATCCTTTTAGTAAAAAGAAATTTTCCTTAGGCAAATTTAAAACAAATGGAAAGTTAGAAGATATTCTATGCGGAATTTTAGTTTGCATCAATATAGTTATTTTACTTGATATACTTCATATTACTTCAATTTTTACTTTTACTCAAAAATAGATTTAAATTAAAGGAGTAGATTGATCTACTCCTTTAATTTAAATATTTACTTAAAACTTAGTTCATATAATTTAAATTTGACTTATCAGTTTTTTTTATTTCTTTAATTGCTAGCCCACAATAAACTACACCAATTAAATAGAATATAATATAAAATTCAGGAATATCTATCCCTGCCACATATAGTAAAGCTTCAAGTAATAATGGTAAAGTTATGGCATAGCAGCTTAATGTGCAGGCTTTAACATAGCTTAAATTCACCTCCATAAGCGTGCTTATTGACAAACTAAAAGGTGCCAATATTGCAAATATTGAAACCAAATTTGCTAAAAATGAAAAGATTGGATTTAATATAAGTAATAAAACTGGAACTATCAATTTTGAAACTGAAAACAAATCAAGAACAGCTTTATTTGTTAAAACAAAGTCACCAAATTGATTAAACTCTGACAAACTAATTGTTTGAACTGTATTATAATTTTGCCTAAGGGTAAGAGTGTTTGAATTTATATATATACCATCACTATACGGAGCTAAAACTGAACTAGTTGTTTTGCCACTTGTATCTACGATAAACATGGTATCATTATGTTTATAATAAATTGGTTCATTAGAACTTACTGAAAGTATACCGTCCTTAAATTCAAAATTTGGTGCACTATGTATAAATGTTGCTTGTACACTTGAAATTTCAGAATTAAATGTGTCTATTGTTTTAATATTAGTTATTACTGATAAAATCAAAGAAACAAGAAAAGTATAAAAAATAGCTTTTCTAAGTCCTTGAATAACGAACTCTTTATAGGCAGCAAAATCATAAAAACTATATGCAAATTTCTGCCCAAATCCCATTTTGGTTTTCAAAGAAAGACCTCCTCAAATGTAAAAATAAAAAAATTATTCTTGCTAATTATAACATATTAATATGAATTACAACAGAAAGTTTGCATATTAATATGAAATATGTTATGATTACCCTTGTAAATTACATATGGACAGTTCGTTATGACCATCCTGTCCTTAAACAAAACTAGGCATTTTAATTTTAAATTTTAAAATTTAAGGTTAATTTTGTTGTGCTAGTTTTTAGTTATACAAAATTAACTTTTTTTATGTTCAAAAATAACTTAATTTAAGTATTTACATTTAGTCTTATTAATATAAGCAAAGTATAAAATAAATAATAATGATAATTAAAATAAGGAGTAATATATGTTTAAAATAAAGAGTGAAGTACAATTTGACACAGCACATTATTTAAGTGGATATAAAGGCAAATGCTCTAATATTCATGGGCATAGATATAGATTGATAGTTAAGCTAAAGTCTGAAACTCTGCATTCAGATGGACAACTCAGAGGAATGGTTGATGATTTTTCTAATTTTAAAGATGCCTTAAAGGAAATAGAAGAAATTTTTGATCATAAGTTAGTTATTGAAGATAATGAGGAAGGACATAATATAGCTAAAAAATTATCTGAAGTTCCAAATGACTTTGATATTTATTTTGTAGATTACAGGCCTACTGCTGAAGAAATGTCAAGAGATATTTTTAATAAACTAAAGGCAAAAGGATTATCTGTATGCGAAGTCGAGTTATTTGAAACTCCTAATAATAGTTGTATATACACAGAAGATTAATTGGAGGTAAAAATGTTTAACATAATTGAGAAATTTTTATCAATTGATGGAGAGGGACCTAGTTCAGGAGAACTTGCAATCTTTATAAGGTTTCAAGGATGTAATTTAAGATGCTCATGGTGCGACACAATTTATTCCTGGGGCACTGATAATATTAGTGAAGTATTAAGTTCTGTGGAAATTTATAATTATATAAAAGAAAATAAGGTAGCAAATGTTACTTTAACTGGTGGAGAACCATTAATTCAAGATAATATAGATGAACTTTTAGGCTTACTAAATAAAGATGATAATTTAAAAATTCACATAGAAACCAATGGTGCTATAGATATAGAACCGTTTAAGAGAAGACATACTAAAAATAATATAAGCTATATAGTAGATTACAAATTGCTAAGCAGTAATATGATGAGTGAAATGAATTTAAATAATTTAGAAGTTGTAGGTAAAAATGATGTATATAAGTTTGTTATTGGCAATACAGAAGACCTGTTAATGGCTTATGATATTATACAAGAACATGATTTAACCTCTAAATGCTTAGTTTATTTAAGTCCTGTTTCGGGGACAATAAATATGCAAGATATTGTAGAATTTATGAAAAATAAAAAATTAAACAAGGTTAGGTTACAAATACAGCTGCATAAAATTATTTGGGATAAAAATGCAAGAGGAGTTTGATTAATATCTTAGCATGTAAATATTAGTTATATCATCAAATAGGTTTATAAATATGAGGAGGCTTTGAGATGCCAAAGAAGATAGATACTAAAAAAATTGAGGAATGTATAAGAGAAATAATAATTGCATTAGGAGATGACCCAGATAGGGAAGGGTTACTTGATACACCAAAAAGGGTCTCAAAAATGTATGAAGAAGTATTTGAAGGAATGACTCTTACAAATAAAGAAATAGCAGAAAAATTTGGAACAACTTTTGAAAATGAGGAGTTCATTACTGAAAGCCATAATAATATGGTTGTAGTTAAAGATATTCCTATACATAGCTATTGTGAGCATCATTTAGCACTTATGTATAATATGAAGGTTACTGTAGTATATATACCAAAGGAAAAAATTATAGGCTTAAGCAAGATTTCAAGAATAGCAGATATGGTGGGCAGAAGACTTCAACTTCAAGAGCGCATAGGCAGTGATATTGCAGAAATAGTTTCAATGGCTACTGGTAGTGTAGATGTTGGTGTTCTTATAACAGGAGAGCATAGCTGCATGACTTCAAGAGGAATAAAAAAACCAGGTACCTTTACTACAACTACTACATTTATTGGAAAGTTTCAAACAAATGATATGTTAAGGCAAGAAGCTTTATTGATTATGAAATAATTTAATATAGATATATATGATTTTGGAGGTTTAGATATGAATAAGAAAGCTGTTGTTGTATTTAGTGGAGGGCAAGATTCTACTACCTGCTTATTTTGGGCACTTAAAGAATTTGACGAGGTAATAGCAGTTACCTTTAACTACAATCAAAAGCATAAATTAGAAATAGAATGTGCTATAAATATAGCAAAGGAATTAGGTGTTGAACATCATATTTTAGATATGGAGTTATTAAATCAATTGGCTCCTAATGCTCTTACAAGAGATGACATAGAAATTAAGCTAGGCGAAGATGGTGAATTGCCATCAACTTTTGTAGAAGGTCGAAACATGTTATTTTTAACTTTTGCAGGAGTATTAGCGAAAGTTAAAGGTGCTCAGCATATTGTAACTGGAGTGTGCGAAACTGATTTTAGCGGTTATCCAGATTGCAGAGATATTTTTATAAAGTCTTTAAATGTGACACTAAATTTAGCAATGGACTATAATTTTGTTGTTCATACACCATTAATGTGGATTGATAAAGCTGAAACTTGGAAGATGGCAGACGATTTCGGGAAATTAGATTATGTAAGAGACAAAACATTAACTTGCTATAATGGAATTATAGGAGATGGATGTGGTGAATGTCCGGCTTGTAAGCTTAGAAGTAAGGGATTAGAAACTTATCTTGAAAGCAAGAAAAATAATAATTAATAAATAAAATTGATTTACAGTATAATTTAATATTAAAGGAGAAAAACAATGAGTGAAAGCGGAAGAAAATCAAAAGAGCTAGAGGGAATTACTTTACTTGGGAATCAAGGAACAAAATATGATTTTGGATATAATCCGGATGTATTAGAAGTATTTGAAAATAAGCATCCTGATAATGATTATTTTGTTAAGTTTAATTGTCCTGAATTTACTAGTCTTTGTCCAATAACAGGACAGCCCGACTTTGCTACTATTTATATAAGCTATATTCCAAATATTAGAATGGTTGAAAGCAAATCTTTGAAACTATATTTGTTTAGTTTTAGGAATCATGGAGATTTTCATGAGGATTGCATGAATATAATAATGAAGGATTTAATAAAACTTATGGATCCAAAATATATTGAAGTATGGGGAAAATTCACACCAAGAGGCGGAATAAGTATAGACCCATATTGTAATTATGGAATGAAGGGTACTAAGTACGAAGAAATGGCTAATTATAGAATGATGAATCATGATATGTATCCAGAAAAAATAGATAACAGATAATTAAATCAGTTAGCAGTTAACAGTTTACAATTTACAGTTTGAGGAAGAAAAGCCTGTGGCTTTTCAAAACAGCATGGCAGTAAGTTCTGTTAAGGATTATACTGCTGGAGTTAGTTTTGTAATTATTAACTGTTTACTATTAACTCTTAATTGAATTAACGGGAGTGATTTTGAAGATTGAGTAAGGTTATTGTAATAGGTGCAGGTCCAGCTGGTATGATGGCTGCCCTGCAGGCTGCAAAGAAACACGATGTCATATTATTAGATGGAAACGAAAGAATTGGAAAAAAACTATTTATTACTGGTAAAGGACGATGTAATGTCACTAATGCAAAAGACATATCTGAGTTCTTCGAATATATACCAGGTAATCCTCATTTTTTATATAGTTCTTTATATAGTTTTACAAATGAAGATACAATTAATTTTTTTGAGAATGAAGGAATTAAGTTAAAGACAGAAAGAGGAGACAGGGTCTTTCCTGAGTCTGATAAATCATCGGATATTATAAGAGGACTCTCAAATGCTTTAAGTAGAACTAATGTTAAGATTATACTAAATTCTAAAGTAACAAATATTAAATTTAAAAATAATATAATAACAGCCCTTGAAATAAACAACGAAGAAATTTTAAGCGGAGATTATTTTATTATGGCAACAGGTGGTGCATCATATCCACTAACAGGTTCGAGAGGAGAAGGTCAAAAATTTGCACAAATGTTAGGTCATAACATTGTTCCTTTAAGTCCAGCTTTAGTTCCTATAGAAATAGAGAATAGTGAAACAAAAGAACTTATGGGGTTATCCTTAAAAAATGTTGAGGCTTCAATAAAAGAAAATGATAAAAAACTAGTTTATAAAAATTTTGGAGAAATGTTGTTCACTCACTTTGGTGTATCAGGCCCGCTTATTTTAAGTAGTAGTAGATATATAGAAAAAGGGAAAAAATATACTTTGCATATAGATTTAAAACCTGCTTTAAATTTAGGGGAGTTAGATAAGCGCATTCAAAAGGATTTTAATAAGAACTTAAATAAAGATTTTAAAAACTCCTTAGATGAATTATTACCACAAAAAATGATACCTTTGATTATACAAAGATCAGAAATATTAGAAAATAAGAAAGTTAATGAAATTACTAAAGAAGAGAGAAAAAATTTAGTCAAAGTAATAAAAGATTTAACCTTTGAAATTAAAGGATTAAGGCCAATAGCTGAGGCAATTGTTACTTCAGGCGGGATAGATATTAAAGAAATTGATCCTTCAACAATGAAATCTAAAATAATTAATAATCTTTCCTTTGCTGGAGAAGTAATGGATGTAGATGCTTTTACAGGCGGGTATAATGTACAAATAGCATTTTCTACTGGTTTTATAGCTGGAAGTAATATTTAATAAGTGGAAATTATTTTCTTGTTTGAATTACTAAAAAATTATATAATCTTATAGAAGGCGTAAAATTATGGGATATAGAAATGAGGAGAAAATTTTGAAAATTTCAGTAGCAATAGATGGACCAGCAGGAGCAGGCAAAAGTACTATAGCCAAACTAGTTGGTAAAAAATATAGTCTAATGTACATAAATACAGGAGCAATGTATAGAGCAGTAGCTTTAAAAGCTAAGGAAAACAATTTATCGCCAGAAAAAGTTGATGAAATTTGCAATATGATAAGTAAAATGGAAATGCATTTTGAAAATGATGAATTAATACTTAATGATGAGAATATTCAAGAACAAATTACTACACCAAGTATTAGTAACATAGTTTCAAACTATGCAAGTATTCCTGAAGTAAGAGCTATGCTTGTGAAACTTCAACAGGATATGTCAAATAAGTTTGACGTAGTTATGGATGGAAGAGATATTGGAACTGTAGTGCTAAAAGATGCAAGTTTTAAATTTTTTGTAACAGCTAGTCCGGAAGAAAGAGCAAAAAGAAGATGCAAAGAATTACAAGAAAGAAATATAGAATGCTCATATGATCAGATATTAAAGGATATAATAAATAGAGATTATATTGATAGCAATAGAAGTATTGATCCTCTAAGAAAAGCAGATGATGCTATCGAAATTGATACTACTAACCTCGATATAGATGAAGTTGTAGATGTAATTACAGAGTACATAAGAAAAGGAAAATAACAAGGAGATTATAATGAGTGAAGTTATTTTAGCTAAAAATGCTGGCTTTTGTTTTGGAGTACAAAGGGCTGTAAAAGAAGCTCTTAGAATACAAAAAGAATATAACTCGAAAATTTACACCTTGGGACCTTTAATACATAATAATGACGTAGTTACTTTTTTAGAAGAAAATAATATATTTTCAATAGAATTTGAAGATATAGACAAATTAAAAACTGGCGATGTTATCGTTATTAGGTCTCATGGAGTATCAGAAAATATATTGAACGAACTAGAGAAAAGAGAATTAACTGTTGTAAATGCTACATGTCCATTTGTGACTAATATTCAAAATAAGGTTAAGAAATATTCAAAGGAAGGATATCATATAGTAATATTAGGTGATAAAGATCATCCAGAAGTAATAGGTATTAACGGCTGGTGCGATAATAAGGCCATAATTACTAAAGATGGTACTTTTGAAGAAGACATCCCGCAAAAGGTTTGTGTAGTAGCTCAAACAACAGAAAAAATGAAAAATTGGGAAAATACATTAAAGAACTTAAACTCTGTAAAAGAAGTTTTAGCCTTCAATACTATTTGCGCAGCTACAGATGTACGTCAAAAGAGTACGAATAAAATATCTAAAGAAACAGATGCTATGATAGTTATTGGTGGAAAAAACAGTTCAAATACAACAAAGTTATATCAAATAGCAAAAGAAAATTGCAAAAATACAATACACATAGAAAATGCTAAAGAACTGCCAATGGATTTTATTAAAAATAATAACATAAAAAAAATAGGAGTTACAGCTGGTGCATCAACACCAGATTGGATTATTAGGGAGGTACTAGATATTATGAATACAGAAAATAATAATTTTGAAGATCAATTATCATTAATGAATGAACTAGATAAAAGGTTTGCTATTGGTGATGAAGTGCAAGGAGAAATACTTTCAATAACTAGGGATTCAGTGTTAGTTTCACTTGTAGGATATAAATCTGATGGAATTATTCCATTTGTTGAATTAAGTGCAAAGGAAGATCCTGTTGAATTTTCTGAAAAGTTAAATGTAGGAGATAATATAAAAGCTAAAGTAATTAAATTACAAAATAGTGATGGATATGTAGTTTTATCTAGATTAGAATCTGAAAGAGATGAAGCATTTAAGGAACTTGAGCAGCTTTTCACTGATGGAAGCACTTTTGATGTTACTATTAAAGAAGCTAAGGAAAAAGGCTTAGTAGCAGATTATAAGGGTGTAAGAATCTTTATTCCTGCATCTCAAATTGATATTAAATTTACTAGAGATAAAAATGAATATGTAGGCAAAACTTTAGAAGTTAAATTAATTGATTTTTCTTTAAAGAATCCTGTAAAAGTAGTAGCTTCTAGAAGAATATTATTAGAGGATTCTAAGAATGTTGAAGATGCTAAAGCTTGGGAAAGCTTTAACCTTGGAGATGTAGTTAAAGGTGAAGTAAAAAGATTTACAAACTTTGGTGCATTTGTTGAAGTTAACGGTATAGATGGCTTATTACACTTATCTCAAGTTTCATGGAATCATATTAAAGATGTTAGCGAAGTATTAAAGGAAGGTCAAACTATTGATGTTAAGATTATCGGTCTTGATAAAGAAGCTAAGAAATTATCTCTAAGTATGAAAGAGCTTATAGCTAAGCCTTGGGATAATGCTAAAGAAAAATACCCTGAAGAATCAATAGTTCTTGGTAAAGTAGTAAGACTTAATGATTTTGGTGCATTTGTTGAATTAGAACCAGGTGTAGATGGATTAGTTCATATTTCAAAAATATCTCATAATAGAATTGAACATCCTTCAGAAGTTTTAAAGGTTGGCCAAGAAATTAAAGCTAAAATCCTAGCTGTTGATGAAGAGAATAAGAGAATAAGCTTAAGTATAAAAGATATCTAAATCATAAAATAGAAGGAATAATTAAGTTCCTTCTATTTTTGCATGTAAAATTTCAATCATTTAACTAGATGAATAAATGATATATTTGAAGTATAATTTATCTTAAGAAAATATTTGTAATAAATAAAATAATCTCTATTTATATCAGGAGGAAACGTACTTATGAAACAAAATAAAGTTACAAAACTAAAAACTTTAGTAGGAACAAGATATTTGAGTCTTTATGAAGCAGAGTATGAAAATAAAGTTGGGAATACTAGAACTTGGACTATAGCTTCAAGGAAGGATAATGATACCCTTCAAAAGCAATTCTTTGAAAATAAAGAAGATAAGACTGATGGAGTAATAATTGCAGCATACCATAAGGAGAAAAAGAAATTAGTTATCATAAGACAATTTAGAATTCCTTTAAATGATTTTGTATATGAATTAGCAGCTGGTCTTATTGATCCAGGTGAAGATGCCAAAAGCACAATAGGAAGAGAACTAATGGAAGAAACAGGTCTAAAATTAGTTAATATAATAAAAGGTAAAGGATCAGAAAAGGTTTATGTCTCTGCTGGAATGACCGATGAATCTTTAGCATTTGTATTTTGCACTTGCGAAGGTGAAATAAGTGATGAGAATTTAGAAGATGATGAATGTATTGAGGCGTTATTAGTTACACAAGAAGAAGCTAGGGAACTTATTCAAAGCAAAGAAAAATTTGATATTAAATGCTTTTTAGTTCTTCAAAGCTTTGCTTTACTTGGGGGAAAATTATTTGAGCAATAAGTATTATTTTAGAAAATAATAGCAAAAAATCTGTAATAGTAGTAGAATATTACTAAATGCAAAATGTTAAAGGGGGCATAAACATGTGCGCAGAATACGAACAAATTAAAAAAGCAAATATTATGATAAGTTCTTTATGTATTTTTACTTCAATAAAAGACGACAGTGTACTAACAAAGTATGGTTCTTTACTGAAATATTTAACTAAAAAAGAGATTTCCGTTGAAAAAGCTATAAGCTTTTATAATGATTTTACCTATGAATTATTAAGTTCTTCTAATATAATATCATTAAAAATATACATACTGGATAAACTTTTTCTAGATAACAATGCTTTCACAAGTATGATTGACAGTGAAAATCTAGATAATAAACATATCTTAGAACAAGTAAAATATGAATTAAAAGCGCTGCAATACATATCGAGCATAAAATCTAAAGATTTTAAAGATTATATTATATTAAAAGGTAAAGCAAAAAATTTTGAAGCTGAAATAATTAATTCACTTATAGATTTTGAAGTAGATACTACTTTAAGTCTTAATGAACCTAAAGCTATAGATAAATTAAAATCAAATATAATTAATTCTGAGAATTGGGATAGCTTAAGAGAAGATATAATAGAATTCTACCAAAAATATGGTACAGGAATATTTGGTGAATATAGAGCTTTTGTTTGGGAGCATGAAGATGATAAAACTTACCTTAGAGGAGTTGAAGCTCCTGATCCTGTTAGATTAAAAGACTTAGCTGGATATGAAAATCAAAAAGAAGTAATAATTAAAAACACCGAGCAATTCTTAAAAGGTTATCCTGCTAATAATATCTTACTATATGGATCAAGGGGAACTGGTAAATCTTCTACAGTAAAAGCAATAATAAACGAATATTATTCTCAAGGCTTAAGGCTTATTGAAGTTGATAAAGAAAAGCTTGTAGATTTTACGAAGATAATTAAAATCCTTAAAAATAAAAATTTAAAGTTTATTATATTCGTTGATGATTTAGTTTTTGAAGAAGGAGAATCTAGTTACTCTGCATTAAAAACAATTCTTGAAGGCGGAATAGAAAATCGATCTAATAATATATTAATATATGCAACTACAAATAGAAAACATTTAGTTAAGGAAACCTTTAGCGAAAGGGCTGGAGACGAAGTACATGCCCATGATTCAATTGAAGAAAAATTGTCGTTAGCAGATAGATTTGGAATGACTGTATCATTCTATTCTCCTGATCAAAAAGAGTATTTACAAGTCATAGACAGTATTGCTGAATCTAGAGGAATAGAAGTTGATAAGGAATATCTTCATGCTGAAGCGTTGAAGTGGGTTAGATGGTATAATGCTCGCTCACCTAGAACAGCAGTTCAATTTATAAATTGGTTACAAGGTGAATTAGAAAGATAGAGTTAATTTTTTATTTTTTAATTTTCATTCAAATAAACCGCTAGTGAATAATTTGAAAAAACTATTCGCTAGCGGTTATTTTATGATCTTAAGTACATTTTTATTAATTAACAATCATATAATTAGCCTTTTGGCTTAAATATCATAGCAGAAAGAAATCCAAAGACTATTGCAGCAGATACTCCTGCACTAACTGTTTTTAATACACCGGTAAATATTCCAATAAATCCTGTATCTTGAGCATCAGTTAAGGCGGCTGTTACTAGGGTGTTTCCGAAACTGCTTATAGGCACAAAAGCACCCGCACCTGCAAATTTTACTAAAGGATCATATAAACCCAATCCACCAAGTATTGCACCAATTACAACTAGAGTACATGTTGTATGTGCAGGGGTAACCTTTAAAATATCCATTATAAGCTGCCCAATAACACAAATCAAGCCCCCTATAATAAATGCGAAAATAAATTTTTCCATTACTTAATTCACACCTTCTTTTTTTACAATTCTATAGAAACAGCATGGGCGATGCTAGGTATGCTTTCCTTTTGTTGAAAGGAGATTGGAGACATTAAGGCACCAGTTGCAACAATTAATATTTTCTTTAATTCTCCTTTTCGCATACGATTAAGTAAATGCCCATAAGTTACAGTAGCAGAACAGCCACATCCGCTGCCTCCAGAAAAGGACGGTTGTTCTTTTTTATATATTAAAAGTCCGCAATCTGTAAATATATTATTGGGCATATTAATGCCATGTTTTTCTAATAAGGCAATGGCAAGCTCATGCCCAACCTTTCCTAAATCTCCTGTTGCAATGAGATCATAATTAGTAGCATCAATATTCATATCTCTAAAATGAGCTTCAATTGTATCTACTGCGGCAGGTGCCATTGCTGCTCCAACATTATAAGGGTCTGAAATTCCCATATCAACAACTCTTCCTAAAGTAGCAGAAGTTATCTTAGGTCCATTTCCATTTTGTCCAAGGACTACAGCTCCGGCCCCAGTTACTGTCCACTGAGCAGTAGGCGGCCTTTGCACACCATAATCTGTAGGGTATCTAAATTGCTTTTCAGCAGATGCATTATGACTGCATGCCGCTGCAACAGCATATTTAGCGGCTTTGCTGTCTATTAATTGAGACGCCAAAGCCAAACCTTCCATGGAGCTAGAACAGGCGCCAAAAATCCCTAAAAAGGGTATTCCTAAAGTTCTTGCAGTAAAGCTGCTTGAAATAATTTGATCCATTAAGTCTCCACTAATAAAAAAGTTAATACTTTCTTTTGGTATTTTTGATTTCAGAATTGCTCTTTCACAAGCATGTTCAAGTAAAGCTTTTTCTGCTTTTTCATAACTATCTTGACCAAGCCATAAATCTTCATAAATTATATCAAAATCATCGGCTAAAGCTCCATTACCTTCAAAGGGACCGCCAACAGCTGCAGAAGCTAATATTGTTGGTTTAGAATCAAAAATCCAAGTTTGATGTCCTTTAAGCATTTACATCGCCCCCAACCATGTTATTGTCATTTTTATACTAGCAACTACAACTGCTGAAAAAACTCCATAAACAATAATCGCACCAGCAAGACGAAACATGTTTCCGGCTACTCCAAGTACGAAGCCCTCACTTTTATGTTCAATTGATGCAGAAGCTATGGAATTTGCAAAACCTGTAATAGGGACAGCAGATCCTGAACCAGCCCACTGACTGAGATGATCATAAATTCCAAGACCAGTAAATAAAACAGCAAAAAAAATTAAAACTAAGGAAGTTGGACCAACTGATGTCTTTTCATCAAAATAAAAATATTTTATAAAAATCCACTGTAAGATTTGACCGATTGCACATATTGTACCACCTACAAGAAAAGCTCGAATACAATTTTTGAAGATAGGTCTTTTAGGTTCAATACTGCTTACTAATGCATCATATTGTTGCTCTGCTGTAGTCATTCTTTTCTTTTTCATATTTGACATTTAATTCACCTTCTAACGTAATAAGTATGGTTCTAATTTTTTCATAACTTGTTCTAGTTTATCTGCATTTTGTGTATACATAGTTTTTGTAGCTTCATTATCACACTCTAAAGAAAATGACATAAGATCCGCTTGACATTTTTCAATACTGGCATATAACATTTCTTTAATTTCTGTTTTAGGAACTTGAATCATATCATCAAAAAGATCTAAATATAGATCGCCAGAAGAATCTACTTGACCAATAAAAACATTTTCAAGGGAAACGCCTTTAATTTCCAACTGGGTTGTAAGCCAGCCTTGGTTTAATCCAGCATTAGTAAGACCTTCATTTAAAATGTTTCCATCCAAAATAACTGTTTGAGGTTCAGTTTTTGATCCAACCTGTTTGCCTAGATCAGATGCAGTAACAGGTTTCTTATCAGATTTCAAACTGATATTTATATCTCCAGTGGTTTCCATTACGGCAAATTCAACATCAGCTAAGTTAAAAGCTTTTTTAGAACGTAGTTCTTGCAAAAATTCCTGTCCAGTGATTCTTTCTTTTGATAGGTTATCTTCCATCACTTTACCGTTTTTTATTAAAACTCTTTCTTTACCATGAAGTACATTGTATACCCAATTACTCCTCATAGAAGCATAATCTAAGATTAGAGGCATCAATGCCCATACTGCTAGTGTAGTTAATCCAAAATAAATATTATCAATCATATTTAATGACATTAATGTTATTATAATTGCAATGACAGCATAAGAAATAAAGTCAAAGGGAGTAGCCCTAGATAAGATTTTCTTTTTAAGATATTTTGATATAATTATTGCTAAAAAGAATAAAATTATTGAGTTAAATAATAGTATTAGCCAATTATTCATATTCCACCTCGTTTAGTTGCCTTTATATTGGGGTTCCTCAAACTCCATTTTTCCGATTCTCTTTTCTAAATCTATTTTGACTTTACTTATTTCTTCACACGATGTTTTAAATACAGCACTAGCTTTTTTTTCACGCTCTTGTAAACTGTACATTTTTAAAGTGGCCTCAGCTCCTTTTAATGTGGCCAAGGTTTGCTTTACCTTTGAAATTGCAGTCATATAAAAGCCTCCTTTTACTTATTAGAATGTTTTCGAATTTACTTTAACCAAGAATCATAATTTTAATTCATGTTTTTATATATTAATGCAATTGCAAATTAGTAAGTATGAGTAATAATGCTAATGATTCTGCCAGAATGGGTTAAACTTTAATAATAGGAATAAATTTCATTGTAGGTAAGTAGAATATTAAAATTAATTATGAACAAAATATAGTGGTCGATAAAAAATTATTTAAGGAGGAATTTTTATGCCAACAGGAACAAAAATTGAAACCGCATTAGCTAGTGCTAAAGGATTAGCTGCAGATATGAAGACATTTTCTTTAGACACAGATAATCAAGAGGCAAAACAAATGTTTAATCAACTTGCTAATACAATGGAAAATGTAGCACAAACCCTTCAATCAAGATTTGACTTTGTAAAGCAGGAAGAACCACAATATAATAAATAATTAATAAACTCTCATATTTATTATTTTATAGATATGAGAGTTTATTAATATATAATTAAATTTAAAATCCTTCGGAACTACTAGATTATAAATTATAAAACCAATAAATCTTCATATAAAAATAGTCGTCAATCATTTAAAGGAGTACTTGATACTTATATCAATTACTCCTTCAAATTTAAAATTTATTATAAATTAATGATTATTTTCCTAGTCCTTCCCAATGTTCATAAGCTTCATTCAATTCCATAAACGAAGCAGATTTATCTTTTGCCATTATAGCACCACTTAGGCGGGCTATACTCGCATCGAACGAATTTATTTCATCTCTTTCAGAACTGAACTGAACTCTCTTAACAATTCCTTTCCATGAATTTGATAAACTCTCTGTTCTCTCATTAGCACTTTCCCAATTCTCCAATTCTATATCCTGAGTAATTAATTGTATTGATTCAGGAATATTGTCATTTTTTCCAAATGATTTCTTCAAAAAATTTCCGCTAAGCATAATTAGTACAAAAAAAGCTAGTGATACTATAGGTATAGAGATTACTAAAAATTTTCTCATAATAATTTTCCTCCTTAGTATGGGCCTTCATAATCACCAATATCTGTTGTTTTAATCATATGATCATCATATTTATCTATATACAAGGAACCAGAAGGAGTCAAAGTTGCCAGAAATACCTCTGAAACATCCTTTACTTCATACATTTTTAACTGATCCATAAGCCATTTTTCAGTTTTATTAAGTTGTTTCAAATTTTGATCTATAAGGATTCCATCATAAATAAGTTCTGTACTTATGCCGCTAGGCGCCTTTATTATACTCATATCCTTTGGTGTCAAAGGCTCATATTCAGGTTTCTTTAGTACAGATAATTGGCCATTGGGTTCAATAATTGCAAAATCCACTTGTGACAAATCAAAAACATCTTTATTTCTTAATAATGCCATCAAATCTGCTGCCGTATATTTCATTTTTCTTAATACATTCTCCATTATCTTACCATTCATAATGACAATTGTAGGTTCACCTTCAATATATTTTGCTGCATATCTCCATTTCTCAGTTATTACCTGCATTAAATATCCAAGGATACACCAAATAAAAAGTCCAACAAAATGCGGCCATGCTCTACTAGATAAGTCTGTAGTAAGAGTTGCAGCAATAGATCCAATAGTTATTCCAAGAGCATAATCAAAGAATGTTAATTGGCTGATTTGCTGTTTTCCAAGTATCTTTGCGAAAATAAGTAAAGAAAAGAATGCAATGATGGAACGCACTAAAACTACTAATCCTTCATTCAATTTTTAATACCTCCTAATCTTGATAATATACGATTATTATTTGACTTAAAGTAGATTTTATACTATTATATCTATCTTATCATATAAAAAAAGTCCCTATAAAAAGGGACAAAAAGTAAATAAAAAAATTAAATTTTAATCATAAAGACATTTGTATTATCTTCATATAAAAAAATATTATGCATTTGTAGTAGTTGGTGGAGTATATACTCTTGCTGCTAATTCATCATCTAACATATATAAAGCAGCAGGGTTATTTTCACATCTTCTAATTTTCTTTATTATAGTATTAAAAGTATTTTCTTCTTCAACTTGCTCATTTATAAACCAATTTAATAAGCTAATCGTAGCATGCTCCTTTTCTTCAGTAGCTATATCAGCAATTCTATATAATCTGCTGGTTACCATTTGTTCATGCTCATATCCAGATTCAAAAGCACTAGCAATACTCTCATAATCTCCATTTGGTTTTTCAATTTGTTCTAAGGTTACAACTCCATTTTTTTGGAATATGTAATCATAAAATTTCATAGCGTGGAATAATTCTTCCTGACATTGAACTTTAAAAAAATTAGCAAATCCACTTAAATCTTTTGACTCACAATAAGAAGCCATAGCTAAATACACGTAGGATGAATAAATTTCAAAATTAACTTGATCATTTAAAGCTTTAAATAATTTCTCGCTTAACATATTTTTCCCTCCCAATAAAATGTTACTTTAGATATAATTAAACATAATTCAGTAAATCATACTTCTTTACTAATAATTATTTCTCTTTACCAAACTCTATTAATTATATACTTATATTTTACATCTATTAACATAATTTATCAAATTATATTTTTAATAATATACATAACTATCAAAAGAACTCTAATAATATAAAATAGAGAGGAGATGATGTAATTGTCAAAGAATAAGAAAGATAAATTAATTTTAAAAACTGGTGATATGTCACAAACAAAAGTAAAATCTTATGTTGAAAGAGAACGAGACGATTTAAGAACCAAAAGAGTTTCAAGAGGTAAGGATATTACAATAAATAATAAATATTAAAATAGGAAAACTCTTTAAAATAATTAAATATTTTAAAGAGTTTTTTATAACACTAATATCATCAAATTTATGTAACTATATATAATTTTATAAAAATATGCTAATATATATGTAAAATATAAATCTAAGCTTAAATAATTCAATTAATGGAAGGACAGATTAAATGGCAGTAAACAGAAGTGCACCAGAAAGTTTTTATTATGATAATGCTGAGAAAACTAATAAAAATTTTATTTATAAAAACCTTAAAAGAAGTAAATGTTATAATTGTAATTTCTCAAATTCAAATTTTGATTATGCCAGTTTAAGGGGGGCTCATTTTAAAAAATGTAATTTTTTTAGATGTAGTTTCAAGGGAGCTGAGTTCATAGGTTCGAACTTAAAAGGTTGTAAATTCAAGGAAGCTAAATTTGAGGACACTATATTTGAAGGAGCAAATTTAGATAGTGCAGACTTTATAGATGCTAAATTTAAAAATACAATATTTGTATCTTGTGATATAAACAAAGCAAAAAATTTAAGTGAAAACACAAAAGGTATTAGAGTGTTTGAATCAATGCCTGAATTAGAAATAAATGATGATTTAAAAGAGCTTATTTTAAGCCTTATGGAAAATGAATTTATTAAGAAATCCAGAATTTTTGATACAAAAGATGGTGATATCAACACACTGACTTTAATGATATTAAGAGAAAAATTCAATGAAGAAACCTTAATAGAAGGGTTACATTACATAAAATATGAAATTAATAGAGACTTCCACACATTAAGCTATATCATAAGATTGATACAAAATATGTAGATTGTAATATATTATAAAATTTAAAATATAAAATTTAGTATAAGGAGAGTTTTATTATGGATAAAAAGAATGGGGAAAAGAAAATAACTCTTACTGAAGAACAAGCTACAAGGGCTGCTGAGACATTACTAAATGCATGGCTTAGAGGTGACGATAATACGACACCTTCGAATAAAGTTTTAAAAGCTAATATTAATAATAAATAAACATAAAAAAATCAAATAATATGATAAAAAGGAGTATTTTCAAGATGAAGAAACTCCTTTTTTCATAATAATAAGCAATTATAAATTGAATATAATAAATAGCCTGCGTAATAAATGTTGAATATTCTGATGGAACTTTATGGACAAATCCATTGTATAAGCCTTGGTTAGCCCAACATAAGCAAAAATCATTAAGCTAATGTTAAATTTTTAATAAGATTCATAAGCAATTTATATAAATACTTTGAATAGTTTATATAATATAAAGATACGTTTTGTATTATGATAAAATTATTTGGAGGAATCATCAAAATGGAGAATAACAATCTTTCAAAACTAAGAAATATAAATTCTAGAAAGAAAATAATTGCTTCTAAAGAAAATTTTAATAATTTTAAGTTATACACTCCAGAAATGATTGAAAAATACAAAAGCTGTTTTAAAAGAATTCTTAAAATTACTAATGATAAAACAAAAACAAATTATATAATGTATAAAAAAGTTTGGAAATGGTATGAATCTGAAAAAAACATAAATATAAACATGGAAAAAATCTTTATAAAATCAAAACTTGGATCATACACTAGCGGTGGCTGTGGAATTGGAGCTTCGCTTTTGGCTGGAATAGCTGCAAGTAGTATTTTCTCATACATGGATAATTACTTAAAAAAACTCGGACCAGCTTTTGTAATTATATATATTATTTTAATTTTATTTTTTGGCATTAAAATCCTATCTAATGAAGATAAGAAGGTAGAAATGTATAATATGTTTTTAGAAATATTAAATGATCTAGAATATGATAAAAATGAAAATTGAGGATAATTAAATTACGGATAAAAGAACACATTAGTGGACAATATATTGTTGTAGAAAGGAAGTGTTTAGTATGAATAAAGGATCTAAGAGTGACTCTAATAACCTTCAAAGTTTTTATAGTGTAAGTTCTGATGAAACAAACAAACAACAAAATTTTAGCAGTAATTCTCAGTCTAATGAAAATAGTAGTGGCGAACGTAAAAATGAGGGTTACAACGATTGGAACTCAGTACCAGTTACTTACGACAAGGAAGAATCTACTAAAAAACATGAAAAATCTGCAACAAATAATCAATGGACATCCACACATAAATAAAGTTATTGTGTTAAAAACAACTTACTTTAATTAAAAGGGAGTGGAGATTATGAGTGAAGAAAAAGGCCATAAAGATGATAAAATGAACGATGGTTATATTGACTATCAAGGTGGATACATTTCATATGATCCAACCATATTAACAGAACATTATACTGTTAAAGGATTTGAAGATAAAATAGAGAATCCACACAAATCAAAAAGTAGATGGTGTTAAGGAATAAAAAAATATAAAATTTATATATATATATATATATATATATATATATATATATATACTGAAACAT